>NZ_CP036150.1:0-668747 GCF_008329965.1 Oceanispirochaeta crateris
AAAATATTTTTGTCATGAGAGAACCTATCGGGAAATCCGGTTTCTCCATTAGTGACAGGAAGATGGAGGTTGAAACGGATAAACTACTTCGTTCTTTCGGGATTGAAATTAATTCTTCACTTCCTGTTTTAAGTCTTTCAATAGCAGAAAGACAGCTAATTGAAATTATTAAAGCCATCAGATTGGATCCTAAAATCCTGATTCTTGATGAACCCACTTCCTCACTGAGTGATGAAGAGGTGAAAATCCTTTTTTCGATCATTGGACACTTAAAAGAAAAGGGATGTGCCATCATTTATATTACACATAAAATGTCTGAAGTTTTTACTATTTGCGATGAAGTGACTGTCTTCAGAGATGGTAAATATATTGGTACAGAGAAAGTTGAAAATGTTGATCAGGCATCTTTAGTCAAAATGATGATCGGCAGAGATCTCCAGCATGCATTCCCTGAAATGGTGAATTCTATACAGGAGGATGATGCTCTCCGCGTTGAAAATCTGACAAATAACCCTTTTTATCATGATATTTCCTTTCATGTTAAAAAAGGAGAAATATATGGACTGTACGGTTTGGTGGGTTCAGGACGAACTGAGATCATGAAAGGTCTTTTCGGAGTTCTCCCGAAGAAAGAGGGGCGAATTGTTATTCATGGAAAAGAAATCAATGTAAATACACCTACTAAAGCAATAAACTCAGGAATGGCTTTTGTTACAGAAAATAGAAAAGAAGAAGGTCTTATACTTACTTCATCCATAGAAGAAAATATTTCTATGGTATGTATTGATCATGTTATTCAGCATGGATTTATAAACCGGAGAAAAGAATCTGAACTGGCAAAAAAACATGTAAAAGGGTTCAGAATAAAAACACCCAGCACTGACCAGATGGTTAACAATCTTAGTGGTGGAAATCAGCAGAAAGTTGTGTTGGCTAAATGGTTTGAACATAATCCTGATATCTTTATCCTCGATGAACCCACAAGAGGTATAGATGTGGGAGCAAAATTTGAAATTTATCAGGTTATTCAGGAACTTGTGAAGACTGGTGTTGCCGTCATCCTTATTTCATCAGAACTGCCTGAGATAATGAACCTTTGCCATAGAGTTGGTCTGGTTCGAAATAATTCAATTATTCATGACATACAAACAGATAAAATTACTGAGGATCAGATTCTCATGAAATTAACAGAGTAGAAGGATAGGAATGTGAACATTAATCATAAGAATAGGTTCCTTAGAAATTATGGGGGAATATTACTAGCATTACTGTTGATAGCAGTATTTTTTTCATTATTGAGTCAGTATTTTCTGACCGTAAATAACCTGCTTAGTGTTTTGCTTCAGGTTTCAATCATATCTATTACTGCTTTCGGGATGACCTACGCCTTGATGATCGGTGGAATTGACTTATCCGTGGGATCCATTATTGCTCTTGCGGGCATGGTCTTTGCGATTACCCTAAATGCAACAGGAATACTCTTTGTTGCAATAGCTGCAGCCATCACGGCAGGATTGATTGTTGGATTTATTAATGGAATTATCATTGCCAAACTAGAAATCCCTCCTTTTATTGTTACTGTGGCAACTATGGGAATCTTTCGTGGAGTAGCATATTCATTTACTGATTCCAAGCCTGTACCCATTGAACTGCCAAGTGCTCTGGCTATTGGAAATGACAGGTTTCTGTTTATCCCAATTCCTGTGTGGATTGTTCTTGTTTTACTTATTATTTCTCATATTGTACTGGATAAAACGAAACTCGGTCGTCAAACTAAACTTGTTGGTGGTAACCGTGAGTCTGCAAAATATGCCGGTGTAAATACTGCAAAAATAGAAGTTATTGTCTTTATGATCACTGGTTTAGCATCAGCTGTCAGCGGTATTATTTTGACTTCCCGTCTGTATTCTGCTCAACCGAATGCCGCTTTAGGTTATGAACTTGATGCAATTGCTGCGGCAGTACTTGGAGGAACCAGTCTTTCCGGTGGATATGGTTCTGTAATCGGAACTTTTATAGGTGCCTTAATTATTGGAATTGTAAATAATGGTATGAACCTTTTGGGACTATCATACTTTTATCAACTGATCATAAAAGGAATTATTATTCTCATCGCTGTTTATGCAGACATCAGAAATAAGAAAAAAATGTTAAAGGTAGAGGGTTAATGAAAAAAGTTCTTGTCATCGGTGAGATTTTAGTTGAAATAATGGCGAATGAGAAGGATCAGTCATTTCTGGACGCAGGGGATTTCTCCGGACCCTATGTAAGTGGTGCTCCAGCCATTTTTATTGATCAGGTCGCAAAATTTAAAGTACCTTGTTCTATTCTTGCAGCTGTAGGAGATGATGATTTTGGAAAAATGTGTCTTAAAAAATTGAAAGAGGACGGAGTCGATATAACTAATATAAAAATTACTGCAGACGTTTCGACAGGCATAGCATTTGTCCGGTATAATTCCGATGGTTCCAGAAACTTTATTTTTCATTTAAAAAATGCCGCCTGCGGTACATTGAGAAGTGAAGACCTTGATACTATGTCATGGAATGATATTGCTGTGTTTCATGTTATGGGGTCTTCAATCTTTAATAAAGAGATGTTTTCAATTCACCATAAAGCGATTAAAATGATTCCTGATGAATGTCTTGTTTCGTTCGACCCTAATATACGGCCTGAAATTTTAAAAAGTGATCCTAAATTAAAAGAATTGATTCTTGATCTTTTTTCAAAGACTAAAATCCTATTTGTTACTGAAGATGAGTTAGAATTCCTTACTCAAAAGACGAGTCTGAAGCAATCTTTGGATTCATGTTTTACAAAAGGTATTCATACTGTAATTGTTAAACGTGGTAAAGCGGGGGCTTCGGTTTACACCGATAGTCAGTGCATAGACGCTCAGCCTATCTCTGTAGAAGAAGTGGATCCCACCGGTGCAGGAGATACCTTCGCTGGTGCATTTATAGCTGGAGTCATTCATCAGTGGTCCTTGGAAACATGCTTGCGAAGAGCAAACTATGCAGGAGCTTCAGCAGTCACAAAAAGAGGTCCAATGGAAGGAACAGTACTTTTTGATAACGTAATACATAAATAAGTCATAAAAGGTTTAGATCGTGGGTATAGCAACTGGAAATAGAAAAGTATCATTAAAAGAAATTGCTAAAGTAGAACATGTCTCTATTGCTACTGTCTCAATGGCATTGTCAGGTAAATCAGGTGTTTCCAGAGAAGTTGCTGACCGAATAAAGAAGACAGCAGATCAAATGGGATATGTTCCTCCAAAGCGGGAAAAACGTGTTGAAAAACGCCTTGGTAGTATAGCTATTCTTCAGCCAATTGATGAATTCAGTATGCATTCTTGGAGTATCTTTACCAGAATAATCAAACAGATAGAACAAAATCTCATTAGTAATGATTTTTTTCCTGTAATTATACCTATCAATAACATAATAAGAACAGAGGATACTCTCCGTAAATTAATTGAAATGAATGTTCATGCTGTTGTTTCCATTCATCATATTGATGAATCTTTATTTCATGATCTTACTATCCGTGGTATTTCAGTTATTATTATCAATAATAGTTCTTTGGAAGATTCCTATACATCAGTGCTTGTTGATGACTTTCAGGGTGCTTATAATTCTGCACTTGAGCTTGTTCATAACGGTCATAAGAGAATTCTTTATGTGGATTATCCTCGTTCAGACTTACCTAACATAACATTGGATAGGCGAATGGGGGTTCAGAAAGCATCCCTTGAATTTGCTTCTTCTGGTTTTGAGTTTAGTTTAATAGAACTTCCTAATTATGATATTGCATCGATAAAACAGGAGTTAACCATCATTCAGGAAAAAAATATTACCGCGTTATTGTCTCATGATGATTATATCGCTGCTAGTATTTATATGGTTTTGAACCAAATGGGTTATTCAATTCCAGAGGATGTCTCCATGATTTCCACAGGAGGAGGGGTCCTTGATTATTCTATTGCTTCGACTCCTCAGCTGTCTGCTTATGAACTTGATGTAGACTTAATTGGTCAAATCGCAGGGGAAGAAATTCTTCGATTGATAAGTTCGGAAGAAAAGGATATTCGTGTATTACGCACGAAACAGTTGTTTCGGGATAGATCGAGCATTAAAAAATATATATAGACTGCATTAATTTACTATAGAATCCAATCATAAAAAAAGTGGAGTTAAAATATGACAGCAACACGAGAATTTTTGAATCTTATGAAAAACAATAAAGCTGGTAAGGCTACAGGGCTATATTCAGTCTGCTCTGCCCACCCGGATGTAATCAAAGCCTGTATGCTTCAGGCTAGAGACGACGGTTCAATCGTCCTTATTGAGTCTACAAGTAATCAGGTTGACCAGTTTGGCGGGTATACCGGTATGGTGCCGGCTGAATTTGTCAATTATGTCAAAGGTTTGGCTCAAGAATCAGAACTTCCCTTTGAGAAAGTCCTTCTAGGGGGGGATCATCTGGGACCAAACGCATGGCAGGGTGAGCCGGCAGAAGAGGCCATGGCAAAAGCCCGTGACCTGATTGCCGCCTATGTCAAAGCTGGATACAAGAAAATCCATCTGGATGCCTCCATGTTCTGCGCCGATGACAAGGGCGACAGGCACAAACCCCTGGCCGATGAAATTGTCTCCTCCCGGGCAGCAGAGCTCTGCAGTGTTGCAGAAAAAACCTTTACCGAGAGCTTTGGCGGAGAATCAGACATCATCTATATCATCGGAACAGAAGTTCCCATCCCAGGGGGAGCCCAGGAAGAGGAAGAGACTGTCACTCCCACACCCGCTTTGAATGCTAAAAACACAATTGCTGTTACCAAGGCCGCCTTTGAGGCCCGGGGTCTGCACAGTGCATGGAAACGGGTCATCGGCCTGGTTGTTCAGCCCGGAGTTGAGTTTGGAGATGATCAGGTCTTTCATTACGACAGTAAGGCTGCCGCCGACCTCAGTGCCATGATTGAAGGGAATCCCCAGTTTGTCTATGAAGCTCACTCTACCGACTACCAGAGTGAAACAGGACTTTCCCGCTTGGTGAAAGATCACTACTGCATCCTCAAAGTCGGTCCCTGGTTGACCTTTGCCTACAGAGAGGCTCTTTTTGCCCTGGAAAGCATGGAAATTGAGCTGCTTGGTCATCAAAGGGGGGTCAAACTCTCAGGTTTAAAAGCGACCCTCGAGAAGGTGATGCAGGAAAATCCGGGTTACTGGAAGAAGTACTATCCCGGTACAGCGGAGCAGCAGCATTTCAAACGGAAATACAGCTTCAGTGACAGGAGCCGTTACTACTGGCCCAATAAAGAGCTGCAGGCTTCTGTTGCCCTGTTAAAGAAAAATCTGAATGAGGGAGGTATCTCTCTTTCTCTGCTGAGTCAGTATATGCCGAATCAATATACGGCTGTGCAGGAGGGGCAGATCAAGCTGTCCGCCGAAGAATTGATTATCAGCCGTATCAGGGATGTGGCCGGAGTTTATGCCCGGGCTTGTGGATTTGGCAAGTGTTGTTGATTTTCAAACTTGAATTATAAAAAAAACTCCGCCGGGCAGGAAGGATCAACTGGACCGACGGAGACAACCGGGAATCGAAACCGGAGAAACTAATTGTGCTCCTGAATTCTCTTTCTGGCAAGTGTTCATTTACGAAAAAAGTGAAAGTCTTTTCACTTTTCGGGAATGACAATTCCCTTGAGGTAATCCGTATCATTCATTTTTTTCAATGTACCTAGAAGGCCTTCCAGGTTTGTTCTGTGAGTGAACATTTTAGACAGTCCCAACGACTCATGACGTTCAAGAATTCCAAAGGCTTTATTGAAGGCTGCCGGGTGGTTGGCGCTCATCCCCAGGATACGGGCGTGTTTGCTGCACACGAGTCTTGCCGGATCAAAGGAGACCTCCCGACCCTGGTTGACCATGTTGCCCACCTCAATAAAGGTCCCCATGCGGCGCATCATTTCAAGCCCGTCCACAAAGGTGTCCACGTTATTGGAGCACTGAATGACCACATCGGCGCCGCCGGAAGTCAAATCCCGTACCATTTCTATGCGTTCCTTTCTGTCGTGCTGATGATAATCGATGATATGGTCGGCCCGGGCAATCTCTCTTGTCAGGCGCAGCCGGGTGTCCCGGCTTCCAATCATGATCACCTGGCGAGCTCCCATTAGCCTTGCCAGAAGAGCCGACAATACACCTACCTGACCGGAGCCTATAACGGCGACTCGTGAATCAGTTGTCAATCCTGCTTCCATGATACCCGGTCCTGTGAGGGTCAGTTCCAGGGCTCTCATGGCCACAGCCATGGGGTCCAGGAGCACGGCAATGTCGGCGGGCATGGCATCGGGAACTTTCCACACATAGGTTTCTGGAAAAACATAGACATACTCTGCAAACCCTCCCATGAAGTAGGGCCAATGGCTGATATCTGAACTGATTGTTTCTTTGCCTTCCAGTCCCAGCTTGGAGTAGGGGACTCCATAGACAAAGGAGTTATCACAGACTGTGCAGGTTCCCGGACGGCTGGCCAGGCATCCTGCGCATTTACCGCAGGTAATCCAGGGATAGAGGACGATCCGGTCTCCCTCTGCCAGGGGACCTCCAAAGATGTTCAGGCTCTTATTGGCCTTTGAACCCATGGAGACGATTGTCCCAGTGACTTCATGGCTCATGATGGCCGGGTAGGGGGGCGTATCCTGGATGAGGTGTCCGTCTGTGCCGCAGATTCCGGCAGCCTCCACCTTCAATAGAAGGCCGTCTTCTTTGACCTTGGGAATGGGGAGATTTTGAATCTCTATGTCATAAGGACCCTTCCAGACCGCGGCTTTTCCTGTTTGACTCATGTATTACTTCCTTAAAAGGGATTGATTTGTTCATTATCATATCCCACTGAGGACTCTGTCAATTATTTCCTTTTATGGCCAGCACGGCATTCTGCCCGCCGAAGCCGAAGGAGTTGGTCAGGGCTGCGGAAAATCGGAGCTCCCTGGCCTGGTTGGGAACAGTGTCCAGAGGACAATCAGGATCGGGGGTTTCCTGGTTGATGGTGGGAGGAATGATCCCATTATAAAGGCTTAAAATGGTGGCGGCTGTTTCTATTGCCCCTGCAGCGCCCAGGGTATGGCCAATCATGGACTTATTGGAGCTCACTGGAATCTTAGAACTCCTTTCGCCAAAGACGCCCTGAATGGCCCGGGATTCTGTTTTGTCATTGGCCTGAGTGGATGTTCCATGGGCGTTGATATACCCGATATCCCCGGGTGTTAAGTCCGCATCTGCAATGGCCAGCTCCATGGCTCTACCCGACCACCTTCCGTTTTCATCAGGAGCGGCAATACTGGAGGCATCGGCTGTCATCCCAACCCCGGCCAGGCAGGCGTAAATACGGGCTCCTCGTTTTTCTGCGGCTCCTCGTTTCTCAAGAACAAGGGCGGCTGCTCCCTCGCCAATGACAAATCCGTCTCTATCCCTGTCGAAGGGGCGGCTGGCTTTTCGGGGATCTTCATTTCTGGTTGAGAGGACCCTCATGCATCCATAGGCATCCACCACCAGGGGGGTAATTGTCGACTCTGTTCCTCCGGCTATCATCACATCCGCCTGATTCAGTCTGAGGATATGCATGGCCGAGGCTATGGAATGAATCCCTGTGGCACAGGCGGACAGGGCGGCCATGTTGGGACCGTGGAGACCCAGTTCTATGGCCACGTTTCCTGCTGCCATATTGGGAATGATTCTGGGGACTGCCAGAGGGTGTCCCTTGCCGGGACCCCGCTCGGTGAGAATAGCAAACTGTTTTTCCAATACCTCATAATCTCCCGCCGCAGATCCCATGATGCAGCCGGCTCTGACGGGATCAAAACTACTGAGATCCAGATGAGCATCCTTTACGGCTTCAAGAGAGGCACAAACCGCAATCTGTGAAAACCGTGACATTTTGCGGGCGTTCTTTTTATCCATGAAGTCAGAAGCTTTGAAGTCCTTGAGTTCACAAGCTATGGTTGTGGAAAAACCCTCCGGGGTGAATGCCTGTATAGGGGCCGCACCGGAAACTCCGGATATGAGATTCTTCCAGAAATCATCCTTGTTTAAGCCTATGGGTGTTAACGTTCCGATACCTGTGACGACGATGTCTTCTTTGTTCTTCATGGGAGTACTCCTTCTTGTTTTTATATTGACATAAAAATCTAAAATGTCAATATAAACCTAGTGTATATGGACTATTTATGACATATCTGTTTAAACTGTCAAAATAACGTTTACACTTTTACAAACATCCCGTACTATTCTGGTATTGAATTTAACAAAAGATCATAAGGATAAGGAGTCAGATATGGACCATCCAAAACTAATACAAGGCGGCATGGGTATTGCCGTTTCTAACTGGATTCTCGCTAGAGAGGTCGCCTTACGGGGACAGTTGGGAGTCATTTCAGGAACAGCCCTGGATGGTGTTCTTGCCAGACGCCTTCAAGATGGTGATCCCGGGGGCCATATGCGACGAGCTCTGAAAGCCTTTCCCTTTCAGGAGGCGGCTAAGCGCATTCTGGACAAATACTTTGTTTCCGGAGGAACCGGGCGGAAGTATGCCCAGGTACCCCTATTTAGTATTAACAACAATGATCGTCTGAATGAACTGACAGTGGCGGCCAATTTTACAGAAACATACCTTGCCAAAGAGGGGCATAACGGCCCCGTTGGAGTCAATTATCTAGCTAAAGTTCAGCTACCCACTCTTTCTTCAATCTACGGTGCTCTTCTGGCCGGAATTGATTATGTCATCGTCGGAGCCGGAATCCCTTTGGAAATCCCCGGGATACTGAAACGTTTGTCCGAGAATCAGGATGCTTCGCTAAGACTCAGTGTTGAAGAGGCTGATAAATCAGACAGTTTTTTTTCTCACTTTGACCCGGCGGCTCTCTTCGGAACAAAGCTGCCGCCGTTGAAGCTTCCCCGTTTTCTTCCCATTGTATCTTCAAATTTTCTGGCGACCATGATGGTGAAAAAGGCCTCTGGTCCCATTGATGGTCTCATCATCGAGAATCATGAGGCTGGAGGGCATAATGCTCCTCCCAGGGGAAAAATGATGCTGGATGAGGCGGGGGAACCCGTTTACGGTGATAGAGATGCAGTGGATACTGAAAAAATCAAGGAGTTGGGACTTCCCTTCTGGCTGGCGGGATCTTTTGGCACTCCTAGTGGATTGAAGGCCGCCTTGAAGGCGGGTGCCGCAGGCATACAAGCCGGGTCGGCCTTTGCCCTGTGCAGGGACTCTGGTATTTTTCCGGAACTGAGAAAAAAAATTATCGATGTTGTCAAAAATGGGGATAGCTCAGTTTTCACAGATGCTGAAGCTTCTCCCACGGGTTTTCCATTTAAAGTCTTGAAACTCAAGGATACTATTGCAGAAAAAAGAGTCTTTGAAATGAGAAAGAAGATTTGTAACCTGGGATACCTGAGGCAGGCATATAAAAAAGAAGATGGAACCCTTGCTTACCGCTGCTCTGCAGAAAACAAAGAGGCTTTTATCAAGAAAGGGGGAGATCCACAGGAAGCGGAACAGGGGAAGTGCTGCTTGTGCAACGCTCTGTTTGCTACTGTTGGTATGCCTTCTGTCTATGCCGACGGAAGCATTGAAAAACCACTGGTAACACTGGGGTCCCATTTGGAAACATTGAAAGATCTGGTTCTAAGAAAAATTGACTTTTCCGCTGGAGATGTCATCGATTATATTCTAAAGGGACAAATGGAACCGGAGCCTCAAGTCTGAAGAAGAAACTCCGGTTCTCATTTTTCTTTAGTAAGAGCTTAGCGGTCCACTCTGGCGCCGCCGCCTCCGACAATTTTTTCAACTTCGGCCAGTGAGACCATGGTTGTGTCTCCGGGGGTGGTCATGGCCAGGGCTCCGTGAGCCGCACCATAGTTGACTGCCTTATCGGCATCATTAAAGGTCAGAAATCCATAGATCAGGCCGGATGCGAAACTATCTCCTCCACCCACTCTGTCCATGATTTCAAGATTGGGTCTGTGCTGAGCCTCAAAGATCTCTCCATCATACCAGGATATGGCACCCCAGTCGTTGACGGTTGCAGATTTCACCCCTCTTAGGGTGGTGGCGGTGGCCTTAAAGTTGGGGAATGCCGCTGTGGCTTTTTTGATCATCTTCTTGAAGCTTTCTGTTTCCAGGTCAGTGAGATTCTCATCAGTTCCTTCTACTTCAAATCCCAAACAGGCGGTGAAATCTTCTTCATTACCAATCATGACATCCACATACTGGGCTATCTCCTTGTTGACTTCCTGGGCCTTCGCCTCACCACCGATGGCCTTCCAGAGGGAGGGGCGGTAGTTCAGATCATAGGATATGATTGTTCCATATTTCTTGGCAGCCTTCATGGCTTCGATGACCACAGCGGGTGTGGTTTCCGACAGGGCTGCAAAAATGCCTCCTGTATGAAACCATTGGACGCCGCTTGAAAAAATACCTTCCCAGTCGATGTCACCTTCTTTCAATTGGGATACGGCAGTATTTCCTCTGTCGGAGCAACCAACGGCTCCTCTTATACCAAATCCGCGTTCTGTGAAGTTCAGTCCGTTCCGGGTGTCCCGGCCACAGCCGTCGTACTTGTCCCATTTTATATGAGATGTATCCACGCCACCCTGGAGGATTAAGTCTTCAACGAGTCTTCCCACGGGATTGTCTGCCAGAGCTGTGACAACGGCGGCTCTCTTAGCAAAACAGCGTCTGAGTCCGCGGGCTACATTGTATTCTCCACCTCCTTCCCAGGCTGTAAACTGTCTGGATGTGTGAATTCTGCCTTCTCCCGGATCAAGTCGAAGCATGACCTCTCCTAAGGAAACTATATCGTATTTGCACTCTGAGGCTGGTTTTATATTAAGTTTTGACATTTAATGACTCCTTCTCATTCTCCCTCTGAACTGATATCTTTGTCAGAGAGCCTTATTTTTTTAGTATTTTTTCGCCAGTTCGACTGCTTCTTTAACGATTCCAGAAATCTTGTCCCAATTTCCTGATTCTATGTCTGCCGCTTTCCCGACCCAGGTTCCACCGGCACAGGGAATCTGCGGGATACTCAGATAGTCTCCGAGATTTCCTGTATTGACTCCGCCGGTAGGCATGACCTTGATCCCCATATGTTTGTAGGGACCAATGAAATTGGAGAGCATTTTAGTTCCGCCCATGGCTTCAGCTGGGAAAAACTTAACCATTCTGATGCCGAACTGCATGATCTGCTCCAGTTCTGAGGGGGTGCAGAATCCGGGAAAAAATGGATATCCGGACTGAACGGCTTCGGCGACAATGACGGGGTTGAAACCGGGAGCTACCGCAAACTGGGCTCCTGCATCGAAGGCCCTGTGCAGTTCTTCCAGGGTGAGAACAGTTCCTGCTCCAAGGACCAGCTCTGGGAATTGCCGGGCCGCTTCTTTGATGATGCCTTCGGCTGCTTTGGTTCTGAAGGTGATTTCGGCGGCTTTCAAACCGCAGTCATTCAACACTTCACACATCTTGATACCATCTTCCACTTTTTCGATGGCCAGGACAGGTACGACTTTGACCTCTCCCAGTGCTTTGACAATGGCGTCGCATTTTTCTTTGTATTGACTCATTCTATACTCCTGTGGTTCTAGTGAACTCGTTGTTTCAATGGCAGGAATTATACCATGAGATATTAAAATGAAACAGGGTTTCAAAAACAGAAAACAGGAATATTTTAACTTTTTAAGGGGTTTTGATCGAATATCCCGGACCATTTTTTTGGGTCAGGTCAACTAAGACCCTCTTGCCCTCATAGCCATGGAGAGTACACTTCGCCCGGATTTCTAGGTATCTCTGACCCTTTGGGAGTATCAGTCTTGTCAGGCTCCGTGTGAAGGGTTGTTCTTCCACATGAGGGTGAGTCAGAACTCTTGTACCCAGGACTTTTTCTGTTTCAGGGTCGACCACAATCCACTGGTCTGCGTAGTGATCCCAACCCTGGTCGTTATGCCTGAGAGTCGCAGAAATCGTCCATGTTCCATTGGATTGCAGCACTGCCTGAACTGACTCAACCTGGGCGTAGTTCAAGTTGTCATTGGCTTTGAATTCTTGAGCGGAAATACCCTGTAAAACCAGGAACATTAAAATTGGTAGGATTCTTATCATTTTCATACCTTCATTTTAGTAGATTTCTGGACGATTTGCCTTGAAAGAAGGGGTCTTATAAGAAATATTTATCTTGACAATCCATCTTTGGTGTTTTAAAACGCTAGATGGGCTGAAGTATACCCATGCCCTGAATTCAAAAATTGACGGAGGACATCTTATGTTAAAAAAAATACCAAAAATTCTTTCACCAGAACTAGTTAAGATACTCATGGAAATGGGCCATGCCGATGAAATCATCATCGCAGACGGAAATTTTCCATCATCCACATGCGCTCAGAGGCTGGTTCGGGCCGATGGTCACAGCGGAACCGATATTCTAGATGCCGTGTTGGAACTTTTTCCGCTGGATCCCTATGGAGATGAATCCCCTGTATCCTTAATGGAGCTTGTCCCCGGAGACGATGTGAAAACGCCCATCTGGGAGGAATATAAGGGCATCGTTAAAAAACATAATGCCGATTTTGAGGATTTTAACTTTATTGAACGCTTTGAATTTTATGAAAGAGCCAAAAAAGCTTTTGCTGTCATTGCTACAGGGGAAGGGGCTTTGTATGCTAATGTCCTAATCAGAAAAGGGGTTGTTGTCGACTGATAACCCATTAAGGATCGCTGCTTATGGATTCATCTTTGCTGCCTCGTATACTCATTCTGGATACGGGCGGGACAATCAGCCAAACCGCCGGAGCCGATGGCTCTCTTGTTCCCTGTTCTACCGAGTATATAGAAATGGTTCCCCGTTTGCATGACATTGCCAGGCTGGAGATCATGCGCTTAGAAAGGATGGACAGTTCCGACATGTCCTCCACACTCCGGATGGAGATGGCTCGTCTCATCTATGAAAACTACGATGCTTATGATGGATTTGTTGTGATTCACGGTACGGACACAATGGTTGATACCGCGGCTGCTCTGAACTACATGGTTCAGGGTTTGGGGAAACCCGTGGTTCTCACAGGGGCGCAGCTTCCTATCTTTGCTCCCGGTCCGGATGGATTGAACAACCTGTACTATTCCGTACAGACCGCTTCCATGGATTTGGGAGAGGTGGTGATCTGCTTTGGAGACCGTATCCTTCGTGGAAACAGGAGCCTGAAAGAAAATGTGCATGGATTCAACGCCTTTCATTCCTTCCGGGTTCCCGCTCTAGGTGAATTAGGGGTGAACGTTCGTCTTCAGGATCACCGGATTCCCAGACGGGCTTCCCAGCCAAGGCTATTCCCAGTCTTGAATCCATCGGTCTTCTATCTTCCCATGACTTCCGGCTGTTCCCTTTCTATTTTGGAGGCTGTGCAGGATCATCCCCGTCTGGCTGGGCTCGTCGTTGGTGGTTTTGGTTCTGGAAACCTGCCGGCCCATGAAATTTCAGGTCTTAAAAGGCTTCTAAGCAGGGGGATTCCCATTCTAGTGGTCACCACCTGTTTGAAGGGGAATACCATTCTTTCTCTCTATGGGGCAGGCCGTAAGGTGTACGATGCGGGTGCCAGAGAGGGCTTGGATTTAACCGTTGCTGCAGCTCTTCAAAAAATGATGTATGCCCTGGGCCGGATGGATACAGACCATCCCGAGTTCTCGGGACAAGAACGAATGGAGGCCGTTTACAATCTCCTCATGGAACCGGTGGGAAGAGACTTGGATTCCTCTCTCCTTTAAGGATAATCTAGTGTAAAATAAAAGATTATTGGATCAGAATCTACTATAATCAAGGGAGATGTTTTTTCAGAATATCTCCTATTCCGTGCCGATACTTGGCCCAGTCAGTGACTTCAAGATGTCTGACATGACCGGATTCTGCCTTATGAAGAGAATAGGGGCATGGTATAGTTTGAAAATATTATAGTCCTGTTCAACAGACAGTTTTGAATAACCGGAAACAATAGGATAGAAATTGAGGGAGTTTCCAATGAAAACAGTACTGATTAAACAATGCAGCCGCATATTTCAAAGCGCTGACAAGGGGATATTGAAAGACTGTGATATTCTAATTGAAGGTAATATCATTAAAAAAATAGGCAAGTTGTCTGAAACTCAGGCTGATCGGGTTATTGACGGCAGAGGCCGGGTCGTCATTCCGGGGCTGGTGAATTCACACCACCATTTTTATCAGACCTTTACCAGGAATCTGCCGGCTGTTCAGAATGCCGAGCTCTTTGAATGGCTGGTATATCTCTATGATATCTGGAAGCATCTGGATATTGATTCTGTGTATAATTCTTCTCTTTTGGCCATGGGAGAACTTCTTAAGACTGGATGTACAACAGCTTCAGACCATCATTATCTCTATCCCCGGGATATCGATGGAGATATCATGGCTACCCAGTTCGCCGCTTCAGAAAAACTGGGAATGCGATTTTCACCAACCCGCGGTTCCATGTCATTAAGCAAAAAAGACGGAGGTCTTCCTCCCGACTCGGTTGTGCAGGATGAAAAAACGATCCTTAAAGACTCGGAAAGAGTGATCAAGGCTTATCATGATGGAAGTGATTTTTCCATGAAGAAAATCGTTTTGGCCCCCTGCAGTCCTTTTTCGGTCACAGAAGCCCTGATGAAAGACTCGGCGGCTCTGGCCAGAGAATACGGCGTTCGTCTCCATACTCATCTGGCGGAAACCAGGGATGAAAATGATTTTTGCCTCCAGGTTTATGGTCGACGCCCAATGCAGGTCATGGCCGATTGTGATTTCCTCGGAAAAGATGTGTTTTTTGCCCATGGGGTGCATTTTAATGATGAAGAGTTGGATGTCCTGGCTGAGACGGGTACCCATATTGCTCATTGCCCCACCTCAAATATGCGTTTGGGTTCGGGAATCTGCCGGGTGACGGAGATGATTCCAAAGAGCATCAATGTTGGATTGGCTGTTGATGGTTCCGCTTCCAACGACTCCTCTGATATGCTCGGAGAGGTTCGTAATTCTCTCTTGCTTCAGAGGGTTCATTATGGTGCCGCCGCAGTCACTACGGCGGATGTCCTCAAGATGGGAACAGAAAACGGAGCCCGTTTGCTGGGCTACGAAAAGGTAGGCCGTCTGGAAGAGGGTATGGCCGCTGATATGGCCGTCTTTAATATGAATAAACTCGAGTATGCCGGTGCTTTGAGTGATCCAGTGTCAGCTCTGATTTTTTCCGGCTATAATCATGAGGCTGAATATACTCTGGTCAATGGGGAAATTGCCGTTGACAAGGGCAAGCTGACCGGTGTGGATGAAGAGGAATTGAAAGAATCCTGCATGCGTCTGTCATCGGAATTATGGAAAAAGGGAGGAGTTCAGTTATGAGTGGTATGTTTTTAAAACCTCTGACAATAGAAGAAGCTGTAAGAATGAAATCCGAATATACGGGTAGTCTGTATCTGGGAGGAGGAACGGAGATCAATAATCCTTTTTCCCGGTCTCATGGAGAAGTTTATATCTCTTTGGAAGCCCTGAATCTGAAGGCCTGTGTGAAGGGCCGGAATCATTATATTTTGGGCGGAAGCGCGACTTTTCAGGAGCTGATAGACTGGGATGAATGCTATCCTCCCCTCAGGGAAGCGGCCCTGTTTCTAAATTCCCGCAACCTTCGCAATCAGGCGACTTTGGGAGGTAATCTGGGGGCTCACCTGAAGGACTCCTACCTGGTTCCCATACTGATGGTGCTGGATGCTGATGTAGAACTGGGCAAGGGCGAGATTTTGCCTCTTGTGACTTATATAGAGGAAGAACGGAGAGACCTGATCATCAATGTGCGTTTTTCACACAACAAAGGTCAGGCTGCGGTCAAGAATATCCTACGGAGTGCCGGCGGGCTTTCTGTTCTCTCCGTAGCTGTTTCCCTTCGTACCGAAAAACAAAAAATTACCAAGGCAGCCATCGCTGTCAGTGGTCTGAATCATAAGATCATCCGTTTGAGCTCTGTGGAAGAAGCCCTCGTTGCGGGTACTGTTAAACCCGGTACAGAGCTGGAAGACGCTGTTAAGAAGGCCGTCATTACCGCAAGTGATCTCTGCGGATCTGCAGAATATAAAAAACAGCTCTGCGGAGTCACGGTTCAGGACTGTGTCGATCGTTGCCTGGAGGCCTCAAAATGAATATTGAATTTACCTTAAACGGAAAAACCCGGAGCCTGTATGTAGATGACTTTCAAAATGCCCAGGACTTTCTGACTCAACTGGGAATGATTTCTGTCCGGGACAGTGACGACCATGCGGGATTTACCGGGAGTGATACCATTCTTTTGGATGGTAAACCCGTCAATGCCGGACTTTTGATCGCTGCCCAGCTGGACGGGCATACCGTAGAAACGGGAGAGTCCCTTTCTGCCCATAATAAGATGGGTTTTTTACAGGCCGCCTTGGTAGACGCCGGAGCCGTCCAATCGGGGTATAATGCCCCTGCTTCGGCTCTCATCCTTAAGGAGCTCCTGGAAAGGGTCGAGAATCCGACTGAGGCTGATATCCGGGATGCTTTTTCCGGCCTTTTTGTCAGAGATTATGGCTATATGCCTCTTTTTAAGGCCGTAGAACTGGCCTTAGAGTACAGAGATAATCCTCAATTTTCCCATGGTTCTGCAGAGGCAAAAATCGCCCCCGAGTTCCGGGAAGATCTCAGAGATGTGGGGACACCCAGACGTAAGGTGGACGGGGCACAGCTTGTTATGGGCCGTAAGGCTTATGTGGAGGACCGGGTTGAATCTGGCACTCTGCATATGAAACTCCTGAGAAGTAGTTTTGCTCATGCTTATATCACAAAAATTGATACATCCATGGCCGAGAGCCTTCCCGGTGTTGTGTCGATCATTACCCATGAAAACTGCCCTGATGTTTATTATGGTTCTGCCGGTCAGGGGTTTCCAGAGCCTTCACCCTATGATAAGAGGATGTTTAATCAGAAAATCAGGCATCATGGGGATAGGATTGCCGCCGTTGTTGCCGAGACAGAGCAGATTGCCCTGGACGCCTTGGCTCTTATCAATGTGGAATATGAGGCACTTCCTGTGGTTATGTCCATTGACGAGGCCAAGGCCGAGGGAGCTCCGATTATTCAAAATGGTTTAATCGAATATGTGGTTGGTGCCCCTGATGATCTGGAGCAGCAGAACAGCAGCGCAGATCCCCGGGATGGAAAGGTCATTTATCAGTTCCCCATAGGAGGAGACCCTCACAGGAATATTGCCGCTTCTGTGGAAGGCGGTATCGGTGATGTCGAGGTTGGATTCAAGGAAGCAGATGTTGTTTTAGAACGGGTGTATGAATCTTCTCAAATTCAATGTACGCCTCTGGAGCCGCATACGGTCTTTACAAAAATGGAAGGTGACAGGCTCATCATCCATGCTTCAACTCAGGTTCCCTGGCACCTCCGGCGTATCGTAGCCCGGGTTTTGGGTATCAAAGAGAACAAAATCCATGTCATCAAGGAACGGGTTGGCGGTGGATACGGCTCCAAGCAGGATATCCTTTTAGATGAGTTAGCCGCCTGGGTCACCTGGCAAACAGGTCTGCCCGTATTTTATCAATTTACACGGGAAGAGGAATTTATTTCCTGTTCTACACGTCATGTCATGAAAATCAAGGTGAAGATCGGTGCTAAAAAAGACGGTACCATGACGGCCATTGATATGACTGTGGACGCTAACACGGGACCCTTCGGGAATCACTGTCTCACAGTGCCCATGAATGCCTGCTCCAAGTCTCTGCCTCTTTTTCTCTGTGATCATTTTCATTTTGATGTGACCGCCTATTACAGCAATATTGCCCCCACTGGTGCCTACCAGGGGTACGGAGCACCCAAGGGGTCCTATGCCCTGCAGATGGCCGTGGCCGAACTGGCAGAGGCTCTGGGAATGGGCCCTCTGGCTCTCATTGAGAAGAATAGGGTTCGTGAGGGGTCCATGCTGGAAATCCTTAAATGCCTTGGTGAAGGCCGGGAAGGCAAGGCCGCCCCTGTCATCAGTTGCGGTCTGGATGGATCTCTTAAAAAAGGAGCCCAGCTGATCGAATGGGGTAAGAAGGTCGAGTCTGGAGATCCTGATGTTAAAATCGGTAAGGGCGTTGTGATCATTCAACAGGGCTCCGGTCTTCCGGGACTGGATCACTCCAATGCGGAGGTTAAGCTGCTGACAGACGGAACCCTGCTGGTCCGCTCGGGAGGAGCCGACCTGGGAACCGGACTGGATACGGTTTGTGTGAAGGTCACCGCGGAAGTATTAAAGACTCCCATGGATGATATCGCCATCCGATCGGGTGATTCGGATGCCACCAGTTTTGATACCGGGGCTTATGCCTCCAGCGGGACATATTTTTCAGGTAATGCCGCACTGAAAGCAGCGGAAGACCTGAAAGTCAAAATCCTAAAAGCTGCTTCGGAGATGCTTTCTGAGCCTGAGGAAGACCTTGTTATCGAATACCCCTCAGTGGTGAAAGGAAAAAAAGGACAGGTCAGTTTTGAAGAGATCTCCCGGGACAGCCTCACCGGTGAGGGGCGTGGACAACTCATTGGCTCCGCCTCCTATACGACGGAAGATTCGGCCTTTCCTTATGGGGCTCACTTCTGCCAGGTTGCCGTAAATGTCCGGAATGGATCTATCAAAATACAGAAGTATTATGCTCTTCAGGACTGTGGAACACCCATCAATCCCGAGCTGGCGCAGGGGCAGATATATGGCGGTGTCATGAAGTCCATAGGTCATACCCTGTATGAAGAAATGGTTTTTGATAACAACGGATGTTGTATCAACCCTGACCTTAGGAGTTATGGAGTCCCCATGATGGGAGATGTCCCCGAGGACTTTCAGGTCCACATGATCTATACGGAGGACCCCTTCGGACCCTTCGGTGGTAAATCTATTTCGGAAATTGCTGTTAACGGAGCCGCACCTGTGATTGCCAATGCGATTCATGATGCCTGCGGTGTCTGGGTACGATCATGGCCGATCACACCGGAAAAGATCTTGAGAGGTCTGGGAAAAATCTAATTTCTTTTGAGCGAATTCCCTGATCCTTCACAGGATCGGGGATTTTTTTTCTTTCCCATATGGCTAAGCGTAAAAGTAAACCGTTTTATGCCGTTAAAATGAGACTGTTGATGCTCTTTGTACAATTTTAGGTATCAGTTGATAGCTACGGGGACTTGAGTTTACACCGCTGATTTGGTCCATGATGCTCCGGGCTGCCAACTTCCCCAGTTCCTGGGTCGGTTGAGCGATGGTAGTGAGGGGTATCTTGAATCTATCAGACATGGGGATGTCATCATAACCGACAACCGAAACCTGAAATGGAACACCCACTCCGTGGTCATAGAGTGATGCGAGGACCCCCAGGGCCACATCATCATTGGTCGCGAATACGCCTAAGGGACCATCCGGGGGCAGGTGGTAATTGATCAGTTTTTCACCTATTTTGTACCCTTCTTCGTAAGTCCGAATATTTTCAATTATTTTTATATCTCTGCATTTTCCCTCTGCGGAAGATCGAACCGTATGGGATAAACCTTTTAATCTATTAAAGGTGCTTTGGTGAGGAAATCCCTGGAGACAGACAATGGATGTAGCACCGCTTTTGAGCAGAGATTGGCCCGCCAGTATACCGCCCTGGTAATCGTTGGTCCCTATGGAGGAGATATCCTCTCTTTGGGCATCAATATTTAATAACACAAAGGGCAATGACCATTTTTCCAATAATCTGACCGATTCTGATTCCAATGATATGGGAGTTAAGATCACACCGTCCACTCTATTGCGTCGCAGTGCTCTGATAGAGGCTTCCTCACGGGACATCTCCCAGTTGGTGTTCATGGTGAGCATTAAATATCCGGCTTCTGTCAGTTTTTCTTCAACGGCCTGGGCTATTTCCATAAAGAAAGGGTTGGATGTGGTTTCCACAACCAGGCCGATGGTGTTTGTCCGGCTGCTGGTCAGGTTTCTTGCAATCTGATTTGGTTCATACCCATATTCTTTGATGATTTTTAAGACCTTATTCCGGGTGTCGGGTTTCACTTTTTCTGAATCAGCAAGGACTCTGGAAACGGTAGCCGTCGAAACTCCGGCCAGTTTTGATATATCCCTTATTGTAATATCCACTTCATCCCCTGATAAATGATTTCCTTGAATTCCAGAATACTCTATTTCAGAATTTTTTTTATGATCTAAAGAAGAGGGAATTGATCCCTAACAATCCAGTCCTTTTGATGGAATTCACCGAAAAAGATAAGAATATTTTGTAGGAATGTAAACGGTAACATAGCTGTCATAGCCTTTTACTTCCATTATATAACGTATTTGAATGAAATATCTCTATTCTACGTTGACATAGTTGAAATCTTAGTCAATTAATATGTATACGGTAACATTTTGATTTTTATTTTAAAAGTCACAGATGATCCTCTTGTGATGAAAATGGATTCTATCGGAACCAGAGGAATAGAGGATACCTCAATACCTAATGTAAAAAAGTGATAAACCAGGAGAATGAAAGCATGATAGAAAATCAGATTGTTGGAGTTGATATCGGAGGCACGAAGATTGCAGTGTTACGGGGAACTCCAGAAGGTCAGATTCTCGAGAAGATAAAATTTCAAACCCTGCCGGGCTGGGAACAGAACCTGGAAAAAATCGCCGATCTAATCTTGGAATTCAAAAGGAAAGAACAGGGGCAGTCGTTCCTGGCCATTGGTATCAGCTGCGGGGGACCTTTGAATGATAAAACAGGTGTCATCCATTCTCCTCCCAATCTTCCCGGTTGGGATGATGTCCCTGTCTGCAGAATCCTCGAAGAGACTACGGGTATTCAGGCTTACCTGGAAAATGATGCCAACGCCTGCGCTTTGGCTGAATGGAAATGGGGTGCCGGTAGGGGATATGAGAACCTTGTTTTTCTTACCTTTGGAACAGGATTGGGGGCCGGACTGATCCTAAATAACAGGCTGTATTCGGGAACTTCAGGACAAGCGGGAGAGGTCGGGCATATCCGATTGACCACTGACGGCCCCCTGGGGTATGGAAAGAATGGTTCCTGGGAGGGGTATTGCAGCGGTGGCGGTATGAGCAACCACTATAGGGATGTGTACCATGAAGATCTGAGTGCAAAAGAGATCTGTTTACGGGCAAATCAAAAGGATCAGAAAGCCTTGAACATCATCAAGAGCTCATCCCAGCAGCTTGGTAGAGGACTTGCTATTCTGCTGGATGTGCTCAATCCGGAACTTATTATTATAGGGAGTATTTTTTCGAGGGATGAAAATCTTTTCAGGAGTCAGCTTGAAAAAATACTGGCTGAAGAATCTCTGCCGCAGACATATGCCGACTGCAAGGTTGTCGTCTCCGAATTAGGAGAGTCTTTAGGGGATTTAGCGGCATTGGGTGTCGCCATGAAGGGTGTTCATCTCAAAACAAAACAAGAGGAATTAAAGTAAATATGGAATCCAATATGAAATTACAAAAGATGATAGAAGATTTTTTTCAGGAGCATGAGAACCTGAAAGTTTGCAGGAACGATTTCGAACAGGCCTTTCAGATCCTTCAGGAGTGTTACTCTAAAAATAAGAAGGTCCTTCTCTGTGGTAATGGCGGAAGTGCCGCCGATTCTGAGCATATTGTTGGGGAACTGATGAAGGGGTTTGTGAAAAAAAGGAAGCTCTCCGCTGATGAACAAGAAGCGCTTATCAGGATAGATCCGGATCATGGACACTATCTGGCCGAAAATCTTCAGGGAGCCCTGCCGGCCATTTCGCTCACGGGTCACCCCTCTTTATCGACAGCCTATTCCAATGATGTCGCCCCGGATATGATCTTTGCCCAACAGCTCTATGGATATGGGCTGGAGGGGGATACGCTCATTGGTTTAAGCACCTCTGGGAATTCAAATAATGTCATCAATGCCGTGCTGGTCGCAAAAGCCCGGGGAGTAAAGACAATCGCTTTTACGGGTGAGCAGGGCGGAAAGTTGAAAGATTTATGTGATGTCTGTCTCAAGGTTCCCTCTGATGAGACATACCGTATTCAGGAATTTCATCTTCCACTCTATCATTTGCTGTGTCTTTTATTGGAAGAATCTTTTTTCTGACAGACTCTTTTGAAATTGGTGAAGTACAATGCTCAGACATATTATTCAGATTTTCTATAACTCAGGATGGCCCAGGCGTTGAAAAACAGGGCAAAACCCGAAAGGGCCAGCAACTGAATAAGCAGATCTGAGAACTGGCTGCCCTTGAGGTAGACTTGACGGAGTACCTCGATCATATACCTCAAGGGTACAAAAAGGCTGAAATACTGGGCCCACTGTTCCATGCTGCTCACCGGTGTATACAAACCGCTGAGAAAGATAAAGGTTATGATAAAAAAGAACATCATAAACATGGCCTGCTGCAGGGTCTTACCGTAGTTTGAAATGACAAGTCCGAATCCTGAGATTCCCAGTATAAAAACGGACGCAAAAACATAGATGGTTAGCAATGATCCTGCGGGAGACAGGGAGTAGACGACCCGGGCAATTATAAAACAGAGGGTGAGAACCACAAAGCCGATGATCCAGTAGGGTATGAGTTTGGAAAGGATCAGGGTAAAGCGTTTGACCGGTGTTACATTGATCTGCTCCAAAGTTCCCTTCTCTTTTTCTCCCACAATATTCAATGCCGGAAGAAAACCGCAGATCATGGTCAAAAGCATGACCATCAAGGCCGGAACCATAAACACAGGGTAACGCAGGTAAGGGTTAAAACGGTAACGGGGCAGGATCTCCACAGAGGGTATTATGCCCGTTCCCGAGTTGTTCCCGAGGCTATTTAATTCCGCTGTAAAATCCAGAATGATAGCAGACAGATAGGACGTTCCCAGGGCTCCTTTGGTCCCATTGACCGCATTGGCCGAAATATTGACATCTGCCGAATGTTCCCTCAGCAGTTTCCTTTCGAAGCCGGAGGGGATCACCAGCAGGGCATCAGAGCGATCCATTTCGATAGATTTCATGGCAACATCATAGTTCTCTGTCATTCCAGAGAGGATAAAATAACCCGAAGAGCTGACCTTTTGGATCAATTGGCCTGAAAGTCGGCTATGGTCATGGTCTATGATCTCCAGGTTGATGTTCTTTACCTCAAAATTTGCCGCCAGAGGAATGAAGAGGAGTATCATCAATGGAAACATAATGATCATCCGGGGTAAAAATGAATTTCTTCTGAGCTGTTTGAATTCCTTTTCAATGAGATATTTCAGCATGTTTTACTCCAGTCTCAGTTTAAAGCGTTTTAGACTCACTGTGATCAGGACCAGGGCCATCACAGACAGAACAGCCAGTTCTCTTAAGATGGAAGAGAATCCAAGGCCCTTGATCATGATATTCTTGGCGGCGACGATATACCATTTAGCCGGGATGATTTGTGCAAACCATTGAAGAGCCAAAGGCATATTCTCTATGGGAAACATCATTCCTGAGAGATACATGGCAGGCATCATCAGGGCCATCCCCGACAGGAGTAGGGCCATCACCTGGGATGAGGCTACTGAAGAGATGAGGAGCCCTATGGACAAAGAGACAAATATGTAGATCAGGGACACTGTCAACAGGGCGGCCATGCTTCCGGCAATAGGCACTTCTAGAAGGAATACAGCAAACAGGAGGATCGTCAGCAGGTTGATGCAGGACAATACAAAGTAGGGAACCGCCTTTGAAAGGATGATTAGCAGGGGTTTCATGGGGGAGACCAAAAGGATTTCCATGGTGCCAGATTCTTTTTCTCTGGCTATGGAAATGGAGGTCATCATGGCACAGATGAGCATGATGACCATTCCCATCACACCGGGGACAAAGTTGTAGGAGCTCTTCATCTCCGGGTTATAGATCAGGTTCGTGGTGATGTTGATCCTGCTACTCGTTGCGGTAGAGTTTTGACCTGCCGGGAGCCGGTCTGAGAGTACTCTGGCAATGATAGCCGAGGCATAATTTGTAGCGGTTACAGCGGAGTTCGGGTCAGATCCGTCTGCCATCAGTTGTATCTGAGCCTCTCCCCGAAGTATGGAGGAGTAGAAATTGTCAGAGAATAGGACGATCAGACCCGTATCCCCCCTGCGGAACTCCTCTTCAATCTGAAAAGGTGAATCCAATATTTTAGAGAGGGTAAAGTACTCGCTGGATTCCAGTCTTCGGACGATCTCTTCACTTAGGCTGTCCTTTGACGGGTCATATATGGCTACTCTTACGTTTTTTACCTCTGTTGAGAGGGCATAACCAAAGAGAATCAGCATCAGAACCGGGAGGATCAGGAGGATGATCATGGTCCATGTATCCCGGAAAATATGATGGAATTCCTTTTTAATAAAAGCAATGAACTGTTTCATCTTAGTCTCCTGCTCTGACGGCAGTTCTGGCCAGTTTTTGAAAAACGGCGTTCATAGAATCACAACCGTAGAGGTTCCGTAGCTTCTTGGGACTGTCCATGGCGCTGATTTTGCCGTCTACCATGATGGATACCCTGTTGCAGTACTCTGCCTCATCCATGTAGTGGGTCGTAACAAACACCGTGATTCCGCGTTCTGAAGCATCGTAGATCAACTCCCAAAATTGCCGTCTGGCTGCCGGATCAACTCCCCCTGTGGGTTCATCCAGAAAGACAAGCTTCGGTTCATGAAATATGGCGACCGAGAAGGACAGTTTCTGTTTCCATCCCAGAGGGAGAGATTTCACCAGGGTGTCCTTCTCGTTTAAGAAACCTAGGCGGGAGAGCATCTCTTTTGTTCTGGGAGCAATCTCTTTTTTATTGATGCCATAGATTCCGGCAAAAAGACGTATATTTTCCGTCACCGTGAGGTCTTCATAGAGTGAGAATCTCTGGCTCATATAGCCAATGTTTTTTTTGATCTTTTCAGTCTCTTTATAAATATCAAATCCGGCCACCCGTCCTGTTCCGGATGAGGGGATGCTCAAACCGCAGAGCATGCGCATAGCCGTAGTCTTACCGGCTCCGTTGGCTCCCAGAAAACCAAAAATTTCCCCTTTTTCGATGGCAAAGCTGATGTGGTCTACTGCGGTAAATGACCCAAATTTTTTGCATAGGTTCTCAGCTGTAATAACGCTCAATCCCGGCCTCCCTTTTCTGTGAGTTCCATGAAGCAATCCTCAATTCCTGCCGGAATGGTCTTGATTTCTATGCCTCTGTGGCCTTTATCTGCAAGATAGTTTTCGAGATCCTCAGGAGACAAACTCCCGGGGTTCAGGCTGACATGATGAGAATCACCAAAGGAGTAACAGCTCCGTATTTCTTTTCTCTCCCTTAGATCCTTAAGAAGGGCATACATGGAATCACTGCGGACAGACATGAGGTTCCGGTCATACCCTGAAGTGATATTCTCGGGTGTGTCGATCATGAGAAAAGATCCTTCCTGCATTAGGGCTATCTTGTCACAGCGCCCGGCTTCATCCATGTAGGGCGTGGATACGAGGATAGTGATTCCCTTTCTTTTGAGAGAAATCAGCATCTCCCAGAACTCTGCCCGAGAGACAGGGTCCACCCCCGTTGTGGGCTCATCCAGGAGGAGTATCCTCGGGAAATGTATGAGGGCACAACAAAGGGCCAGTTTCTGCTTCATTCCCCCGAGAGGGCTCCGGCCCTTCTTTTTTTGAAGGGTTCTATCTGGACATAAATATCCTTAATCAGGGAATAGTTTTCCTTGATGGTTGTATTAAAAACAGTAGCAAAGAAATTCAGATTCTCCTCGACGGTCAGGTCCTGATAGAGGGAGAAGCGTCCGGGCATGTAGCCCAGGTGTTTTCTCAGTGTCCTAAAATCTCTGACCACGTCCATACCATCCATCATGACTTCTCCTCTGTCTGCCAGCAGTAAGGTTGCCATTATTCTGAATAGAGTCGTTTTTCCGGCTCCATCGGGACCGATGATTCCAAAAATTTCTCCCTGATCAACTTGAAAGTTCAAGTCTTTCAGGGCTGGCTGAGGTCCAAAATCCCTGGATACATTCTCCACAGTGATCAGGGGCTTAATCATTGAGTCTTATTCCGCCATACATTCCGATTTTGAGGGTCCCGTCATTTGGAACCGCCACTTTGACAGCATAGGTCAGGTTGGCCCGTTCGTCCCTCGTCTGAACAGTTTTCGGCGTAAACTCAGCCTCCTCTGATATCCAGGTAATCCTACCTGTTAGCGCCTTGTATTCACCCTCTCCTAAATCGGAGAGTACCGTCACGGATTGTCCCAGTTTGACAAGGCTCAGCTGGCCTGCTGTTATGTAGGCTCTCAAATACATCTTGTTTAGATCGGCAACTTTGAAAAGAGATTTTCCCGGCAGAGCCAGTTCTCCTCTTTCTGCATATTTCACCAGAACAGTTCCCCCTATGGGACTGATAATACGGCCCTTATTGATCTGGTCTTCCAGCTGGGACATCTGGCTTTCCAGGGCTTTTAATTCACTTTCTATTCCCTTATTTCCATTCTGAAGCGTTGTTTTCTGGGCCTCAAGTTGTCTCTCCAGCAGGATAAGCTGAGCATTGATATCATCCAGCTGTTTGGTATTCACCGCATCGGATTTCAGAAGGTTTTCGATCCTGGTTTTCTCCTTCCTGGCCGTTTGGATCTGCTGCTGCAAAGGAGCTGTCTGGATCTGAATATCCATCTTTTTGGATTTTATGCTATCTGATGTGGCCTCCAATTGCTCTTTTTTTAGTTTCAGCTGGAGTGTATCGATCTGTCCCAGAAGGCTTCCTTCTTCGACGGTATCTCCCTCCTGGATGTCTAGTTCCAGTATTCTGCCCGTTGTTTCCGAAGATACAAAGAGCTCTACCGCTTCAAAGGAGCCTGAGGCATCTATCATTGTCTCATCGTTTTGGCAGGAGGAGAATAAGAGCAGGGGGATTAAAAAGAGTGCTTGAGTCGTATATTTCATATTCATTCCTTATTCATTCATCAAATAGTTGAGTTCATAGAGGGTCTGGAGCCGCTGTATTTCATGGAGGGACTTTTTCTGGCTGGCCATATTCTCCTCGTTTATCACCTTCAAAAGATCACTGACAGTGATCGTGCCATTTTCAAGTTGAATCTCCGCATCCTCCTTGATCTCTCTTCGAAATGAGATGATTTGACTATCCATTTCTATGAGTTGTTCTAGCCTTTCCAACTCGGATATTTGATCCTTGATCTGGAGTTCTATGTTGTAGAGAAAGGTCTCCAGCTGGGAGTTCACTTTCTGCTTTTCAATTTCAATAGACTTTAATTCACTGCCTCTCGAATAAAAGCTGTCTAAAGACCATTCCAGGGTGATTCCTGTGATGTAAAAGGGGCTGAAGCTGTTCTCCAGCATGTTCAATCCGGGCCTTCCGAATCCTCCCTGCACATAGGCTCCCAGCCGGGGCATGAGATTGGCATGAATGATCTCGGTTTTGGCTTCGAGTACATCTTGTTTCGCCTGGTACAGATGGGCTTCCGGGCGGTTCATACCGACAGCTGAGCTGCTCTTTTTTGTGCCCTGTGGACGCAGTAATTCCGTGTCCTGTCCCAGGGTGAGACCGGTCATTTCAGACATCATGCTACGATAGGATTGCCTGGCAGATTCAAGTTCCGTTCGGGCTTGTTTCGCCTTCAATAACTCCACCTTGATGGAATTGAGATCGGAGTTTTGGGCCATACCGTAATCATACAGGGACAGAACTCTCGTATAATTCGTTTCGAGGTCTGAAATAAAAAGGCTATTCTGGTCTAGCTGTTCTTCCAGGAGGAGAATCCCGAAAAATAACTGGTTCACCCGGCTTTTCAGGGTGTAGAGTTCCACATCCAAAGTCTTTCTGTCGGCATGGGAGCTGGCGTTGATCAGCTGCTTTTGAGAGGCTGTCTTACCACCATCCCAAAGGGTCTGGTTAAGATTCAAAAGTACCTGGTATTGATCCTTTGACATCTCTTCAATGGAGACTCCCGGAAGGGAGAGGGGAAAAGCTGTGACATCTGACTGGTAAGATGCCTTCGCAGACAGAATCAGCCGCGGGAGATATGTTGAGTCTGCAATGTCCAGGGAGCTTTCTCTGGCTTTTTCTATCAGACCCGTTTGCTGCCTCAAAGGATAGAGTTCCAAGGCCATTGTCTGGCATTCTTCCAGACTGACCTGAGCCTGAAGTGAGGCTGTGATCATCAGTATGATGATTGTATGGATCATTTTTTTCATGCATTCCTCCTATTCGGGTTTTAGGCTATTCAAGATGGTTTGGATATTCTGGATCTTTCTCCTTTGGGCAAATTCATTGAATTGATCTTCCTTTAGATCAAGAACCTTGTTCATGATCGGATAAAGGAGAAAGGCCGATATATTCAAAGATACTATGGTCCAGAAGAGTTCCTGTGTTTCCATTTTTCTGATTCTGCCTTCCTTGATCGCTCCTTTCATATCTGAATCAAGGACACTGAACACAAGCCTTGCCTGGGGAGCAAATATTTCTTTTAAAAAATCAATTCGTGACGGATTTGTTGTCATCTCATTCAATATAAAAAAAGGCAGTCGTGGTGATTTGGATATCAGTTCAAAGTGGGTGTCAATAATCTTCTCGAGTTTTTCCTCAAAGGGAATGGACATCTCTCCGATTTCTTGAAAACTGGAGAGGAACAAGTTTATTTTTTTTTCAAAAATAGCCTGGAACAGTTTTTCTTTGGTTCTGAAGTAATAATGAACCAAGGTTTGATTGCACCCTGCTTTTCTGGCAATTTCAGTTGTGGAAGTCGATGCTGAGCCTTTCTCCAGGAAAAGTTCCTCAGCAGATTCGATAATGGCTTGTTCCATTTGTTTTGTATCTTTCTGGATCATAAAACCCTCTGTTTAATAGCATTATTTAATAGATCTATTAAATAATGCTATTAAGGGTTTGTCAAGGCCGGTTTGTTGTATTTTAGACTGGAGTGTGGATTTATAATTAAAAAAAGGGCAACCCTGATGATTGCCCTTTTCCTGTGTTCTAAAATGAAGAATCAGATAAACATGTTGGTCTGGGAATCATCTGCGGCGCCCAGGAAGGAGGCTACTCCCCCAATTTCTACACCGTCTATGAGTTCCTCTTCGGCTACTCCCATCACGTCCATGGACATCTGGCAAGCCACAAGACGGATGCCGCTTTTCAGGGCTGTTTCCATCATCTGCTCAACACTGTCTACACCCAGAGCCTTCATTCTCATTCTCATCATTCTAGCACCCATTCCGCCCATATTGATCTTGGATAGACCCATCTTTCGGCTGCTGGAGGGGAGCATCATGGCGAACATCTTACCCATAAAGTCTTTTTTGACCCGTGGTGCCTTCGCTTTTTTAAGGAATGAAAGACCCCAAAAAGTGAAGAACAGGGTGACTTCTTTCCCAGCAGATATGGCTCCGTTGGCAATGACCATAGCCGCCAACGCCTTGTCCAGATCGTCAGAAAAGAGGATCAGGCTGGTTCCTTTTTGAGGACCACCGCCCATTCTGGAAGGAGTGGGGGCTCCTCCTTTCTTGAGGACTGCAATGACCTTAGGACCCTTCTGGTCTACAGAGACCACACTGTTTCCTGTCATTTTAGCCCAAGCATAGACGTCCCTGGCAAAACCGGGATCTGTGGCAGTTTCCTGGATCATCTCTCCGGGTTTAAGGGCTTCCATTTCTTCTTTGAGTTTCAATACAGGACCGGGACACTGGAGGCCGCAGGCATCCACTTCAATGGTCTTAATGTCGCCAATGACTGTATGAATATGGGGATCACTCTGATAAATGTTGTCATCATGACCGATAAAATCTTTCTCGAAGATATCTTCATTGCTTTGCTGCTGGGTGGATAGGCTGTAAGTTTTCATACCCCCCGACAGGTTATAGACATCTTCCAAGCCGTTTTGCCGGAGTATTCTTTCAGCCATATAGGCTCTTTTTCCCACACCGCAAAAGAGAATGACCTTCTTGTCTTTGGGGATCTCTGCGATTCTGTTGCGGATTTGTGGCAAAGGAATATTCACGGCACCATCCAGTGTTTCGATTCCATATTCATCCTCTGTTCTTACATCAATGAGAATACGTTCTTCCCTGGGGATGTCGTTCATCTCATTCCAGTGGAGGTGGTGAGAAGAACCGTTGAGGATGTTTTCTGCAACAAATCCCGCTATGTTGACAGGATCCTTGGCAGATGAAAAGGGTGGTGCATAGGCATGTTCTATCTCCTGGAGATCATCGATTGTACCCGCATGACCCAGGATGACCGCAAAGAGGTCAATCCTCTTATCGACTCCTGAATAGCCCACGATCTGAGCTCCCAAAAGCTGCCTTTCCTTGTTGAATATAATCTTTATTGTCATGGGATCGGCATCAGGATAATACCCTGCATGGGAAGTGGCATGGATAATCAATCTCTGGTACTCCCTGTCCATTCTCAGAAGCTGCTTTTCCGAGAGCCCTGTAGAGGCGACTGTCAGGTCAAATACCTTGGCAATGCCAGTGGCTATGGTCCCTCTGTAACTTCTTTTATTCCCCATTATGATATTGTCAGCGACCATCCGGCCCTGTTTATTAGCTGGACCTGCCAGGGGGACTCTTAAAGGGTCTCCTGTGATGGGATTCGGATACTCTGTTGCATCTCCCAGGGCATAGATATCCTTGTCGTTGGTCATGAGGTGGCTGTCAATTTTAATACCCCCAGTGGTGCCTATTTCAAGGCCGGATTCTACAGCCAGCTTGACATCTGGTTTCACTCCGATTGAGAGGATAACCAGATCCGCTTCGATGACCCGGCTGCTCTGAAGGGCGATATGAACACTGTCTCCTTTATCTGTAAAGGAGGAGACACCATCTTTCAGGTAGAACTCAACGCCCTTGACCTTGAGGTGCTGGTGAACTTCGGCAGCCATCTCATAGTCTAGGATGTTCATTACCTGCTCAGCCGCTTCTACAATGGTGACAAAGATTCCCAGCTGATGGAGGTTCTCGGCCATTTCCAATCCGATGAATCCTGCTCCAATGATGACCGCTCTGCGGGGCTTGTTTGCATCCACAAAGGTTTTGATATGATCCGTATCAGGAACGTTTCTCAGTGTAAAAATTTTATCTGAATCGATTCCGGGAATCCCTGGTCTCAAGGGCTCTGCGCCAGGAGAAAGTACCAGTTTATCATAGGGATCTTCAAAGACTTCATCTGTATCCAGGTTTCTCACAGAGAGGGTTTTCCTGTCTCTATTGATAGAGATAACATCGTGTTTGACCTTCACATCTACATTCAGAAGTTCGGTAAAACTCTCAGGCGTTTGAACAAAGAGTCTGTCTCTTTCTGCTATGGTCCCTCCAATATAGTAGGGAAGTCCGCAGTTGGCATAACTGATGTAGGCTCCTCTTTCATAAATCCTGATCTCCGCTGATTCATCCAGCCGCCTGAGTCTGGCCGCGGTGGTGGCCCCACCGGCAACACCTCCGATAATCAATACTTTCATATGCAGTTTATCTCCTGATCATTCGTTTAAAATTTATAGATATATAAATACGTATATATTAAATAGCATATGACAGCTTGTTTATTCAAGCGTAATCGTCCTTTTTTTATCATTTAAAATACTAAAGTAGATAAAGAGTGTTTGCAGGGAAAGACTCGTCAGATCAAAAAGGCATTCCTGCCCTGCTTATAGTATGTTTTTCCCATAGACTGCACATCGGTCCCGGATAGAGCTGTTACATGCTTTTTCTGCTGCATTGAAAAGATGTTTTTCGTCTATTCCGGTGAGTTCACCCTCTTTGAAAACCACTTTCCCGTTAATCATTGTGAGATAGACTTCTCCGGTCACACCCGCCCTGGCTAGGAGGTTTGCCGGATCATGGGTTGTTCCGGCCATTTCCAGGCGGGAGACATCTACCATGAAGAGGTCTGCGGCCTTCCCTTCTGCCAGACTGCCAAAGTCGTTTCTTCCCATCATTTTTGCTCCCTCAATACTAGCCATTTTAAGCATCTGGTAAGGGGAAGGGCTACCGCCCCGCTCTTTACTGTGAAAACACTGCATCAGATAGGCCATCCGCAGGCTGTCTAGAAGGTTGGAACTGTCGTTTGTGGCAGAGCCATCACAACCCAGACTCAATTTCATTCCGGCTCTCCGCATTCCAGGAATGTCAATGATGGGAAATCCTCCCAGTGTTGCCGGAGCAGGGCAGTGTGACAGGCCTGTTTTACTGTCAGCCATTGTCTTATACTCTTGGGGAAGAAGTTCCCATCCGTGTGCATACCAGACATCTTCTCCGATAAATCCAATCTCTTCACACCAATCCAAAGTCCTTTTTCCCCATCTCTGAACCATTAGTTCATTTTCTCCTTCTCCCAGATGGGTGTGAAGGAGTACAGACTTGTCTCTGCCCAGGGCGGCGGACTCAATAAAAGTCTCTTTGTAGCAGTTCACCGGCTGGCAGGGGGCTATCACAATCTGGCTCATGCTGAAGGGAGCAGGATTATGATACAGATCAATCAGCCTCTCACAGTCAGAAAGAAATTCATCTGTGGTTTCAAGCATTGAGGATGGTATAGTGCTGCCCTTTTCTCTGGGGAGAGTATTGGCTCCCCGACCAGCGTGAAAACGGATGCCCAGAAGGGACGCCGCTTCCATCTGACGGTCAACTAGTTTCTTGTCTGTTGTATTTGGAAAACAGTACTGGTGGTCAAAGGCTGTTGTACAGCCATGCTTTATCAGATCTGTCATGGCCGCAAGTGAGGAGTAGTAGATTGCGTCAGAATCTATCATTTTAAATATTTCGTAAATCTCATCCAGCCATTGGATGACCGTGATATTGGGATAGTCCACAGCCATCAGGTTCCGGGCAAATGTCTGGAAAAAATGGTGGTGAGTATTCACAAGACCCGGGTATATGAATTTACCCTGAGCGGATATGATTTCGGCATCGGGATCTGCCAATCCTTTTCCAATTTCCATAATTTCCGGTCCCTGAATGAGAATATCACAGTCTTTATACACACGGTCTTTGGAATCACAGCTGACAATGGCTGATGCATTTTTGATGATTGTACGTTTCATGGTCTTTCCTCTGGATACGTTTTATAAAAAAAGTATATCATGCGTGAGAAAAAGCAGCCTGTACTTCTAATGTTTCAATCGTCAGAACCTTGCCTGGATTTTCAATACCGTACTGGAAAATTTTATCGGTGATGCTGTCTGAGATCTTCTCTGGGACAAGTGCTACTACGCGCTCCCATGCCGCAGTATTACCGCTCTTTTCTCCCTGTGCCAGATGTTGAACCCTTGAAAGAGTCGCCCCTTTTGCTCCTGCATTCATAGCACAATCGGCTATGTTTCCAGCAGAGCCTTCAGGACAGTACACTGTAATTTCCTTCTGTTTGCGAGTAAACCTGACACGACCTTTTTTGACTTCCAGACTTCTTTTCCGCCAGCCAGTATCTCCTTTAAGCTCGTCAATGGCTGCAATCATCTGATCTATACTGGCAGAATGAGCCTGTCTACCAATGACCATTTTATTGTCAAGATGTGCCGAACATACAGGTGTTGTATACACAAAACCGCCTCCGGGCCGGTCTATATCACCATGTTCAATGAGTATTTTCAGAATATTGTCTGAATCGTACCGGGAGACCACTAAGTGCACAATCTCTTTTTGCGGGGGAATTGTAATACGCAGAAGTCCCAGAGAATCTCTTAGTCCAGTTCCTTCTCCCAGAGACACTACGGGCACCCCTAGACCATAGTCTAAGGCGATAGCAGCAAGCTGGTCTCCTGCTTTTGGGAGTGACAAAATTGCAGTTATCTGGGACATTTGATGTTTACAGGCTTTAAACTCTTCGGCAGGATTCTCTTCATTCCTGCCTTCATAAACAGAAATATCCTGCATCAGCAAACTGCCGTGTCCCGGGATATCAAGACCTACTTTCTCATATATTTCTGCAGCCAGGGCCTCTGCTTTACTGCTCTCTGTGGTGATGTAGTATCGGTCTCCTGGCCATTCAACAGGGATCTTTTTTTGGCCAGGGAAGGAGAGCTTTCTCTTCCTATCTTGTCTCCGGACAGTACGACAGGACTCAAAGAATACTGAGAGAGATGGTTTTTCGGATAGAAGGTTTTGCATCGTTTCTCTCAGGCTAAAATGTAGGCTGCAGGTAATGCGTGTATTATTTTGATTCATTTGTACTCTCCTGTTCAACCGCGGCCATTGATTTATTACGTTTGAGTGAAAGCATAAAACCATAGATCTGGACCGATAGGATAGGAAATACTGAGGCTAAAGCAAGGATGCCAAATCCGTCAGCCTTTCCCATTGCTCCGCCTATTCCTAGCCCGAGAGAGAGGACTAGAGGTACTGTTATAGGTCCAGTGGTGACTCCGCCGCTGTCCCAGGCAATTCCTGTAAATTCTTTACTACTGAATATTGTCAGTAGAATAAGAAGGAGATAAGCAGGGATGAGAAGCCAGGCCATGGGTATATTGTATATGATTCTCAAAACACCAATCATCAGCCCCAGGCCTACTCCAATAGAAACAGCTCTGATAACTCCTGTTTTTGAGACTGTTCCGACTGTAATTTCTTCAACATTTTTTCCAAGAGCATTTAGGGCAGGCTCTGCCAAGGTTGAACCATAACCAAGGCCAAATGCAAAGAGGAGGACAAAGATCATTCCCATTTTGGTCATTCTTCCTGTAAAAAGAATGGGAGTTCTTCTTACATGGGTATATACACCGCTCTGTTTGTTGTATTGTCTGGAAATAAAGGGGACATGCTGTATTTCTCCAGATGCATTCATAAAAGCAAATATTTCAGACTTATTTCCATCAGTGTCTACAGCCTTCTGAATCAGTGAAAGATCAAAATTGGGTATCTCAATGATCTTTTCATTTTCCTGGGCTTCATAAACTCGTGGGAGCTGCTGACCCACTGTATCACCCAAGGGGACAAGGCCATATCTGAGCCCTGTTGTCAGTAGAATCATACCCAGTATTGTGATGACTATACCAAGGATAAATTCGTCGATGTGGCGGGGATACTCTCTGAGAATCAGCAGAACTACTGCCAAAAGTATCCCTATTAGAGGAATGATGGCTCGTATAGCCATGGTTGTCTCATTTTTAATAACTTCGGATATAGTGGTTGGTATCTGTACTGCATCGGGGACTATATTTTCCGTGCTTATTCCTAAGACCTTTTTTTCACTCTCAGACGCCCGTAATGCCCACCATATGTCCGGACTCATTTCAGAGAGAATCTGGTTTTTATCGCCATCGGATAGCTCTTTGAGGGCGGCTATATACTCCTCTTCATTCCCGTAGAAAGCGGCCCTGGCTTCCTGGGTTCCCTTCTCAAAGGCAAAGGATTCAAGGGCCTTCTCTCCCTCTAGCATCTTAACAGCATCTGTTCTGTTCTCTATTGAGAAAAACTCTGCTTCCTCCATTTCTGAAGGCAATGTAAAAAAAAGAGCTAATGAGAAGATCATGACTCCCAAAATTGGAAGGAGTGAAGCCATCGCAATACTTCCAAAGCCTCCGGTAGATCCCTGCCTATCCCCTGAGGCTCTGGATACTCCGATACCCAGGGCCAGGACAAGAGGTACTGTGACAGGTCCTGTAGTGACCGCTCCAGTGTCCCAGGCCAGGCCTATAACAGCACGAAGCTGAGGGTTGAGTGAAAATAGAAGTGTTAGTGCCAGAAGGATCGGCACGGATATTAAAATGAAAGGTTTTAGGGATATGCCCTTATGATACCTGTACAGGCTGAGAGCAACTGCCAGAGCGACTCCTCCTCCCACGGAAGCTATGAATCCTTCCTGATAAATGCCAAGAAGAGAATAGAGCAATGGATTTTCCCAAGGAGTGACTCCGCGCCCTGCAGAACGCAAGGTGCTTATTGCCGGTTCTGCCAGAGTTGATATAAATCCCACGATGAGGCCGAAGAATATTATCTGATAGAGTCTGACTTTGACAGGAAGCTTGAGTCCCACATATTCACCCAGGGGCATAAGCCCGAGAGCGAGGCCCTCCATAAAGAAGGCGAGTCCCAATACTACCATGATTATCCCGAGGAGATTCTGGAGACTGAATGCTTCGGGTGATCTGACAACCAGGAGTTGAAATACAAGGAGATACGCCACTATAAAAGCCAAAGCTCTGGCTTGCTCGGATATCTTTCTACCAATATAGTTGCTGATCATTGAAAATGCCGCCCGGGGAGGCATTTTAATGACAGGTCGTGACGCAGCTTTTTCTTTTTTATACCCTTTTACCATAATCTTAGTATATTCACCTTACGTGTTTTGTTGTAGGTCAAAATCTTCATAAAAAAATCCCCGGCAGGGATAAAAACCGGGGATTTGAGAAACTATTTAAAAGTCAGAGCTTCATGCCCTCTTCTATTGTTTGAATCAGGTAGGGCCTGATGTCTTTCGGGTTGACAATATCGTCGATTGAACCCACCTCTTTTGCTCTGTTTACCGAATGAATCTGGTCAAACTTTTGTCCTAAAGCGGTTTGCTTCTCATTGTAGATAGAACTGTAGAGTTCATCATACTCTTTCTGTGAACAGTTCTTCTTGTTCAATTGTTCGACGCATTCGGCTATTCTAGGATCAGAGAATGTCTCTTTTTGTACTTCCCTTGGAAAGACAACTGCCGCGGCGGGAGCTCCACCCAAAACGGAAGCAAAGGAGCCTTCCAGAGCGGCTGCCCTGAGGTTGGGATTCAGCGCTTTGGAGAAGACCACGTAGGCCCCGCCGTGATACCGTGCCACCACTAGGAAGGCAATGGGTCCCTTGAAGTTGACGATGGCGCGTCCGATTTCCGCTCCGTATTCCAGCTGGAGGTTGCGGAGGCTCTCGGGGGAACCGTCAAAACCTGAAAGATTGGCCAGAATCATTAAAGGCATCCTTCCTGAAAAAGCATTAATTCCACGGGCGACCTTTCTGGAGGACTGGGGGAAGAGAGTACCACCTGTCCAGTTTTCTGGTCCATCATGTGGAATGGCCCCCATTCTGTTTAGTGGGCGGCTTTCTATGCCGATCATTCCTGTGGCGATACCACCCACTCTGGTTTCCCAGATGATCGAAGTATCCGCATCTTTCATCCTCTGCCACCGCTCAAAATATCCGGCATCTCGGTCTATGATAGACTCCATGACCTGACGGATATCAAAGGGCTTTTTCCTTTCCGGATTCTTCTCCATGCTGAATATATCACCGATGGTCTTGAATCCCTGATCCAGAAAGTCATTGTATTTGTCCTTGGTAATATCCCTGTCTCTGGGATCATCCGTTTTTGTCCGGGGGGGATGCTTTGTTCCGGCTATTTTATACGTGTAGGCATAGTGGTTTAAGAGGATGCTGTAGGCTTCTGCCAAGTTGCGGGCTCTGATCTGAGATTGCCCATTGGGACCCATAATCTTCTCAGCTCCTCCAATATCCAGATTGGTTTCTCCCGATACTGAACCGGAAAAATCCAAAGCCCTTTTTCCCGTGAGGAGCATAGAGGCCTCATCTGTCATAATCAGAAGTCCCCGGGTGTGCATCAGCATCGTTGCTTCGGCATTCCAGTAGGATTGGGCTCCAACATTGACCCCCGGAACGATGATATTGATTTCGCCTCCATTTTGGGTAAAATTGATGATCCGTTTGAGGGCCGATGCCGTCCAGTCCAGGTTTTCTGTGCCGGTTTTCATATCTATTTTGGCACCCGAAGAGATGGGAAGCCATTCTACGGGAATATCCTTTTCTTCGGCCAGGTCCAGGGCGGCTATGACCCTCCTGCATTCCGGTTCTGACAGAGAACCAAGGTCCTTTGTGGGATCAGAGAGGATGATGACCCTTTCGAGGGTTGTTGTTTGGTCTATATGAGGGTGACGGATCAGTCCGAAAATCATGTTGGACTCATTTTCGCCATAGTTCCGGTCTTTCACTGACACAGGACTCTGGGTTCCGTCACTGTTGATTTTGATATCATACTCTTCAAAGTCACCCCGGGGAAATCCCTTGTACAGGGGGAGTCCCGCATAGGTGATCATCTTGATAAACTCATAGGGATAAACCATGTTCCGCTGACGGGCCCGCACAACCTTGCTTGTGTAGAGGTCCTGGGTGAGCAGATTGTTGGATTGTGGTTTTCGAGAACGCATGGTGAACTGGTCCTGGGACATGTTGGACATGATGAGTTCCAGTTCCCTGATGGCGTCTTCGCTCCAACGTTTTCGTCGGGTGTAAACCACTATCTTTTCAAGGCCTAAATCATGGGTCATGGGCAGGATCTTCTGTCCGTATTCCTGCATTTGTATTAGCTTCAGGTTTTGGAGTGAGCGGTTATGAAGGATGATCCTGTTCCATTGGAGGCGGAATTTATACCGGGCCTGGACAGATCTCATGGCATAGACGCAGTCCATAAAGACCGACTCAAACATGACCATCCGGCTAATGGAAGCATTTGACCATTCCGGTTTCGGGTCTGAAAAACTGCCCAGGGCAAAGAGCCTCTTATCCTTCGGATTGCTTTTTTCTGTCGATTCTAAGAGGGTCACCGTATCCGACTTATAGAGGATCTTATGATCAAAATTCTGCAGACGAATGACTCTCAGTTCCCTGAATTCCAGGGGATTGAATCCTCTGTAGAGCTTTTGTTCAACCCATCCCTCTGCTGTGATTTCATAGGAGCGGTAGAATTTGCTTTCTGTGGGACAGAACCATCCCAGACGGAAAGCCAGGACTCTTTCATCTGTTAGCCAGGGAGCCTTATTCAGATAGTCTGTATCGGCGGGTTTCTGTGAAATAATCAGACAGTTTATCTTGATTCCACTGTGTTTCCCCAGATCGGCAATGTCCCTGATCAAGCTGTCACAAAGGTCTGAATCTCTGATGACTGTGGTTATATTCTTATGAACGATATCCAGATCCAGATTTCGGCTCTCGCAGTAGTATCCCCAGTATGTGCCGGATTTCAGGAGTTTGCCTGTGATAAACTCTCTATCTCTGTTCATCCGCCTGCCCAGGGCCTCCATACCCAAGGCTCTTCCCGTGTCATCATCGCTCAGGGCCAGTTCGCAGAGTCTATCCATGATCTCCGCTGAGGAGTCGATGATCGTCTGCATGTCTTCTGAAATCTTACTCTTAGACGATCCGTTTTCTGTGAGTTCTCTGAGCATGCTTTCAATTGCCTGACTCTGACGTTCTCTCATTTGTGATACTGTCAATGCATCGATGATCTTGTATCGGGCAAAGAGGGCCGCATCGGCGGTGGAAAGGTCTTTGGTTTGGGTGAGTTCGATAATCTGACTGATCAGTACGGACAATCGGCTACGGTCCTGGGAGGTCAGCTCCATGTTCTGAAGGGAGAAGAAGATCCTTTTCAAAACTTCCAGTTTCTTGCTTAACCTTCCATGGGACTGAAATATCCTATAAAGGGCCCGGTTCTTCTCATCCTGCGTGGCTTCTTCCTTGTGGTAAAAACCGGTACAGGTCTCAAGGTCATCAACAAATATTTGGGGGAGACCCTTCTTCTTTTCCTCATGTCTGAGGAAGTAATGTGTCAACATTTCCTGGTAGCTGACGGGCCGGGCATAGCTGTCTGAATTGATTTCTATGGTTGTAAAGAGCTTTTCCACCGCACAGAAGCTGGCCATGATTCTGAGAACCTCTGAAACCACTTTGGGACTCTCTCCAGGATTTTCATCCAGGTGGTTGAGTATCTCCTGAAAGTTTCCTTTGGCGGACTCCCCATAGTCATATCCTCTAAATAGTGCGTCCAGTTCTGCCAATATCCTCTTAGTTTTATCCTCTACTGTTTCGCTTTCTAGAGGAAAGTTTACCGGTTCAGAACCTGAGACCTCGTTCTGCTGTTCCTGATCCTTGATATCCAAAAGAACCAGAGGCTGTCCCGCCGTAATCTGGGCTCCTCCTGAGATGCAGATCTCACTGACGATTCCATCTGCGGGAGATTCTACCAGCATTTCCATCTTCATGGCTTCCAGGACAACCAGGACATCCCCTTTTTTTACTTTGTCTCCTGTTTTTGCCTGTATGGAAAGGACTATGGCTGGAGAGGGAGACTTGACATATCCTCCGGATTCACTTTCAAGCATCACAGGAAACCCATCCACTTCGCATTGAAGCATGTCCGCTCTGTTCACCATCAGGATGTTGTAACGTTTTTCCTGAAATATCAGGAGAGATTCCTGATTCCCTTTCATATAGGTGCAAATCAGATCCTCTCCCTCATAGTTAATATGATAGGAGCTATTTGCCACACAGCGAACCTGAAATTTATAGCTGTTGCCGTTGTTAGACAGGATTATTTCATATCCCTTGGCGTCTGAGAGGGTCCTGGGCCTGCCGATACGGTTGATTTCTTCTTCAAAGTTCATATAATCCGTGCGGAATTGGGTAAGATAGAGTTCTACCGCAGCTGCCAGTAAGGCGGCTCTTGTTTTTTCCACGTGAACTTGAGCCGTTCTTGTTTCCAGAAGTTCCTCAACAAAACCAGTGTGGATTCCTCCCTGTTTTATTTGGGGCAGACTCAGGAGTTCCAGGAGAAAGGCTCTGTTTGTTGTTCCATTATGTATATTGATTTTTAGTGAATTCAGGGCCTGCTCCAGCCGAGCCAGGGCTTCTGGACGGGTGGGGCCATGGGCAATGATTTTGGCAACCATGGAATCAAAGTCAGATGGAATTTCACTTCCTTCTTCTATTCCGGAATCCACGCGGATACCAGGGCCGGCGGGAGCCCTGAACAGCTTCACATACCCCGGTGCAGGGCTGAAGTCTCTGTCTGGGTCTTCAGCATTGAGCCGGACTTCCGCAACGGCTCCGTTGGGTTTTCTGTCCCGAAGGTCAACCTTTAATCCCCTGGCAACGTCTATCTGTCCTTTCACAAGATCGACGCTGTAGAGAGTCTCTGTGATAGGGTGTTCTACCTGAAGCCGGGTGTTGACTTCCATGAAGTAGTACTCATTTCGTTTCAAGTCAAAGAGGTATTCTACTGTACCGGCTCCCACATATTCTGCTGCCGTAATCAGTCTTTCCGCGGCTTTTTCCATGTCTTTTAACATGGTTTCGGGGAGTCCTACAGGTGGAGTTTCTTCGATGATTTTCTGGTTTTTACGTTGGGCTGAGCAGTCTCTAACACCAAAAGTGTTGACTGTTCCATGGCTGTCGGCGAGGCATTGAACTTCCAAATGACGCCCTTTTTCTACAAGAGCCTCGATGAAGACGATGTCATTGCCTGTGATCCGGAGGGTTTCTTCCTGTGCCGATTTGAACTGGGTAGCCAGCTCTTCCGGGGTTCTGACAAAACGGATTCCCCGGCCGCCGCCTGCATTTGAAGCCTTTACAATGACGGGATAACCGATCTTCTGAGAAATCTTCTCCGCATCAGCCAGGTCTTTGACGGCTTTCCGACTCCAGGGAAGGATGGGAACATCCGCCTTTTCAGCCAGGTCTTTGGCCTGGATTTTATCACCCAAAAGGGCCATGGCTTCACTTCCCGGACCCAGAAAGGACAGGCCGAGGGCTTCTATTTTTTCTATAAAGGGGGCATCTTCTGAGACGAATCCCCAGCCGACCCAAAGGGCGTTACATTTCATTTTTTGTATACCCTGAATCATCAGTTCATGATCAAGATAGGGTGATTTCTGTTTGCCCGGATATTCGGCTAAGTCTGACAACAGAAGAACATCATCTGCCATTTTGACAAAGGGAGCATCCATTTCCGCTTCTATATAGAAAGCGACTGTCTTTAAATCAGTTCCATGGAGGCTGTTATACTCTTTGACAGCTCTTATAAAACGCAGGGCTGCCTCACCTCTGTTAATGATTCCGATTCGGGCATTTTCTTGTAGGATTACCTTCTGCATATTCCATCCTTAATCTTTGTTGCGTTGGACTGTCAGGGTCCGTTCAGAGAGCGTATGCTCCAGAATACTGCCTTTATATTGACACTTTATTGAGAAATGTCAAGATACAAGAAGCTAGGGATAGGCCAAAAGAGGGATCTTTTCTCTTTGGTTTAAAGGCTGATGATTCCCTTATCATATGGTCAATTATGAAAAAAAGCTGGTTTTCTTCAGGTCTATTTCTTAGAATGATACTCATGAAAAAATCCATATCCTATTACGATTATATCATCATTGGAGCCTCCAAAGCGGGACTAACGGCGGCTACTGTATTAAGAGAGATACAGAAAGACGCAGCAATTCTCATTATAAACGGAGAAGACAGGCTTCCTTATAAAAGAACCCATTTAACCAAATTTCTAGCTAGGGGTTTTGACACCGATGATTTTGCTTTGGAAAAGAGGGCTTGGTTTCAGGAACAGTGTATTGATCTATTGGACTCTCCGGCTCAAAGCATCGATAGTAAAGAAAAGTCCCTTCGTTGTGCGGATGATAAGAAATATTTCTGGGGGACTCTTCTCCTGGCTACCGGTGCCGTACCAAAAGAGTTGTCCATACCGGGCCATCAATGGTTAAGTCATCTGAGAACTGCCCGGGATACAGAATCTATCAGAGCCAAGCTGCTTCAATGCAAAGACGTTCTGGTTCTGGGACAGGGCGTAGAAGGGGTGGAGCTGGCGGAGCAGTGTTCCCGCTTGGGGCTGACTGTGACCCTCATCGGCCGGGATGACAGGTTGATGAAGCGTTGGTTGGATGAATCTCAATCAGCCAGACTTCTGGCGCTGCTAGAACAAAAGGGTGTCCGTTGTATTTTCGGACAGTCTCCCTGTGAAATCGGTAAAGAAGGGGAGGGGTATACCATGAAATGTGACAATCAACAGTTCCATGGGGATATGATTCTCTCTTCCACAGGCATTTGTGGAAATCCTGTGCTGGCGGAAGACCTGGGAATCTATGCTCAGACTGGTGTGCCTACAGACCTGTATTGCCAGACTGAAATTCCCGGAATATATGCGGCAGGCGATGTTGTTCAGACACCCCCCGGATGGCCTACAGGCCTCTGGCACTGGGCAGAGTATTTGGGTACTGTCGCAGCGATGAATATGGGCGGTCAAAAACAGATGATGGAAAACAGGCCCACCAGGCTCAAGAGTGAACCCTTTGGAAGTTTTTATTATTCCATGTCCTATCAGGAAGTGCAAAGCTCAGACAAATCTGATGTGTTTATGGACAATGACCGCGGCTATGTGAGGATTTTTTCCCGCGAAGGCAGGAGTATCTCTGCTCTCATGACGGGATTAGGGAAAGGCATTTCAAAAATCCTTGATGCAGGAGTCAAAATAGGAAAAGCTCCCGGAAAAATATTTGCTACCATTGAAGAGGCGATGAAGGACGGAGAATGAAAATATTATAAATAAGATAATATATATTGATAAATACTAGTAAACCTACTATATTACTAGGCATGAATATTTTAAGCATTCCCCAAAAAGTAAATTCTAATGTGGTACGGCTGGTAGGAGGGCAGGTATTTCTCCTCTCTATTGTTTATATTCTCCTAAGACAAGCTGTTATTCCTGCATTTTTACTGTTGGATTTTATGATCCGTGCCGCAGGACGGCCCCGATTCAGCATCCTGGCTCAGGTGGCAGTCCTTCTGGCCAAAATATTTGGCCTCAAAGAAAAACCTATCTTCTTCTCCCCTAAGAGATTTGCCGCCGGGATTGGTGTGGTTTTGACCGCGTCCACTCTCATTGCCTTCATGGCCGGCGCAGTGAGCTTAAGCTTGGGGATCATCTCTATATTGGGTATTTTTTCATTCTTGGAAGGGGTTTTTGGATTTTGTGCGGGTTGTAAAATCTATGGTTTCTTGATGATGAAAAACATAATTCCCGACAGATTTTGTGAAGTTTGTGCACACTAAGGGATGGATGCCCTGCCGTAGGGAAGGGCATCTGACACTTTCCTTATTAACTAACCAATGGCGTCCTGACCTCTTTCTCCGGTTCTGATACGGACGCACTCCTTTAACTCGGTGACAAAGATCTTTCCATCCCCGATGTTACCCGTCCGCGCTCCCTTTATAATGGCATCGATGGTAGGTTCTAAAAACTCTTGGTTGACGGCAATTTCTATCTGGAGTTTGTTTCTGAGAACGATTTCAGAATGAACACCTCTAAAAGACTCATCATATCCTTTCTGCTGGCCGCATCCCTTGGCTGAAGTCACTGTCATTTTATGAACATCAGCTTCAAATAGAGCCTTTTTAACATCTTCAAATTTTTGCGGTTGAACCAAAGCGGTAATTATAAACATAGTTTGTCTCCCTTATTCTATTATCTGGAATCCCGTATATGATTCCAATCCGTGTTCTCCAATATCCAGGCCAAGATTTTCTTCATCCTTGGACACCCGGAGGCCTATGGTCAGATCTATAACCTTGAAAATCGTTCCCATTGTGACCAGGACGAAGGAAATGATGGCGATGATGCCCAAAAGTTGAATTCCAAGTTGGGAAAATCCACCTCCATACAGCAGACCATCTGAGGGGAGGCCCAAGGCTGATTTTCCAAAGATACCAATGGAGATCGTTCCCCATATCCCGTTCACTCCATGGACTGGAAACGCACCAACAGGGTCATCAATCCTGATTTTATCAAGTCCGATAGACGCTAGAACGACAATTATCCCTCCAATGGCTCCAATCACGATGGCTGCCCAGGGATCTATGAAAGCACAGGGTGCGGTCACGGCCACCAACCCCGCCAAGGCTCCATTGAGTGCCATGGAAAGGTCAGGTTTCCCTGAAACCATCCAAATGGTGATCATCGCGGTGATTCCACCAGCAGCGGCGGCAAGGTTGGTATTGATGGCAATTCTGGCTATGAGATTTCCATCGCCCACAGAGAGTGTAGACCCCGGGTTAAATCCAAACCAGCCAAACCAGAGGATGAATACACCCAATGAAGCCAGGGGAATGTTGTGACCGGCAATCATTTTGATGGTTCCGTCGGGTCTGTACTTTCCCATGCGGGGTTTGAGAAGGATTGTTCCTATCAGGGCGGCAACACCACCGGTTGTATGGACAACTCCAGACCCAGCAAAGTCGTTGAAACCGATGGATGCCAGCCAACCGCCTCCCCAGACCCAATGGCCGATAACGGGATAGATGAAGGCTGAAATTAGGAACGAGTAGATAAGGTAGGCCTGAAATTTCATCCTCTCAGCCATTCCTCCGGCAACAATTGTCGCCGCGGCACCACAAAAGGCTGCCTGAAATAGCCAGAAGGCAAAAAGAGGAACATCCGCCGCACTCTCCGCTCCTATGAGGAACCAGCCACTGAGTCCCAGGAATCCGTTCCCCTTTCCAAACATAAGGGCATAGCCAAAGACGAAGAATCCCAGAGAAGCCATACAAAAATCCAAAAAGTTCTTGGTCAGAATATTCGTTGTATTCTTGGCTCTGATAAAACCTGCTTCTACCATTCCGAAACCGGCCTGCATGAAAAAGACCATGAAAGCAGCCATTAAAACCCAGAAGGTATCCAGTCCGGCTATGACTTCACTCAGGTCATCACCGTCTGCCCAAATTCCAGAGAGGGGCATGAGCAGAAGGAGGGCCGTAAGACCTCCTTTTTTGAAGGATAATTTGTTCATATTTATTATGTACTCCAATTGATTAAGTTGAAAATTAGTAAGCAATTGTTGTACCTGAATATTACAAAAAGGTAAAAAACAAAAGATTAAAATTTTAAAATGATATATGGCAATAAATTGGTCAATGTTAAATAAAATACCTATATGTAAAAAGTATTTATACCCAGTCTTGCCATCCCAAAAATCATACGGAATTGTCGATAAAATTTCATAAGTTACACAATTGTGAGCAAGAGGTGGTGAAGGTTAAAGTCTCATAGGCCGATAGATAGAGGAACAAGAACAAATAAGGATTAAACCCTCCGGACAATACAGGATTTTACTGATGAATGATCCCCAGAATCATGTTGATGAAATACATGAACAGTTAGATAAGATGCTGAATCATAAATTGTTCCGAGGGGCGAAGAGATCATGCAGTTTTCTACTCTATGTGAGCAACAAGGTTCTGTCTGGACAGGGATACCAGATCAAGGAGTTTTCTATTGCCGTTGATGCTTTTGGTCTGGAAACCACCTTTGATCAGCAAATTGATCCCAGGATTAGAGTGGAGGCAAAACGCCTGAGAGACAGGCTGAAACAATACTATGAAGGTCCCGGAAGGAATGATGATGTCATTATATCCATGACAAAAGGATCCTATATTCCTCAGTTTCATTTCAGATCGGATCAACAACAGATGGCCCTTTCCTCAAGCGAAAAGGGCTCCTCTGCAGGTTCTCCCACAGGAAGCCCTCTCTCTATCCTCATAGATAAGCGCTTCAATCTGCAGCTTCTTTTCCTAATGGATTCTCTCTGTGAATCTTCTAAAGTAAGCTTACAATCTTTTCACTACCTCCTGGTAGACCTTCTTTTTCAAAGTAGTAAGTTTGAGGCGGCAACGCTGTCTTTGTCGGAGATAGTCTCACAACAAGAGAAGGTCTTTTCATTGTTGTGGGAAATCCAGGCGTATCCTCAGGGAGATTGTTTTATGCTGAATATGAAACTCCTGTTGGAATCTTCTGGCATCCTAATCCGGAATTTTCAGAGGAAACTGAATCAAGCCGATCTCGTGGATGAGGAGTCTCTCTTTGAGGCAGCCCGAGATCTAGTTCAGGATCAGCTTGACTTTTGCAGGAGATTAAAATCATGAAATATGAAAGGAAGGCTTTGCTATGATATTGGATCATTCAAGAATTCTAATAGTTGATGATAACGAGAATATCCGGGATGTATTAGAAGAAATTCTTGTCCTGGAAGGGTATGAAGTCTACAGCTGTAGCCATGCTGAAGAGGCTCTCGACCAGGCTAAAACTGTTCTTCCCGATTTGTTTCTCTTAGATATTCGATTGCCCAATATCGATGGTATTGAGTTATGCCGTATTCTGAAAAAAGATCCGACCACCAGTTCTATACCCATTATTTTTATAAGCGGACTATTGGGTATGGAAGAGAAAGTTCGGGGATTTAATGCGGGTGCTGCAGATTATATCACCAAACCATTTCATAATCTGGATGTACTCATCAGGGTCAATACACACCTTATGCTTAGGAAGAATACTTTACAATTGAAATCTATGAATGATGATTTGGAACAAAAAATTCAAGAGAGAACCGCAGAGTTGCGGGTAGCTCTGGATATGGCAGAAGAAGCTAATGATGCAAAATCCGATTTTCTATCCAATATCAATCATGAAATGCGCACCCCCTTAAACGGTGTTTTGGGTATGCTGAAATTGATGGGCACACTGCCTATGGACGATGATATGGAAATGTATCATAGCTTAGCTGAATTCTCGGCCCGTCAGCTATCGGCAGTCATCTCGGACATTCTTGAGTATACACAACTGGACGCAGGATCCATGAAGCTCCGGTATACCTCATTCTCTCTTTATGAATGTCTGAATAAGGTCTGTTTACTTCAGAAAACCCATGCAGAAAACAAAGGACTCGATCTGTCCTGGACACTTCCTGATGCTCCCGCTTTTTTTGTAAGCGATGAAATACGCCTCGTCCAGATTGTAAGCAACCTCTTGATTAATGCCATAAAATATTCAGTTAGTGGAGCCATAACACTGCGTTGCACCCTCACAGAAGTACTGAAAATTGAAGTAAGAGACCAGGGGCCGGGGATTCCTGAATCCAGGATAGAGGATATATTCAAACCTTTCATACAACTTGAATCTCCCTACACAAAGGAACACAACGGTACAGGTTTAGGTCTGGCCATTTGCCGGAGCCTGTCTCTGGCCCTGGGTGGGTCTTTGGAATTGGAATCCCGGGAAGGAGAAGGAAGCTGTTTTACCCTGGTTTTACCCCGTCAGAAAGAAGAGCCGGGGAAAACTGATCAACAGAGTAAAGACATCCTTCCTTTAGAAAGACCGCCCCTTATACTGGTGGTAGAAGATGATACGATCAACCAGTACCTTCTGGAACAGATCCTGGAATCCAGAGGATGGGAGGTTTTGCAGGCGATGAATGGGGAAGAGGCCCTGGAGGAATTAAACAGTTCACAGCCGGATCTTATCCTGTTGGATATGGGATTGCCTAAAAAGAGTGGATATGAAGTCCTCAAGGAGGTCAGAAGCATGGGTCAGTATGACGATCTGCCGATCGTTGCGGTGACAGCCTACTCTCACAAGGAAGACCTCGAACGTTTTGAAGCGGCAGGAATCAATGATGTCATAACAAAACCAATTTCAGAAGAGGCCCTCTTTCAGTCTATCTCTAGGCTGCTGGCATTAGGAAAACACTGAATCCCTTCCCGGCATCTGTAACAGTAACATCTCTCAGTTTACTTCATGTTTTTTAATAAATTCTTTAATCTCCTCCTATGTATAATAAATGGAGATTCATATGAAAACAGTTATGGTTGTAGATGATTCAAGAGCTGTCAGGGAATCCCTCAAGTTTTTCTTAAAAGAAGAGGGGTATTCTGTTCTTGAAGGACAAAATGGTCAGGAAGGATTGGAAGTCCTTAGTGAAAACGATGCGGATCTGATTCTGACAGATGTCAATATGCCCGTTATGGACGGCTTGACTATGATCAGTGAGGTCAGGAAGACGGAGAAGCATAAATTCACACCCATTTTGGTTCTTACCACGGAGTCTCAGCAGTCTGTCATGGAAAAAGGACGTGAACTGGGAGCCACAGGATGGATTGTAAAACCCTTCAACAACGAGAAGGTCTCCAAGGTCTTAAAAAAAGTACTTGCTTGAAATATACCCTGGGATACAGTCACTGGTTCATCAGTCTGGAAATGGCATCATTCATGTCCTTGAGGCTGTAAGGCTTTTGAAGGTACACGATATGATCGTTCTTCAGAATCTCATGCAGCTCATTCTTGGGACTGTAGCCGCTTGATAAAAGTATAGGCAAATCGGGTTGGATCTCGGTCAATTTCTGATAGGTTTCCAAGCCACCCATCCCGGGCATTATCATATCAAGTATAATCAAATCGAAGGAAGATTGAGTCTCCTTGAAGGCATGGATGATTTGTTTCCCTCCCTCAAAAAGTGCGACCCTATGACCTGCTTCCAGGAGGGACTGGCTTAAAAAGTCCCGGATCATCTGTTCATCATCAACAATGGCAATTCTTAGAGAGGAGGGGACGATTTTCTCCTGCTTGGTTCCTTTGACCCCGTCATTATAAGGCAAGGGTATTTCACAGGGGAAGTAGAGCTTGAAGACTGTTCCTTTCCCAACCGTGGTCTGCACCGTCACATTGCCGTGATGATCTTTTAGCGTACCGTAAACCATGGCTAATCCCATTCCGGTTCCCTGTTCCTCTTCTTTTGTTGTGAAAAAGGGTTCGAATATCTTGTCCCTGACCTCTTTGGTCATGCCTTCCCCGGTATCCTCTATGGAAACCACAAGATAGGGGCCCTTTTCGATGGAATATCCCTGTAGGGCAACCATTTTATCATCTGCCATGATTTTTTGAGTTGAAATATACAAGGAACCCTTTCCATGCATGGCATCCCGGGCATTCAAGGCTATATTGAGAAGTGCATTCTGGATCAGATTCGGGTCTCCCTGGATCGTAGAGTCTTCAGCCATGTCGGTAAAGGAGATGAAGACCTGTTTCTCCAGGGTGTGTGACAAAAGATCAATCAGCTCTAGGATCAGATCATTCATATGTACGTTTGTTATTTCTTTTTTGCCCTTTCTACTAAAGCTCAAGAGTTGTTTTGTCACTTCCGAGGCTCTTTCAATGCCGTCATGCAGCTTTTTGGCATACCTTTCCAGCCTGGGGTCAGTTATGCTCTGAGTCAGAAGATCGGCATACCCCATGATTCCAGACAGCTGGTTGTTAAAGTCATGAGCGATGCCTCCCGCCAGCTCTCCTATGGCCTGCATTTTCCGGGACTGGTTGAGCTGCTCCTCTTTTGTCCGAGCTTCGCTGATATCAAAGGCAATGCCGCCTATCAGTCTTTTTCCATTACTCAATAGAATGGGGAAATGGGTTAGTCTAATGAGAGTGCATGAATGGGATGAAAGCAACTCAATTTCATATTCGAAGTCCTCGGAAAAAGACTGTCCGGTCAGCAATCTTTGATCGGCTTCTCTTATCATTTCAAGTAATTCAGGAGTCTTGATAAAATCTTCTATTTTTAGAATTTCCTTTCCCTTGTTTAACATGGAAAGAGCTGTGGTATTGGCATAAATATAGGTCCCTAGTGGATCTTTGATATAGGTTCCGGCAGGAATATTATTCATGAAGCTGATGAATTTCTCTTCACTCTCTTTGAGAGCATTCTCCATCCTGATTCCGCCAGTCAAATCAACACCTAAACAGATCATCTCCTTAGGCTTGCCTTCTCCGCCGGAGATCCTGTCAAAGGACCACTGTATATGAAAACTGTTTTCCCCGGTTGTTATTTCATTGATGAGTTCTGTCTGGGCCAGAGTATCCGTATTCATCAGATTATTCAAAGTTAAACCAGGGGGAAGGAGTTTGAGATCAAATATATTTTTCTGCAGAACCTCATACTTTCTCAATCCCAGGAGTGAGAGCCCAAAATCATTGCAGAAAAGGATCGTCCCGTCAGAGCTGATGCGCAGGATGATGCTTTTCAATTGCTGGACAAGAGATCTGTAACGGGATTCCTTCTCTTTTATTATCTGGGTCCTTTTTTTGATGAGTCTTCTAAATAGATTGTTAAAATATAAGATGAGGAGGATGAGGGATAGGGTTGTGGCCAGAAGTCCTTTCATCCAAAGGGGGATTCTTTCCTGCCTCAGCTCTTCCGGGGCCATCCAGAATCTGACCGTTTGATAATAAACTGAATCCTTCTCTTTCTTCCATTCCCCAATAAGGGTATCGATGTCATTGAGAAGGTCGCTATTTTGTCCGTCCTTGCTGGCAAAGTAGATGGAGAATGGAGAAAAAAGGATATTTGTCTCTATCAGATCATATTCTTTAAGGTGATGAATCCCAAAATAATGGGGTGCGACTCCCGCATCCACTTCGCCTTCCTCTATGGCGGTCATGACATCATGATGGGTTGGGTATACTACCGGTATGTATTGTATCTCAAGAGAAGACACTGTTGTGGCCAGATTTCTGCCGATGATATCATCTTTCATGATTCCCACAGTTTTCCCATGGAGATCAGTGATTTTTAAAATTTGACTATCAGCGGTTGTAAAGACTTGTCCCAAGATGTTTGTAATGGATTCACTAGTGAAATCCATGGTCCGGGAGCGCTCATTGGACCAGGCGATGGATGGCATCAGGTCAATCTCATCATTCTGCAGTCGTTCAAGTCCTTCGCTAAAGGTTCCTTCGATATAGCGTACTTTCCAGCCTGCATCTTTCGCTATTTCATCTATGAGAGAAGGGTAGAGACCGGAGGGTCTCCCCTGGTTATCAATGAAGTTCATTGGTTCAAGGGAAAACATACCTATTCTGACTTCCTTTGCAGTGGTCTGTCCATAAAGGCAGTTTAAAGAGATCACAAACAGGGCCAGAGAAAGGTATTTGAATTTCATATTGTGATTCATTATAGACTATCTCTTGGCAATTAGAGGAGGCTAATACTATTCTTTTTCTTCTATATAGTCATTATTCCGGGAGATATCACCGTTATCATCATCTAAATTTGAAGATTCATCATCAATTTCGACTCTATTATTCAAAAGCAGATTTTTACAAGATGGGCAAATTCCATGGGAAATGGGGCCCTCTATTGAGTCGTCAATGATATGACCACACCAAGCGCATTTTATTATCATTCTAAGGATAATAATTGATATTGATAATTATTATCCATATCAATTAAAATGTTACTGTAACACATTCCTTCTGTTTCCATGAATATTGAAGTATTCTTATTTCCTGGCTATGAATGTGAAAAATACTGGGGATCGATGAAATATAATGCTGGAATAAATCTCTGTATCCGTTTATGCTATATCTTACCAATAAAATATAGAAATATACAATTGAATGAATATGTCAAAAGAATCGTTTAGGAGTCCTTATGGATTTACTCTCATCAGCATATGAAAGTGCCAGCTATGAAGTCAGAATGAAGGCTTCTGTTAACTTCCTAATACAGTTGATTGTTACTGTGCTGATGATTCCTCTGGGAATCATTCAGGTTTTAGAAGGTCGTATCACTACTGCGGTAGTTCTATTTATTCTTTCCTTCCTGTTTGTTTTCACATTGATTTTGTTGAAAAAAGGTCATTTTGATCTTTCGTCCTATGTTTTCTCTATCTCGATGATGCTCCTCCTCATTTTGTTTACATGGCTGAACGGCTATAAAGGGGAACGATCTATTTTCCAGTATGCCTTGAACCTGCTTTTGGCCTTGCTCATCGCCTCATTTCAAATCAGAAACAAAAAGCATGTACAATATTTGGGAATTGCCTCGATCCTGTCCTATTGGCTGTTTGTCCTTTTTGTAATCATCACCGGAGCCTATAAAAACTCTGAAATTACACTCATGAATCAGTTGTCCTCTGTTTCCTTTGTGTACATGGTGTCTGCCTTCATTATTATCTCCAATAAAAATATCTTCTATATGGTTACCGAAGATGTTCTAAATAAATTCAATGAAAGTGAAAATCACAGTCGGCGTATGATCTCTCTGGTAGAAACTGTGTCAAAACAGATTGACCGAGCCGTTGGTTTAAAAGAGAGTGCAGAAGAAACGGGGATGGCAGTGACTCTCATCGAAAACAGGGTGGAGAAAATCCTGGAATCCGTTGAGAATCTTAAGGGTGGTTTTTCTAACACAGGTCAGGCTCTGGAGGCCATCGGTAGTAGTTTGGATGAGCTCAAGGATAAGGCTCAGGATCAATCGGCCAATGTCGCAGAATCCAGTGCGGCCATTGAAGAGATGGTCGCTTCCATTAAGAGTGTGTCTCAAACCATTCAGGTCAGGAAGAAGAATGTCGAAAGCCTGCTCCTTACCTCCCAAAATGGTGAAGAGGTCATCAAACAGACCGAGAGTTCCTTCAATGGCGTGATCGACCAGATTAGTACCATCCGGGATATGACCAGCCTTATCAGCGGTATTGCCGCTCAGACGAACCTCTTGGCCATGAACGCGGCGATTGAAGCGGCTCATGCCGGAGATGCGGGACGGGGGTTTGCCGTGGTGGCTGATGAAATCAGAAAGCTCGCCGAAAACAGCTCAGGAAATGCCAAGAAAATTTCTGAAAATCTAAAGACCATGATCAATTCCATTGAAAAAACCGGTTCTCAGGTCAAACAGTCTGGAACTTCCTTCGGAGAAATCCGGGAAGAAATTGATTCAGTAGTTCGAGCCATGGATGATATTTATTCCAGCACGGAAGAGTTGAACACGGGAAGTACGGAAATCCTGCGTACCACGACCAGTCTGAACGAACTGACAAGCAGTGTCATGGAAAGTGTGAATGAGGTAGCTCAGGACAAGAGCACCATTGACACCAATCTGGCGAGAAACAAGCAGTTATCCATAGACTTGGGCCATGTTGCGGAAGACATTAAACGAGATTCTGATGAAATCAGAGTCTCATCAGATAAGGTCCTTGATATGGCCGAGACATTGGCAGAACAGTCTGAGACGCTAAAAAAAGAGATTGTCTAGGGGTTGTGAATAAAGTCTTTGCTGTTTCCCAGGAGCAGTGACTCGATGGAATGTTCCACACCAAGCCCTTTATAATGGACCTTCCATATTTCTCCATTGTTTGGAAATCCGCTGGGGTAGGCCGGGAGTGTATTTTCCAGGACTGCCCTGATTAGACGGAATGTCACAGCATGGGTCACGATGAGGATATTGTCCTGACTTTCGGGATCGAGGGAGGCAAAGAATGACTGAACCCTCCGGGCAATCATTTCATAAGACTCTCCGCCACCTTGAGGAATCCAGTTCCATCTATTCTGAGTGTTCATTTCGTAAAGGGGTTCTTCCTTGACCTGATCATAGGTCATCCCCGAATATATCCCAAGATCCTGTTCTGACAGGCGTTCATCCTCTTCGCACTCAATACCGAACACCCTGGAAAATGAAGCGGCTGTTTCTATTGCCCTGACCAAGGGGGAAGAGATGATCCTCTGAATCGTTACGGACTGTGAGAGCTGTGACGCGATGAGGTCTGCATCCGCTTTTCCTGCCTTAGTGAGAGGAAAGGGAAGGCGGCTGGCCATAATCCTTTGACTGTTCGCTTCGCTTTGGGCGTGTCTTATCAGAAATAAATATCCCATTTTCTTTGCCTCTCAAAGATGGGGGGCACAGGCCCAGGCTGTGACAGATTGGATTGTTCCTATGTTCACTGTATAGTGGGGTTCTCCCTGTGGAATTAGGATGCAGTCTCCTTTCTGCAGTTCATGAACTTCATCCAGGCCGGTCAGGTGGACGGCAATATGCCCTTCAATGACATAACAGGTTTCATCTGCATCTTTGTGACCCTTGTCCAGGCAGGCTTTCTGTCCGGGAAGGAGAGTGCTCGTAGCAAATATAAGCTTGTCCGTATGGCAGTAGACCTTGGTGAATTCATCACCTTCCAAAAGATTCCTTGTATCGTTATATCTAATTACTTTTGTCATAAAAATTCGCTTCTCCCCATAATTTTCCTAGGATTCTAAGTCATGAATCCTTTTCTCAATGTTGATCACTTTTCTGTCAATCTGGTTCACCTTGTATTCAATGGAATTGAGTATCCAGAATTGAAAGTGATTCACCTTGTGGGCGCTGTTCATCATCCAAATGATTTTGATTGAAAGGAACAACAAGCCCACTTCAAGAGAGACAAAGGACGGTAAAAAATGAGTGGTCAACTCCAGTATAAAAAATCCCAACACCACCACGGCAAAAGCCATGTTTATCATTTTATCTCTGCGGGCAATTTTTGTTCCGCCCAGGCTGCCCAGGATCTTCTTAACCCGTTCTTTCTCCTTTTTGAAGTCATCAAGTTCTTGGATGAGCTCTTTCTCCATCTCTGTCAATGGTCTCTTTTCTTCTGAAGTCATACACTATCCTGTTATTTTTTCTTTTTTTTAACTTTTTTTCTAATCTTGTCGGTATCTTCATTGAGTCGGTTTAAGAGAGACTTATATTTTTCTTCTATGAACTGCCTCTTTACCTTAAGGGTCTGTGTGAGCTCCTTCCCAATGGAAAAATCATTCCGGACAGGAAGGATCTTCGTCACGAATTCGAAGGGTTTAAATCCCTGCTCTCTTGAAATGAGCTGATTGACCTCTTTCATGATGACCTCATAGATATGATCCTGCTCAATGGAGTCTTTACCGCTCATTTGAACTTCAAAGTCTTGTAGTTTCAATTCCTGAGCCAGCTTCATCAATTCTTCTTCATTCACGGCCACAATGGCCGACAGCTGTTTCTGGTCCTGCCCAAAGACGACGGCATGATCTATGAATAGACTCTCTTTCATCTTATCTTCTATGGGTTCAGGTTCCACGTTCTCACCGCCCATGAGGACAATCGTATCTTTGGCACGTCCCACGATGATTACTTCTCCATTCTCAGAACGAACAGCCAGGTCTCCCGTGTTCATCCAGCCCTGATCATCCAGCACGGCTTTGGTTGCCTCAGGATTCTTATAGTACCCCAGCATGACCTGAGGACCTCGGGCGAAAATGATCCCTTTTTCCCCTATATCGGTTTCACTGCCATCGGCTCTCCGTATCTGTACTTCCGTGTTGTCAAAAGGAACTCCTGTGGTCCCAAATGTATTGCGTCCAAAAGTCCTGGACAGAATTCCCGGGGCACATTCTGTCATACCATAGGCATTGGCTATATTGATTCCGATAGAGTTGAATAGTTCATCCAGATATTTGGGAAGGGATCCTGCTGCAGAAGTCGCACCTCTAAGATTCCCACCTACTTTTTCTCTAAATGGTTTGAACAGGACCTGTGCCAGAAGGTGTCCGGGAGTCATGCTGATCCAGCGGCAGAAATGAAATACCATGGCGGCTCCTTTGTGGAAGGAGGACCGTTTTTTCAGGGATATATAACATCCCTTCATATAATTTCCTGAGCTCAGATACATTTGATTAATTTTGATGAATGAAAAAATCAGATACCTCTTAAAAGCAGGCATTTGGCTTATGGTTCTGATCATTTTCTGATAAATGGATTCCCAGATTCGTGGAACGGATATAAGAATCTCTGGCTTTTCTTTGATGAGATCCGAGGCAAAGCGACCCGCAGAGGAGTAGACCAGGGTCAGAGCTGTGGATAAACCGCAGTATTCAAAGGCTCTCTCATAGACATGCCAGGAGGGAAGCATAACTACTGTCTTCTCCTCCTTGGAGGAATCTATTTCCAGTCGGGGAGTGTTGGCCACCACGTTTTGAATAAAGTTCCCGTGTGTCAGCATCACACCCTTAGGATTCCCTGTTGTTCCCGAAGTGTAGACAATGGTGACAAGGTCATCTTTGTTAATCTCCTTCATCAGCCTTTCGATCTGAAGAGGCTCCTTTTCAAGTTCTGATTCACCGGCTTTTAGAACGTCTTTGTAATAGCAGGTCTTGCCTGTTAATTCATCAGGAAAGGCTTGATCATCTTTACAGTCCAGAATAAAAATCCTCTTGCATTTCTCCCAGTCTTCCTTTGTGAAAATGGGTAAGAGATCCTTAAGCTGTTTTTGATTTTCGAGTATGATAAATTCCGAGTCTGAGTGATTATAAATGAATTGTACTTCCCGCGGTGTCGTGTCTGATCCTCTGGGAACAGATACAGCTCCCAGGGCCATAAGAGCCATATCGGTAGCCATCCATTCATAGCGGTTATTCATGAAGAAGCCCACATGGTCTTTTTTTCTTATGCCAAAGTGTTCAAATCCGGCAGTCAGAATCCTGATATACCGGGCAAATTCTGCAAATGTCAGGCTGTGTGTTCCTGACTTATCTGTGTACTTGTGTGATATTCTATGAGGGAACTGTAATGCTGTTTGAAAGGGTATTTCCAGAAGGGAATTGTACATGGTATCGTCCTTTTTACAAAAAGTGATTTATCCTATTTTATTACTTTGTCGTAAAGACAAAATAAAAAACCACTCCATCTATTTTAATCTGAATTCGTAGAAAGAGACAGGATATATATTCCTTTTTTCTCCATCTTTTCTGTAGCTGTATTTAATCCTGTGGTATGATTCTGTCTCATATTGTTCTCTCCATGACTTCTTGAAATTGTTTTTTTGTGAGACGATGACGCTATTCATCTAGGAGGAATCTTCATGATTTTCGAGCTGTCCATACAGGAGATTGTTTTCCTGGTACCCATATTGCTATTAAGCCTGTCGGTTCATGAGTTTGCCCATGGATGGGTCTCTTCCCTTTTGGGAGATAAGACTCCCCGAATGGAAGGACGCTTGACGCTCAATCCTCTGCGGCATCTGGATCTTTGGGGGACGCTGATGCTTCTGACTGTTGGTTTTGGATGGGCGAAGCCTGTTCATATCAATATTGACAGTTACAAGAAAAAATATCAGGGTCTGGTGATGACTTCTCTGGCAGGTCCTCTCTCTAATCTGCTGATTGCCATCGTTTTTACCTTTTTTCTCAGAATCATCATTATGACAGAATCTTTGGCATTTTTGCAGGTTGGAGCCGTGATTACGGTCATCCAATATGTGCTGATAATCAATGTTCTCTTGTTTGTATTTAATTTGATTCCAATTCCGCCTCTGGACGGGTCCAGAGTGATCACGGCCATTTTCAATAAAAAGCAGAATTTCATAATGAATTATAATCGTTTGGGAGTCTATCTCCTTCTGGGTATTTTATTGATCAACCGTGTGATGGATGTGGAAATTCTTCCCATCGGTCGCTTGATGGGCGGCATACTTACTCTGATGATCAAGCTCATTATTCCCGATATAGCCGGATAGGTTTTTCGTTTCAAGAAAAGGCTTTATCGTGGTTTTATGATTTCTCCGACATCAAACTTGCCATTCTGGCGAGTTTGATGACTCCTAAATACAAACTTTTCATAAATCTGATGATTCTGATATTTAAATAACGCAAATTCAACTATAATGGTTCATGCTCCGAAAAAATTCAAATGGAGTAAAAGGAAAAAAAATGGCTTCAAAAATGGATACGCTCAAGAATAAAATCATGGATGCTATTAAGGCTGATGCCTCAAATATCGTTACGACGGGTATGTTGGTCAGTGTCGTCAAGAAAGGGAGTTTTTTCGCATCGACCATGGAAGTTCAGCTTTCCGGACGAGTCGATCTCAAGGGAGATGTTGAGAAAATTGGAAAGATTGCCACTGAGGTAGCAGGAGGTACTCCTGTTGTAAATTCTCTTCGTTTCAAAGCTTAAGCGCTCTCTTCCGGTCCAGATTTATTCTCCGGACCGGAATAATCTTCATCTGCGACTGTGGTATCTGCTCCTCATTTCATCCCAGTCGAGCTTTCACTGCGAATATGATAAATAGGGCAGACTGGAATTCCCAATGACAAGCTCCTTTTGTCTTCGTTTTCCAAGTTTTGTCTGAATCCAAACATATAACAATCGGGCATCCTGGGCCGCTTGGCAAAAACTTCTCAAAGGAGGCTATATTTTTTTATTTTATGATATTAAAAAACAGCATTCTGAGGCAAAATATTCAATATCAGAAGAAATTGGGGGGAGCTATACCATGAGTGAAGGATTGAACAGGGAGAATCCCTTGTATGACTACTTGAAAGCTTTGTATGAGGGAAATCGGAGTCGTGAGGGATACGATCAATACAGTTCCCTTCTAGAGACGGCCACACCCTGGCAGGTCAATATGGCCATTGATGCACTCCTGAGAGACAGCAGTGATTTCAGCAGGATCGAGAATACGGTGGCCCGGTTCATACGAGCCTGCAGCAAGGGGCTCGATGCACAGCCCCCAGTTCTGGTCGAAAAAGATCATTTTCTGGCACACCTCCTTGAGGAAAATCAAGCATTGACAGCCCATAAGAACAGCTTGTCTTCCCTGTTTAAGGACTTCAGTACATCCTTCACTTCCACCGGCCCCAATGCAGATTGCAGGGATAGACTTTTGGAAGAGTTGAGAGCTCTTGCAGAAATTAACATCCATTACCAAAAGATCGAATACCCTCTGTCATCCGCTCTGGAGGACTGTCTGTCCGAGTACAGATGCACAAAGCTGATGTGGCACATCCATGATATTGTTATCACGGGACTCAAACAACTGATCCTTGAACTGGAGCTTTCTACCCGGGCTGAGCGGGACTGGAAAGAATTCAAAAGGGTGTTTGGCGATGTTTTTCTGAAGCTCTCGGCCATGATATATCGGGAGAGGTATATCCTTTTTCCTGTAGCCCTCAGAGCTATCCCCCAGGAACGATTTATGAAAATGAATCAGGAGCTGCACGACTTTGGCTCCTCCTTTGGTGTTGCCATTCCGGAAGGGACCATCAGGGATACCACTGTTGTCAAGGCAGATGATAAACCCCAATCCACCGACACCCAGGACGGAGACAGCGTTGATCTTTCCGTGGGGAAATTGCTGCCCTCCCAAATTGACTTGATGCTTAAGAATCTTCCTCTGGATATCACCTATGTGGATGAAGAGGACAGGGTTCGGTATTACAGTCAGGGCAAGGAAAGGATCTTCCCCCGTTCTCCTGGCATCATAGGGAGGGATGTTCAAAATTGTCATCCCCCCAGCAGTGTTCATGTGGTTCAGAATATTGTCGATGATTTTAAGGCCCGGAGACGGGACTCTGCAGAGTTCTGGATTCAGATGAAGGGACAATTCATTCATATCCGTTATTTTCCGCTTTTTGAAGGAGATACTTATAAGGGTGTCATTGAAGTCAGTCAGGATATTGCCCCCCTACGGGCCCTGGAGGGAGAGAAAAGGCTTCTGGATGAAGATTCTCTTTGAGACTGGATTGGGAATATAAATACAAAAGGAGTTCATCCATGGAGACCGCAGATGTTCTGATTATTGGCGCTGGCGTCGTTGGCTGCGCCCTGGCACGGCAACTGAGCCGGTATAAGTTAAAAATTCTCCTCCTGGATGCATCAGACGATGTGGGGACTGGGGCGACAAGAGCAAACTCCGGGATTGTCCATGGAGGATACACGGCAAAGGCCGGAACCCTTAAAGGGGATCTCAGTATCAAGGGAAACCGGATGTATGATCGGCTTGAACAGGAGCTGAACTTTGGATTCAGAAGGACTGGTTCTCTTGTTCTGGCCTTTGTACCCGAGGATTTGATCACCCTTCAGAAATTGCTCGAGAACGGAGAACGCAATGGAGTCAGAGGATTAAAAATCCTTTCGGCGGAAGAGGCTTTGAAACACTCCCCATCGTTGAATCCCGATCTGGCCGGAGCCTTGTACTGTCCGGAAACGGGAATTGTCTCTCCCTATGAATTTTGTATTGCCCTGGCTGAGAATGCCATCGAAAACGGTGTCTCTCTCCATCTGAATACTCCTGTTCATTCCATCCTAAAAGAAGAAACTGGATTTTATGTCAAAGGCAATGATAGGGAATTCCGTTCCACTTTTGTAATCAATGCCGCCGGAGCCGGTTGTGCAGAGGTGGCCGGCCTGGCAGGGGCTGCTGATTTTTCTATTCTACCTCGGAAAGGGCAGTATTTGCTTCTTCGCCGGGGAAGTGCCGATTTGATGAACCTTGGTATGGTGATTTTTCAACCGCCCACTGAGAAAGGAAAGGGCATTTTGGTAACTCCCACGATCTGGGGGAATCTCCTCATTGGTCCAAACGCTGAAGAAGTTCAGAGTTCTGAGGACCTTGGCACCGATCCGGAGACCCTGGCATCCATATTTAAGACGGCCTGTCTCTCGGTTCCCTCCCTGGATCCCAAGCTGTCCATCCGAATGTTTTCCGGAATACGACCCCGGGGGGATAGGGGAGACTTCATTATTGAAGAGTCCTCAGTGGAAGGATTTTTTAATCTGGCCGGCATAGAGTCTCCGGGGTTAACCTCATCACCGGCCATTGCTCTTAAGGTTGAAGAGCTTCTCAAAGAAAAAGGACTGTCTTTCTCTCTCAAAGACGATTTTAATCCCCATCGTAAACTCCTGTGCACTCCCGGGGACCTTAAGGCTCCGGCCCTGGCTGCCAAGGAGGCTCAGCGTCCCTATGGAGACCCGGAGCGCCTGGTTTGCCGTTGTGAACAGGTGAGTGAGTCGGTCCTTAAGGATGCTTTATCCAGGGGGATTCCCCTGGGCTCTCTGGATGCCGTCAAAAGGCGGACACGGGCAGGCATGGGGGCTTGTCAGGGAAGGTTTTGCGGACCCAGAGTGAAAGAGTACCTGATTCGGGAACAGGGGCTGAATGAATCGGGAATCCCAGGGCCATCCCGAGATCCGCAATGCATCAGAGAGACCCTCAATCGGGTCTTAGAGATTTTAAATGTAAATTTTTAAATCAAAAATAATTATAATCTATCTATATTCATCAGAATCCTTTGTTTCTCAAGTGGAATAAAACTAAAATTAAAGTTGGATTTTCTGCAAAACCACCTCTCATCTTTTGGGGCTCTTTTCTAGTAATTTCGATATGGTTCCAGGTTATTCCTGATTATAAAAAAATAAGTTAAATAAACAGTCAGATATTGTAACTATTGATATTGATTTTGTTATGAGTACAGGGTATACCCCTGTTTATTATTTTACCTACTAAGGTTGGTTTATGAAAAAAGTGAAGATGACTCTCATTTTCGGTTTACTTGTTTGGGGGCTTTCTGGATGTGCTACATTTGAAGGAAGCATCCCCCTCGAGTCAGAAGGGAAAGATCTGTATCTCTCTCCCAAAAACAATGACGGTATCATGGATACCGTTTCTATTCCCATGAATATCCCTGATACGAAGGGGCTCAAGATTCAGGGGTATTCTATTGAGATCCGTTCAGCCCTGGATGATGTTGTTTATTCAAAAACCTTCAAAGACGAACCCGGGGGGATTCTCAAGAGGAAGCATCCGGTGATTGTCCCGGGAGAAATTCTCTGGGATGGGAAAACTTCAGATGGAACATGGGCGGCCGATGGGACGTATTCTTTGACTGTCAATGTCAATGATTATAAGGGAAATACCGGTTTTTTCGGCCCTGTAAGGATCATTGTTGATAACACTGCACCCTATGCCCAGCTCTACTTTCCCTATTCCATATTCTCTCCCAACGGAGATGGCAGTCAGGATTCTCTGGATATACATCAGCAAGAGGCCAGTGCTGAGGCTCTTTGGGTCGGTACAATTAAGGATAGTAACAACGAGCTGGTCCGGACATTCCGATGGAGTGGGGTTCCAGCTCTTTTTTCATGGAATGGCAAGACAGAAAATGATGAACTGAGCCCTGAAGGTTCGTACTCATACACTCTGGAATCTATAGATGAGGGCGGCAATAGTTTCCGTTTGGGCTATGATCAGATTGTCATCGACAACACCGCTTATCCTGTTCAGATGAGACTTTTGAGCGCTGATCAGTTCAGCCCTAACGATGACGGCGTCATGGATACGGTTCGTATAGAGGTAGAGGCTGCTGAAAGATCCAGAATCAACTCATTGAAACTGAAGATTATTAATGCTGCTGGGGACCTGGTTAAGGAACTGAAAGAAGAGTCTCCGGGGATTTATGTCTTTGACGGTAAGAAATCTGGGAAAACTCTTCCCGAAGGGTACTATTATGCCGGTCTGGAAGTTCAGTATAATAATGGAGCCCTCCAAAAAGCCGTATCGGGAAAGCTCAAACTAGATTTGACCGCACCTACTGCGGTCCTCAAAGCCTCTCTTCCCGTATTTTCTCCCAATAATGATGGCCGGAAAGACTCGGTTGAAATCTTTCAAAGCAGCAGTGCTGAGACTGTCTGGACCGGACAGATCATGGCCGATAAGAGGGTGATTAGATCCTGGAAATGGAATGAACGGGTTGTTCCTGTCCTCTGGGACGGACTGGATGCCTCCGGTCTTCTTGTCGCTGATGGTCTTTACCAGTACAGGCTCAATGCCACAGATGCCGCAGGAAACTCAGCTGTCTTTCTCTCCAGTCTCTTTTCTGTAGACACAAAGGCGACTCCTGTTCAACTGACTCAATCCATCAATGTTTTCAGTCCCAATAGCGATGGTCATTCGGATGTTGTCATGTTTTATCCCAGACCCCTGGTCAAGGAGGGCATCGCCTCCTGGACCTTCTCTGTTCTTGATGAGTCTGAAACCCGGGTTTTTAAGGTCTCAGGCATGAACAGTCTTATTCCCGAGACCATTTCCTGGGATGGACGAAATACGGGGGGGGCCATCAGTGAAGGACTCTTCCGAGGAGAGTTGGAAGTTGAGTATATCAAGGGAAATTATGAGAAGAGAGGGGCCGTTCCAGCTGTCAGAATTGACCTGACCGAGCCGGATATTAACCTTTCTACATCAAAACTGCCCTTTTCTCCTGACGGAGATGGTGAGAGTGATATTCTGACAATTCAAATAGATCCCCAGGACCCTTCGGGTATTGAGAGTTGGTCTGCAAGGATTCTTGACCCTGCAGGATCATTGTTCTTCACACTCAATCCCATGAACTTCATAAATGGTTCCTATCTTTGGAATGGAAAAGACAAGAGGGGTGAGCTGGTTCAGTCTGCCTCAGATTATATTCTGGAAGTTGAGGCCGTTGATGGAGTCGGGAATCGTAATTCTGTGAAAAAGACAATTCCCATTGATATTCTGGTTCTTAAAGACGGTGATAAGCTGAGGATTAGTATCTCAAGCATCTATTTCAAGCCATTTACAGCAGATTATCTTTCCATCGACCCGGAATTGAAGAGCCGTAATCTGAAAACTCTGGATCGTCTGGCAGAGATTCTTATGAAGTACGGCCAATACAATATTCAGCTGGAAGGGCATGCCGTCCGTATCCTGTGGAAAGATGAGAAAAAGTGGATGTCTGAGGAAGAAGATGTCCTACTACCTCTTTCCAGGGAGAGAGCCGAAACAATCAAGTCTGCCCTTGTTCAAAGAGGTATTCAAGCCGCGCGCATGAGTAGTATGGGGTATGGAGGTTACAAACCTGTGGTTCCCCATAGTGATGAACAGAACCGATGGAAAAATAGGAGGGTGGAGTTTATCCTGATTAAGTAATGTAAGGGGTCAAAAAGTACCGGGGCTACCGGTACTTTTTTTTGCTCTTTTCTGCTCTCTTTAAATATCCGAACTTAAGCCGGATATACCGCTTATTCAGTGAGATTCCTGTTATCAGGGCATTCACATTGAATGATGTATCCAAATCCACCCTGAATGACAGCTTCAATGCTTGTCCCAGACCGAGTTTCATATCTGGAGCCAGGATGATACCAGTCCCTTTTTCAAGCTTGATCAGAGTGGTTTTTACTGGTTTTTCTTTCCCGGGTAGAAGGATGTATATGTCTGAAAGAGACACTTTCTTTTCCAGTGGAATTTCCCCTATGTTCACGAGGAGGGAGGCCTTTTCAAGGATCTTAAAGGAGCTGACCGGTTTTGAAATAATCCCCTTATAATCCTGTATGAACAGCTGTCCCCTCCCTGATTTCTCCCTTATATCCATTTCAATTACATTTTTCAAGGTCATGCTGTGTGTATCCGTGGAGGCAATGACTCCGGAGAACGTTCTACCCTCGGGATCAATATACCGAGCTGGCCGACCCGGACCATAAAGGCTTGTTTTTTGATTCTGCAGATCTTTACTGTCCTTCCCAAAGAGCTTTTTCATCAATCGGTCTGAGTACAGGTCCTCAGCCGGGTTTTTCTTCTTCCAAAGCGCAAGGGCGTTCAGATAGGTATTCAAATTTTTAAGGATGAGGGTCTTCCTTTTTTGATCGACTAGGAATGGGGTCAATTCATCTATAAAATCTATTTCGTTGATTGTCAGGTCATACTTTCGGATCATGTCCTCATATTCCTGCTCCCAGATCCTGTATCGTTTCTTTCTGAACAGGATATTAAATAGGATGGAGGACAGAATCATAAGGATGAAGAGACCTATGATGATGGATATCTGCAGAATGTATTCTTCTGTATTTTTCTGGAATCCCTGTGCTATGGCTTCCAGGATTGTCTGCTGTTTCATTTTAAGTTCCCTTTAGAAAGAACCTTAGTCCTGTCCCAATGATCTGTCAATGAATGCCTGTAATTTGTCTTCCCTAATTGATTTTCTTGACAAGTAATATTCTTCCTCTCATAGTTTAAAAGAGAAGAATATCTAAAAGGAATCGGTGATGTTAAAAAAAGAACTTGATTTTGCGGATAGGAAGGTCATGTATTACAGTCTGCAGGAATTTGCAAGGGAGAAGGGGTTCGATCTTGCTCCTCTTCCGGTAGCTGTGAAAATCCTGATGGAAAATATGCTGCGTCATGGAAGCAGTGATTTTGTTTCTCCCGATGATCTATCGGCTCTGTCTGAGTGGAATCAGACAAAAGGGAAAGTCGCAAAGGACATCAATTTTCATCCTGGCCGGGTGGTTATGCAGGATTTTACTGGAGTCCCCGCTGTTGTAGACCTGGCGGCCATGCGGAATGCCCTGTCTGAAAATGGGGGAGATGCCTCCAAAATCAACCCGGTAATTCCCGTAGATATGGTGGTGGATCATTCCGTCCAAGTAGATTTCAATGCCTCTCCTTCGGCCTATAAGATGAATGTGAAAAAGGAATTTGAGAGGAATAGTGAACGTTACCGCCTTCTGAACTGGGCACAAAAGGAATTCAAGAACTTCAGGGTTGTTCCCCCTGGAACAGGAATTGTACATCAGGTTAATCTGGAATATCTGGCCGATGTGGTGACCCTCAGGACTGTCGATGGTCAGGAGACGGCTTTCCCCGATACCCTGGTTGGTACAGACAGTCATACGACTATGATCGGTGGACTCTGCGTTTTAGGCTGGGGTGTGGGAGGCATAGAGGCCGAAGCGGCTCTTTTGGGACAGCCTCTGACAATGTTGATTCCCGAGGTTGTCGGTTTTAGGTTTACCGGGAAGCTGCCCGAGGGAACCACCGCTACGGATCTGGTTCTTACGGTGACCCAGATGCTGCGGGCCAGAGCTGTGGTCGGTAAATTTGTAGAGTTCTATGGTCCCGGTCTAGATCATCTCAGCCTTGCCGACAGAGCCACAATCAGCAATATGGCTCCCGAGTATGGTGCTACATGTGGCCTGTTTCCCATCGATGATGAGCTGCTCAAGTACCTGAGACTCACCGGACGGGATGAACAGAGGATACGCCTTGTGGAAGAATATGCCAAACTTCAGGGGCTTTGGAGAGATCCAAAGGTCGAACCTGAGTTTTCCGATACCCTTTCTCTGGATCTCCGGGAAGTCAAACCCAGTATGGCCGGGCCTAATAAACCTCAGAACCGGGTTGTTTTGGAAGATATTACAAGCAAGTTTGAGAAAGTTTTGAAGGCAGACTACGGTGTGAGCGATCTGGAAGCCCGGTCATCCGTGGAGGGTACAGACTACAGTCTTGGACATGGTGATGTGGCCATCGCCGCCATCACGAGCTGTACGAATACATCCAATCCCGCCATCCTTATCGCCGCAGGACTTCTTGCTAAAAAGGCTGTTAAGGCTGGACTCAGGTCCAAGCCCTGGGTGAAGACTTCCTTTGCACCCGGTAGCCAGGTCGTTATCAGTTATCTCGAAAAAGCCGGTCTTCTTCCTTATCTGGAGAAGCTGGGATTTCATCTTGTTGGTTTCGGCTGTACCACCTGCATAGGGAACTCCGGGCCTTTGCGACCTGAAATTGAAAAGGCCATCCTTGCCAAAAAGCTGGTCACAGTCAATGTCCTTTCGGGGAACAGGAATTTCGCAGGCCGTATCCATCCCGTCTCCCAGGCCAGTTTCCTGGCATCTCCTCCCTTGGTGGTCGCCTATGCCCTGGCTGGATCTCTGCGGATTGACATCACGAGAGATGCCTTGGCTGTCAACGACCAGGGAGAGAAGGTTTACTTTAAAGACCTCTGGCCCGAAAACAGTGAGATTGAAGAGGTCATGGCGATGAGTGTCTCATCCGATCAATTCAAAGATAAATATGCGGAAGTCTTCAAAGGAACCGCCGAGTGGGCGGAGCTTTCAGGGACCAGTGGCAGTCTTTTTGCCTGGACAGAAAACAGCAGTTACATCCGCAGGCCTCCATTCTTTGATAAATTCAATGAGGAACAGAAGTTTGTGGACATTAAGGGGGCCAGGACCCTGGCGATCCTTCCCGATGCCACAACAACGGACCATATCTCTCCAGCGGGTGTTATTCCCTTTGATGAACCAGCGGGTCAATATCTGATTAGTCAGGGTGTTTCTTCTTCAGATTTCAATTCCTTTGGAAGTCGCCGGGGAAATCACGAAGTGATGATGCGCGGCACTTTCGGAAATATCCGTTTGAAGAACAAAATGCTTAATGGTGTGGAAGGGGGATACACCCTGAACAGCCGGGGAGAACAGAGTACCATCTTTGATACTTCCATGGCCTATCAGAAAAAGGGAATCCCTTTAATCCTCTTTGCCGGCAAGGAGTACGGCGCAGGATCGTCCAGGGACTGGGCAGCCAAGGGAACTCTCCTGTTGGGAGTCAAGGCGGTGATTGCCGAGAGCTATGAAAGGATTCATCGATCCAATCTGGTCGGCATGGGGATCCTTCCCCTGGAGTTTGAAGGAGGGGATTCGGTCGATTCACTCGGAATCAAAGGGATGGGATCTTATGATCTGCTGGGAGTGAGCCGGTTGTCGCCCAAGTGTCATCTTACTCTTGTTGTGAATGAGGGCAGACGGAGGCGTGAGTTTCAGGTCCGTGTCCGAATCGATACATCGGGGGAACTGGATTATTACAGAGCGGGAGGAATCTTAAATCTGGTGTTAAAACATATGAGTCAATAAAAGCTTATTAGACAGGGAGTCTCTGTCTCTTGAGAAAAAAGGGGAAAGTCTATGGATTATGACTATGACGTACTGATCGTTGGAGCCGGAGGAGCAGGCTTATACGCCGCGCTTGAAGCGAGTAGAACGGGTAAAACGGCTGTATTGACCAAAGTTTATCCTCAGCGGAGTCATACGGGAGCCGCTCAGGGTGGTATAGGAGCCGCCTTGGGGAATGTGGAAGAAGATAAACCCGAATGGCATGCCTTTGATACGGTTAAGGGGGGTGACTATCTTGTCGATCAGAATGCGGCGGTGATTCTGGCGGAAGATGCGGTTCGGGCCGTGTATGATCTTGAGAATAGAGGGCTTCCTTTTTCACGGACTCCTGAAGGCAAAATCGACCAGCGGCGCTTTGGCGGGCATACCCGTAATTTCGGTGAAGGTCCTGTTCGAAGAGCCTGCTATGCCGCCGACCGGACGGGGCATATGATCCTGCAGACCCTATATCAGCAGTGCATCAAGAGTGATGTAGCCTTTTATGATGAGTTTTTCGTACTGGACGTCATGCTTGATGGAGACACTCCCTCGGGGCTGATCGTCTTTGAATTGGCTACGGGGCAGATCCATATGTTCAAGGCCAAGGTTATTCTTTTCGCTACTGGCGGTTTTGGGCGCATGTTCAAGATCACTTCCAATGCCTATTCCAACACCGGTGACGGACCGGCCATTCTAGCCCGGAATGGAATCCCCCTTATGGATATGGAGTTCTTTCAGATACATCCCACGGGCATCAGAGACATGGGCATCCTGATCACAGAGGGTGTTCGCGGCGAGGGGGGCATCCTCTACAATTCAGAGGGTGAAGCCTTTATGAAACGCTATGCTCCCACCATGCTGGACTTGGCCCCCAGGGACATGATCAGCCGGGCTATCATGACTGAAATCTTTGAGGGCCGTGGCATTAGAGGCACTAGGAAAATAGATGATTATGTTTACCTGGATGCCAGTCATCTGGGGCGGGCCAAGGTTGAAGAAAAAATCCCCGATATTGCCGATTTTTGTAGGACCTATTTAGATGTTGATCCTGCCGAAGCACCCATGCCGGTTCAGCCCACGGCGCACTATGCCATGGGAGGCATTCCCACCAATGTGAACGGTCAGGTTTGGACCGGGGAAAAAGTCTATCCCGGTTTGTACGCTGCCGGTGAATGTGCCTGTGTTTCTGTCCATGGAGCCAATCGGCTGGGAACGAACTCTCTTGTCGATCTGGTGGTCTTCGGGCGCAGAGCCGGACAGCATATTGCAGAATATGTCAGGAATGCTCCCCAAGGGCGGGTTGATAAGGATCGGGCCCGATGGTGGAAGGACCGGATTGCCCGGCTCAAATCGGCCAAGGGTAGCCATCCCGGTGAAATCTTCGATTCCATGCAGGAAACGATGATGGAAAAGGTAGGCGTTTACAGGACCGGCAGTGAAATGGAAAAAGCTGTTTCATCTCTTCAGAAACTCCGGCTGGACTATGAGCATGTTTCGGTTCATGCCGGCGCAGAAAATTTTAATGCCGAAGTACAGACAGTCCTCGAGCTGGGGAATCTCCTGGATCTTGCCCTTCATACGGCTGCTTCAGCCCTGAACAGGCAGGAGAGCCGGGGAGCTCATACCCGGGACGACTTTCCTGATAGAAATGACGGGGACTGGCTGAAGCACAGCTTGAGTACCCTCAAAGACAATCAGATAAGCTTTCAATATAGGGATGTGGATGTACATAAGTGGGAACCGAAGCCCAGGGTCTATTAATCCAGAAATTATGGGAGAGAAATAATGCAGATTGAATTGAAAATTTTCAGATACAACCCACAGACCGATAAGGAATCCCGTTTTGATACCTATAAGGTGGATGTTGACCCCAGCGACAGGGTTCTGGACTCACTGATGCATGTGTACAGGAACGAAGACGGATCTCTTGCCTTCCGCAAGAGCTGTGCCCATGGCGTCTGCGGCTCCGATGCCATGAGGATCAATGGCAAGGAGAGACTGGCCTGTAAGACCCTCATCAAAGATGTGACCCAGAGCGAGGGGGATACTATCCTCATCGAACCTCTGAGGCATCTGCCTGTTCAAAAGGACCTCATGGTCGATCAGAGTGAATTCCTATCCCGGTTTAAAAAAGTGTCTCCCTTTCTAATTCCCGAAGAAAAACCACCGGAAAATGGTGAGTATATACAGAGCCAGCTGCAGAGGGATGCCATCGATGACGCTACCAAGTGCATCAACTGCGGAGCCTGTTATTCCGCCTGCCCCGTGTTGGACACAAATCCGGATTTTCTGGGTCCCGCCGCTCTGGTACATGCCTCTCGCTTTATTTTTGACAGTCGGGATCAGGGCTTGGATGCCAGGATTGCCATCCTGGATCAGCCCAATGGCATCTGGGCCTGCGATAACCATTTTGAGTGCACCAAGGTCTGTCCCCGGGGGATAAAAATCACCAAATTGATTAATTTGACTAAGAGGGAAATCAAGAAAAGAAAGGGAGAATAGGGGTCTATGAATATACATGAATATCAGGCTAAAGAGTTGTTTGCATCCTATGGCATTCCCATCAAGGCCTTTCGCCTCGTGACAGAACCGGGACAACTGGCCCAGGCTGCACAGGAGTTGGGAGGAGAAACCATCGTCAAGGCTCAGGTTCTCACAGGAGGACGGGGAAAAGCGGGGGGGGTGAAATACGCCAAAACAGCGGAAGAGGCGGTCAAGTATGGGCAGGACATCCTGAATCTGACAATCAAGGGATTTCCCGTGGAGAAGATTATTCTCACAGAAGCCGCTGATATAAAGAAGGAGTTTTATGCGGGGTTTATCACCAACCGCGGGACCAGGGCTGTCACCCTTATGCTGAGTAAGGCCGGTGGGATGGACATCGAAGATTTAGCCGTCAATTCTCCCGAAGAGATCCTCAAAATCGATTTTTTTGCCCGAACCGGCCCCGATGAAGATCTTTATGAGGCGGCGCTGAAAGACATTTTCAGAACCCAGACCCATATCGCCCAAGCCAGGGATATTCTGGATAAGCTGTACAGGCTCTTCCTGGAAAAAGACTGCAGTCTGACAGAAATCAACCCCCTGTCTATTGTGGACGACGATACACTGGTGGCAATCGATGCCAAAATGAGTTTTGATGACAATGCCCTGTTCCGACATCCGGAGATTCAGGCCTTGGAGAATCCAGAAGAATCCAGTCAGGATGAAAAAGATGCACGGGAAGCAGGGCTTAGTTTTGTCAGCCTCGATGGTGATATCGGTTGCATCGTCAACGGGGCTGGCCTGGCCATGGCCACCTTAGACCTCATCAAATTGGCCGGAGGCGAACCGGCAAATTTCCTGGATGTGGGGGGAAGCTCCAATCCTAACAAGGTGGTCTCCGCCTTGAAAATCATCATAAGCAATCCCAATGTGAAAGCCATTCTGATCAATATTTTCGGAGGAATCACCCGATGTGACGACATAGCCAAGGGCCTTTTGATGGCCCGGGAGCAGATCCAACTGGATCTTCCTCTGGTGATACGGCTGGTGGGTACCAATCAGGATGAAGGACGGGCTCTATTAGAGAAAGCAGGTCTTCAGGCCTTTGACGGATTGAGTGAGTCGGTGGAAAAAGTTGTGGCTCTAGCTACTTCTGAGGGAGGACGTCAATGAGCATACTCATAGATGAGAATACAAAAGTCATCGTTCAGGGGATCACCGGAAGAGATGGTTCTTTTCACACAAAGACCATGGTGGCCGACGGAACCAAGATTGTCGCCGGAGTGACTCCCGGCAAGGGGGGGCAGGACATGGAAGGCATCCCTGTGTATGACTCTGTTGAGGAATGTCTGAAAGACAAGAAAGTCGATGCCTCCGTGGTTTTCGTTCCCGCTCCCTTTGCGGCCGCTGCAGCCAGAGAGGCTATCGATGCCAGAATTCCCCTGGTGGTGTGCATTACCGAGGGTGTGCCTGTACAGGAAATGACAGACCTTTATCATAGGGCCCGTGCAAAAGGAAGCGTTCTGATAGGGCCTAATTGTCCGGGGCTCATCTCTCCGGATAAATGCAAGATAGGGATCATGCCCAAACGGATTCATAAGGCAGGAGGGGTCGGTGTCATTTCCAGATCCGGAACACTCACATACGAGGTTGTCAACGAACTCACTCTGGCGGGGCTGGGGCAGTCCACCTGTATCGGCATTGGAGGAGATCCCATCGTCGGAACCGGATTTTTAGACCTGTTGGAGAGGTTTGAAGCTGATCCTGAAACCACGGCGGTGGTTCTTATTGGAGAGATCGGCGGGGAGGCGGAAGAAGAGGCTGCTTGCTATATCCAAGACCATATGAAGAAGCCCGTTGTCGCTTTTATTTCGGGACGGTCTGCTCCCAAAGGGAAAAGAATGGGGCATGCGGGAGCCATTATTTCTGGGGGAAAAGGAACGGCCGAGGCAAAAGTCGCAGCCTTTGAAGCAGCCGGTGTGGATGTGGCTGATAAACCCGATGAAATCCCCGGGTTGCTGCTAAAAAAACTAAAGAGAAAAAAATAAACGGGAAGGTATCATATGGTTGAAAAGGGCATTTCCATAGAGAATCTGGCCTACCTTGAGACCCTGTTGGAAGATGGAGCTCTCTCTCCCAGTTGGCGGGAGGAACTGGAAGGTCCTTCTCCAGGATCTCCTCTTCTTCCAGATGCCGGAGCGGACAAGCAAAGTCGTCTCAATGCCCTGATCTGGGCCTATCGGGATGGCGGATACCTCCATGGCCGTCTCAATCCTTTGGGGCATTATATGACCAAAGAGATGAAGTATATTTATCTGACCATGAAAGGCGGGGTGGAGTCTCTAAAACCTGAACAGTTCGGCTTTGATGAGTCAGACATGGAGAAGCCTTTCAGACCGGGACGGTTTTTCAAAGAAGAGTCCCTTCCTCTCAGGGATATCATCAAAAGGCTCGATGATGTGTACTGCGGAACCCTGGGGGCCGAAATCCTTCATATTCAGAACGTTTCCATGCGAAACTGGCTTATCAGCAACATGGAACAGCCTGATAAATCAGTCAGGATCGATGCGGCCCTGCAGCAGGGAATTCAAAAAGATCTCATTCGGGCCGAAGAATTTGAGAAATTTATCAATACCCGTTTTGTGGGACAGAAACGATTTTCTTTGGAGGGGGGTGAGGTCGTTATTCCTGCCCTTAAATATCTGTTTAAGAAATCAATACAACTGGGCATCCGTGAAACTGTTATCGGAATGGCTCATCGGGGCAGGTTGAATGTACTTGTCAATGCCATCAGCAAACCCGCTGCAGAAATCTTTGCCATGTTTCAAAATAATTACCAGCCCTATGTCTATGGTGGTAGCGGAGATGTGAAATATCACATGGGGCAGAGCTGTGACTTTAGCGATGAAGAGGGCCGCAACCTCCATATTTCTCTCGTTTCCAACCCCAGTCATCTGGAAGCGGTCAACCCCGTCGTGGAAGGAAAAACACGGGGCATTCAGCGGAGGAGGAAAGACAGCAACCGCAAAAAAGTCATACCCATTTTGATCCATGGAGATGCCGCATTCTCGGGTCAGGGAATTGTTTATGAAACTCTTAATCTGTCTCAGCTCAAGGGCTACAGGACGGGAGGAACCATCCATATCATCATCAACAATCAGATAGGATTTACAACTGCCTCCAGAGACTCACGGTCTACCTATTTCGCCACGGATGTCGCAAAATCTTTGCCCATTCCCATTTTTCATGCCAATGGGGATGAACCCGAATCTGTGATCAAAGCCATGGACCTGGCCGTCCGCTGGCGGCATAAATTCGGCTATGATGTTGTTGTAGACATCATCTGTTACCGCAGGCTTGGTCATAATGAGGCAGATGAACCGTCCTTCACTCACCCTATCATGTACCAGTTGATCAGAAAGCATCAGTCTGTGATGACCCTTTACGGCAGGGAGCTGGAAGAAAAGGGAATCCTCTCGCAAATTGATCAAGAGGCTTTCAAGCTTTCCTATATCACCGAAATGACTGCCGATTTTGAGGAAGCAAAAGCGTATGGGGATCATCAGTGGAACAATGCCTTCCAAAAGGGTGAATGGAAAGGCATGACTTTCAAGTATTCCTTTGATTTTCCCGATACGGGGGTCTCTCCGGAACGGCTTCGTGCCATCGGGGAAGTCCTGACAATGATCCCAGAGGGTTTTGTCGCACATTCCAAACTGCAGCGTTTTGTAGAAAACAGACGGAAGGCTCTGGATGATAAAAAGGGCATTGACTGGGCTTTTGCAGAATCCATGGCTTTTGGAAGCCTCCTCACCGAGGGGTACCATGTCCGGCTGTCCGGTGAGGATTGCGGAAGAGGCACTTTCTCTCAGCGTCATGCAAAATGGTGGGATGTTTCGGTTGAAAATCCCCAGTCTTATATTCCCTTGAATCATTTGGAAGATATATCACCCGTTCCCAGGAGAATCTTCTCAGTATATGACAGTCCTCTTTCAGAGTTTTCTGTCTTAGGATTTGAGTACGGTTACTCCCTGGCAATGCCCCGGGTTCTGGTGCTCTGGGAAGCTCAGTTTGGCGATTTTGCCAATGGAGCCCAGACCATTATCGATCAATTCATCTGCTCTGGGGAACAGAAATGGTTCCGTTCCAGCGGACTGGTCCTCCTCCTTCCCCATGGGTATGAGGGACAGGGGCCGGAGCATTCCAACGCCTACCTGGAGCGGTATCTCAGCCTCTGCGCCGAAGACAATATGCAGGTTTGCAATCTTACAACGCCGGCACAGTACTTTCATGTCCTAAGAAAACAGATGACTCAGCCTTTTAGAAAACCTCTCATTTTGATGACTCCCAAGAGTCTCCTCAGGCATAAGAGGGCTGTTTCTGATCTTCAGGATCTGGAAGAGGGCCGGTTTCAGACTGTTCTGAAGGATGATCCGAAATACAGAAAAGCCGAGATCATTCTTTTATGCTCTGGGAAGGTTTATTACGACCTCATTGAGAGACGGGACCAGCTGGGAACTGACAGATGCGCCATTTTGAGGCTGGAGCAGATTTACCCCTTTCCGGAGGACCGTCTCAAAGAGATTTTGAAATCTTATCCCTGGGTCAGACAGCTCCGCTGGGTTCAGGAAGAACCCCGTAACAAGGGAGCTTGGTCATTCCTTCAGGAACGGCTCAGCCGTCTGGGAGAAAAAAGATGGTCTTATGTGGGACGCCCGGCTTCGGCAAGTTCTTCTGCGGGAGCTCATGTGAAAGATATGGATGAATTGGAAGAATTCCTCCTAGAAGCGTTTGATGAGGTGAATGATAAATGATTGAACTTAGAATTCCCGAAATGGGAGAATCTGTTACTGGTGGTATCCTAGCGGCCTGGCTCAAGCAGGATGGTGATTTTGTGGCTGTTGGTGAAGAAGTGTTGGAACTGGAAACTGACAAGGCTACCCTGGCAGTCCCTTCTCCCGCCGCTGGCGCTCTGAAAATTCTCATCAGGGAAGATTCAGAAGTAGAGATTGGGCAGCTTGTGGCAGAGGTCGATACCCAGGCAGTAGGCGAGAGTCCTAAACCCCTGATCGATAAAGAGAACATACCCGCAGAAGATCACTACTCTCCCTCTGTCCGTCATGCCCTCCAAACCTATGGTTTAAAATCCATAGAGATGCCGGGGAGTGGTAAAAAAGGACACCTCACCAAAGAAGATGTTCTGGACTATGTCCAAAAGCAGGGGATCAAGGCTGTTCCTCTAAGCGGTTCAAGCACAGAGACTCCTGTCGAAACTCCCGCAGTGACTCCTGCAGAAACTCAAGAGTTCCGCCGTGTAAAAATGAGCCGTATCCGACAGAAAATTGCGGCCAACCTGGTTCAGTCCAAACAGCAGTCGGCCCACCTGACAACCTTCAATGAGGTGGATATGTCTGAGATCATGGAGATCCGGACTCTTTACAAGGATGATTTTTTTAAGAGTAAGGCGGTCAAGCTGGGATTCATGAGTTTCTTTGTCAAAGCCGTTTGTGCCGCTTTAGCAGAGTATCCCCAGCTCAATGCAGTCATAGAGGGAGAAGACCTTCTTTATCGGAACCATCTAAATATCAGCATCGCTGTCTCTACAGAAAAGGGACTGATTACTCCAGTGTTAAAGAGGGCAGAGACCCTGTCTTTTGCTCAGATTGAGTCACAGATCATATCCTTTTCTAAGAGGGCTGCAGAGCGTAAACTCCTGCCCGATGAACTTTCAGGGGGTACTTTCACGATTACCAATGGAGGAATCTTCGGTAGTCTTTTATCCACACCCATTCCCTCTCCGGGACAGTCGGGAATCCTTGGAATGCATTCCATCGTGAAAAAACCAGTTGTTCGTAATGATGAAATTGTTATCCGTCCCATGATGTACCTGGCTTTGACCTATGATCATAGAATTATCGATGGCAGAGAAGCCGTCAGTTTTTTAAATATCCTTAAGAAGGATCTCGAAGATCCCAGGAGGATTCTTATCGATTTGTAATACCCAGAGGTTTTTCCTGAAAACGGGAAAACAATGACACAAGCCATAAGGAGTATGATGATGTCAGAAGAGATGATTCACAAGGGTCTGGAAGGTGTTTTGGTGACTAAAACCAGTATTTGTAAGGTCAATGGTGAAGAAGGCAAGTTGTATTATTACGGCTATCCTATCGATGTTCTGGAAAAGTATTCCAGCTTTGAAGAAACATCCTATCTTCTTCTTTACAGCCACCTGCCCAATAAGGAGGAACTGGCAGATTTTACGACCAAGATGAGATTGGCCCGTCAAATTAGCAATCCCATCTTGGAAATGATTAAGACTTTCCCCCGGGATTCTCATCCCATGGAATTGCTTCAGTCATCCATTAATTTTCTCAGTGGGTATGTGGATCATAAAATTGAACATTCAGCCTATTGTAACTGCCGGCAGACACTGCATCAGATTGCCCAGTTGCCCACAATCATAGCGGCGTTTTACAGGATCAAAAATGGTCTGGAATATGTCCCTCCACGGGATGACCTGAATCATGGTGCCAATTTTCTGTACATGCTCCGGGGAGTTGTTCCGGATAAAGAGGAGGGGGATATCATGGACAAATGCCTCATCCTCCATGCAGAACATGGACTCAATGCCTCCACGTTTACGGCAAGAGTGGTCGCTTCTTCTCTGTCCACCTGTTATTGCAGTATCTCGGCGGCTATTGGTTCCCTCTACGGCTCCCTTCACGGTGGAGCCAATGAGAAGGTTGTGAATATGCTCAAGGAGATCGATTCTGTTCAGGATGTGAGACCATTCCTGGAGGAAGCAGCCCGGACAAAGAGGAAAATCATGGGCATGGGTCACCGAGTCTACAAGGCTATGGATCCCCGGGCTGTCCTGATGGAAGGGTACCTGAAGACCCTATCAACGAAAAAAGGTAATTCTGTGAACTACAATCTCCTCAAAGAAATTCAAAAGGTGTTCAGAGAAATGATGGATGAAAAGGATAAGGCCATCTATCCCAACGTCGATTTCTTTTCTGGGGCCGTGTATGAACTCTTGGGTATACCACCAACCCTGTTTACCCCAATTTTTGCCATGGCCAGGGCACCGGGTTGGCTGTCTCATATTCTGGAACAAAGACAGGATAATAGAATCTTCAGGCCTAAGGCCCTATTTGACGGTCCCTTGGACCGGGAATATCTTCCCCTGGAAGCCCGTTGAACCTTAGGAATCCTGAGTCTGTGCAATTGATAAAAAGGAGTTTGCAATGATATGGGTCTGTAATGCCTGCGGCTATATATATGATCCTTCAGAGGGAGATCCCGATCAAGATATTCCCGAAGGCGTTCCCTTTGAAGAGCTTCCAGATGACTGGGTCTGCCCCGTCTGTGGAGCCCCTAAAACCGAGTTTTCACCAGAATCATCGGAGTCATAAGCCCCGAGGATTCCTCATGGAGAGTTCTCTATTCTTTTGACTTGATTTCCTGCCGGGCGATGATGCCCATCACCTGGTAAACCAGCCTTGCCGTTGTGAATTCGCTAATAAGAGAGCCTTTTAGAGGAGCCAGTTCCACCACGTCAAATCCGATGATTTTGTGCTTCCGGGCAATGGATTCAATCAGGTTCAGGGTCTGGTACCACCCCAGTCCTCCCGGTTCAGGGGTTCCTGTTCCGGGAATGATAGAAGGGTCGAGTCCATCCACATCAATTGTCAGATAGATCTCTTCGGGAAAGTCTTCGGGCAGGTTGAGCTCATTCACGGGAGTGCCAGAACAGAGTTCAAGCGCATCTTTGCCGGGGATTTTCCGGTCTTCTCTCAGTTGTATCTCTTCGGGAGACAGACTTCGAATACCCAATTGATAAATGGGAAAGTCCAGATCCAGAGCCCGCTTCATAACACAGGCATGGCTAAAGGGACTGCCTTGATAGCTGTTCCTCAGGTCTGCGTGAGCATCAATCTGGACAATTCCGGGAATCTTTGTCCTGTAATGGCGGCTCAAAGCCATGAAGACTCCCGTGCTGACCGTGTGTTCCCCACCGAGAACCACGGGAATTCTGCCCTGAAGGAGAATCTTCTCCGTGGCTACGGCAATCCGTCCCAGTACTTTTTGGATGGGTCCCCGGCAGTTTACAGGCGGGAGAGTCTTCAGGCCCGACTCTCCCGGACAGCTCATGCCGTCAAATACCTCTAGATTCTCACTGGCCTTCAGTATGGCCGAAGGTCCCATACGGGTCCCCACGCCATAGCTTACTGACCGTTCGAGAGGAACCGGAAGTATTTGAAACAGAGCGCTGTCGTCACCATTTGGGTATTCGGAAATCAGAAAGGGAGGATACTTTTTAACCCAATTCATCAGCCTAACCGTCCTTTAAAATCGTCATATCCAAAACGCCTGATCACCCTGGTCTGTCGGGTTTCCGGATTATACAGGGCAATGGAAGGGAGGGGGACGCCGTTGAAGGTCGTCGTCTTCACCATTGTATAATGGGACATATCGTCAAATACCAGGCGGTCCCCCGGAAGGAGGGCCTTTTCGAAGGAGTAGATGCCAGCACTGTCTCCGGCCAGACAGCTCCGTCCTCCCAGTGAGGCATCCCAGGCCTTTTCTCCCGGGTTTCCTGCTCCCCATATTTCGGGACGGTAGGGCATTTCAATCACATCAGGCATATGGCAGGATACGGAGGCATCCATAATCACGGCGGGTATTTCGTTTTTTACAACATCAAGTACGGTTGTCACGAGAACCCCCGTGTGGATGGCAATGGCTTCCCCGGGTTCCAGGATGACTTCCACCCCGTATTTCTGGCGGAAATCCCGGATGATACGGATGAGTCCTTCTCTGTCATATCCGGGTTTGCTAATGTGATGGCCTCCACCGAAGTTGACCCATTTCATCTGTTTGATCCAGGGACCAAACTGGTCTTCAATGGCTTTGAGGGTCCTTTTCAGGGGGGCTAGATCCTGTTCACAGAGGTTGTGAAAGTGAAATCCAGAGATACCTTCCAGATCTTCTGGTCTGAATTCATCCTTTATAATGCCCAGACGACTACCCGGGGAAGAGGGATCATACAGTGGGACTTCGGCCTCACTCTGTCTCGGATTCAGTCTCAGGCCGAAGGATGTTTTATCCCTCAGTGGCAAACAGATTTCCTTGTATTTGTTCCATTGATGAAAGGAATTGAAGATCACATGATCTGAGAGGCCTAAAACTTCATGAAGGTCCCCATCTGTGTATCCAGGTGAATAGGTATGCACCTGACCTCCAAATTCTTCACGTCCCAGCCGAGCCTCATGAGGACCACTGGCACAGATGCCCGGGAGGTATTCTTTTATCAGAGGAAAAAGGGGCCAGCAGGCAAAGGCTTTCAGCGCCAGTAAGACGGTGCAGCCCGCTCTGTCCTGTACTTCTTTTAAGAGGCTGAGGTTCCGGCGCAGAGCCCCTTCATCGATGACAAAGCAGGGAGTTGGAAGATCTGCGGGGTTAAATCCTATAAATTGATTTTGGTCCATGGAAGTCCATATCTATTGAGGTCGTTCATAAATGGGTCGGGATTCATCTGTTCAATATTGAACACTCCCGGACGCATCCATTCTCCTGTCATCATCATCTTGGCACCAATCATGGCGGGTACTCCCGTTGTGTAGCTGATGGCCTGACTCTGAACTTCTTTGTAACACTCCTGATGGTCACAGATATTGTAGATGTAGATTTTCTTTTCCTTCCCTTTATGGACTCCCTTGATAATGTTGCCTATGCAGGTCTTTCCCTGTGTGAGGGGCCCGAGGCTGGAAGGTTCCGGGAGGACCGCCTTGAGGAACTGCAGGGGGACAATTTCTTTGCCCTTGTATAGGATCGGTTCTATCCCTGTCATCCCCACATTTTGAAGAACTTCCAAATGGTTCAGGTAATTTTTTGAAAAACTCATCCAGAACTGGGCTTTTTTGAGTGTGGGGAAGTTTTTGGTCAGCGATTCCAGCTCTTCATGATACATGCGGTAAATATTATACGTCCCTACTGATTCAGGACAATCATAACTCCTGGATACGGACATGGGAGGGGTTTCTTTGAAGCTTCCCTCTTCCCAATGACGGCAGGGAGCCGTTACTTCCCGGATATTGATCTCAGGGTTGAAATTGGTAGCAAAGGGCTGTCCATGATCTCCTCCGTTCACATCAATGATATCCAGTTCATGAATCTCATCAAACTCATGTTTGGCTGCATAGGCCGTATACACATTGGTAACACCGGGATCGAAACCGCTCCCAAGGAGGGCCATGAGGCCAGCCTTTTTGAACCGGGCCTTGTAGTCCCACTGCCACTTGTATTCAAATTTGGCCGTCTCCCTAGGTTCATAATTGGCCGTATCCAGATAGTGGGTTCCCGTGGCAAGGCAGGCATCCATGATGGTCAGATCCTGGTAGGGCAGGGCTACATTTATAACCATGAAAGGTTTTTCTTTTTCAAGAAACCGTATCAGTTCCGGGACATTCTCAGCGTCTACAGAGGCCGTTCTCACAGCTCTCTTTATTTGAGACGCAATGGCCTTGCATTTAGACTCTGTGCGGCTAGCCAGGACTATCTCTTCAAATATATCTGACAGCTGGGCACATTTATGAGCCACAACACCACCCACGCCGCCGGCTCCAATTATGATGACTTTACCTTTTTTCATTCCTTTACCTCTCAAAGTATGTGTAGCCTCTCAGGCTCTCTTCATAGCTGTCCACGATGCGACGGCGGTCCTTTGCTGTTATTTTCCCTGTGCGGACGGCTTCTTCAGCCTTCTGACGGAAAAGTTCCTGCAGTTGTCTGGGATCGTATTCCACATAGGAGAGTACATCGGCAATGGAATCTCCTTCCAGTTCTCTTACAATATCAAATTCTCCCTCCTCCTTGATCCTTATGGAGACAACATTCGTATCTCCCAGCAGATTATGAAGATCTCCCAGGGTTTCCTGATAGGCCCCCACAAGGAAAGCTCCCATGAAATATTCTTCATTTTGCAGGAGTTCATGTACAGAAAGGGTCTTTTTTTCATCATGTATATCGGTGAACCTGTCAATTTTACCGTCACAGTCACAGGTTATATCCGCCAAAATACACTCCCTGGAGGGTTTTTCATTGAGCCGGTGAATGGGCATGATAGGGAATATCTGATCGATGGCCCAGGCATCGGGGAGGGACTGAAAAACACTGAAGTTCCCATAGTATATGTCGGAAAGAGCATTGTCCAAACCTTCCAAATCGGGTGGAATCCTCTTTATTTTCTTCATCAGGAGTGATACATCCTTCAGGATTTTCAGAAAGATAGATTCTGCTAGACTGAGGTCTCTCAGGTTGATCTGTCCATGACGGAAGAGCTGACGAATTTCATCTCTGTAATACACCGCGTCATTGCAGCTTTCCTGAATATTGCGAATTTTCATGACATTTCTGACATCAAATAGATTCTGTATCAGCTCATGTGAATCCTCAGGCAAGGTCTCCGGAAGAGCATGGGTATCGAAGCGGGTCGTATCGAGGATGTTAAAAAGAAGAATGGAATAGTAGGCTACCACGGATCGCCCCGATTCTGTTGTCAGTACAGGATGGGGAATCTTGTGTTCATCCAGGGTCGCCATAACCACTTCAATGATGTCTGCGGTATATTCATCCAGGGTATAGTTGCGGCTGTGAACATAATTGGTTTGTGACCCGTCGTAGTCGACAGCTAGACCACCGCCAAGATCAAGATGTTCCAGAGGAGCTCCTTCCCTGTAGATGTCCGTATAGTAGCGGCAGGCTTCGGTGATGGCCCTTCGGATGTCCCTGATATTGGGTATCTGGCTACCCAGATGGTAATGAACAAGTTTCAGGCAGTCCAGCATCTCCTGTTTTTTGAGTTCATCGATCACTTCGATGATCTGGGTCGTGTTCAGGCCGAAAATGCTTCTGTCTCCGCCGGACTCTGTCCAATGACCTCCCGCCTGGCTGGATAGCTTCAAACGAACACCCAAAAGAGGTTTAACATCCAGTGCTTTGGACCGTTTGATGATCAGATCCAGTTCTCCGGGCATTTCTATGACAAAAAAGCATTGATATCCCATTTTAATGGCATTCAGTCCCAAATCAATGAATTCTTCATCTTTGTATCCATTGCAGATCAAAAGGGTCTCTGTGTTTTTTATCATTCCCAGGGCGGAAATGAGTTCGGCTTTACTGCCGGCTTCCAGTCCGTGATTATAGCGTTCACCAAAACGGGTCACTTCTTCAATGACCTGCTGTTGCTGGTTCACCTTGATGGGGAATACTCCTTTGTAACTGCCCTGATAAGCGAATTTCTTGATATTGCTTCTAAAGCTCTCGTTCAACCGGGTTATCTGACTATCCAGGAGATTTTCAATCCTCAAAAGAACAGGCATTGTCATACCCCGGTCCTCTATTCCTTTGATGACATCCATCAGGTTTACTGAGACTGTTTTACCATTGACAGGTGCAGAAATTGTCACCTCTCCCGTATCTGATATATGGAAATACCCATTTCCCCAGTCTTTGATGCCATAGAGTTCTGCACTCTTTTCTACAGACCATCTGTTGAGAATATCTTCATTTTTCATTCTTAAAATAACCTCCTCAAAAGGAAAATACCGAATCCTTTAAAAAGGAAGTATTCCTTGCGGGTAAGGATAATACCTCTTGGTATATCCAGTACAAATCTAATTCCTGTTGTATACACGGTATCATGAAAATCTGAAAGTCTCTTCCTCTCTTTTTTTAGATATTTTTTGAATAATAAAGACTATTATTTATAAATCGGTATTCAATATAGAAAAATGGATTTTAGAACCTGGATTCTGCTCTTTCAGGGATCTAATAGGACTCTTTTCGTTTCAGCTTCGAACGGGACAAGTTCCAGACTTTTTGTAATGAGTTTCGGTGTGAGCCGTGACATCCATTCCCGGGAGGCTTATGAAGCCAAATAAAACGACTGCGAGAGGAATTTCTCTAGAAATTAGGCTCTCTTTAACTATACATTTCCTGATTCTAATGGTACTTTTCTTTTCAATTGTACTTTGATCCGCCTCTAATCGATGTTTTAGATAAAATCAATCTATATATAAAAATGACTGATGATTGCCGGCTTCTTGTGCGGCAAGGAGAAATAAATGAAATTTGAACAACTAGAACTCTCTCCCCAGATCCTCAAGGGTCTTGAGGTAAGGGGGTATACAAAAACAACACCCATCCAGGCACAGGCTATCCCGGCCATCCTTGACGGACGCGACCTCCTGGGGGGGCCCAAACAGGTACGGGAAAAACCGCTGCCTTTGCTCTACCGATTCTACAGCGCCTGTCAAAAACTGAAGCAAGCGATTCCGGAGAGCCGCGGGCTCTGGTTCTGGCTCCTACCAGAGAATTGGCAGAACAGGTGGGAGAGAGCTTCATCAGCTACGGTCAGTTTCTGGAATTGAGGGTCACCACACTCTATGGGGGAGCCAAAATGGGTTCTCAGGAAACAAGTCTGAAGCGGGGGACTGATATCGTCATCGCCACACCGGGACGCCTTAAAGACCATCTGGAGCAAAAAAATATTGACCTCTCGAAAATAGAAATACTCGTTCTGGATGAGGCTGACCGCATGCTGGATATGGGGTTTATCAATGATATTAAATCCATTATCGGCGTGATCCCCAAGACCACACAAAATTTGTTATTCTCGGCCACATACGGCAATGATATTGAACAGCTTGCCAAGGTCTTACTTAAAAATCCCGTGTCGGTAGAGGTCAGTAAAAGGAATACTGCTGCCGCCGAAGTCTCTCAAATACTCCATTTTGTAGACAAGAAAGACCGCTTTGATCTTCTGGCCCATCTCATTACAGAAGGGCAGTGGTACCAGGTCCTTGTTTTTGTTAAAACGAAACACAGCGCCGACAGGGTCGCCTCTCAGCTGAATAAAGTTGGCATTCCCTCAGAAGCCATTCATGGAGATAAACGCCAGGGAGCCCGATCCAGAGCCTTGAAGAATTTTATCAAGGGAGACCTACAGGCGCTTGTTGCCACTGATGTGGCTGCCAGGGGAATTGATTTGAAAGATCTCAGCCATGTGGTAAATTTTGAATTGCCACAGATTCCCGAAGACTACATCCACCGTATCGGACGGACCGGACGGGCCGGAAAGAAGGGGGTCGCCATCTCTTTGGTCTCTTTTTCAGAAAAGAATCAGCTCCTGAAGATTGAAAAAATTCTGAAGGCCAAGATTCCTCAGGTCGTTGTCAAGGGGTTTGAACCCAAGCATGATATCAATAAGGTCTTGAAAAAGAACCGAGACAGCTCTCTTCCCGCGTCTCAGTCAAAGGATTCGGGAGAACGGCGCTTTAAGAAGTCCAGCAAGGAAAAACCTGCTTCCAGGTTTTCAAAAACAGGGGAAAAGAAAGCCTCGGGAAAGCGGACAGTCCGGAATGAGAACTCCAGAAAACCGGAATCCCGCCGAGGCAAAGCGGCTGACACCAGGCCATCCGCCTCTGCGCCCAACAAGGCAGGTGATCCTAGGAAGTGGGACTCCAGAAAAGGCCGGGGAGCCGAAGGTCGATCATCCAGCACCCGTGCCCGGGGGGAAGACAGAAGAGGCGCTTCGGGAAGGTCCGAAAAACCCGCTTTGGGCGGAAGAAAACGGAAATCCTCATCCAGAACCAAACGTACCCGTCTATAATCCCGTCTTTAAGTCAGCAGACACTATCAATAACAATGATCACAGACCGGGAGTCTAAACTCCCGGTCAGATAATTAAATGAAGATTATCCTTGAACTTCGATGTCTACTTTCTTTCTCATTCGCCGGGGCATCTTTACCTTTCGGTGGCTGTTCAGAAGGCTGTACATTACGGGAGTTACAAAGAGGGTTATCAGGGTGCTCACCGCCAGGCCCCCCACAATGGTTTGACCTAAGGGGCGGATGAATTCTGTTCCCTCTCCTGGGAAGAATCCCATGGGAACCATACCCAGGATGGTGGTGAGGCTAGTCATCAAGATTGGTCTGAGACGGCTTTGACCCGCATTTAGAACGGCTTCTGTCACATCGGCTCCTCTGTGACGGAGAAGATTCGTGTAGTCCACCAGCACAATGCCGTTATTCACGACAATTCCGGCCAGGACGACAATCCCTACTGCAGAGATGATGCTGAAGGCTTCTCCTGTAATCTTGTATACCAGAACGACTCCGATGAGTAGTAGCGGAATTGAGAAGAATATGATTAGCGGGTCTACAAGAGATTCAAAGAGGCTGGCCATTACGGCAAAAACCATGATGACTGCCACAATGATGATCACCATAAGGGGAGAACTGAAACGTTCGATCTCTTTGGCCTCGCCTCCGTAGGATATTCTAACTCCTTCAGGAACTATATAGGCCGTTTCCAGAAGATTCTCGATGAGAGGCTGGATGGCGGTGACAGCCACACCCTCCGCCAGTCCTGCCGTAACATGGAGTACTCTCGTTTCATTTTCACGGTTGATACTCTTGGGGCCGATAGTCTCCACAAGACGGGCTACATTTGTTAGAGATATCCGCTGACCTGAAGCACCTCGGATATATTGTGACTCCAGATCGCTCAGGGAGCTTCTGTTTTCAGAATTCAATTGCACCAGAACATCCATCTCTGTTCCGTTTTTCCAAAAGGTTGTAGGAGTCTGCCCATCCACAAGGTTCTTGATTGTAGAGGCTACCGTGCTGCTGTCCAAGCCCAGAGCGGATGCTCTGTCCGTATCGATGAGTATCCGGTATTCCGGTCCCCCGTCTTCCATGGATGAGATAGGATCTTCTACCTGAGGGAGATTCTCCTTGAGAAGGTCCCTGATCTCCAGAGCTGTCTTGCTGGCAAGATCCAGGTCGTTTGAATATATCTCAATATCCACGGCAGAACTGGTCCGCATCCAGCGTCCGGCCGAGAAGGCAAAAGTGGCTTCTGGAAATTGGTTTAGATAGGGTCTTATCTTATTCTGAATATCACTGGGTGTATCTATCTGATGACCCACTGGAGGCAGGGTTATTTCGATTGAACCCGTGTAGCTATTGCTTCCACCGCCCCCTGATGATCCTATATTGAGGATGAGGTTTTCATACCCTTCAACCTCATCTTCCACGATCTGTCTCATCTCTTGAATGAACAATTCAGTCCGTTCCAGTGAGGTCCCCACGGGCATAGTTAGACTGATTCTGACGCTGTCATCCGTTCGGGGACGGGGCTGTAGATTCATTCCCAGAGTTCCGAAAAGCTGGAAGGAAATCACCATGATGACCAGTACAAGGGTCAATATGAGGGCTTTATTGCCCAGGGCAAAAACGAGGGCTCTGCGGTATCCCTTCTCTATCGCCACAAGGAACTTTTCGAGTTTGTTGTCCAGGAGAATCAGGACTCTGTTTTTAAGTGGTTTCTGTACTCTCGAATCGAGTTTGAGGTAATGACTGCTCAAGGCTGGAACCAGGGTGAGGGCCGTAACAAGTGAAATGATCAATGAGAGAACAACTGTAAAAATCATGTCTTCAAACATCTGTCCCATCATCTCCAGGTTATCCTTCCAAATGATCAGAGGGATGAATACGCAGAGGGTCGTCATGGTGGAGGCGACGATGGCTGTGACCATTTCTCGGGAGCCCAGAATCGCGGACGGTTCCAATTTGGCTCCCCTCTCACGGTAATGATAAATGTTTTCCAGAATGACTATGGAGTTATCCACAATCATACCCAGTCCAAGGATGAGTCCTGTGAGGCTGATCATGTTTAGAGTGAGATCAAAAAAATACATCCCCATCATCGTAATCAGTAGGGCGATCGGAATAGACAGACCAATTATGAGAGTACTCTTGATATTTCTGAGAAAGAAGAAAAGGACAAGCATAGCCAGTATAGCCCCCTGCAGGGCAGCCTTATAAACCTGGCCAAGAGTATTGCGGATCATAGTGGTATTATCATAGAGAATAGAGAGCGATATACCTTCTGGAAGCTCTTGGTTGATCTCTGGTAGAGCATTGATTATGGTATCTGCAACCTGAACAACATTACTGCCTGACTCATTCTGAATCGACAGTGATATGGAGGGGCTACCGTTTACATAGACGATGGAGCTGACATCTTGATTGGCCTCGTAGACATCGGCAATGTCTTCGAGACGGACAACCCTGGAACGGTTTATTGAACTTGTGGTTTCATCTGAGTTCAGTGTGGCAATGACTGTACGTCTTATATCCTCAAGGACCTTGAATTTTTCATCAACCCGGAGGGTGTATTCCAACCCGTCCTTGCTGACAGATCCTGCACCGGATTGAATGTTCCGGGCAGATAGAGCCGAAGACAGTTGTGATAGTGTCAGGTTATAAGCCTCTAGACGGCTCTGGGAAACATCTACTTTGATGATCTTGGTGTTTCCACCCCGTACATCCGCCGAGGAAACGCCTTCCAGACGCTCTAAAAGGGGCTGAACCGTATCCTCTGCCAGAGTTTTCAGCTTATCTGGCGTTTCTTCTCCCTGAACGATGAGGGTCATAATCGCCCGGTTGGCAAGGTTGAATTTGAAGATGGCCGGTGATCCGGCATCATCGGGAAGAGACCGTGACACTCGTTCAAGGGAGTCTCTTACATCGTTTGTAGCATCATCCAGGTCCGTGCTGTAATCAAATTCCATGGAGATCCGGCTGTTGCCTTCGCTCGATGTTGAGTTCAGACTAATGAGCCCTGTGACATTAGATAGTTGCTTTTCCAGCAGCCGGGTGACGCTTTCTTCCACTTCCAGGGGGCCCGCACCACTGAAACTGGTAGACACGGAGATATAGGGAGGACTCACCGACGGGTAGAGATCCACCGCAAGGTCGGGAACCATAAAGGCCGCCAGACCGGTTAACAGTGCCGTGAGGATCAGAATGGTTACGGGTCTTTTTACAGAGAGTTCTGTTATATTCATAGATTGACCTCAACCTGTCTGACCGGGGTTCCTTCTGTGAGTTTATTCAGTCCCTGGACGATGACTCTGTCTCCTACATTTAGGCCTTTGATAATCTCAATTTGCTCATCCGAGATCAGACCCATTTCGACGATCCGGCGTTGTGCCAGGTCATTTTCATCCATGACATACACCATGGATTCTCCGTAGTAGGACAGAACGGCTTGAGCCGGTACGGCGATCGTATCCTTGCTTTCTCTGGTAATGAGTTTCATTGTTGCAAACATCCCCGGACGGATGCGTTTATCTTTTCTGGTGAGTACCAGTTTGACAGACAGGGTTCTGGTGTTCACATCCATCACAGGGTTAATCTCGGATATTCTGGCCTGGAATACTTCATCCGGGAAGGCATCGAAGCTGACATCTGCGGAGAGCCCCTCTTTTAAGGCCGAAATAAAACGTTCGGGTATATAGGTCAGGATGACCAGATCCTCCAGGTCGCCTATGGTCGCGATGGGAGTGGATGTACTTACCTTTGCTCCCACTTGTAATGGAAGGCTAATGACCGTTCCGGAAATGGTGGATCTCACAGCACTGATGCTGTAGTTCTGACCGGGTAAGGAGGGGTCCACCGAGGCGATGAGTTCGCCTTTTTGTATGGTATCTCCCAGGCTGATCATGGACGAGACCAACTTGCCGTTTGTATCGGAATAAATTTCAACGGTTGTCTCTACAGTGACATCGCCATTGACCTTAATATATTGACTTACATCTGTTTTTTGAACCGTATAGGTTTCTACGGCAATGGAGTTTCTGGTGGAGCTTCCTTGCCGAGGGCTCTGTCCATCCCCGCCTGCTGCAGGAGTCTGGGGACGGCTGGAAGAAGTGGCTCCGGGAGGAGCTCCTCGACCGGCTTCCTGATCGTCGGCCTTTAGGTTCAGGCTGATCATGACGGTAATTCCTCCGGCAATTAGCAGTAACAATATAATTTGAATAATTCTGTCAGTGATATTCTTTGCAGTCATTTATGTCCTCTCAATATCTTATTGGAATCCTGAGTAAGCTTATAATTTACTTTGATTATATCGATATTCCGATGGAACGTAAGTCATTAGGGCTATTATGAGTATCGAAATTAGATTATTTTTTTGGGGTGTTTTGACTATTTAAGTGTATTGGTATACACCATGTCTATGAATGCAAAGTTTTTGGGCCACAGTGCCAACGATCTTTTCTGGTTTATCCTTCCCTTAGTTCTGCCTGCCCTTCTTGTCAGATATGAATTGAATTTTTCTCAGGCAGGAGGAATCCTGACGATGTACCTTGCGGTTCTGGCACTGTTTTCTTTTGTGGTAGGTAAACTGTCTGATAGGATTTCCAGAAAAAAAATCCTAGGCTATGGATTTATTTTGGCATCCCTGGGTTTGGCTTCTTCCGGGTTTGCCCCTTCTTTGACCCTTTTTTTAGTGTTCATCTCCATCACTGCCGTCGGGGTCAGTACATTCCATCCTGTCATGTATGCTGTTATTGATGATCACTATCCCAACAACAAGGGACAGGTCATGGGTCTTTATGAAGGATTCGGAACAGGAGCCATTTTACTCATGTTTCTCGTCAATGGTTTTTTATTGAATAAAATCGGAGTGCGGGGAATCCTTGTTCTCACAGCGATACCGGCTATGATTGTTGGTCTTCAATATCTCTTGGGAACATCCATTCCTGAAAAAATAAAGGACCAGGAGCAAAAAGGGGCTAAATCCACCAGGGGCAGTGTCTTCGGATTCTCAATCCTCTTACTCAGCGTCATCTTTCGTGTCTTTAGTGTCACGGCAGTTCTTAATTTTCTTCCCACAATCTTTGTCAGTTTCCTGGGCTACCAAGGCGATCGCGCCTCATATGTTACGGCCTTTTATTTCGCTGGAGGGCTCGCCGGTTCTCTTATCGCCGGCAGAATTTCGGATAAATTCAACTCATTTATCATTCTGATTACAGGAACAATCTTAATCATTCCTTCCCTTCTCTTTTTCTCAATGGAGCTACCAGGTTGGTTTTATTTTGTTCCCGTCAGCCTCTTCGGATGTTTCGCTTCCGCATGTATCATCAATCAGAATCTCCTGATTGGGCGTATGGGGAAATCTTTGGGGAAGGGAGAAGTCTTTGGGATTCTTATGGGCGCCATGACCATTACATCTTCCCTGAGTCCTGCACTCTTTGGGCTTCTAATTGACCATATAGGATATTCTACAGCCCTGATTCTCTTTCTCATACCTTTGATAATCAGCTCTTTTCTCCTCATTTTTTTAAAATCCTTTACTGCGGCAAAGACAGAAGTGGCCCTTTGAATTATAATAGAAAACAGTTGTTTTAGTTTTACATTGAAAGGAGTTCCCATATGAAAAAAATAGTTCTACCATTTCTGCTGATACTGATGTTAATGTTCGGTTCCTGCCTTACTCTTCCTGAGGGAAGTGATTTTTCACTGGGCGATAAATTAGGGGATTCAATAGCTTCTTCTCTGGGATTGAATGATCTGGCAGTGGAAATGCAGGCTCTCCAATTCTATGCTTTGTATTTTTCATATGCATTCTATGGGGGATACAGTTACGAAACAGGTTTTGCAGAGGGACAGGGACTCCGCTGGAGGTATACCACTAAAGGAGATGACGGAAGTCTGAACAGTACCGAATATGAACGGGTCTTTTTGAAGGATCTGGGTGACAACAGTTCCTGGTGGCGTCTGGAGGTTGAGGCTCAAGAAGACACAATGGTATATGAGTATCTTGTGAATGCAGAATCGGAATTTCTTAAGATTCGGTTTAAAGATCCAGAAACAGGTGAAATTGTGGAGTACATCCCCGAAGTAGAGGATGAGATGGCAGAAGATGAAGAGATGACTCTTTCTGATGAAGAGTATCCCGAGGAAGTTGAAGGGGATATTTCTGAGGAAGAGTATGAGAGCTATAATAATTATGAATACATACAGGTCAGCAAAGGCGAAGAAAAAATAACCGTACCCGCTGGAACTTTCAAGGCGGAACATATGGTTTCAGAAGTGAAGGATGACACGGATAAGGAACATCCCATAGACCTTCAATCTGACTGGTGGATTGCCGAAACTGTACCGGGAGGTGTTGTTAAGTACATCTGGAAGGACAATACAAGAGACGATGAAATGAACAGCGTCTTGGTTGATATCCTGGATGGACAAACAACAAGGATGAATTCTTATTAATTTTTGACAGGACTCCTTTGGGAAGAAGGAGGGACACAGTATCTTTGGGAGTTTAAATGGACAGTGGCCGGTGGGTTGTGATCATCTCATTTTTTCTTGGGATAGGGGGACTTCTGATCGGTCTGGGAGTCATCAGCTTCCCCTGGAAAGAGACTATCAGTAAAGAGCATCGGGAGAAAGAACTGAAAAAAGTGGTTAAAACGAGCCTCCTGTTACTCCTTTTGGGAGCGGTACGATTGGTGGCCATGATCTATAATTACTAAAAGAGGGCCTTCTCATTGCTAGAAGGCTCTCTTTTGCAAATTCAGTACATTTTCACTATGCCTGCGATACTGTACAAGCCCAGACGCCTTTCTATAAAATGCACGTATCGGAGGATTCCTATGTCTTTTTTTTCCACTTGGCTTGAGACTCACATTACTCTTCATTCAAATGATTCCCCTCAGGAAGAGCGGATGAACGGTATTACGCATGCCTTGGGAGCCTTGCTCTCCCTGATCGGTCTTGTTGCCTTGCAGCTCCGGATCATCCCATCCGGGAACAGAGCTGCCATAATCGGTACAGCTATATTCGGCATATCCATGATTCTGACCTACACCTCATCCTCTGTTTATCACTTTGTAAAACCATCCAATCTTAAGAGGTTTTTGAGGATTCTTGACCATGTGAATATTTACATTCTCATCGCTGGAACCTATACCCCTTTCTGCCTGGTTCTGCCTCCGGAGAGAGGACTTCCTCTTTTGTATACTGTCTGGTCTATCGTTGTTCTGGGCACAGTCTTCAAACTTGTATTCTGGTCCAAGGTCAAACCGCTTCATACCATCATCTATCTGCTCATGGGCTGGCTGATCGTGTTTTATGTTAAGGATCTTAAACAGGTTCTGCCTTCTCAGGTGGGTGCCTGGATTCTGGGTGGTGGACTGTCCTATACGGTCGGAACCCTGTTTTATGCCGCAAAAAAAATGCCCTATTATCATGCCGTCTGGCACCTGTTTGTTGTGGCGGGAAGTGCTTTTTTTTATGGCGGAGTCTATATTTACGCCATTCCACTGATGTAAAGGGAGTCTATAATGGATAAGCAAGATCTTACAGGAAAAAATATATTGATCACCGGGGCTTCCCGGGGCATCGGGCGTTTCGTCGCGGTCACCCTGGCTTCGGAAGGAGCCTTTGTTCTTCTCACTGGCCGGAACAGTTCCTCTCTGGAGGAGACCGCCTCTATTATCCGGTCTGCAGGAGGGAATGCTCTCTGTTTAACTGCGGATTTTTCAAATCAAGATGCCGTCTTTCAGTTGGCCTCTGAGGTCAAGCGTCACATCTCTATCCTGGATGTGCTGATTAACAATGCTGGTCAGGCCCTGTCTGCTCCGGTGGGAGACACTACTACAGAGGATTGGGACAGGATCATGACGGTCAATGCCAGGAGTCCCTATTTTCTGAGTCAGCAACTGCTCCCTCTGATGACCGGTTCTTCTTTGAAGACCATTGTGAATATTGCATCCGTGGTGTCCACTCAGGGCTATCCTCTCCAGTCTGCCTACAGCGCCAGTAAACATGCTCTCATCGGCTTTAGTAAGTCCATGGCCCGGGAGCTTCAGGATCAGGGGTTCCGTGTTCATGTGATCAGTCCCGGAGGAGTCGCCACCGATATGGTTACTCGTGTCAGACCCGATATAAACCAGGAAGAGTTGATTCAGCCCGACGAGATCGCCCAGTGGATTCTCTTCCTTCTCAACCACCGGGGACAAGGCATGGTCGATCATATTCAGATCAGAAGGGAATCAAAGCTGCCCTGGTAGGGTTTTCAGAGTTGTCGCGTTGGACTGATCAACGGACGGTTGTTTTTTATTTACATTGCGCTTCCGAATTTCCCATATTAGAATAAACAGGTCCTCAGTTTAGTAAAAACACAGGAGGTTCATGTGGCTCACCATATTGTATCCGGTTGTATTGGCTGTGGTGCCTGTAAGAGGATTTGTCCGACTCAGGCAATTTCAGGAGAGATGAAAACCATTCATATTATTGACAGCAAGCTCTGCATTGACTGTGGTTCCTGCGGACGGGTTTGTCCCAAGAATGCGGTGAGAACGGAACAGGGAGACATTGTTTTCAGGCTCAAGAGGGCCGATTGGCTCCAGCCGCAAATCAGCCAAGAGCGCTGCTATGCCTGTGAAAACTGTGTTGTTGCCTGCCCTGTGGGTGCCTTGGCCATGAAGGATGAGACACTGCCTTTAACAGAAAATTATGCGGTTTTGGCTTCTCCAGAAACTTGTATCTCCTGTGGCTGGTGCTTCGATAATTGTCAGTTTGCTGCCATCACCATGGAGGTTCCCCATGCGAGTCATTAAGGGGACATCCAACCGTTACCTGGACATTGATCTAACCACGGAAACCTGGTCTGTTTATACGGTGACCACAGAAGATCTGACATCTTATCTGGGAGGGAAGGGGCTGGCTCTTAAAATCTTTTATGACCGGTTTGCTAAAGAAGAGTTGGCAGGAATCGATCCTTTCGGCCCCGAAAATATAATCATCTTTTCCATGGGAGTCATGCTTTCATCCGGAGCGTCTTGTACGGGGCGTTTTGAAGTGCTGACAAAATCTCCTCAGACCGGTTTAATCGTGGGGTCCTCCTGCGGAGGATACTTCGGAGAGGCCTGCAAAACTGCCGGATGGGACGGTGTCATTATTTCCGGTAGGGCAGAGGGGCCACTTTGTCTGAGGATTGCCAAAGATGGTGTTCAATTCGAACCGGCCCATCATCTGTGGGGTCAGGGGACTCATGAAGTTCAAGAGTCATTGGAGCTGACACCCAAGGAGGGAGCCGCCGTCATCGGTCCCGCCGGTGAAAACCGGGTTCTATATGCCAACATTTGTTCTGGACATCGTTTTGCCGGGCGGGGTGGCATCGGGGCCGTCATGGGAGCCAAGAATCTCAAGGCCATTGTTGCCCGGGGCAAAGAAGTCAAGTATGAGCCGGTTCTTCAGAAACAGTTTTCAGACACAGTCCGCAAAGCCAAAAAATATATATTGCGGAATCAAATGAGTCATAGAATGAGACTCTACGGAACCAATGCCAATACCCGGCCTGGCATTCAGCATGGGTTTTCTCCCGTTCGGAACTTCAGAGACCGTTTTCATCCCGATACAGAACAAATCAGCGGAGAAGCTATGGCGGAAAAATACACAACCCGCCACTCCACCTGCCGTCACTGTTCCATCCTTTGCGGCCATAAGGGACATTATCCCGATGGTGTCTTCAGGCAGATTCCCGAATATGAAACAGCAGGAATGTTCGGCAGTAATATCCATAATTTTGACAGTGATCTTATTGGCCGGTGGAATGAGGTTCTGAATGAACTGGGAATGGATACCATTTCGGCTGGGGGGACCATAGCCTGGGCCATGGAAGCAGGAGAAAAGGGACTCAGAGAGACGGAACTCCAGTTTGGCAGGACCGACAATATCGAGGCGGTATTGCGCCAAATCGCCTCGGGGAAAGGAGCCGAGGCCGAACTGGCCAAGGGGTCTAAAATTCTGAGTGAGCAGTACGGCGGCCAGGAATTTGCCATTCATGTGAAAGGCATTGAGATTGCGGCCTATGATCCCAGAGCCGCCTGGGGGCAGGGGCTGAGCTATGCCGTGCATAACAAAGGCGGTTGTCATTTGGGGTCTTACCTGATTGGACTGGAGCAGCTCATGGGCTATATGCCTCCCCATACAACACTTGGAAAAGCAGACTGGGTTATTTTCATGGAAGACATATACAGTGGGGTCAACTCTCTGCAGCTCTGTCAGTTCACGATTTACGGAATCCTCACCGAACCGGTCATCCCCAAGTATCTTCCTCGATTCCTTTTGAAAATCGCTACCATCACCCTGCCGAAAATAGCCATGTCACTCATGAACTGGAGTCTTCTAAGTCGTTTCTTCTGGTCCATCACCGGCATCAGGATGAATAAGTGGCAATTCCTAAAGGCAGGTGAGCGGATCAATAAACTGGAACGCTGGATGGATGTTCAAATGGGGCTGAAGGCCGCTGATGATACTCTGCCTGCCAGGTTTCTAAAGGAAAAAGAAACGGCCTATACCGGTAAGAATACGGTGGTCCCTATTGAAAAAATGGTGACTCAGTACCATAGAAAACGTGGATATGATTCCACGGGAGGACCCAGTGATGGTGATCTTCAGAAAATTATGGATACTTCCCGCGGGAAAAGCCGCAGCATAACAGTCCGCCCTTCGGGGCGCTTCTTTAAGACATTGTATTGCCGAATCGTTCTGGCAGTACTGGGCTGGTTCATTCCTGCTGTTGCCTGCCGGAAAAAATCGGTTCAAGAAGAGGTCGTCACTTTCCCCGAAGGATTTTCCTTCAGTTTAGGAGTCTGGCCCTGCGGACCCTCTGTAACATTCCGCCGTAGAGGCAGGGGCCTTAAAAAGTCGGGGAAAACAGAAAGGGTGGATATGAGAGTCAGTTTAAAAAGTATAGAAGCTGCCTGGCTTCTCTTTTCCTTTCAGGAAAGTACCTGTCAGAGCGAGGCAAACGGGCGCTTGAGCGTAGAGGGAGAACTGCCCCATACCTGTACGTTTATCCGCTTTATGGATAAGGTCGAAATTCTCCTTTTGCCCCGTTTTATCGCCGAAAAAGCCGTTAAGAAGTGGGTGCCAGTCAAATGAATAAAACAGATGAAAAATATTTTAAACCGGCGGGAACCATCCTGTATGGCAGGGGTATGATCGCACAGCTTGCCTCCGAATTGGCTCTTCTGAACGTTGCCTGTCCCACTGTTCTCACAGAAGTGTCTCTCATGAAGAAGGCCCTCCGGGCCGCCCGTCAATTGGCTCCCGGTTTTGTTCAGTCTCTGGAGCTGACCTCGGCGTCTCCCAGTGAAAAATCCGATTTTCTGATCCTCGCAGGCGGGAGGGATTTGGTCATGAAATATGCCTCAGATCCCCGTTCCAAGGCAATCATTCCCTTAAGTCCCTCTCATTTAGCCGAAATGGACAGTGCTGTTACCGATTATGGAGTTGATTTTCTGGTCATAGACCACCTTTTTATTCGCGAAGGGTCAGTGGTCGATAATTTTTTCAGAACCTACGCCTCGGCTGTTACATCTGGAGTAGCCCGCATGCCAGGTCCCTTGAATCTGCCTCGGGCCTTCTCCTACAGCTGCCGTACCAGGCTCTACAGCGGTCATGAATCCCTGGAAAATCTTCCCCGTATCCTCCGGGATAGAGGAGTGTTCCGGCCGCTGATTCTCACAGATAAGGGGATCGTTGCTGCCGGTCTTTTGAACATGGTCATCGAGGTTCTGGGTTCCATCGAATATGAGTTGTTCGATGACATTCCCGCCGATTCCAGTTCCCGTGTGGTCAATGATATCTCTTCCTTGCATACCCGGCAGAACAGAGATGGCCTTATTGCATTGGGGGGAGGGTCGGTTTTAGATACGGGGAAGGGGGTGTACCTGAATGTGTCCCTGGGAGCAGACGACTTGAGTGAATGGGCCGGATCCGGCCGGATTCCCCGTTTAGAGACTCCGTTTTTTACCATACCAACCACTTCCGGGACAGGTTCGGAAGTAACAAAAGTGGCTGTCATAGCCGATGATGTGCTGGAGCGGAAAATCCTCTATGTTTCTACCAATCTGCAGCCGGATTTCGCCATTCTGGATAGCCGGCTCACGACCTCCTTACCTTCTTTTCTGACATCCATTACTGGTATGGATGCCCTGTCCCATGCGGTGGAAGCCTTTACCTGTCTTGGGAAAAATCCTCTGAGTGATCAAATGGCCTGGACCGCCATTGAGTTGATCCGGGATCATCTTATCCCCGGGGTGGATGATCCTCAGAATCGGGAACACAGGCTGCAGCTGGCCATTGCATCATCCTTGGCAGGGCAGGCCTTTTCCAACTCCATGGTGGGGATGGTTCATTCCATTGGCCACTCCGTGGGGGCTTTGTGTCATGTTCCCCACGGAAGCTGTATGTCTATCCTGTTGCCCTATGCTCTGGAATATAATTTTACGCCTATAGAACCACTTCTCTCGGATCTCCTGGGAGCATTGGCAGATCCTGATATCCTCGAAAATACAGCGGCGGAGGATAGGGCGGAGATGACGATTCAGATTATCAGAACCATGAATCATATCCTCCGGGAAAAAACAGGAGGTCGTCATCCGGAACGATTCAGTCATCTCCTGAACAGGGAGGGAGTCCCCCTTGTTTCAAAAGAGCAGTTCCCTCGGATTGCTCTGACCACCATGGGGGATGCATCCATCGTTTATAATCCGGTCGATCTGGGATATGAAGAGATTCTGAAGGTCTTAGAGGAGAGTTACTGAGTCGTCCTTTTTGATGATTCCAGATTCCTGAACAGTCATAAAACGAGCCGTTTTTGTCAGGGAACAGGATGATTTGCTCTTGACAATTTCGCAGTCCGGCCAGCATTTTTTACCGCAGGAGGCTACCCTTAAAAGGGCATGGCCGACACGAATTTTTGCATCTTTTTTCAAGTCTTCAAGATTTAATCCCTCTATCTGCAGGGTCTCATTAAAGCGGCTGAAGCAGAGGCCGTTTCGGCTGTCGCCATCCACTTCAATTCTGTCTTCTCTGCGAAGGAGGCAAACCTGTCTAGGGCCTGGACCCGAATTGACATCCCCTTCCAGACCAAAATCGGCCTTGAAAAAACCTTCTTGAATTTCTTCTCTTTGTTCCTGTTTGCTTTTTTTTATATAGATACCGGATACGGTTGCCATGGGAGGCCTCCTGATGTGTTATAGATTTAGATTCCCGTGAAAATTATACCCGAAATCTTCATCTGTCATAGGATATATTCCTAAATTATGAATATTTCTGAAGGGGTCATGTATTTTAGACAGTCTATCCACCAAGAAGACAGAAGCTTCATCCCTTCCAATTTATTCAATGACCTTCTCCCCTGAACATTTTTCCACTGTGATCCATGATCGGGATAAGGACTCTGGTACAGAGCCTGACGGCTTTGACTGAGCCGGGGAAATTCACGACAATCGTCTGATTTTTAAGACCCGCATACCCTCTGGAAAGCATGGCTTGAGGGGTCTCCTTGTAGGATTCAAAACGGAGAATTTCGGCGATTCCCGGTAGTTCTGAATCACAAAACTCACGGCTAACATCGGGAGTCACATCCCGGGGGGATATGCCGGTACCACCCGTGGTGAGGATATAATCATCTCCCAGATTCTCATCCAGTGCCTTGCGGATGGCCACGGCCTCATCAGGAACGATGACTCTGTTTATCCGACATTCCGGGTAGGCTTCCAGGAGGATCGATTCTATGACGGCTCCCGAGAGGTCTTCGTACTCACCACGGCTGGCCCTATCACTAGCGGTAATAACAGTCACTGTCACGGTTGATCATTCCTCCCTTGAGAACTTTGACAAAGATTCCCTTGCGGGGCATCACACAGTCTCCTACTATTTGAAAGACGGCGCATCCGTGATGGCACTCCTTGCCTATCTGTGTTACTTCTACCTCACACTCTCCCAATTGCAGGCGAGTGCCTATGGGGAGCAGACTCAGGTCTATGCCTTCGGTGGTTAAATTTTCGGCAAAATCTCCAAATCCAAGTTCAATACCCTTTCCCTGCATGGTCTGAACATCTTCATTGGCCAACATGGAAATTTGTCTGTGCCAGTTCCCGGCGTGGGCGTCACCCACAATCCCGTGGTCCACCTTCAGCTCCATGCTTTCCACCGGATGCTTCTGTTCTCCCTTCTTTTCAGAGATATTCAGAGAGAGTATTTTAAAGTGTTTTTCAGTATTCATATTGATTCCTTCGAGCTTGCAGAGCAGTCATCCTAACCATTTGGCGTTATTATCTGTGAGATTTCGTCTTTTCAAGGAGCTGTATGTCTCCAATCATCATCTTCTTGTCTACGGCCTTGCACATGTCGTAAACAGTGAGTGCCGCTACAGATACTGCTGTGAGGGCTTCCATTTCGATTCCCGTTTTATCGGTACAAACCGTTTTGGCAGTTATCCTGACCCCATCTTCTTCTATTTGTAGTTCTAAAACGACCTGATCCATGGAAATATTATGACACAAAGGAATGAGGGACGACGTCTGTTTGGCAGCGATGACGCCGGCAATGTTGGCCGTTGTCAGGACATCGCCTTTTTGTATCTGATTGTCCTGAATGAGGGCCATTGTCTCGGGGGCACAAAATATCTTAGCTGTTGCCGTCGCGGTTCTGTGAATGACAGGCTTGGCAGAAACATCGACCATTCTGGCCTGACCATTGTCATCAATATGGGAGAGTTTCATTTGTTATCCTCCAATCTCCACCATGTTTCTGGTGGAACAGCTGCTACCGCAGCGGGGTTTATTTTGTATGGCTTCTACAAGAGAAGACCTGATGTTGTTTGCGTTTAGGACTATTTCCTGATCTGAGTGGAGGCAGGGTTTGATCCGTCCGCTGGATAGTAATCTTATCCGGTTGCACTGTTCGCAGGGAGGAGGACGTTGGTAGATGATTTCTTCGTTTTGAAACTTATCTTCCTTCAGGGAGTACTCTCTGATTTTCTGCAATTCAATGCCTTTTTCTGAGCAGTAGGCCTTCATTTGATCCATTTCGGTTTGAGTGGTCTCTGATGAGATAACCATATTCAGCTTAACGGGGAAACCAACAGCGAGGGCCGCCTCGATACCCTTGATGACTCTGGAAATATCTCCTCCCCGAGTCAAATGAGCATAACGATGGGGGTCCAGTGTATCCAGTGATATATTAAGGCTGGACAGTCCCGCCTTCTTCAGGTCCGGGGCATACTGTTCCAGAAAATGACCATTTGTTGTCATGCCCAGCAGTTTGAGTCCTTCTATTTCCGATAGCATGGATACCAGCTGAATGATCCCCTTTCGGACAAGGGGTTCTCCCCCTGTGAGACGGATCTTGGTGATTCCCAGAGAGACCGCTTCACGGGCAACGGCTGCGATTTCTTCAAAGCTCATACAATCCTGGTGGTCTTTTTTTTCAATCCCCACTTCGGGCATGCAGTAGAGGCAGCGTAGATTGCAGCGGTCTGTCACGGATATGCGCAGATAGGTGATGTCTCTTTTATAGGAATCTAGCATGAACGATTGACCCTTCCTTGACTTCTTCAATTCCCTGATTCACGATTATCAGTCCCACCGCATCACCCATGGCATTGAGGTGAGATGATCCGCGATAGTCTAAGGGGTAGATCTTTTCATCTCTGAATTGGACAGGAAGGAATTCCGAACGGTCCCAGTTTTTACGCTTGATGGTTTTCCCCAGGATGCCTCTCAAGATCTCCGGTTTGTATTCCAGTCCGCAAAATTTGTAAATCAGGTGTTTTACGAAGACCTCGAAGAGGATGTACGTCGACACTGGATTTCCCGGCAGACCAAAGACAAAGCATGACTCATTGCGGCCGAACCAGAGGGGTTTTCCAGGCTTGATCGCCGCTTTATGAAAACTCTTTTTAACGCCCAATTTTTCAAGTGTCCCCGGTACAAAATCAAATTCACCCATGGAGACCCCACCGGATAAAATAAGGATATCATTTTCGGATACTGCTTTCTCAATGGTTTTGAACAGACTCTGCTCGTCGTCGGGAATGATGCCATAGTAGCGGGCCGGGCAGCCTGCTTCCTTTGCCTGAGCCATGAGTTGCGGGCCATTGCTGTTGAAAATCTCCCCATCCTCGAGGATTTCTCCTGGTTCTTTGAGTTCTGAACCTGTGGTGACAATTCCAATGCGGGGCGGGAGGGAGACTAGAACCTCTTTCAGTCCCAGGGAGGCCATAATTCCTAAATCCGCCGGAGATATCCGCCGGGGGGAGAGTATTTTTTCACCGGTCTTATGGTTCTCGCCCTTGAAAATAATATTTCCAAGGGGTTCCTGTTCTACCAGGAAAATCTTGTTGTGTTCACGCCGGGTATATTCTATGCGGATGATTTTGCCGCATTCCTCTGGGATCTTCGCTCCTGTCATAATGGCCGTGCAAAATCCGGGTTTCAGTGGCTGTCTAGCTACATCCCCTGCAGCTACTGTTTCTGTCACAACCCAGGGACCCTTTTCATCACCGGTGCAAATCGCCCAACCATCCATGGCTGCCTTGTCAAATGGTGGAGAATCTATGGTGGATACCACTGGTTCGCAAAGAAATCCACCCAGAGAATCACTCAAGGGGAGAACCTTCTTCTGTATCCGTACACTTTGAGAGTCCAAAATAGAAAATATGTCTTTTATACTCAGCATTTATTTCATCCTTAAATAAGGGATATTAGTATAATTTCAAAGAGGATGGATTGAACAGAATATTCACTTCATCACCGACATTCAAGTTTAGCAAGGTCAAGGCCGTACTGCTAGTTCTTGCCTTCAGGGTTATCCCGGAATCCAGGGTTAGAGTAAACCATCCTTCCTTGTAGGGAACCATGGATACCAGTGTTCCTTTGATCTGATTACTCGTATCGTTTTCATTCGATTCTCTGGTCAGGGAGATGCTCTCGGGGGGATTACCAGGGTTGTGTAGTTTCCCTCATGGGAAGGACAGCGGAAGCAGAAGTCTCCGGTTTTGAAGTCGGAATGCAAACCATCTTGAAAGCTGTATTCTCCCTTGAAGATATTTTCATCATGACAGACGGGAGAACCCTGATACATATCGATAAGAACATCTGAAGTCCTGTAGGCAAAACCTTTGTGATGAGAGCATAAAATGATGGTGATGCCTTCTTCTTTCAGGGAGAGAATCAATTTTTCCAGCTCCCCCGACGTCTTACTATCGATGTTACCATCGGGTTCGTCCAGGAGCAGCACATCGGGAGAAGCCATCAGAGCCCTGGCTATGGCCACCCGTTTCATCTCTCCTCCCGATAGGTTTCGGGCTTTTCGTTTTTCAAAACCCTCCAGACCGACGAGGGCCAGTTTTTCCCTGACAAGATCTTCTCCATTCTCTGTTTGAATGTTTAAAAATCGTAGTGGACTCATCAGGTTCTGATGGACAGAACTATGAAAGAGATAGGGTTCCTGCTGTACCAGCACAGCTCTCAACCCTTCATCATGAATGATCTCACCCTTTTGAGGCTTCATAAGGCCCGCCAAAATTTTGAGAAGAGTCGTCTTACCCGACCCGTTATGGCCTCTGATGGTGGTAACCAATCCTTTACTGATTGTCAGTTCTGGAATGTCCAGAGCTTTTTTCTGACTTCCTGCTGTTTGAGGATAGGAATATTCCAAGTTTTTGATGTTATAGAGGATCTTATTCATTGCGAACTGCCAGATGGATGAGGAAATTCAGGGTAAAGGCGATGATCATGAGAATTATTCCCAAAGCCAGCCCCAGTTCAAATTCCCCTTTGCTTGTTTGTAGGGATATGGTGGTTGTGATTGTCCTGGTGTACCAGCGGATATTGCCGCCGAGCATCATGGACACTCCTACCTCTCCAATGGCTCTGCCGAAACCGGCGAGCACCGCCGAAAGGATGGGACCCTTCATTTCGCTGACCATCATGGAGGTGTAGTGAATGCCATTGGCTCCAAGAGTCTGGAGAGTCTCTGGCAGGCGGGGGTCCATATTTGAGACACTTCCATAAACCATGGAGGTCACAATGGGCAGAACCAAAATCACCTGACCCAGTATGATCGCAGCGGGTGTAAAAAGCATACCCATAGATCCAAAGGGGCCGGATCGGCTGATAAGAGAGTAGATGAGCAGGCCAACAACCACTGTGGGCAGAGCCATCAGGCTGTTGACGATCACAAGGATCAGCTTCCGTCCGGGAAAAGACTTCAGTTTGAGAAGAAATCCCAGAGGAATCCCAATAACAGAAGCTAATGCGATGGAAGAAGCCGAAAAACGCAAAGATCTGAGGCAGATGGAAAACAATTCACTGTCTCCCGATAATATCAGTTTGACCGCTTCTCCCAGGGCAGACATTTATTTTAAAGCGTCCGCATAGAAGAGGGGTTCACCATTCTTCTTAAATTCTCTGATAATGGACTGGCCTTCGGGTCCTGTGAGGAAGGTGATGAAGGACATGGCACCTTCGTAGTCTACATGTTCATGAAGGTCAGGGTTTACGGCAATCACACCGTAGGGGTTAAAAAGGACGGGGTCTCCCTCTACCAGGACTGATAAATCCAGGTTGTCCTTCATTGCCAGCCAGGTGCCTCTGTCGGTCAGGGTATATCCCTGAATCTCATTGGTCATTGTTAGTACAGATCCCATGCCCTGTCCGGTTTCCTTATACCAGGTTCCGGAGGGGGTCATACCTGCTGTATTCCAGAGACTGAGCTCCTTGGTATGAGTTCCTGAATCGTCTCCTCTGGATAAAAAGTCCTGTTGAGCCGCTGCAATGGCACTGAGGGCTTCGGCAGCACTGGTCATGCCTTTGATCCCTGCAGGATCAGAATCGGGTCCCAGTATAACAAAGTCGTTATGCATTACATCCCTTCGATTCACACCGTAACCGGCTTCAACAAAGGCGTCTTCCTTACTGCGGGCATGGACAAGAATGACATCCACGTCACCATTTTCTCCGTGGGCTATAGCCTTGCCTGTTCCAACGGCGATAACATCTACCTGAATATTGGTCTTTTCCTTGAATGCAGGAAGAAGTTCAGCCAGGAGGCCGGTGTTTTCCGTACTGGTTGTTGTTGCCAGTTTGATGTGGGTTGATTCTTCGTACTGACCTTCGGCGCTCAGTCCAGCAGTCAGGGTGAAACATAGAGCCAGCAGAAGAGCAGGCATTTTCCATTTAGTTGACATAAATATCTCCAATAAGTTGCTTCGTTTTGTTTCTTGCTGCACTGCTGACAGGCACCAAATATACAAAACTGAAGGGTATTGAAGGCAGGAGAGATCAATTTCAAGGGTCTCCCAATCTTCAATTGAATGAATCTTTGAGTGATCCTGAAGGTACGATGATGTTCTCCGCCTTTCCACAATGGGAGGCTCGTCAGTTTCCAGACAAACCCAAACGGCTTTGGTCCCTTGTCGCTCTGGGTCGGTTTAGGGATTTCGGCTCGGCGTTGAAGATTTGTAACATGAATTTTTATGGATAACAACATAAAATAATCCAAATTTAGTACGGATTCTTTAGGTTTACTAAAATTTTGTTTACCTATAACTGTCCAATTTTGGACTAAAAATATTTTTGAAAGTATTTTTTAAATATATACAGTATATGTATATAGTCAGTGTAAAAAGTCTTCTGATTTATAAGGAATTCTTTCAGTAATGAATGAACTCTTCCCTCAAAAATAAATCGATAAATTTTCATCTTTTAATAAAAAAATATTTGCCTTCCGGGCTTCAAGCAATTAGTATGAGGTGTGGGTTAGGCAGGTGAATCATTATGAATGAAATTGTGAACCAGGTGTTTGAAACCGAGGCTCAGGCTAGAAAACTTCTTGACGATACCAGAGCCGAGATACAGTCACTTCAGCAGGCGTCGGACAAAGAAATTGAAGAGATTAATAGGCGGGCCAAAGAGCAGGCTTCCAAGGTCCTTCAAAACATCATTGAAGAGACACGCCGTCAAGTGGAAGATGATCATAAAAAATTTCTAGCCGATGCAGAACTGGATGACAAAAATTATTTTATTGAAAAAAATCAAAGAATATCAGACGTCGTCAATGGGATTGTCGATTATATCTCCACCCCCGAATATCTGCGGGAAGAATGATTATGCCCCGTCCCATAAAACGCTATGCTTTTATCAATGCCAAGTTAAAAACCAGATTGAGTCTTGTTCTGGGAGAAGATTTCTTTGACGGACTCATGAAGAGTCAGAATATTGGTGAAGCCATGCTCCTCCTCAAGGAAACCTCTTTTGCCCAGGTCGAAGCCGTTTATTCTCAGACAGGCGATTTGAAAATGAGTGAATTGGAGCTGATGAGATCGGAAATAAACCTATACCGGGAGATCCACCATTTAGTAGATAGGGATTTGCAGGAATTTGTAAATGCTCTTGTGATGCAATACGAGGTTGAAAACTTTAAAAATATCATGAGGCTTTGGTTTGACCGATGGATTAGGAATCGGGATATTTCCACCTCTACGGGGTATATCCTCAGGGAAGCTCTTCTAATACCCTACGATAAGGATGCCGTCATCGCCTCCGGTGAAGATTTAAGCCTTTTTGACTCTTTGAAAAACACGCCATTTCTCAAAATCATAAAAAAAAATATTGATGAAATCAGAAATTCTCAGTCTTTGTTTTCTCTTGAGTCAGATCTGGATATGCTGTTTTATGAAAACCTGATCGACCAGTGCAGAACTCTAACAGACCGTGATAGTTCTATTGTTATGAGGCTTGTGGGGGTGGAAATAGACCTTGAAAACATGACACGCTTGATCCGATTCAAGCTCTTTTATCATTTTACTCCCCAGCAGATGCAAAATTATATTATTTCCGGGGGGCACAGACTCAAACCGGACACTCTATTGAACCTTTATACCAGCTCAAATGATTCTGAATTGCTTCCTGCACTGCTCGGTGCCGGGTATGAGGGAGTTTCTGCCCTTACAAATCAGTCCCAGACTGATATATACAAGCGGATGGAGCTGATGGAGTCCATCCTTGAGGAAATTCTGAAAAGAGAGGTGAAAAAACTTCTTTTGGGAGATCCTTTTTCAATCGGAATTATGATGAGTTATTTCATTATAAAAAAACATGATATTCACCGGCTTGTTTCCATACTCAATGGTATAAATTATGGGCTGCCGGAAGACAGGATGAAAAGCGGATTATGATGTTTACTTCCAATATGACCTATTTAACTGCGGTTGTACTCAAAAAAGATGCGGATGCTGTCACGAAAGAACTGCTCAAACAGGGGGTTCTCGATTTTGTCAGGGTCAGTGAGTTGAGTGGAGGATCAGATTCACGTTTGAAGTCGGTCCAAGTCGCTGTTTCAACAGCCAGGATTACTGAAAATCGGAGACGAATCGAAATGATCATGGGAGCCGGTAGAGCGGGATTCAGGAAAGACTCCTCTGCATCCATAGATGACCTCAAACCCCTTAATCTGGATGACATTGAAAAGAAACTGGGTGAGATTGCAACGGCTTCCCAGAAAATCAGAGAACAACAGAGGACTGTTCAGCAGGAAATCCATAAGTATGAAGATATGATCCGTCAGCTATCCCTCTATGGGAGCAGTGAGTCCATCAGTGCCCAGGGACTCCGTAAATCATCGGAATACTCTTTTCTTACAATAAAAACCGGTACCATGCGTAGCGATGCTGTTTCTACATTTGAGCAAAAACTGAAGGCCTATCCCTCTGTTTCTCTCATTACTGGGACGCAGCAGGACCGGACCTCCATGCTGGTTATTTCTTTGAGAAAAGACGGGAAACAGGTCCAATATCTTCTTGATGCCGCCGCCTGGATGGATAGTGAAATTCCCATAGCCTCAAATTCCCAACAGAATATCAAGGAAGAAGCGCTCAAGGATATGCAGAATCAGATAGCTCTCCTGAAAGAGCAGCAAGCCTCTTTAGGGCGCCAGTATGAAACTTTTATTGATGACAGGCGGGAGTGGTTTCAGTCGAATTGGTCCCTGTTGACGGTGAATGAACTGTTTTACCGTATTCAATCCTATTTTTCGGCGACAGACCGTACAATGCTGTTTTCTGGATGGCTTCCCTCAGAGCTGAAATCATCATTGGAGTCCGGGTTATACAAGGCTGCAGGGGAGCGATGTTTTTTGGAATGGCATGATCCTGTGGACATAACAGAAGACACAAAAGGGCGGGTAGCCGTCCCGGTTCAGTTGAAGAACCCCGGATTCTTGAAGCCTTTTGAGATGCTTGTGGAAAATTTTTCACTCCCCGAATACGGAACAATAGACCCAACGCCCTTTGTCGCTGTTTTTTATCTGATGATGTTCGGTCTCATGTTTGGAGATGCCGGCCATGGCCTGGTCCTGGTCATCCTTGGATTCATTGGTAAATTTGTCTTCAAGAAATCAAGAGAGTCTTCTCTCAAGCTGTCCAGCCTTATCCTATACTGCGGTTTGTCGGCCATTGTGACTGGTGTTCTTTTTGGCTCCTATTTTGGGCATCCCCTCTTTCCTCCTTTGTGGTTTAATTATCACGCCATCATTGCGGGTCATTCCAGTGAAAATCCAGGTATCAAAAGCATTTACGACATCCTTCTGATCACAATCTATTTTGGTATTGCCGTTTTAGGGACAGGTCTTATTTTAAACTGGGTCAACCTTCTTAGAAAGAAGAATTGGATGAAGCTCGTCTTTGATAAGGCGGGACTGTTGGGCGGCTGGATGTATTCTACCGGTATATACACAGGTTTTTACTTTGCAGAACATCAGTATAAGACCCTTCCCGGTCAGGCTGTCCTTCTCGCTGGTTTTGGAATCCCGGCTCTGATACTGCTCTTTAAGGAGCCTGTTTTCTTGATCCTATCAAAGAAGTCCGGGGTAGAGACAGATAAAATATCTCTCTCATTTTTACTCAACATGCTGATGGAATGGATTGTTGAGCTTTTGGAGGTCTTTTCAGGCTATCTGGCAAACACGCTCTCCTTTATGAGGGTGGCCGGGCTCGGTATTGCCCATGTCAGTCTGATGATCGCTTTTTTTCAAATGGCGCAGATGGCAGGCGGTGCTGGAGGGGAATACTCCCTCTGGTCCTATCTGATCCTCTTTGTGGGGAATGTTCTTGTCATTGCTCTTGAGGGACTTTCCGCAGGTATCCAATCGCTGCGTCTTAATTATTATGAATTCTTTTCAAAGTATTTTACAGGTTCCGGCAGGGCCTATAGTCCTGTCACCATTAACAAACGTTTCTAGGAGGATATTCAATGGATGTAAAGAAGAAGTTCAAACAACAGGTTTCAATGAGAATGATGTTTATGCTGGTTATCATGGGCATTCTGTTTTTGCTTTCAGTCAGTGGTGTCTTTGCTCAGTCTGGAGAGAGCACAACGGTTGTTACCGTCTCTCCCGATGTGCAGAAATTCGGGCTGATTGCCGCGGCTATCGCTTTCGGCATGGGAGCTATTGGAGCGGGAATCGCCATCAGTAATGTGGGAGCCGCAGCCATGGGAGCCATCGGCGAGAAACCGGAAATTGCGGGTCAGGCCCTTATTTTTATAGCCCTGGCAGAAGGACTTGTTGTTTTTGGGTTTATTACGGCCTTGATGATCCTGGGAAAAGTTTAAGAGCCAGGAATACTCATGAAGTACTATATCATTGGAGATGAAGATACTGTTCTCGGTTTTGAAATGGTTGGCGTAAGAGGCAGGACTGCTACAAATGAAAATGAAGCGGCCCTGGCTTTTTCAGAGGCTTTGGAAGACAGAGACATCGGTATCATCATAATCAGCGAAGCCATTGCAGATCTCATACGCCATCAGGTTGATCAGTATATGTTTACCATGCAGTTTCCTCTCATCGTCGAAATTCCAGACAGGAATGGCAGGATGGAAGGAAAACCCGGATTGAGGGAAATGGTGAATGCTGCCATTGGAATTAAAATATGAATGATACCTTACCCGAATTATTAAGCGGCATCAGCTCAGAGGCCCGCATTGAATCAGAACAGCTTAAAAATGAAGCCCTAAAAAATCAGGAACAAAAACTGGCTTCGGCAAAGATGCTCGAAAGCCGCCTCATAGAAGAATCAAAGTTGAAAGGAAAGAAGCAGGCTCAGCAGATCCTCAAGGCCGCCGAATCCACCCGGTCTGTGGAGCTGCGGAGGATAAACTTTAAAAGAGAAGAACGTCTGTATGCTCAGATTCTCAAGGAAGTACGGCAGCGATTCCGGGAACATTCGGAGTCTCCAGCGTATGCAGATCTCCTTGTCGGGTGGATCTCCGAAGCTGCCATCGGCCTTGGTTCACAGTCTGTGGTTATTCATGCTTCCCCGGGGACTCTCTCTCTTCTGACGTCAACGCTGTTGAAGAAGGCCGAACAGGTTGTGGAAGATCAGATCGGGAAAAAAGTCACTCTCTCATGTGCTCCTTTTGATGAGCCTGATGAGCATTCTTTTAAACACAGCGATGACTGCGGCGTCATATTAAAAGATCAGACCGGTCGGCTTATTTATGATAATCGTCTAGAGGCCAGGCTTCAAAGATATGATCGACAAATCCGGGGAATGATCGCCCGTGAATTTCTGCAGGAATAGGAAGACAAATGACTGAAAGGATTATTGGTACAGTGAAACGGGTCAATGGGCCTGTCATTGAAGCGAAGGGCATCAGTGACGCCATCATGCTTGAAATGGTCTATGTCGGAGAGGCACGGATCGTCGGTGAAGTCAGTAAGCTCATTGGATCTAATGCCGTTATTCAGGTGTATGAAGACACAACCGGACTGGCGCCGGGAGACAATATTTACGGATCGGGACTACCCTTGAGTGCAGAACTAGGACCGGGACTTATCGGGACCATTTATGATGGAATCCAACGGCCTCTGGAAGCCATTTACAAGGTCTCAAAAGAATACATCAAGCGCGGTATCAGTGTTCCATCCCTTGACAGAGAAAAGCTCTGGCCTTTTCAACCTTCCGCTGAATTAAGCAAGGGCAGCCTGTTAGAAGAGGGAATGTCTTTGGGAACTGTTCAGGAAACAGAAAGGATAACACAGAAAATCCTCATTCCTCCGGGAGATTCCGGTCGTCTTCAATGGCTCATAGAACCGGGGAATTATACGGTGGATACGGTCATCGCCAGGATCATGACCGATGCAGGGGAAAAAGAGCTGACCATGTTTCATAAATGGTCTATCAGAAAACCCAGACCCATAGCCGAGAGGCTTCCCCTTCTTCTGCCGCTTATAACCGGACAAAGGATTATTGATACTCTTTTTCCCCTGGCAAAAGGGGGGACAGTGGCCATCCCAGGAGGGTTCGGTACAGGGAAAACCATGACACAGCATGCCATCGCCAAATGGTGTGATGCCGATATCATTGTGTATATAGGCTGCGGGGAGAGGGGCAATGAGATGACTGATGTCCTCACCGAGTTCCCCAAGCTGGTGGACCCAAAAACCGGACAGAGCTTGATGAACCGGACTATTCTCATCGCCAATACGTCCAATATGCCCGTGTCTGCCAGGGAGGCCAGTATTTATACAGGTGTTACAATTGCCGAGTATTACCGGGACCAGGGCTATCATGTGGCTATCATGGCAGACTCCACTTCCCGTTGGGCAGAGGCCTTGAGAGAACTCTCCGGGCGAATGGAAGAAATGCCCGCAGAAGAGGGGTTCCCCGCCTACTTGCCCACAAGAATCGCCGAATTTTATGAAAGGGCAGGGTATATGAAAACCCTAGGAGGAGATATCGGTTCGGTTTCAATCATCGGGGCAGTCTCACCACCGGGTGGTGACTTTTCAGAACCGGTGACACAGCATACAAAAAGATTTGTCCGCTGCTTTTGGGGGCTGGACCGCCAGCTTGCCAATGCACGTCATTATCCGGCCATTTCCTGGCTTGAAAGCTACAGCGAATATCTGGATGACATCATTCCCTGGTGGGAAGAGCGGGTTGGACCTCAATGGGCTGATGACCGGCGTGAAATGATGGAGCTTCTGCAAAAAGAAGTGCGCCTCCTTCAGGTGGTTAAACTTGTTGGTCCCGATGCTCTGCCGGATACCCAGCGCTTTGTCATTGAGGTCTGCTCTGTCTTTAAAAATGCCTTTTTGCAGCAAAATGCATTTGATGTGATCGATAGATACTCTACGGCGGAAAAACAGATGCGCATGCTTTCTCTTATTCTCCTTTACTGGCACAGGGGCAGCGATGCCATAAAGAGGGGAGTCACCATCGTTAAACTGAAGCGTTTGAAGGCCCTGCAGGATGTGATTAAGATGAAATTTACCATAGAAAATGAAAGCCTCGAAAAATTCGACCGCCTTGAAGCAAAACTTGAACGGGGACTCGACCAGCTGGGGGCCTTATATGATTGATAGGAATGTACCGCTTCAGGAGCGGCTGAGAACCGGCCGGGAATATGTGGGAATCCATAAACTGGACGGACCGCTTTTGTTTATCAAGAACACCCATGCCGTGGGATACCGGGAACTTGTGGAATGTATTGATTCGACGGGGACATTGCGTCTGGGACAAGTTCTGGATACCTCGGAGGATGTGGTGGTTGTTCAGGTCTTTTCGGGAACTTCCGGGATGAATCTGCCCCAGACCCGGGTGCGGTTTCTGGGAAAGCCCCATACCTTAAATGTCACAAAATCCATGCTGGGCCGGGTTTTTAATGGTCTTGGCAAAGCAGTGGACGGAGGTTCGGAACCGGTGGGGGACCAACAACTAGATGTGAACGGTCAACCCGTTAATCCCACCGCCCGGGAGTATCCCAAGGACTTTATTCAAACGGGAATCTCTGTTATTGATGGCATGAATACCCTCATCAGGGGGCAAAAACTTCCCATCTTTTCCGGGAATGGTCTTCCTCATAACGTACTCGCCGCCCAGATTGCCCGGCAGGCCAGAATCAAGGGACAGGACAGTGAATTTGCGGTTGTCTTTGCCGCCATGGGAGTCAAACACGATGTAGCTCGCTATTTTATTGACTCCTTTGAGGCCTCCGGAGTCCTTGATAATGTGGCTCTCTTTCTGTCTCTGGCCGATGACCCTTCCATTGAACGGCTGAGCACTCCCAGAAGTGCCCTGACACTGGCGGAACATCTGGCTTTCAATGAAGGACTCCACGTGCTAGTCATCATGACCGATATGTCCAACTACTGCGAGTCCCTGAGGGAAATCTCCACTCTAAGGGGTGAAATCCCCTCGAGAAAAGGCTATCCGGGTTACCTGTATTCTGACCTTGCAGAATTATATGAACGTTCTGGAATGCTCAAGGGCTTTAAAGGCTCCATCACTCAGGTTCCCATATTGACTATGCCCAATGATGACATCTCCCATCCCATTCCGGACCTTTCAGGGTATATCACCGAAGGGCAGATTGTCTTTGAACGGGAGATGAACGGACGAGGAATCTATCCGCCTGTGGCCGGTCTTCCCTCCCTGTCCCGTCTGATGAAAGACGGGATTGGTGAGGGCATGACAAGAAAGGATCATCCCCATCTGGCCAGTCAGCTGTTTGCGGCCTACAGCTATGTGAAGGACGTTAGAAACCTGGCCTCTGTAATCGGTGAGGAGGAGCTGACTCCCTTGGATCATCAATACATGGAGTTCGGAGAGAATTTTGAAAAGAATTTTGTCTCTCAGGGGAAGGATGAAAACCGAAGCATTGAGGAGACTCTGGACCGGGGATGGGAGGCTTTGAGTCTTCTTCCTTCGGAAGAACTGCACAGAGTGACCGAAGAGGAGCTTGAAACCTATTATAGGCGTATAAGCGATAGAAGGGATCATGAATAGAGGCTGTGCATGCGTCAGAATGTAGCACCTACAAAGACCAATTTACTCAGCCTCAAGAGTGAGCTCAAGTTTGCTCGTCTCGGATATGAGCTGCTGGATCAGAAACGGAATATCCTGGTCATAGAATTGTTGAACCTGGTCGATCAGGCCGTTGATTCCCAGGATCGTGTTGATCGTGCCTTGAGTGTCGCCTATGAATCCCTGGAAGCCGCGGCCCTGGCAGTCGGTAAAAGGAAGGTTCTCACCATCTCCAGTGCTGTCAATATTGAAACGAAGGTGGATATTTCTAGAAGGAAAATTATGGGCGTTTCTCTGCCCGTGGTAGATACCTCTTTTGTGGAACATGGCCCCTATTATTCTCCCATGGGGACGAGCTATTGGATCGATTCCAGCCTTCAGGAGTTTAAGAAAGCCTTGGAATTGATGGGCAGGCTGGCCGAACTTAAAATCTCGATCATCCGCTTGGCCAATGAGGTTCGAAAGACAATCAGGAAGGTCAACGCCCTGGATAAGATTGCCATTCCCGAACTGACCGAGAGCGTGGCTTTTATTCAGGAGCGCTTGGAAGAAAATGAACGGGATATGCTGATATTGATGAAAATGGTGAAACAAAGACTTGAAAACAGAAAGGAATGATCTAACATTTAAGTATAAGGAAGTGAGTCATGGCCGGTCCTATTGAAAAAATGATGGTCTATCTGGACGGAACCGAAGAGTCAATCGTTGCCGCGGAGTATGCTGTTTGTCTTGCAAAAGGCTGTGGAGCATCTCTCACGGCTCTCTATGTTGTGAATACACGAGCTCTAAATGATTTGGTCCGGTCCCGCATATTCATTGAATCTGAAGAGAGAGAGTACAAGAGTGATCTTGAAGAAGATGCTCAAAGGTATTTAAACCACGTCCAGGATCTGGCCCGGAAAAAAGGCCTGGCAATTCAGACAATCAAGTCAAGCGGGGCGATTAATACAGAAATAAAGCATAAGGTGGAAGAACTCGATATTGATTTGCTACTTATTGGTGAACTCTCACGCATACAGAGTCGTAGAGATGAGTTCTATAACGAAGTGGAGCGGGCCATGCGCAGTGTGTCCTGTTCTGTTATGATTGTTAAAAATGAAGACAGAGTGTGGTCTTTGTATGAATCTTTGGTGTAAGGAATAACTCATGGCAATACTTGATTTGATAACAGAAGATTGTGTTAAAGTCCCGCTTACAGGTACTACAAAGAAGGTTGTTTTAAGAGAAATGCTGGAGCATTTGGAAAATGCCGGAAAGATAAATGATGTGGAAACCATTTATACGGCTCTCTTGCTGAGAGAGGATCAGGGGAGTACAGGATTGGGAGCAGGCATCGCCGTTCCCCATGCCAAGACAGAGGCCGTTAAGGATCTTGTTCTGGGTGTTGGTATCAGTCCAGCCGGAATTGATTTCGACGCCGTTGATGGCCAACCTTCTAAGATCTTTTTCCTCGTTCTTGCTCCTCCCGAGCAATCGGGAAAACATTTACAGGTTCTCTCTGAGATAGCCCGGATCTCTCAATCAGCAGCCTTTTTGAGGGTTTTGATCTCTTCTCAGACCGCCGCAGAAGTGGTTGAAATGTTCCGGGAATAAGGAGCAGCCCAATCTTGTTCCGCTTGTTATGAATTGAAATAAAGATATCGCTTTTTTTTTTCAAACCGGATACTCTTGACTATCATGAAAAGCATTGAACAAATCAACGAAAAAATCTCTTCCGGTAAGGCCGTTGTTCTTACGGCGGAAGAGATCATCGATTATGTAGATGAAAAAGGTTTGGAGCAGGCTGCCAAAGAGGTCGATGTGGTCACCACCGCGACCTTCGGCCCCATGTGTTCCTCTGGCTGTTTTATAAATCTCGGTCATAGTAAACCCAAGATGCGGATTACCGAAGCCTGGCTGGATGATGTCAGTGCCTATGCGGGCGTAGCCGCGGTGGATCTTTTTTTAGGTGCCACTCAGCTGCAGGCCAATGACCCGGCCAACAGGGATTATCCAGGAGACTTCCGTTTTGGCGGGGGGCATGTCATGGAAAAGCTGGTAGCCGGTGAGGAAGTTCAGCTCTTTGCCTTGTCTTATGGGACCGATGAATATCCTCTGAAAGAACTGCGCACAACGCTTACGATCAATGACCTGAACCAGTGTATTATGGTGAATCCCCGCAACTGCTATCAGAACTACAATGTGGCGGTAAATACCTCTGATAAACCCATCCATACCTATCTGGGATACCTCAAACCTCATATGAAAAACTGTGGATATTCTTCTGCGGGGCAGTTGTCCCCTTTGCTGAATGATCCCTTCTACAGGACCATTGGTGTGGGGACCAGAGTTTGGCTGGCAGGAGCTCAGGGGCATGTCTATTCCGAAGGAACTCAGCATTCTCCTACATGTGAGAGAGGCCTTTTGGGTGTTCCCTCAGAAGGTGCGGGAACCCTGGCTCTCACGGGGGATATGAAAAAAATGCTTCCCGAGTTTGTGCGTGGGGTGAGCCTCAAGGGATATGGTATTTCCCTTTCTGTGGGAGTCGGAATCCCTATTCCCATTCTGGATGAGCAGATGTTGTTGCAAACGACTATAAGAGACAGGGATATTATGGCTCAGGTGATTGATTATGCCTCTGATTATCCCCAGAGAAACGGACGGGTTCTGGGTTCTGTCAGTTATGAAGAACTCAAGTCGGGGAGCATCTCCCTTGATGGTCAAAAAATTGAGGCCGGGGGCTTGTCTTCCTACAGCAAAGCCAGAAAAATCGCGGCTCTCCTGCAGGATGAAATCAAGACAGGACGGTTCCTTTTGACTCAGCCCATTGCTCCGCTTCCAGTGGAACAATCTATGAAACCCTTGAAGGAGTCCTCGCTATGAGTGATGAAATCCAGACTAAAAAGCTCATGCTCTATTTTCCGGAATGCGAGACAGAAAAGCCCATTGTCTATCATCTGGTGAAGGACTATGACCTGATTATCAATATATTCCGAGCCAGAGTCACACCGGAAGATGAGGGTTATCTGGTGCTGGATGTCACAGGCACAGAAGAACATATCCTCCAGGGTTCCGAGTATATCCGTTCCCTGGGAATCAGGATCGATGGGGTCAACAAGGGATTGATATGGGATAAGGACAAATGCGCTCAGTGCGGGTGTTGTGTCCCCCATTGTCCAACCAATGCCCTGTCTATTCCCGATCGCAGAACCATGGAGATCGTCTTCAATACAGAGGAGTGCATTGAATGCCTCAGCTGCATCAAAGTCTGTCCCTTCGGGGCTGTCTCATCCCTGTTTTGACTTCTTTTGAAAGAAGGGAATCTCGGGAGTTCCACTTTAAGGATGCTCACTTTCATATCAGGACCAATGCCTGGGAGGCTGTGACCAATCGCATCATGGCCGAGCGCTTGAATCTTGAAGCCTTTATCAAAGACCATCCGGAATTTCAGAAAACACTAAAACCCATCGATCTTGCTTTGGCAGATTCTCTTTTACCGGAAACGGTTAAACGGATGCAGCAGGCCTCCCGTCTCACTGGACTGGGACCCATGGCCTCAGTGGCCGGAACCATGGCCCAGCTGGCCGTGGAAGCCTCCCGGGAGGCAGGTTCTCCCGAGTCCCTTGTGGAAAACGGAGGTGATATTTATCTTGAAAGTGTGACACCATTGGTTTTGGGACTCTATGCGGGCCCTCTGTCTCCTTTTCAGAATCTGGCGTTAAAGATCCTTCCCGAACAGACACCCTTGGCGGTTTGCACCTCCTCAGGCCGTATGGGGCATTCCCTCAGCTTCGGTGACTGTGATCTGGTCACGGTGTTTGCAAAAGAGGGTGCTCTGGCTGATGCGGCGGCGACTCTGGGCGGCAATCTGGTAAAGGAAGACGGAGATATTGAACCGGCCCTGAACCGGCTTCTCTCAATCAATGGTGTTTTGGGAGCGATTATCATCCGGGACAAACGATTCGGTACGGTAGGGGAGCTGCCCGAGTTGATCAAATCTCTCGATCCGGACCTGCAGGCCAAGGTTTCCAGAGATGATGAGTCAAACTTCCAGAATTCCTATTGATGACTAAGGGTCTGGGGAAGTCTTCTTCTCTTATAATTTGCTAAATACCATATCGGGGCTTAGAATAAACATTATAATTTAAAAAATAAAACAAAAAGAAATTGTGCCAGATGCAAAAGAAATCATCATAGAAGCAAATTGGTTTCATTCTGTTAGAATCACATTCCTTCTTGTTAACAGGGGAACAAGATGTTTATGAGTCTTTTAAAAAAAATCCACCTGAACAATATGAATATCCGGATCATTCTTATTCTTATCATAGCCTTGGGAATCATTTTGCGCTTAATCAGTTCTGTTCTCATCATGTCGCGCTCTGTGAATGACTATAAATTATCCAAATATATATATCTGATGAATGATGTCAGCGATGATTTGTTTACGGCTGTTACCAATTATGGTTTTGAAAGGGGCCGTGTTAATGTTCTGCTCAACGATGCCGGTCATTCCGAAGGAATGGAATTTAACAAAACATTTGTCATTGAGAGACGGCGGGATGGTGATGCAGCTCTCTTATCAGCCCTGTCAAAGCTTTCTGCCGAAACTGAGACGGAATTAAATCTTAGCAGGGACAGGATTGAACAAATAAGAGCCGAAATTGCAATTTTAAGAGACCTAAGCTCACAAGAATTTACTCTACCAATGGAATCTAGGAATCCTCAGCTGTCTGAAATCTGGTTTGCCAAAATGACAGAATATATTGAGAGCATTGAGTCTTTACTCATCCTTGTCTCCCAGGATATCAGTAATTCAGATGGGTTGATAAGCCGGTATTCATCCCTTAAACATAAAGCCATGGCTCTCAGAAATATTGCAGGACCGGAAATCTCAATTCTGACTGCCACCATGGTGTCCGGTAAACCTCTGAAAGATAAATTCTCTGCTAAAATCAGTAAGCATATTATCATCAACGATGAAATCTTTAAGGATTTGAATTTTTTGAGCGGACCTCTTAAAGGAAGTCCTGTCTACTCATCACTAATGGAACTCAGGGAATCCTACTATGATGAATATGTGAAGCACAGAGACCTTCTTTATCCTCACGCAATTGCGGGAGGGCCCTATCCTTACACATCGCAGGAATATTTGGGGTATGGAGAAAGGTTCATCAACTCTATAGGTAGTTTTATGGAAACCCTAGTCCGACAGGACAGGGAGTATACCATCCTTAGACTGGAAGAAAGCAGAAAGGCAATTTTCAATCATGTTGTATTCCTTTCTGCATCCTTACTTTTATTCCTCTTTGTTTTGTTCTTACTCATTAACCGTATTCTTAATCCATTGGTAAGGCTGACAGATAATATTGTATTACTGGGAAAGGGGAATACAGATGTTACAATTCCGCAGCTTACTTCCAAAAATGAAATTGGAAATATGGCAAGAGGCATGGCAGTCTTCAGAGATACTCTCATCACACTCGATAATAAAATGATTGAACTGGAGAAGGTTTCCAATGAGAGAGCCCAGTTGATTGCCGATCTTAAGAAAACACTCAATGAGGTGAAGAGTCTAAGAGCGATCATTCCCATCTGCTCCTATTGCAAGAATATTAGAAATGATCAGGGGTATTACGAGGAAATAGAATCTTATTTTTCAAAGAACTCAGATGCTGACTTTAGCCATACAATCTGTCCAGACTGTATGGAGAAGCATTTCCCCGGAATGTCAGCTGGTACGAAAAAAGATTTGTAATCTTATATATTTTTAAAAGAACCCTCCTTTTTCATGGCTGTGGACCTCAGGTATCTGGATTATTCTCTTCCTGGAGGATTTAATTACTACAAAATTAGTAATATAAGTTGAAGTCTGATTTTTTTTCTTCATAATTAAAGTAAATATTGTGAATACACATCATAAGGAGTCGTGTATGAAGATTAATAAGACTTTTCTAATTATATCCGGTTTTTTAATGACCTTGTCAGTATCTGCTTTTACACAAAATGGAGAAACGATTGTCACTGAAGATGTAAAATATACTGTTGGAGGCATGGATTTCCAGGGATATCTGGCCTATGACAGTGCTGTCAAAGGAACTCGTCCAGGCATAATTGTTGTCCATGAGTGGACCGGTTTGAATGACTACGCAAAGTTCAGAGCCCGTGAATTAGCAAAGCAGGGGTATGTTGCCTTTGCTGCAGACATGTATGGCGGTGGGAAGGAAGTTCCCGTTTCTGAAGCCAGATCGATGTCTGGGAAAGTAGGATCTGATTTTCCTCTGATCAAGGAAAGATTTACAGCTGCCCTCGATGTATTGGAAAGTAACGCCATGGTGGATAATACTAAAGTTGCCGCAATCGGTTACTGTTTCGGTGGAGGGATTGTCCTGAATGCTGCCAGAATGGGGGTTGAATTACAAGGCATTGCCAGTTTTCATGCCAGTATAAACACCGGTTTGGATGCGGGCAAAGGTGATGTTAAAACCCCACTCTTAGTCTTACAGGGAGCCGGTGATCCTGCGGCGCCTCCTCAAAAACAGGAAGCCTTCCGTAAAGAAATGAACTCTGCCGGTGCCAATTATGAGTATGTCATCTATCCTGATGTCAATGCCCATAATTTCACAAATCCCGAAGGAAGTAGTTATTACCCCGAAGAAGCCGAAGACGCCTGGGGTAAAATGCTTGATTTCTTTCAGGAAATCTTTTAAGTTTTAAGTCTCTTATGTTGTTTTTTTACTGCCCCTCAACCTGCCATAGGATGAGGGGCAGTTTTTTGTTTTAGAGGGCTTTTACTTTTATTTTTCTGGGTTTCTCTGACTCCTTAATGTAAAGGGTTAGTGTGAGAATCCCTTTCTCCATTCGAGCTTCAATCCTCTCCCTGTCAATGGTATCGTCAATGGTGTATTCCTGATGGAAATCACCCTCAGGAATTTCCTTAACCCGATACCTTCCCTGGAGTGATTTGGCCTTTTTTGATCCATGAAGAATCAACAGGTTTCCATCAATTTTGACCTCCAGTTCGTCTTTGGAAACACCGGGCATTTCCATTGTGAGTACCACTTTTGAATCTTCTCTGTATATATTGCAGGGAGCGCAAAAAGTCCTTCTTTTTTCCATTGTTTGTACATCAGCCATAACATCCACCTCCTAATGAACCTGAACAGAAATCTGCTTGGGTTTTGCTTCTTCTTTTTTAGGTAGATTTACCTTCAAAATACCCTCTTCCAGGTGAGCCTCTACGGCACTGGAATCAATATCCGCAGGAAGGGAAAGAGTCCTCTGAAAACCTCCGGACCATGTTTCTCTCTTAAAGTACTTGCCTTTCTTACCGTCAAAAAGCTCTTTCTTTTCACCCTTGATTGTGAGGGTATTGGCCGTGATGGATACATCAATTTCATTTTCATCCATTCCTGGTAATTCGCAGATGATAGTGAGTGATTCATCTGTTTCTACGACATCGATAGCCGGAGAAACATTGCGGTCAAACAATCCGGTTGTAGAAGGAGCATTCGTCACTTTGAACAAGTTGTTAATCTCTTCCTGCAGGCTGGATAGATCTGCCCAAGGATCATAAATATCTTTGTCTTTCCACTTAACTAATGACATAATCGTACCTCCCGAATTAGTTTCTAATAACAATTATGCATAGACTGTGCCAATTCGTGATATCGTTAATGTAATATTTTAACTGTATTGTATATAAGGAAATATAGCTTTTTTAATTTTCTGTTACTTTTCTCCATCCTGGATCGAAGGATACAATTGATACACTATCAGAGTGACTGACTTTAGGAATATGTCAATATGACTCAAGGTGTAAATTCAATGAAGTAGAACCGTGTCATAAGGAAACGTATGTCTATGGATACACCTTTTCGCTGTTCTATAACCCTTAAATTCTGCCTCTTATGGCTCTATCAGACAGAGAATTTACGTCCTCAGGATTGGGAAACCTTCTCTGATTCTGGAGGAAAAAATACTAACCCTTAACAAATCATTTCATTACGATCCTCTAATAGAAACAGAAGAACATTATTAAAAATGAAAAATTGTTGTTTATGAGGAGAATCAAATGAAAAAGAATCTTACATTATTTTTAGTCCTTGTTTTCACCACGGGATTATTTGCCACCGGTCAGTCCGACTCCGTTGTAAAGGGACAGGATTTGAGTCTACAGAAAGCTAAGTACATGTTTCTATTCATCGGAGACGGTATGGCCATGCCCCAGATTACGGCCACCGAAGCCTATTTAAGTGCCAACAGGGCCTCTGCTCCTGGCGTGGAAAAGCTTGCCTTTACACAGTTTCCGGCTCAAGGACTCACTACCACTTATGACGCGGGATCTTTTATTACAGACTCCGCTTCTGCAGGGACGGCCATCGCAACAGGCAGCAAGACTCTTTCGGGAGTGATCAATATGGACGAGACAAGAACCAAAGAACTGAAGACTATTGCAGAGTATGCTAAAGAATCAGGACGTAAAGTCGGCATTATCTCCAGCGTCAATCTTGATCATGCAACACCTGCCTGCTTTTATGCCAAGGAAGAAAGCAGAAACAATTACTTCAACATTAACATGCAGTTGGCTCATAGTAATTTTGACTATTTTGCCGGTGGTATGGTCAGGGTCGATAAGACTCCTGAAGGGCAGAAATCAGCTCATGATCTCATGCAGGATAATGGCTGGCTCATGGCGTCCAACCGGGATGAGCTGAATGCCCTTGTTCCCAGTGATAAACAGGTTTATGCCTACTACAACAGCAGTTTTACACGGAACTCTCTAGATTATGCCATCGACATGGAACCCGAGGATATCAGCCTTGCTGAATATACTGCTAAGGGGATTGAACTCCTTTCTGCAAATGAAGAAGGATTCTTCATGATGGTCGAAGGTGGGAAGATTGACTGGGCCTGTCATGCCAATGATGCTGCCGCTTCCATCCATAATACCATAGCCTTTGACAATGCCGTTAAAGAAGCCATCAAATTTTACCAGGCTCATCCTGAAGAGACCGTCATCATTGTAACTGGAGATCATGAGACAGGGGGACTGACCCTCGGTTTTGCTGGAACAAAATATGATTCCGCCTTTGCAGAAATTGACAAACAGCTAATGTCTTATGAAGCCTTTGACCACTATATCCTCACTCCCTATAAAGAATCTCATAAAGAGGGAGGAGAACTGGCTGATATTCTTCCTGAAATTGAGAAAAACTTCGGGTTGAGCGATCTTACAGATTATGAACTTGAAATGCTTGTTTCGGCCTTTTACAGAAGCATGGGAAGTGAGGTTAATGAGTCATCCAAGACCCAGGATTACCTCCTTTACGGTGGCTATGAGCCCCTTACAATGACAATCACACATCTTCTGAATCAGAGAGCCGGTCTTGCCTGGACATCCTACTCCCACACTGGTGTTCCAGTACAAACTTTTGCCCTCGGTGCGGGTGAAGAGCTTTTCAACGGTTACTACGATAATACAGATATCTTCAAAAAGATGTATCAACTTCTGTTTCCTGAAATCACCGTAGCTTTGGCTCAATAATATCATATCATCAGGGGAGGGAAATTCCCTCCCCGTCGTTTTAGAAAAGAGGTTTCCCATGTTGATAGCCGAGAAAAGCGGTGTTAAAGATAAATTTTTTGTCCTCCTTGTTTGTTTACTGACCTTCGTTCTCTTTTTAATTCCCACAGGGTTTGAAAACAGGCTGCAAAAAGATGTCATTAGAGCCAGAGCCTTGATCACTGCTGTTGATAACAGTGAGCTGGAACAGTATGGCATCGTTAAAACAGGTAATCAGGGAGTGGAAATTGAGATTTTAAATGGTCCCTTTAAAGGTCTCGTCACAGAATCTAATAATATGCTTATGGGTAAACTCGAACTGGATAAGATGTTTTCCATAGGGGATGTTGCTCTCGTCGTCATCAACATGAAAGAGAACGGAGAATTTGTCTACGCCAATGTCATTGATCATTACCGCATACGGATAGAACTGGTTCTTCTATTGCTATTTTCGGGGCTTCTGGTCCTCTTCGCCGGCTGGACAGGTGCAAAAGCACTTCTGTCGTTTATATTTACAGGAGCCTGTATCTGGAAAATCCTGCTTCCAGGTTTTCTCAATGGATGGAATCCTATCCTTCTTTCATTACTGATCATCTCTGTATTGTCTGGAGTTATTATTTTTCTGGTAGGTGGTGTTACCAAACGCGGGCTTGTCGCCTTTCTCGGCACAATTTCCGGGATTGGAATTACAGCGGTCATCTCCATACTCTTTGGTGGTCTTTTTCATATCCATGGTGCTATTAGACCTTTCTCGGAGACTCTGCTCTATTCCGGGTATGCCCATCTGGATTTGAGTGCCATTTTTATATCCGGAATATTCCTTGCCTCCTCTGGTGCTGTCATGGATATCGGCATGGATATTTCTGCCTCCATGAGCGAGATTGTTCATAAAAAACCTGATATCCACTCCAGTGAGTTGATCCTTTCTGGAATAAAAGTCGGCCGGGCGGTGGTCGGTACGATGACAACCACTCTGTTACTGGCCTATTCAGGAAGTTATTCGGCAGTTCTCATGGTCATGATGGCGCAAGGAACTCCTATGTTTAATATTTTGAATCTTAGTTACATCAGTGCAGAGATTCTACACACTCTTGTCGGGAGTTTCGGTCTGGTGTTGACGGCTCCTCTAACCGCTTTGATCGCTGGGTTTATATATAAGAAAACAGAAGATTCATCCCTTTCCTCCTGACCCTAAGCGTTCATGGATAGATTTCATCTACTCGCATCCCGGTAAAGCTTTTACAAACATTATTCTTCATTCTTAAAAATTGACTATAGTCATTAATTTATTGACTGCAGTCATTCTTGGGGTCATACTAATCTCCAGCCAGGGTTCAATTATCCCTGTAATGACTACGGAGGATATTATTGAAATGAGAATCATTGTTCCCATCAAACAGGTTCCTGAAAGCTCCAATGTGAAAATGGATGCCGAGTCAGGTACGGTTATACGTTCCGGCAGCAATGCCGTTGTGAATCCCCTGGATCTTTATGCTTTGGAAGCCGCTTTGCAAATGCGGGAGCAACACGGTGGATCTGTTACCGCTTTGAGCATGGGACCGCCCTCGGCCATGAAAGCTCTCCGGGAAGCCCTTGCCATGGGATGTGATGACGCCTGTCTTGTGTCTGACAGAAAATTCGGAGGTTCTGATACCTGGGCTACCTCCTATATTATTTCTAGAGCCATCGCCGCCCTGGGTGACTTCGATCTGATTCTCTGCGGGGAACGGGCAACCGATGGCGATACGGCACAGGTCGGCCCCGGCATAGCCGCCTGGTTGGATCTTCCTTTGGCCAGTTATGTTTCCAAAGTTGAGTCTCTGGATGCACAGAAGGGCACTTTGCTGGTGGAACGACTGATCGAAGAGGGTTATCAGCGTTTATCCCTCTGTCTTCCGGCACTACTAACGGTTGTCAAAGAGATTGCCGAGCCTAGACTCCCGACTCTCGAAGGAAAAAAACGATCCATCAACACAGAAATCCCCATCTTAGGTTCGGAAAATATGGACCTGGAGCCTGCCTATCTTGGTCTGAGAGGCTCTCCCACTAAAGTTGTGAAAATTATGACCCCCCAGGTCACCCGGGGAGGTCGTGTTATAGAGGCCGGAGATGATACCCCCGCAGCGGTGGGGGAATTGATCAAATATCTGAAAGAAAAGGATCTTGTATGAGTTTTGTATGGACTATAGCCGAACAGCACAAGGGGATATTGAAGGATGTCTCATTTGAACTTTTAGCCAGAGGACGCAGTCTGGCAGATGAGGTTGATACAAAACTGGCCTCAGTCGTGATTGGATACGGAGTCGGTCAGGAAGAGCTGTCCCGCTTGATTGCCGGGGGAGCCGACGAGGTGTACAGTGTTCAACACCCCGCATTGGAAGAGTTCAGTTGTGAATCCTACAGTGCGGTTTTGCAGAATCTGATTAAAACCTGGAATCCCAGCATCATTCTTGCCTCGGCCACAACCCAGGGACGTACTCTCATGCCCCATGTTGCTGTCAAAGTACATACAGGCCTCACTGCGGACTGTACGGAACTTGCCATAGAACCCGGGACTGACAATCTGCTACAGACCAGGCCGGCTATCGGTGGTAATATCATGGCAACCATAAAAACACCCGATCATCGACCACAAATGGCAACTATCCGCCCGAAATCCAACAAGGTTTTGAAACCCGATTCATCCAGGGTCGGACAAATTATTGAAGTCCTTGTCCTGGAGTCTCTCCTTGACTCAAGGGTTAAAATCATTGGTTATCGAGAGGGTAACACCGGGTTTGTCAACCTTGAAGAGGCCGATATCGTTGTTGCCGGAGGACGGGGGTTTAAAAAATCCGAAAACTTCAGCATGCTGGACGAAGCCGCAACACGATTGGGCGGGGTGGTTGGCGCCACCCGTGATGCCGTCGATAGAGGCTGGATCTCCTATCCCCATCAGATTGGTTTGAGTGGTAAAACCATATCTTCCCGCTTGTATGTAGGCGCGGGAATCTCAGGTTCTATTCAGCATCTGGCGGGTATAAAAACCTGTGAAACCATCGTTTCTATAAACTCCGACCCTGAGGCAAATCTTCACAAGGTTGCTGATTTTGGTATTGTGGGCGATCTTTTTGAAGTCATGCCCGAACTGATCAGGCAGCTGGGCGGGAAATCCTCTGATCTGGATATTCCCCAGGAGAAAACGAGTTCTCAAACTGAAAAGAAAATATTCCGCACAAGAACTTCGGCATCTCCCTATGCTCGGGTGAATAAGGCTCATGTAAAAGAACTGAAAACCATCGTCGGTCAGGGAAATGTCATTGTGGATGAAGAGCGTCTGGAATCCTATTCTCATGATGAGACAGATGCTTCTGAATATGCTGTCATACCGGAAGTTGTGGTATTACCAAGTACTACAGAAGAAGTGTCCAAAATCATGAAACTTGCCAACCGAGAGAATATTCCTGTCACTCCCCGGGGGGCTGGATCGGGTCTTTCGGGTGGAGCCATCCCCTGTTTCGGCGGTATTCTGATTTCTGTGGAGAAAATGAACTCTCTCATAGAGCTGGATGTGGATAATATGGTGGCCGAGGTAGAAGCCGGCATGATAACCAATGAATTTGCTCAGGAAGTCCAGGAACGGGGTCTTTTCTTTGCCGGCTATCCCATGAGTCTTGAGACTTGTTTTATCGGAGGGAATATTGCCGAAAATGCAGGTGGCGGTAAGGCCGTAAAATACGGTGTCACAGGGCGTTATATTATGGGCCTTGAGATGGTCACTCCAACAGGCGACATTGTCCGCCTTGGGGGAAAAGCACCCAAGGATGTATCGGGTTATGATTTAAAGCAGCTCATTGTAGGGTCTGAAGGCACCCTGGGGATTGTCACAAAGGCGACGATCCGTCTCATAGGACTGCCTACGGTCAGTGCGGATCTTCTGGTTTTATTTGACACTCCCCGGCAGGCTATCGATGCCGTACCAGTGATCATAAAGTCAGGCATTGTCCCGACAGGGCTTGAATTCATGGATCGGCTGTCTGCACAGACAAGCTGCCGGTATCTCAACGAGAGCCTTCCCTATGGTGAAGCAGGGGCTATGCTTCTGATTGAACTGGATGGGAATAACAGCAAGCAGGTGGAAGCAGATCTTCTAACCGTTGGTGAGCTTTGTATGCAGAGTTCTGCCACTCAGGTTTTTGTGGCGGAGGACTCCAATACCAAAGAGAGAATCTGGAATGTCCGGCGTAATGTTGCAGAGGCCTTCAAGGTCTTTAGTCCTGTTCAGTCCTTGGAAGACATTGTTGTTCCTACCTCCCGAATCCCCGAATTGATTCCGGAATTGGAAAGAGTCAGTCAAAAATACGGTATGCTGATTCCCTGTTACGGCCACGCAGGAGACGGAAATCTCCATGCCACCCTGGTGAAAGATCCGGAAATGTCTATGGAGACCTGGAAGGTGAATGAGGATGCAGCCCTGAAGGAAATTTACCGCATAACCATGGGATTCGGCGGGAAGATAAGCGGTGAACACGGCATCGGTCTGAAAAGAAAATCCTATCTTAAGGATCTCATTGATCCTGTAGAACTGGATTTGATGAGGGGTATTAAAAAAGCATGGGATCCAAAAAATATATTGAATCCCGGTAAGATCTTCGATTAGAGTGGCATATCGGGGAGGTTGATTCAACTGATGGGTAGACGAGAAGAGAAGGCTCAAGAAACAAAGAGTCGCCTAATGAAGAACGCATTGCAGCTCTTTCGGGAAAAGGGTTATGACATGGTTACCGTTGAAGATATCACCCGGGCTACGGCTGTAGCCAAGGGCACTTTTTACAGTTATTTTGAAACAAAGAGTGATATCATAGTGGAGGAATTCTGGAAAATTGACAGGTATTATCAGGACTATGCGTCCCGAAATCTCAAGCGATATAGTCGGGGTGCGGAAAAACTAAGGGCCTTTACACGGGCCCAGATGCGCTATGTCAGAGATCATGTGGGAGTGAAGAATCTGAAAATCCTCTATGCCAATCAGATCCTTACCTCCGAGTCTAATCAGGTTATCATTGATCCTGAAAGGCAATGGTATCAAATCATTCAGGATATTATTGCCGGTGCTCAGGAAACAGGGGAGTTCCGGAATCTTCAGGACCCAGAGTCCTTGGCTGTTCTGTTCAATCGTTCCATGAGATCCGTCTTCCTGGATTGGTGCATCTCCGATGGAGAATTGAATCTGGTCAATGAGGGAATCAGGTATTGCGAAGAATGGTTGATTCCGGTGCTTCGGTCGGAACCCTGATCTTGCTCTAGGATTCTACAGGCATCAGAATCATCAAAAGGAAATCTTCTACCTTTTCAATTATACTATTGGGAAGGGGGGACACTGTGACTCTCAATCATAAAGAATCTGGTTTGTCTGTGAGTTCCGGTTTTAGAGCTCCTAGGAATTTCTTTTTTTTAAATGTTTTTCTATTCCAGCTCCGAAGGGGAACAGAACCAGCCAGGTCGCTGATTTTAAATGGCCTCATCTTTTTCTCTCTTCTTGTTCTATCAGGCAGTTGTTACGCCGATTCCGCCAAAAGTGAAATTGAAGGAAATGCAGGAACCATTCTCCTTTCTGAAAACTATGGCATGTTTAACGAACCCTGGGCCATGACATTCCTACCAGAGGGAGATCTTCTGATTACTGAGAAGAGTGGAAATCTGATTTATTTTCGCATGAAGGATCGTTCTAGAATCCGGGTCGGGGGTGTTCCTGATGTTGTCAACCGAGGGCAGGGAGGCTTGGGGGATATCATCCTTCATCCTCAATACCAGGACAATCATCTGATTTACTTCTCCTATGTTGAAGAGGACGGATCTGGAAACAGCGGTGCCGTGGTGGTGAGGGCCCGTCTTCAGGGGGCTTCAGCAGGGTATGAATTGAAAAACATGGAAGTCCTCTGGCGTCAAACTCCAAAAGTTGCAGGGAACGGCCACTTCTCTCACCGTCTGGCCTTCAGTTTTGATGGATCTCTCTATATAAGCTCAGGTGAACGCCAGAAACAGGCCCCGGCTCAGAGCTGGACCCAAAATCTTGGAAAGATCATCAGGTTAAACGAAGATGGATCTGTTCCGGAGGATAATCCCTTTCAGGACAAAGGTGAGTTGGCAAAAACATTCTGGACACTGGGGCATCGTAATCTTTTAGGAATTGCTTTTGATAAAGAGGGCCGGTTATGGGCACATGAAATGGGCCCGAGACACGGAGATGAGTTCAACTTGATTCTCAGAGGGGCTAATTATGGTTGGCCATTGGTTTCCTGGGGTGATCAATATTCGGGTGCTTCCATTCCCGATCATGACACAGGTCCCGAGTTTCATTCTCCCGAAGTATACTGGGTCCCCTCTATTGCACCTTCTGGTTTAGTCATCTACGAAGGTGCTCTTTTCTCAGCTTGGCAAGGTAATGCCCTTATGGGTGGCCTTGTCTCAAAAGCTCTGATACGAGTCAATATTCAGGGAAGTCATGCCATGGAGGTTGAACGTTTTGCCATGGAGAAACGAATCCGTGAGGTGGAGCAAGGGCCAGATGGTGCTCTCTGGGTCCTGGAGGATCAAAGAGGCGGTCGTCTATTGCGGCTCACGCCTATTTCTTCTCAAAGATAATATTCCTTACGGCCCTTCTCTCAGAAGGGCTGTTTTTCCTTTCTGATCCAAAATATCCCGAATTGATCCTAGGAATTCTTTCATATCGTAGGGCTTCATAATGAACCCTTTTAGACCGATGGATAAGGCTTTTTCTTTATTCATATGAGAGCTGTAACCAGTACAGAGAACAATAGGGATTTCCGGTCTGATTTTCAGTGCTTCCAACGCTAGGTTTTCACCGGTTAAATCGGGCATTGTCTGGTCTGTGATGATGAGATCAAAGTCATTTGGGGAGGATGCAAAAAGCTCGAGGGCTTCTACGCTCTTCTTTCTGGCCGTGACTTCATAGCCTAATCCTTCCAGACTCCTTCTTGTTATTTCCAGAATACTATCTTCATCATCGACAATGAGGATTTTTTCCGATCCACCTATTGGAACACTGTCTTCCTGTTTTGGTTCAATGGGGTGGCTTTCGACCCTGGGAAAGTAGATCTTAATGGATGTTCCGGTTCCAAAAGAACTGTCCAGCCTTATACCAGCGTTGATATTCTTGAGGATTCCGGCAACTACAGCTAATCCCATCCCCGAGCCTTTCCCAACTTCTTTTGTTGTAAAATAAGGATCGAAAATTTTATGGATATCCCGATTTTTGATACCTGTTCCATTATCTTCAATTTGCAGTAGAATGTAGGGCCCTGCTGTCAATGACGGGTCATCCTTGAGCTCTGTCTCGCTGAGATAGGCCGTACTCAAACGAACCGTTAAGACTCCACCCTTTTCATCCATAGCCTGGGCCGCATTGGTGCAGAGGTTCATCATGATCTGGTGAATCTGGGTAGGATCAGCCAGGGTGTTTCCGCATTGAGGATCAAGGTCCTCCTCAATTCTAATTGTTGAAGGGATGGACGCCCGGATGAGTTTTAAATCTTCCTGAATGATTTCAAAAACATAGACAGATTGGCATTGGCTGCTGTCTTTACGGCTGTAATATAGGATCTGTTTTACAAGGTCCCTGGCCCGGAATCCGGCCTTCATTATCTGCTCAATTTGATATCGAACACGGCTCTCATTGGAGAGATCCAGAAGGGTCAGATCTGCATAGCCGAGAATTGCCGTGAGGATATTATTGAAATCATGGGCAATGCCACCAGCCAGAGTTCCAACTGCTTCCATCTTCTGCGATTGACTGAGTTGCGCTTCAAGAGCCTTCTTATTTTCTTCCGCCTGTATCTGTTCGGTTAAATCGAGTCCGAAGGACCAGTTTTGTTCGCCCAGTGTTATGAACCCCCAGGATACGATTTTCTTGGTCCCGTCTTTACAGCAAACTTCGGTTACTCTGGTCTCAATGTCTGAATGTGTTTCAATGGCCTTTGCGATATCTTTTTGCCATTTTCCAACGACTTCCTGACGGTATTCCGGGTCTGGATATGCCAGGGGCCACCAATGGCTAGCAGTAGGTATTTCATCAATTGTATAACCGAATAATTCTGTGAATCTTGAATTTAAGTAGAGGCATTTTTGATCGATTTCTTCTGACATGTAAATGGCCAAGGGAGAAGTCTCTGCAAGAGCTTTGAATCTCATTTCGCTTTCTTTGAGTGCCTTTTCCGCTTGTTTTCTTTCTTCCACTTCTTTGAGGAGATCTTTTGTATGAAGACGGACAACCCGGTTTAGCATCAGTCTACAAAAGAGGAAGAACAAGACACATAGGCTAATGCCGCCGATGATTTTCCATAGAATCCTGTGGTTCTCCTGATCTGTTATTTTTTCAAGGGAGCCCATCCATTTAGAGTATATCCTCTCTTCCTTCTCTGTCGTCATCAGGGCTAACTCTATTTTGTTGTTGACTTCAGATTCTTCTGATATTCCTGTTCTTCCGGAGTTCGGGGGGGAGGCTGTTTTCTCCCGGAGGGGCAGGGACCCTATTATTGGGAGGGCGTACTCTCCGGTCTGATTCAATGCATAAGAAATATTTCCAATAATGAGGGAGAAAAGAAGCAAACATAACTGTATCTTTGAATTGAAAATATGGACCTCCGGAAAAAGACGAAAGGGTCTTCTAAGCTTTCAATTATAGCGCATTCTAAAGGAGGGGATAAGTGGCTGACCCATTCATTTATGGATGTGACAGATATTTTTTTATATCCGTATTCCCTTCATTTGTGATAGGGTATAGAAAACAAGAAGGGAGTCTTTGGAAGAGATCCTGCCGCAAGGTCAGTCGATCTGGAAAGGTCTCCCTCTTAGCCCTTGCAGCTTCCAGTTTTTTATAATTCTTATCAGGCTCGTCGTAAACCGGTGGACTTATTTTTTTCTATCAGTGGCAATTGGTGATTAGACCAGGCCTTAATGGCCGCATTCGCCGTCTTAGATTTTCCTTGTTTGAATACGGGAATACCAAATTGTATGAGTGCATCCATTCCCTGTGGACCTACTTCCGGAGCAATGAGTACTCCTGCCCCCTGGTCTACAATCAGTTGAACAGCCAGTAAACCTGCTCCTCCTGCTTCATCTTTAGCCATATTTTTAAGTGATAAAAACGTTTCTTCTTCTGTGTCGTATATTAAAAAATTCTCACATCGTCCAAAACGTTCATCCAGTTCACTATCGAGATCCGTACCTTTACTGCATAGTGCCAGAATCATTTTTTTTATCCTTCTGGAGTTTTATAGTCATCTCCGGAGACTTTGAGTTGTTACAGCCCTGGGACCGTTCGGTCATGTGGGTTTATACAATGAGCATCAGGAACTAGGGCCTTTTTCAGCCGTGGTCATGGCTGTGATCACATACAGATCCGGTGGACTCCAGATCTCCTTTGATAAATGTCTCGAGATTTTCTTCAATTGTTCCAGTTGCTCCTAAAATGACATCGATTCCGTGTCCTTTGAAAATATCAACAGCCATGCCACCCATACCACCAGTAATGATGGCACTGGCTCCCTGTTCGTGAACAAAGGCAGGGATGACTCCTGGAGCATGCGCTGGGGGAGTGACATACTCTGTCGCTTCTACCTTTCCATTCTCTAAGGTGCAGAAGACAAATTCCTTGGCATGACCAAAGTGTTCTTCCACATGTTTTCTGTCGTTACTCGGGAAGGCTATCTTCATCTTTTTCTGTTCCATAATCGGTTCTCCTCAAAATCGTCTCTTTTAAAAATGTGCATATGCACATATAATGTATCATGACGATCTTCGTGAATCAAGTCTGAAGAGTGTGAATTTTGTTTCTTTTCGCTTTGAGTTAACAAACTGAAAAGAATTGATTAGAATGCACAAAGGAAAAATTATGCCCAGAAGACATAAACAAAGAAATTGCCGCCGCCTTGAAGGAAAAAGAAATTTTAAACCATCGGGGATACCATCGATGAAACTCGAAAAGACTGAACTCCATTTGGATGAATTTGAAGCCATTCGGCTGTGTGATTATGATGGAATGAGTCAGATCGAAGCATCCCTGTCTATGGGGGTCTCCCGGGCTACAGTCCAGCGTCTCCTTCTTTCAGGAAGAAAAAAAATTGTAGACGTCTTACTCCATACGAAAGAACTCATTATCAATGAAAAATTGGACTGATTCTGTCCTCCTAGTCATTCTGGTCCTTTAAAATTGTATCTGATCAGCTGTGCTTGCCTTGAAAATACCAAATCCATTATAGAAATCGGCCAGAACAGGAAAATCAACACAGTGCATGGGGTAGAGAGAACGGGGCGCTTCTTTTTTAAAGTAGGCGATTGTTTTATCCACCGTATGGGGATCATTGCTCATCAAATGAAATCCACCTATAACAGAAAGCAATGGTTTGCCGGTCAACTCCTTCGCATATTCACAAATGTTGCAAATCCCTGAATGTGAACATCCGGTAAGAACCACGACACCCTCTGAGGTATTGATAGCCAGAGCCGTATCATCTTTCATGGGATCATCCTTATACATCCCTCTTTCAAAATTCATTTTCCTGGGAATTTCTCCCAGGAATATAATATCCTCGGATATGTAATATGGATTTTTGGACTGGCGGATCTCAAAATCATCCTGAACTGTTCTTCTGGTTTTTTCTGATAATTTATCTAGCAGGTCGGGATGAAACAATAATGGCTTTTTACCAACAAAGTTGTGATGGACAATCCCGTCAGTATGATCCCAGTGATAGTGAGAAAAAGCAACAATATTGACCTTCTGCAGATCAATTTTCAAGGCTTCCGCATTCTTCCAATACAGGTCCGTATGACCTGTATCAAAGAGTACCCGGTGATTTACTGTTTCCAATAAGGCCGAGAATCCCCACTCGCTTCGGCAGTGCCTGGCACCCTTATGGCCAACCTGGTTTTCACAGAGAATTGTAATCCTAGTATTGCCGTTCATCATTCATTCAGTATGAACAGGAACTTCAGATGTTATCAACCCTGAACAAAGCTGAAAATCTGTCTTTCAGGAATTTTGTTTCTTCTTTCAGGCAGAAAAATGTCAAAAGGGAATCCCCTTTTGGGATTGTATCGGCTGGGGGCGAGTGGAGGCTTGTCTGTTCTCCATCGAATTGCAGGTTCAATACCTTTCCTCTTTGGTAAATAAGAGATTTTAATCGGATTATTTTATATCTGTTTTCGTTAATGATCGTTTTCATTTCAGCAATCGTGCCAGTAAACCTCCCCTTTAGTGATAGAGATACAATTCCATCCTTACCCGGGTTAAATCTATCAAAGTTAGAGAGAGCAGGGCTGCTTGAATTCTCTCGCTTCTGTAATGATGTGGACAACGGTTCGTCCCATATTCCCTTACGGCAAAGGACAGATCCCGTCAGTCCAGGATAATGTAGACTGAGTTTCTCTCTTGTCTTGTTCAGCAAACCACCGTCGTACATATCTGCCTTGGTCATTAGAATCAAGGGCTCTCCTTCAAACTGACGCGAATAGGCAGGAAGGACATCATGATAACGGTCGCACTGACGGGCGTCCACACAGACCAAAACCTGGGAAATAATGATTTTTGCCGAAGGGAAGTTTTTATCAATCATCTGTTTCATTTCCCAGGGGACAGCTAAACCTGTGGCTTCGATGAAAATTTCATCGGGCTGTTCTTCATTTACGACCTTTAAAAGTGTGTCCAGCAGCCTTTCCTTCAGACTGCAGCAGATGCAGCCCCCTGTTATTTCTTTTTTGGAGTAGACCCCTTTGGAGATCATCATGCTGTCAATATTCACTTCACCAAAATCATTTATAATGACCACGGTTCTTGTTTCCGAATCCAGACTTTGAAGGAGGGTATTGAGAACCGTCGTTTTTCCACTGCCTAGGAACCCACCTAGGATTGTTGTTTTTATTGGCATTGTATTCATAGTTGGGAGTATAGGAACAGGAGCGCTAAGCTGTAAAGTGGAAACAGACCTAATCGATAAATATTGACTGAATTGATACAAAGTCCTATAATTACACTAATAATTATTAAAAATACAAAAATAATTATATTAGGAGGATTCTATGAAGAAAATAATTTTATTATCTTTGCTTGCCATATCAATGATTTTCATGGGTTGCGGCAAACCCGCCGCTCCCGCGGCTGCTGCCGCACCAGCTGCGCAGGCTAAAGCCGTTTCCGACGGGAGCGCAGACCTGGTTATCGATTTCCAGACAAACCTTGCTGCCGATGATGCAGAGAGCCACTTTAACTGGAAAGGTAACATCCGCTACATGGCTGCAGAAGATTCTTATGATGCCGTAAGTGGAGCTTCCGCTAAGGGTTCTACCCACCTGTTTCAGGCATATCTATATGATGTAGAAGGAAATCCTACAATGGGAACCGGTCTTAGAGGACTGTTTTTGTATGGTGTAAACGATTTAGCCACAGTTCAGCATGATAATCTGAATGCTTCTAAGGCTGCTGATGGTACCATCATGATTCAGTATGTTCACCGCGGTACAGCCTATCGGTTTTTCACAGACTCCGATGGAATTCTTTCTCTGCCTGACGGATCTTTTGAAAGCAGAAAGATTGGTACTCCTGATGCTATCGAAGCTGCCTTTTCTTCCGATGGAACCGCTTCTGGTGTAGACTTTGATAAAGTATGGGCCAGCGATGTTATGTTTGCCGGTGCCAGTGACAAAGCCATGTATGTTTTTGACGGTGATCTTCAGGTCACTCTTGAAAATGATATACTTGCCATAAATGGTGTACTAACAGCCGTTGAGCAGTAATCTCAAACTTTACTGATTTGAATCATAACCGCTGATCCTTGGATCAGCGGTTTTTTTATAACTGTGAGATTTTATTGGCGGGGATTAATTATAGGGTAGGATTTTGACTTTATAATAAAAAAAGGATCACCCGATTGTGATCCTTTAAGACTATAGCAGGGGTAGGACTCGAACCTACGGCCTTTGGGTTATGAGCCCAACGAGCTGCCAACTGCTCCACCCTGCGACGTTTGCTTGAAGAAGATATGCTGTTTGCACACTAATGTCAATAAAAGATCAGAAATTATATTTAAAACATAGAAAAATCTAGAATTTACCTTTGGCATAACTATAAAAATAGATGTTTTTAAGTAATTCCTCAATGGCGTATATTCTTGTTTTCCGTCTTATATAAATGGTGTATTTCAAAGGCTTATAAATAAAAAACAGCAAAGATAAATCTTTGCTGTATAAACTATTAGCAGGGGTAGGACTCGAACCTACGGCCTTTGGGTTATGAGCCCAACGAGCTGCCAACTGCTCCACCCTGCGACGTTGGTTTCAAGAGAATATATTGATTCTGGATTATTGTCAATAGAATATTTTAAAAAGTTCATTTTGTTCGCACAGACGGCAATTCTCAGACCCTGTAGGCTTCTCTGTCCTCCCGTACGGCCCGGCTCATCAGAGTTCTGGTGTGTCTGTATAAGATCAACAGCAAAGGGATGACCAACCAGGCAAGCCATGTTTCTGTAAACAGAAAAAAATCATAGAGGCCATGATAGAAGATGGCTAGGAATAACCCGAATGTGCGATTGTCTTTCTGATCAAATTTGGCTTTGCCTATATAATAGCCCATGAGTCCCGAGGCTAGGCCATGAAGAGGGACCGATGTGATTCCCCTCATAATCAATAGGCTCCAGGGATTGGAGGAGTTCATGCTGTAGAGGATGTTTTCCATGAAGGCAAAACCAAGACCTGCTGCCATTGTATATACAATTCCGTCATTGACTTCGTCAAACTCAGGCAGGGGGAAGATGTACCTGTTGACTACGGCCATTTTACAGCTTTCTTCTACCAAAGCAGCAATCACAAAGGCTTTCACAGCTGCTAAAGCCAGGGGGGAGAGATTTTCCGGGATTATGCTGGAGAATAGCAGTTCTATAATGAGAGCCGGTAATGTGGCCCCAATGCCCCACAGAAAGGCCTTCGTCACAGTTTTGCGAGGTTCCGGCCTTGGATCTCTTTTGTAAAAATATCCAAGGAGGACCAATGCCGGAATGAGGGCCAGGAGAAAGTTGATGACCTGGGGAAGCAATAGAAGAGAAAAAATGAAAAACACCTTTTATTCCCTAAGACTCTTTAACAGCCGTATGAATTCTTCATTTTGTTCCTGTGTGCCTATGGTGTATCGTATCCAGTCTTCCATGCCGAAGGAAGCCAGAGGGCGGATTGCCATGCCCTGATCCAGGAAATCATCAAAGACTTCTTTGCTGTCTTTTCCTATCCTTATACATATGAAATTGGCCTCGCTGGGATAATAGAAATAATTGTCCCTATCCAATGCCTCGTACAGATACTTCTTTCCTTCAGAACAAAGGTTCAGAGTTTTTTGTATAAAGTCATGATCGTTTAGGGCTTCAGCCGCTGCACATTGAGCTAAGAGGTTCACATTGAAGGCCTGTTTTGCCCTGAAAATTTCTTGGGTCAATGAGGGGTAAGCCATGGCGTAACCGATTCTGAGGCCCGCAAGGCCGTAGATCTTTGAAAAAGTTCTAGTGACAATAAGGTTGGGAAAATCCATCACCAGATCACAGCCGGAACCAAAATCTTCATGAGTTGCAAATTCTGCATAGGCTTCATCCAGTACCAGTATGACATGATTGGGAAGGCGCTTTAAAAAAGAACGGATTTCATTTTGTTTTAGAAATGTTCCTGTGGGATTGTTGGGGTTTGCGATAAATACAAGACAGGTCTCGTCTGTGATGGCTGCCAGCATTGCTTCTGTATCAAAAAAGCCATCTCTAAGAGCTATCTTGATGACATGTCCACCAAAAAGTAGGCCCGAAAAATTATACTCTGAAAATGTCGAGTCTGCAGTGATGACTTCCTGACCTTCTTCCAGAAAGGTTCCTGCGATGAGGGCGAATATTTCATCAGATCCATTGCCTACGATGAAGCATTCCGGGGCCAGCTTGTAGTGGTCGGCCAGGGCAGATATCAAGGTTCCCGATCGTCCGTCAGGATAGCGGTTGAGATGGTTTAATTCCTGCTGTATTGCATTGAGGGCTTTGGGGGATGGGCCCAGGGGATTTTCATTGGAGGATAGTTTTATTGCACCAGGTTTTGTTTTACCGGCAATATAAGGGGTTACGTTTCTTAGGGTCTTTCGGATTTTCATGGGTGCTCCTTGTCATGGAAGGCCTTAATCTTCCCGGGGGTACATATGCGTCAGTGCTTACAATATTTATGGAGCATCTGCTTAAGGTCAATAGGACTGACTGGTTTTCCTAGAAAATCATTCATCCCTGCATCAGTAATTTTTTTCATATCTTCATGTAGAGCCAGAGCCGTGAGGGCAATAATCGGTGTATTCTCCTGGGTCTCTTTTTCAAGGTCTCGAATTTCCATAGCCGTTTCATAACCGTCTTTTTCGGGCATCTGTATGTCCATGAGGATTAAATCCGGCTTGTGTTTTTTGTATTCCCTGATGCCTTCGTTTCCATTTTCTGCGGTGATGACCCTGTATCCTGCCTTTTCCATTGTCCTTACGGCCAATAGCTGATTGATCCTATTATCCTCCAGGAGGAGGATCAGAGGTCCCAGAGGAAGAAACACATCGGCATCACTTTTGGGGGGAGAATTTTTATGAATCCTGGGTTCTTCCTTGCTTTCATCCGGTAGCAGTAGGGGTAGGAAAAATCTGAATCTGCTGCCCTTGCCGGCTGCACTTTTTACATCAATCTGGCCACCCATCCGGCTTGTCAGATAAGCACAAATTGCCAGCCCGAGACCCGTCCCCCCATATTTTCTTGTTGTTGAGGCATCGACCTGTGTAAAGGACTGAAACAGCAGATGCTGCTTCTCCTTGGGGATGCCAATTCCTGAATCGCTGATAGAAAAAAACAATCTATGGGGACTCTTCTTTTTATCAATATGGCTAGATAATTCAATGAATCCGTTGGGAGTAAACTTCAGGGCATTGTTTAAAAGATTCTGTATGACCTGCCCGATTCTGATGGGGTCGCCCATTATTACCTCGGGTAAATCAGAGGCTGGGTTGTACTTAAAATCAACTCCCTTTGCTTTTGCCTGGGGAATGAAGAGTTTCACTATGTTTTCAAGCAAACTATGTATGGGAATTGGAATATGCTCAATGCTCAGGTTGCCGGATTCCATCTTGGAAAAATCAAGGATATCGTTAATGACCCGCATTAAGGAGTCCGCCGACAGGTGTATGATATTTAAGTACTCCTTTAAGACAGGACTTATGTCTTCTTCCAGAGCCAGATCTGTCATGCCGATGATCCCGTTCATAGGTGTTCTGATTTCATGGGTCATAGCAGCCAGGAACGTATTTGTATCTCCCTCCTGGCTTGTTTTGTTTTCATTATCCACCACATTCAAGAGCCACATAATCGGACCGGATACTTCATCTCCGGATATTTTCTTCAGAGTTATTTCTTTTTGTCTGGGAGTCAGAAGGGCATGAATGTGACGTCCCTTCAGGTCCCCTTCCTCTAAGTTCAGCATTTTCCCGGCAAAGTCATTTGCCGACTGAATCAAGCCGGAATGATCTGTGATAATCAGAGCTGTTTTCATATTGATGAATAATTTTTGTAGCTGGGCTCCTGTGATCACAGTTCTCCTCCTTTTCTGAGTATCTGATAAGTATAGTACAAAGCGGCAATTGTGTTGGTGGGATCCGTAAAATTCAGATCAAAACTTTGAATGGAACGGACGACGGGAATCGCGGCTCCTTCAACTCGTCTCTCTTCACTCAATTGCTTCCGGCACCAGGTCCATATTTCGCTGTATTTCCCTTTACTAAATGAAGAGTCCATATGATCTCTGGCCTGAAAGAAGATATCCATTTCTCTTGTTTCATCCAGAAGAATATGCAGACCTTCTCCAGATTCCTGGTTATTCATCTGGTAAATCCAAGCTATGGGGGGACTGAGGTTTTGCTGGCGGCAGATCAGGGTAATCACACTCTGTTCGTAACTTTCTCCCAGCTCTGCCTGTTCCCGGGAGAATGTTTCTTCCAGCCATGGTCCTTGAGGGTCCATATTGTGGAGAGCGATAATATAATTTAAATCACTGTGGATATTGCCTCTCTTCCCCTGTATGAACTTTTGAAATATGAGGTCTGTTTTTTCTGTGTTTCCGATTCTGCCCAGTGATTTTGCGGCGGTGGATGCTGTTATGGGATCAGGATCATCGAGGAGTTCGATCAGCGCCTTTTCTACGGCATCCATGGGGTAAGACCCCAGAGCAAAGATGGCGGCGTTTCTGGATAGAGAATAGACGTTTTGGGCTTCTCGTATTAATTCTGGGACTAGTTCTGGACGTTTTTTGTCAAAGAGTGTTTTCATTATGTCAGATTTTTCTGAGCTTAGAGGGTTGAGGAACATCTGTCTTATTTCATCATTGGCAAGAGATGAACCAGTATAGGCAAGTGAAAGGATCAGTGTTTTTCTCTTGAGGTTGCTGTTGCCGTTATTCAGTCTGGTAATATCCCGGAAGGTCCTCATATGCTCCAGTGAAAATATCATGGCCCAGGTCTTTCTTACAGTTGTACTTCCTTCTTCGCTGAATCTGGCAGCCGTTATGGCTATGAGTATGCTGAACAGTAGCCCCAGAGAAAAAGTCAGTCCATAAATATTTATATAAGGCAAATTGCCTGCGGTACTGGACAGGTCCGCCAACCCGCCGGCAAGAAAACCGAGAAGAAGTGCCAGGAAGGAGGTGACCACAATGTCCATGGATGTAAAACTTATGGTGCCTTCATCGGGAATGGTCTGGACAAAAAGTCTTGCGGACAATAGGGATAAAATATTTTGAATGAAAACGGTTAAAAATCCCAGAATATAGAAGAACTCAGGACTCCTGTCGGGCTGGATTCCCATCCATGTAGAAAATATAATGCCCGCCGTAATGGCGGCGGGGAGTATGAAAGGCCGACTTCCCAGTCGGTCAGCAAAGGGTCTGATCAGCAGAGCTGCAAAGATAGAAGATGTTGTAATGATTAGGGTGTACATGAAAATCTGAGACGTCGAAAACCCGGCGTATTGTCTGAGAAAGGGAATTGTCATGGCTGCGATAATCTCAATGGATATGGCACTCCATCGCAGGATGAGAATTGATCTATCTTTTTTCTGTTTCATGGCTTTGACAAAAATCTTGCCCATATGTTCACCTGGGATATAATCCACAACTTCACGGTTGGGAATTTTTTTAAGATTCAAACTGGCCATTATGTTCATCACAATTCCCAACATCTGCAGGCTAAGTATCCCTGTCAGTTCGGATAAGAATGTGAGAGATGTCCAAACAAAACTAAAAAATCGTGATAACAGGGCCATCGTGTTGAACCGACTGGAAAGGGTCATAATCACCTCTCCTCTGGTCCGGCTGGTCGAGACCATCTTCTGTATTGTCTGCTGAACGGCTACTCCTATGGTCCGGACCATACAAAACATGGTATAGGTCGTCAGAATCAGATAAATAGCCGGGGGGCCGGATAGGAAGGGCAGGGCAAGATAAGCGAGGCAGATGATCCCTCTGAGCTGCCAGGCAATATACCCCACCATCTTGTTTGATTTCCCCCTGAACAGACGGGGATATAGAATCAACAGGCCTCCGGTGATGTAGGCCGCTGCAGAAATATAGCCAAGTTGAGTATTGGTAGCGCCATATAAAATGGCCAGAAGATAAACCGTGGTATTGCCTAGAAAACTGAAGCCAATGCCGTTGAATGAGGCAAATCTAAAATAATACTTTCTGGCTGTTTCTCTTTCTTTTTGAGATAGGTATTTAGTTTTCTTTATCATGAGCAGATGTATCCTGTATTAAGAAAAGTGCCTCTGCTAAAAAATAATAGGTTTTAAATAGGCTCAGGTAAAGAAGAAACCATAAAAATTATAAGAATAGTATCTGATAAGGAAAAACAATCAGAAAGGTAAAGAGAATCTGTCCGGCCCAGGTCAAAATGCCTGTCATAAGGGAGTTCTTTCCCTGCTGTGCCAGTCCCCGGAATGTAATTTTCATTCCAATTCCCGCCATGGCGGTTATGAGTAAAACTTCCCCTGAAAATTGCAGTGCTTCTGTCATAGACTCCGGCAGGAAACCCGCTGTATTAATTGCCGAGAATAGGATGAATACCAGTATGTATAGGGGAACCTTCGCTCTTGTCTTCTTTTCCAGGCTGGCAGCCTTTGGATTTCTTATGAACTGGACAATCAGAACCACCGGTGATATCAGGAGTATCCGGCCCATTTTCACAATTACCGCAACCTGGCCGGTGTCGTTTCCAAGGGAAAATCCTGCGGCTGTTACCTGACCAACGGCCTGTAAGGTATTGCCTATGATCATCCCTTTTATCTGTTGGGAGAACAGGGGGGTCAATGACAGGAGGAAGGGGAGGATAAAGATCCCGGCAGTTCCCAGTAAATTGATGATAGCCACAGACATGCCCACATTCTTCTCGTTTGTCTTAACCACCCCTTGGACAGCCACTATGGCAGAACTACCGCAGACTCCGTTGCCAACTCCAATAAGGAGAGCTTGTTCTTTTTCTATTCCAAAGAGTTTCCCCCATATCAGGGCCGTCAAAATGGTGAAGGGGATTCCAAGGAAGATAAGAATCAAGGGTAAAACACCAAAGGATAAAAGGACGTTGTAATTCAGTGAAAAACCCAGCAGGGCTATGGCAACTGGCAATATCTTCTTTTCACTGAAGCTTATTCCCGGGGTGGCTCTGGAGCTGATTTTGAAGGTATTGGCAAGGAGCATTCCCAACAGAATTGAAAATGTTACGGCTCCCAATGGTAGAAACAGTCCCAAAGTCCAGGCGATGGTTCCTAATAAAGCACAGATGATGATTCCTGGTAATAATTTCATATAACCTCTCTTGGGCTCAAACTATCATAAGAAAGTAATTAAATATATTTATATATTATTATGTAAACATAATAAAAACTTAAGTGTTTGTGTTATCTTATAGACATGTTGGATTATAGAATCATTACTTTTCTAAGTGTTGTAGATCAGGGCACTCTGGCAAAGGCTTCGGACAGATTAGGCTTAACTCAGCCAGCGGTTTCGCAGCATATCAAGTATTTGGAAGGATATTATGGAATCCCTCTTTTTGATCATATAGGGAGAAGGCTTGTTCTCAATGATGCAGGTCATCTGCTTTACAAATTTGCCAGGGAGGCCGAGTCTCTTTTTCTTCAGTTCAGCAGGCAGGCCACCAGTATGACAGAAGGAAAAAAACATTACTCTTTGGGGGCTACCCTGACTATTGGAGAGTTCATCCTTCCCAGCTACCTTGGTCAATACAGAACTACTCATCCTGAACTGGAGCTGACCATTCAAATTGAAAATACAATGAACATACTCCATCTTTTGGATATGAAGAGGATTGATCTTGCCTTAGTGGAGGGTCCCTTCGATAGGACCAGGTATAAGAACCGTCTGTTGCTCCAGGATGAGATGATTTTTATTGGAGACCGGAGTTTTGTCCCGGAAAGTTCCAAAGCCATCACTTCTGAAGAGTTGGCAGGCAGCAGATTGATTCTTCGGGAAGAGGGCTCCGGAACACGCTATTTTTGGGAAGAATACTGTAAAGAACATAACATCCACATTCCCAGAAGTTCTGTGACCATGGAAATTGGGAGTCTCAGTGCCATAAAATCTCTTGTAGAAGCGGGAGTGGGTTGTTCTGTCATGTCCCGCTGGGCAGTCAGACAGGAACTCCTATTGGGGACTCTCCGATCCAGGCCCTTTGCAGCTGGACCTCTCAAAAGGAATCTCTACTTTGTTTATAATGAAGACTCTCCCCATACCTTCATACATGCTTTTGCTGATTTCATCGAAAAACATACCTTGTAAGCTTCAACGAGGAGATATAGCTTGAATTGTATTTACCATGACAATGTTCTGAGCCGATGAGCTGAGTCGTTCGAATTTTTTTTATTTTTTTGTAACCACTTCTTAAAAGCCTGGTTTCCAAATTGTAGAACAGCAAGAATTCTCCTGATTAAATTGTTTTTTTCATTTTGCTCGCCCCCGGGTTTCCTCCTTTTCCCGGGGGCTTTTTTTGCTTCTTTAAAATTAAGGGTCCTTAATCTGCTGCGACAATGAAGTTTTGAAATTCGTCATCCGCATCGCGTGAATATTTGACAAGTTCATCATCCGGGCAGGATGCCATTTCTGCAAAGGTGCAGCTGGCGTCAGTGTCGAGGTCTTCGCTGTGTTTCATATAGGTTGTTTGATACAGGGATAGCTTTTTTTGTGGATGGATTCCCATTTCTAAGAGCTTCTGGGCACCTTTTTTTATCAATTTCAGTTTATTGATCAGGTCTTCATGGGATTTAACAGTCCACACACCTAGAAAAATCGGTTTGTCATGGTTGTTCATGTCACCAATAAACTCACCCCGCAGGAGTTCTTCTTTTTCCTTACCAAGGTAGGGGGCAAAATCAAGGTGCTCTGCCAGCTTTCGGTCGGTGGCACGAAAGTCTCCGTTTTCTGGGTCCATTGTGAAGATGATTATATTTTCGTAGGCTTGTCCATAACTTTTAAACATGGCCCCCCTGTAATCGTTATCCTTAATCACCTGGTTTAACTTATCTTTTCTAGCTTTGATTTCCTGTGAAATCTCCAGTAGCCATGTCTTCATATTTTCATACTCGCATCTATAGACACTTACTTCCTTTTCCAAGCCCTCCAGGGAAAGGGCTCCTTCAATATAGGATAAGGCGGTTCGATAGACATTTCTTATGTTATGAAATTTGCTGAACTTGAGGATCAGGTCAAATAGGAATATTTCCATTTTTCGAAGCTGCCAGATAGAGGCGATAATGGCATTCCTGTCGGCTCCTTCATATACTTCCGGTTTCTCCCAGAGTACTTTAAACTCATTGAGGCGCCTGTCCATACGGACGTACCATTTATTAGCAAATCCGGAAACCTTTTCCAGTTTGATTTTCCAGGTCGTTCCTTTTCCAAGCTGGCTGGTGACTTCTATATTCCCGGCTCCAAAGGTTGAAAAAATTTGGCGGGTCCCCAGGCCTTCGCCCGTTTTATTTCCCTTTGTCGTTCTCCCAACGAAGGCAGGAATACCCTCGGAGTTTTTTAATAGTTTCTCCTTGGCCATTCCCTGACCGTTATCTTCCACTTCCAGGTAAATAAAGTCTTTAATTCTGTATAAGGATATCCTGATGATTCCTTGGCGTTGAGTGTCGGCTATGGCATCCAGGGCATTGGAGACCATATTGACCAGGGCACGGCCCATGTTGATAAAAGAGCCTGGAACGAGAGCCGATCTTGTTTTTAGCTCAAGATGGAGTTCACAGGGAGTTGTGGACGCCTCAATGTAGGGAACAATACGTTCCAGTATGACTTCCTGGAGGTTCACATTATGAAGAATCTGCATATTGTCTCTGAATGAATTGAGCATGTTTACCATCGTTGTCGTTTCACGGTTGATGTCTTCGATGATTCTGTCTGCATTATCCATGGAGAGCATGTCCACCATATTGGACATGAGGCGGAGTGTCTTTCTGGCATCGTGCCTTGTTTTCCCAATCTCCTCACTGGCCGAGGGTGAGAGGGAGTCCTTTTTTTGCCTCTCTATCACCAGGATATCATGTTTATCCGCTAAGAGATGGCTGTATACAAGATTCCTGTACACCATGGGCTCACCCTGCCGAAATCCTTTATTCTCGAAGAACTCTATGGTATCTCCCTGTTTCTCCCATATGTACAGGTAGACTCTCCCATTGCCGGGTATTTTTGAGGCCAGGTATTCCACAAAGGCGGTGCCGATTCCTCTCCCTCTTCCGAAGGGACTTGTGACCAGTTTATAAATATGGAAATTGCGTTTATATCTGTCCGTATAAACCTGCATGTACCCCAAAATCTCACCTTCATCGATCCAGACGCAGCTGTATTCCCGGCTAATCTCAATATCGGGGTCGCGGATGTAGGGAGAGGGAATTATGAAGGTATCTATGTTTAGGAGCGGATTCCGTATGACTTGGTCCTCAATGAGCTCTGTCAGGGGTTGTATGTTGGGGAAGCTTTTCACTTCGAACCTGCCAGACCAATTTCTTCTGCGGCTGTTTTCATCCCCTCTATGGTCATGGCTATTAGATCTCCAGTTTCCATCTCCAGCATTGAGGCTCCTTTTTCAATGACGGCTCTATCTACTCCTGCGGAGAATCCCTTGGCTTTCCATTTCTTCTTTACAGATTTAACTTCCAGATCCAGAATACTTTTTGAGGGTCTAACCAGGACCGTAGCCGTAATCAGTCCGGTCAACTCATCAGTGGCATAGAGAACTTTTTCCATCTCATGAACGGGTTCTACGTCACTGCATAAGCCCCAACCATGGGAGACCACAGCGTGAACGACCTCTTCCGGCCAACCCCGGTCTCTTAATATCTCTGCCGATTTTACACAGTGTTCCTGGGGATATTTTTCATAATCAAGGTCGTGGATCAATCCAACAATTCCCCAGAACTCTGGGTCGTAGCCTCTGAGTTCCGCGGCATGGCGCATCACCGCTTCTACGGCCAGAGCATGGGTATAAAGACTCTCACTCTGGTTGAATTCCCTGAATAATGCGAGGGCTGCTTCTCTGTTAATCTGCATTTTTATCTCCCGTTGTGTGTTTTGATTTAAGCTTTTTCTCCTTTTCAAGGAGGTCTTTGATCTTCTTATCCTGAAATCCGCCCTCTTTCTGCCATTGTTCCAGATCGAGTTGTTCCAGTTCAACAAGAGGTTCATTTTCTATACATTTAAGAACTTCATCCATAAAATTGTTCATACTGGATTTTTCTCTCTCATCCTGAATCTGATCCTGAAAGACCGGGAATGACGGGAGCCGGGGAGCTTGATTCCCCGAATCTTCCAGAACTACAAAATCATCATCATTCAGGCAACCATCGGGGCCCCAGAGCCTTTCCTGTTCCAGGAGTTTCTCTTTCATCTGATTCTTGATCTCAATAATTTCAGCATTGTGAGAACTAAAGAGCAGGTTTCGGCTCTCCGAAGGATCTTCTGTGAGGTTGAAGAGCTCCTCACGTCCCTCCCTGTAGTAATAATTGTATTTGTAATCCTGAGTCCGGAGGGATATCCACCGTCTTATGCCCGATCCATATTCCACATATTGTAAATTCCGGTTTTTCTTTTTTGTATCCGTCAGGAGGCTTTCTCCCGGGAGTTTGGTGGTTTTATAGGAAATTTGAATTCCTGCGGCATCCAGTATGGTTGGCATTATATCGTTTAAATCGACAAACTCATGCACCTTTTCTCCCGGTTCTATCAGCTCTGGATAACTGAGAATACAAGGAATACGTGTACAGCTGTCGTAGGGCAGGCCTTTGGCAATGGTTCCATAATCCCCCAGAAGGTCTCCATGGTCACTCACAAAGAGAATGAGTGTATTCCGTCTCTGATTTGTATCTTCAAGAGCATCCAATATCCTTCCAATATTGTAATCGACCTGACTTATGGAGCTGTAATACAGTTCTCTGTAGCGTCTGAACCACTTTTGGGGAATACTCCTAAACTGACGGGCGTTCTCATCTGCCGCGGGGCTCAATGGGCTTGTTGTCTTCAGGAGTTCAGGGAGTTCTTTATCGCTGTAAAGGTCTGCAAAGCGCCTTGCAGGGTCCTGGGGGGGCGGGGAGAAATCCAGCTGACCTTCATGAGCCAGGGATGGCGGCCCCTGTTTGTTTCCAGGAAATCCAACGCTCTGTCTGCGACCCAGGTATCATCCTGATGCTGCTCGGGTAAGAGGGGACTCTGAGGGACGTAGCGGAGAATGTTTTCACATCCGTGAATGTTCAGAATATGTCCCCAACCATTCTCCTTGAGATACATGGCATAGTCATCCTCTTCTCTGAATGCCGGATTTGATTCCATCAAATGTATCCGGTCGTATCCTCTGTGGCGTCGCCGGGGAATGAATTGATTTTTACCAATGGCTACTGTTTCATACCCATGATCAGAAAGAAGCTGGGGGAATGTATTGATCCAACCGGGCATGCCGAAGGTTCTATTGTTTTCCTGATATCCGTGGATTTTTCCTGTCAGTCCTGTCAGAAGGTTATGACGTGCAGGCATTCCGTCTGGAATGGGGGTGAAGGCATGGCTATACAACCTGCCTGAGGCTGCCAGACGGTCCAGGTTAGGAGTATACATGAAGTCGGCACCGCTGGCATTTATGGTATCCCATCTCTGCTGATCGGTCATCAGCAAGAGGATGTTTGGCCTTTTTTCACCCTTCTCATTGTTTTCATGATCATAGGGAATCGCCGATAGAGAATCTTCTACCTTTGAACTGTCCATGTTGTACTCCTGTTTTGTTCCCCCTCCTTGTCTACAACTCTGTGGGTCAACATTGAAGATTAAGAAGGGTCTGTTTTTAATATAATACAGGAGATGGGGACTGGGGAGGGTTTTATATCCTAATTTTATTTTTGTCTTCTAAGATGATGAGGACCTATCGGTACAGAGCCCGCTATGAGATCCTCATGCTTCGCTGTTGTTAAACTGCTGTTTTTACTCTCTCCGCATGGCCTTCCTGTCCATAGCGTGTTGTAAATTCTTTGAATTTCTTCATGATTTCAGCACTGTGAACACCAATCTGCCCATCCCCAATTTGGATATCATCCACCTGAATAACAGGGACAATTTCTTTATTTGAAGCGGTAATAATAATTTCTTTTGCTTTGGCAATGTCCTCTCTGCTGATATCGCGGAGTTCTACAGCCTGCTGTTCATTCATCAATTCAATGATGACGGAGCGGGTGATACCAGGAAGAATCCCTGCTCCGGGAGTGACCCATTTGTTATCCAGGTAAAGGAAAATATTGGTTGTTGTTCCTTCTAGAACTCTTCCGTCTCTGTCTACATAAACTGATTCTACGGCGTTGGATTTGATGGCTTCTTGCTGTGTGAGCACTGCATTCATGTAGTTTGTACTCTTTGCTTCGGGGATATAGCGTTCAACATCCACAGTTATGATTTTCACTCCCTTTGTATACCACCAGGATGGCAGATCGTGTTTGGGGGTTACCATGACAATCAGCTTACCCTTGCCTTCCGGGGTTACAGAATCGTGGCTGGTTCCTCCGGTGTAGACAATACGAACGTTAGACTCTTCATTGTCATTCCGTTCCAGAGTTTCCATGACAATGTCAAAAAGGGCCTCTTTAGTGCAAGGCAGGTTCAGGCCTACTTTCTGTCCTGAATTCACCAGTCTATCAATGTGTTCTTTAAGGTAAAAAGGTCTTTTATTATAGGTCCTCATAAAATCAAAGATTCCATAGCCTCTCAGCACAGCCATGTCGTTAACAGACAGCACAGCTTTTTCAGAATCTACAAAATCTCCATCCAAATAAAAAATGCTCATTTTCCTCTCCTTGACTCCATACTTTCAGTATTGTCTAAGTTTGTTGATTTCAATATTTTTAAGCCGGGCGACTTCCCGGGCAACTTCCATGGTTACTTCTTTAAAGTGCAGGACCTGTCCCGGCGCATACTGGGCCAGCAGGTCCACATCGGCGCTGATTACATTGAAGACTCGCGGATACCCGCCCACTGTCTGGCGGTGTTTTAGGAGGACAATGGGACCTTTCGGGGTGAGCTGAACAGTCCCGTCGCTCACTGCTTCGGAGATCATATTCCCGGTTGTTTTGAGGTTCAGCTGCTTTTTGCCGCAACTGAGGCGCATTCCCATATCGCTTGTTTCCCGTGTTATGGTCCAGCCTTCATTGATAAAGAGTTCTGGGTTTTCTAAATCCTTATATTCAGGCCCTCGAATCAATCGAATCTTGTGATCCTTATCCCTCCAAGAGGCAATCGAATCAAAGCTTCCTCTTTCTTTTCCTTCTATGGTTAAATCCTTCCTGTTTGACCAACACAGATAGGTTCTGAAACCATATTCCCGGGGACCAAACTCAAGGGTCCAGCCTGCATGGGCCTTGATCACAGAGCCATGGGGTACTTCTATGGTCCTCTCATCCTTTTTCAGGGTGACCGTGCTGAACTTAGCTCCGGTGAGGATGAAAAATCCTTCTTCTACCACCATGAACCGGGGAGGGTAGATCAGTTCCAGAGCAGGGTTGTCAGGAGCATTGTATAAAAGGGCATTTCCCGACTCATAAGCAAAGAGATCCATGGCTCCTGCCGGGCTGACCCCTCTATCCTGAAGTCCGAATTCGGGAAGCTGTATCTTCTTATAGATTCCTCTGTTCAACTCTTTAAACATTATTTTTTACTACCGCTTTTTTCCCGACCGAATGCTCTTTGGAGCGCCGTCGCCAGGGTGAGGGATATTTCAGAGTCGGAATGGATGCAGATTGTCTGGGCCATCAGAACGGCTTCTTTCTGTTTGACCTGTCCGTCTGTTTCATAAAAGGCTGTCACCTTCTGATCGTTCATTATTTTCAAGGAGTGCTGGACCGCCTCATCCAACTCGTGGATGGATGCATAGTCCTTGCTCCGGTTTACCAAAGAGAGTTTACCATTCTGAGGATTTAGGGCATAACGGCGTTCTGCAAAGGCTTCAGCCATGACTGAGATGCCCAGATTCTCACAGGCAAGGGCCAGTTCTGAATCAAACTGAGTCACAATGCTGTTTATCGAATTCTTTTGGAGCCAGTTTGCCAGCAGTTTGGCCAGGCTGGCATCGGAAGCTGCGTCATTGTAGAGGGCTCCGTGAAATTTGACCGTTTTGACATCGGCCATGAGGGCATATTGATGATCCAGGGAGTGAAGGAGTTCCTCCTGTTGGATGTTCATGGTCAGTCTCCCAAAGTTTTGTTTGTCCGGATAGGACAGATGGGCCGTTACATCCACATCAAAGCGATCTGCCAGGGTTCTAAATGCCCTTATCGATGCGTTATCTCCCGCATGGCCACCACAGGCTATGTTGGCTATATCTATGTGCTGCATCAGGGCTGTATCAACGGGATGATCAGAACCTCTTTCTCCGATATCACAATTAATCTTCATTCAGATTCTCCACATTTTTCATAATTATAATGTCACCCGGTTCCACCTGTTTTAGAAGCTCTGGGTCGGTCCGTCCAATGAGATTCCACCCCCCCGGAGATTCTTCGGGATAGACTCCTGTCTGTCCCCCTCCTATAGCGACTGCTCCGGCGGGAATCCTGGTCCTCGGAGTCTCCAGCCGGGGTGTTTCTAACAGAGGGTTGAGCCCAAGAAGGTAGGGGAAGTAGGGTTTAAACCCCACCATGGCTACCATGTAGCGACCCTCGCAGTGAAGGCGTATCACTTCCTCTTTACTCATGCGGCAATGTCGGGCTACATCCTTCAGATCTTCACCGTCGTATACCACGGGGAAAATGATTTTTTTCCCTTCTAGAGACGGAATTGTTTTCTCCTGCTCAAGACGAGTCCAGTAATCCCGAATGGCAGAATCCAATTCTCTCTCCATTTTTTCCAAGCCCTCTTTTGAGGGGGCAAAGTGAAAGGCAATGGATTTATAAGAGGGCACTATGTCATGGATTCCCCACTTTTCAAGGAGGTCCATTTTTTTAAATTTTTTGTAGATAAACAGTGTTTTCCGGACAAGCTCTTCATCTATTGTCTCTCCAAATGACCAGCAGAGACAGCCATCACCGATGGGATAACAGCTGATCATAGGGCCAGCTCCCGAAGTTCCACTTCGTCGGCCACAAGAAACATTTCATTGTAAATTGCACTTTCCCAGGAGGCGGCGAGGCCATCCACAGTGATGTCCTGTTTCCCGGTGACGCCGTCTACGGCACCAGCCTCAACGATGTCTCTGATAATATTTTGAAGCACTTCGGTCCTCTGCATCAGATTCTTTTCCATCATGCGTGAAATGAGGGCCGCGGTGCCATATCCTGCCCAGTTACTGACTCCGGCACAGATGCAGTAGTCAGCTGAAGTACGGCAGCTCAGTTTCTTTTGAATATGCAGGTCTACCGCATCTGACACGAGGCCCATGCCCAGCTCATTTCCCCCGTCACCAATGCCAATGGTGATTATATTTTTTTCTCTGGAGAGTGTAAAAACCTCATCCAATGAGGCATGGTAGGAACTTATGTCTCTGCCTGCAAAATTGTAGTATTTTCCATCAGCAGCCTTCCCCGGCCGTTCCAGAGCAATGAAATGAGTTGTTTTGTCAGTAAACAGCTCACTTGAGTCGATCTTTTTCTCAACATCGAGGCTGCAGTAGTTTACTGAACTGTCAATGTATTTCATCCCAGCCTTGAATATTCCTTCGGAATGACTATCAAAGAGGATAGTTACTTTTTTGCCGGCTTTCACCAGTGTGTCTGCAAGAATAAGAGCTCCGGGAGGTCCATCTGTTTCGATGGTTTCGGCCTTCAGTATATAGAATCCTGTGGCCAGTAAAATATGGTCTCCCCTGAGCAGAGAAAGAGCCGAGGGCAGGATTTGGTTTTGTACGGCCCAGTTTGCCAGTCCTCTGTTTCCGGGATCCTGCTGTATGCGCTGTTCAATATATTGGGCAATATTTTTCATATTTTAAAGTCCAGGTCTTTGAGGTCTCCCACAAACATATGTCCGGGGGCATGTGAAATCACCAAGGGTGGTTTTGCCTGCATCACAGCCATCTGAGGTGTGACTCCGCAGGCCCAGAATACAGGGATTTCTCCCTCCCGCAGGGTGACAGCATCACCAAAATCGGGCTGGTTCAGATTTTTTATACCAATTTTTTCAGGAGATCCGATTTGTACTGGTTTTCCATGTACTGCCGGGTATTCTCTTGTGATTTCTGCAGCTCTTTCGGCATCGGAGGGTGTAAAGGGTCTCATGCTTACAACCATGGGAACCTCTTTGAATCTGCCGGCGTCACGGCACATGATATTGCTAATATACATGGGAACATTCCGACCTTCGGTTATATTTCTGACTTCCAGTCCTGCCGATAAAAGGGCCTGTTCGAAGGAGAAGCTGCATCCCAATAGAAAATAAACAAAGTCATCCTGCCAAAGGGTCGAAATATCTGTGACTTCTCCCGTGTTCTTTCCGTCTTTGTATACGATGTATTTGGGGATATCCGTTCTGATATCTCCGTTTTCGGCCAATATCCGTGTTGAAGGATCTCCTGTCTCTCCCACTTCGAGGATGGGACAGGGTTTGGGATTCCTCTGGGCAAAAAGTAAAAAGTCATAAGCCCAGTCACGGGGGAGAATCACAAGGTTTGCCTGCACAAAACCCGGTGCTTCACCGCTTGTGGGGCAGGTCCAGGTTTGGTCTTTGATGGCTTTTCGGATGTCATTTCCTGTTTTATACATGATAACCCTATATATAATACGATAAACGATGAATTTGTACGGTAAATGTACTAATCTCGTATTTGAAAATAAAATAACATATATGCTTAAAAGAGCTCAATAGTTTTGATTTTATTTTGTCCTCTCAAAGGATGATATTCTTAATCAAAAATGTCTTTCATCTCTTTACAAGATCACGTTTATAAACAAGTATTTGATTATGAAAAAAATCTTCTTAGTGCTGGCTCTACTGCAATTTGTATCAACCATGGTTTTGTGGTCCCAGGATATAAAATCAGGTTCTGTTGATCTCTCATCCTATCCTTGGGAAGAAGGACCCGTTGCCTTGAATGGGGAGTGGGAACTGGCATGGGAAAAGCAGATAACAAGGCCGGAAGGTTCCGGTTTTTTTGCCGAAGTTCCTGCTAACTGGAATAATTACAAACCCGATGGAGAGTCCAAAATTGGCAGTACAGGCTTCGGAACTTTTAGTCTAACCGTTGTTTTGGCGGAGGATAGCCCTCCTTTGGCACTTGAGATCAACAAATTATACAATGCTTACAATTTATATATAAATGGAGTTTATAGCGGTGGTGCCGGTATCGCCGGTACTGATAAGGCTACAACATTACCTCTGTACGATAGCGAAATTTATCCTATTCCTCCAGGAATCACACGCTTGGAAATCAGTATACAAGTCAGTAATTTTCACCAATATACCGGAGGATTTCAGGAAGAGATTTTTCTGGGAGAATATAAAAATATTAAGAGCCGCTGGGATCTTGGGCGGGGGATGGAAATGCTCCTGATTGGGGTCTCTCTGGCTCTGATGCTTTATTATCTTGTTTTGTATCTTTTTATGAGAGAAAAGACATTTTTGTATTTTTTTATATTCACAATGACTGCTCTTATCAGGTCCCTTGTCACAGAATCCATGTTCCTTCAGGAACTTTTTCCTTTTATAAGTTGGAATGTGACAGTTCATCTGGAATACCTTACATTCGCCTTCTTGGGTATTGCCATGATCGTCCTCTTGCGCAGCCTTTACCCCGAGGATGTCGGAAAACCTCCTCTGCTTATTTTTGGTGTACCTTCCGTACTCTATGGTGTGCTGATCCTCTGTACTTCTCCTTTGTTCTTTACGTCTTTTATATCGATTCAGCAAATCATGCTCACCTTTGAAATCCTCTATATCATGTATGTAGGTGTTCTCGTAACGGTTCGAAAACGCAACAGTGCCATCTATACCCTTGTGGCTGTTTTCTTCCTTCTCATCAGCTTTGTCAATGATGTGCTTAATGCCCTGTTAATCATTCATTCGGGAGCCATCCTCAGTTATGGTATGCTTGGTTTCCTCTTGAGCATGGCTTTTCTATTAGCCAGAAGGTTCACTGATGATAAAAAGGAGAGTGATCGGCTGAGGAAGGAACTTGAGGTTTCTTCAAAGCAGCTTGAAGATTTATTCCATGAAATCAGAGAAGCAGGTGGCTCTTTATCCCAATCGGGAGAAGCCCTGAGCCAAAGCATGGTCACTGCCGACAGAGTTGTCGACGAAATCACCGAGCATATCAATGAGGTGAATCAGGAAATTGTATCCCAGAATCAGGGATTGAAAGAGACGGGTGAGGCTTCTGCCTTGTTGAATGAGTTTCTAGGTGGCCTGGATGTGGGGATCAAGAGACAATCGGGAGAAACTGAAAAGGCCGCAGAAACCATTTCGTTCCTCTTGGAAGAAACAGGACAGCTTATCAGCCGCTTTAAGGATATGGAAAATTCCTTTTCTTTTCTTTCTTCTTCCAGTGAGAAGGGCGAAGTTCTAATGGAAGGGTTGAGCCAGTTGGCAACGGCAATCAGCAGACGGTCTGAAAATCTGGTGGAAACGAATGACCTGATTTCCGGTATATCGAGCCAGACCAATATGCTGGCCATGAATGCAGCCATAGAGGCGGCTCATGCCGGAGAGGCGGGGAAGGGCTTTTCTGTTGTGGCCGAAGAGATTAGAACACTGGCAGAACAGACGGCTTTACAGTCTACCGAGTCGGATAAAGAGCTGAAGGAAATATTGTCTGAAATTAAGAATATGGTAGATACTTCTGGATCTGTAGAAACCAGTTTCAGAGATATTCATTCAGGAATTCAAGCATTTCAGGATACCATAGAGAAAATGAAAACAGTCCTGGATGAACAGAGCACTATGGGAGATGCAATCCGGGGCAGCCTTTCATCGGTACAGATGGAATCGGACTATGTTATCCGGGAATCCGGTGAAATCAGAGGTAGCAGTGAAAAGTCACAGCAGAGTCTGGATCAGCTCAGGACCTTGAGTGACAGGGTGAATGAGCGGGTGAAGGAGATGCTGGGCAGTACTGAAAAGCTCAATTCCGCATTGACCACTGCCCGGGATATGGAACAGTCCACAACCCGGGCCATTTCCCGGCTGATTGCTCTAACCAAGACTTGACGCTTTCCGTTTATGCAGTAGAAAGGGCAGGCTGATCATGCCGATGAACCCGGCGGCATAGACTCCCAGCCAACCGGTCTGCCTGTAGTCTCCCCATATTTTTTCCATGAGGCTGAATCCCCAGGGACCCAGGGCGCTGCCGGCGACTATAAAACTCATGGCCATGCCAGAAATGGCTCCCAAGTGTTCCCGTCCGTACAATTTTGGCCAGGTGACGGAGTTTAAAACACCGAATAGACCGCCTGCAATGCCGAAGCCAATGATCAGAAGGGCTGCGGCCCCACCTGTATAGGGTAGAGTGAGAGCATAGGCCCCTGTAATGATGGACAGGATCGTCAGGTAGTAGTGGTATTTTAAATCGATTATATCGCTGAGCCAGCTTCCCAGGAAACGAAACCCCAGAGATAGGATGGATATGGGCAGGAAGATTGCCACAGCCTGTGCTGTTGTTTTTCCCTGTGATCCGAAAATGGATGTGATATGAAAGGTGAAACCCGTATTGTAGAGGGCCCAAAAAAATAGGAGGAGCATATAACACCAGAGTTTAGGGTCTCGCCTGGCCTCTCCCAGCGTGAGGGATACCTCCGGGTCAGCGCCCTTTTTCCGGCTTCCAGTCTTAATTTTCATTCCCTTTTCCATTTCTATGCCACACTCTTCTGGGCTGTCTCTGAAAATGGCAAATATAAAAGGAGCAATCAGGACGATCATAACAATACCCATAATCATCCAGGAGCGGTCCCAGCTGGACAGGTCTATCATTCCCTGAAGAATCCGGGGGGCATAGGAGAATCCAAAGGAAGTGAAGATTCCCATCAGGGCGGATGCATAGCCTCTGTGTGAGTCGAACCAGCGCATCACCATCCCTCTGGATACCAGTGTCAGAACACCTTGACCAAAGAATCGGATGCCGAAAAATCCGACAATCATAAAAGAAAAGGCCATTTTCTTGGATGAGATCTTCAGGAGGGCAGAACTTAGGGCCGTCACTTGAACCGATCGGGAGAGCAACATCAAACAGAGGCCCAGACCCATGGCTGAGCCGGCCGCTGCAATTCTGGCTCCGAAGCGATCGTAGAACATCCCAGCGCGGGTCATGACCAGCGAGCTGATCAGGGTCCCTATCATATAGGCTGTGGAAATTTCTATACGGCTGAGGTTCAGGTTTTCAATGAGATGATCCGTGTAGACCGAGACGCCCATGGTTTGACCGGGAATGCTGAAGAGGATTCCCATGGCACCGGCTACTAAAATGATCCAACCATAATAAAAGGGAACTTTCCTTGGTGAAAATGGAAAATCTCCCGGAATGAAGTGATTTTTTTCTGTTTTGATAAGAAACTCCTTAAAAACGATGCCTATTATACATAGATTCAAGATCTATTGAAATCTATCAATCCCCTCATTTTTAAAGCCCGTATATTTTCTAAACAAAACAGTTTTTAATTTTTTCACTCCTTCTTGACATATTTTTGATTAATGGTTAGCTTGCTAAAGATTAGTAAGCTAATCTAGGGGGCCTTACATGGATAACACCGGATCAATATTTACCGATACTGCCCGACTTCATCACCGTTATCATCATAATATCTTCATGTCTTATGATCTTTATCGGGGACAAAACAGACTATTTGATAAGCTCAGTGAATCTGGGGAGGTCAGTCAGACAGAACTGGCCCGGAAAATGAATATAGCTCCAGCGACTCTGACTAGAATGGTGCAGAATATGGAAAAAAAAGGCTATATCACCCGGAAAAAAGACAAGCTCGATCAGAGAATCACTCTCATTTCATTAACGCCCAAGGGACAGAACACCCGGTCTTCCATCAACCAAAAGCTGGAAGATATAGACCAAAGAATTTTCAAGAACTTTACTGAAGATGAACGCAGAATCCTCAAAGATATGCTCTTGCGCATTCAGGATCATCTGCTAAAGGAACTTAAAGATGAAAACAATAATTAGCTATTTAAAAAAGTATTGGATTTTTGCCACTATCGCACCACTGCTCATGTTGCTCGAAGTTTTTATGGATCTCATGCTCCCTGCTATCATGGCAGATATTGTGGATATCGGGATTGTTAATCAGAACCTGAATATGGTTCTCAACCTGGGTCTCCGCATGATCCTGGTCACCATGGTGGCTTTTATCGGAGGAGGGGGATGTGCCATCACTTCCAGTTTTGCTTCAACGGGTCTGGGGGCTGATCTTCGCCATGATCTATATAAAAAGGTTCAAACCCTCTCCAGCAAGAATATGGATGAACTGGAAACGGGAAATCTGATCATTCGCCTGACCAATGATGTTTCGCAAATAGAAGAAGTTTCACTCATGATGCTGAGGGTCATGGTCAGGGCCCCTCTCCAGATCATAGGGAGTCTTGTCATGGCTATCATTATAAGCCGACAGCTCTCACTGCTTTTTGTTGTGTTTACTCCCCTGTTGGTCATCGTCATGGTGGTGTTGATTAAAAGAGCCTATCCTCTATTTTACCGGGTTCAATCCAAACTGGATGAACTCAATATCCGCCTTCAGGAAAATCTTGCGGGAAAGCGGCTGGTGAAAGCCTTTGTCAGAGAAGAGTATGAAGAGGACAAATTTAAGAAGGCCAATGAGGATCTGACCGATGTCAATGTGGGGGCGTCTCGCACTGTCTCCATTATGAACCCGGCCATGCAGATCCTCTTAAACGGGGCCATCATTGCAGCACTCTGGTTTGGGGCAGAATTGATTGATGTAGGAGTCCTGAAAATAGGGGCTCTTATTGCCTTTACCAATTACCTGAGGCAGTTGCTGTTCTCGCTTATGATGTTCAGCAATCTTTTAATGAGATTTTCAAGGGCTCAGGCTTCATCCGTAAGAATTCAGGAAGTATTAAACAGTGTCTCGGATATTCAGGAAGACAAAGACCCCATCCAGAATACTGAATTCAAGGGAAAGATTGAGTTTAAAGATGTCAGTTTTTCATACACTCATCAGGGAAATCCAGTCCTCAAAAATATAACATTTACGGTAGATTCTGGAGAAACTGTCGCTCTTATCGGAGCGACCGGTTCGGGTAAAACAAGTCTGGCCGAATTGATTCCGCGATTTTATGATCTGGATTCAGGAGAGATCTTGATAGATGGTAAGAATATAAGGCATATGGCTCTGGACAATCTGCGGAATCAGATCGCCTTTGTTTTTCAGAAGACCATACTTTTTTCAGGGACTGTCATGGATAATATTCTCTATCATTATGATAGTTCTGACAGACAGGATTTAGTACCGCTCATGAAAGACTCAGCCAAGGACGCCAATATTGACGGGTTTCTAGATCAGCTCCCTCATGGCTATGAGACGGATATCAATCAAAAGGGAGTGAACCTCTCAGGGGGGCAGAAACAGCGTATAGCCATAGCCCGGGCCCTTGCCAAAGAGGCACCCATCCTTGTTTTTGACGATGCAACAAGTGCCGTGGACACCGCAACGGAGAAGGGAATCCGGAACTCGTTGAGGGAGCGGGGCTCAGGAAAAACTGTCCTTATCATTGCTCAAAGGATCAGCAGTGTTATGGATGCCGATAAAATCATTGTTCTGGATGATGGTGAAATCTCAGGCATGGGGACCCATGAGGAACTTCTTGTTAAAAACTCCCTCTATCAGGAAATCTATTATTCACAAATTGACAAAGAGGCTGTTTCATGAAAAAAGAACCACAGGAAATAAATACACCCATATTGGTTCCAGGGCCCGGTGCCGGTGGTCCTGGAGCGCATTTTGCCAAACCAAAAGAAAAGGCCAAAGACAGCAGGGAAACCTTAAAAAAATTATGGGCTTATCTCAAAGCGGATACATTGGGAATACTTCTGGTGCTGTGTATCGTTCTCATAACGACAGCCTTGAATATTGCCGGACCCTATCTCATGAAGTATGCCATCGATCATTACATAACCACGGGGATTAATCTTTCCGGTCTTGCTAGGATACTTCTTGCCATGGTGGTTATATACTCCTTTGCCGCCTTATTCACCTTTGTGCAGCAGTGGATCATGATTGCGGTCTCCCAAAAAGCCATAAAAGCCCTAAGACGGGATATTTTTCACAAGTTTCAGACCTTGACCATACACTTTTTTGACACAAGATCCGCAGGTGAACTGATGAGCCGGGTCACAAACGATATTGATAATATCAGTAATACCGTGTCCAATAGCTTTTTAGAAATTGTTTCTGCTGTACTTACCATTGGGGCAGTAGCGGTGGTTATGCTTGCCATCAACTGGCAATTGGCCCTCATCTGTATCTGTGTGATTCCTCTGGTGATCATTCTGACTAAACGGGTCGGTCATCATACAAGAAAGGGCTTCCGGGACAAGCAAAAACATCTGGGTGATTTGAATGGGATCATTGAAGAGAGTATTTCGGGACAAAGAGTTGTTAAGGCCTTTACCAAAGAGAGTGAACTGCTAAGGGATTTCTCCAAGAAGAATGTGCTTTTGAAGAACGCTTCCAACAAAGCCAATATTTCATCGGGCCTGATGGGCCCACTCATGAATATGATGAACAATCTGAACTATGGAATCACCACCTTTGCCGGTAGTGTCCTCGCCATTCATGGATTAGTTTCTGTGGGTACCATTGCCGCTTTTTTGAACTATACAAAGCAATTTTCAAGACCCCTCAATCAGATAGCACAGCTTTATACCACCATTCAATCGGCCCTGGCTGGAGCCGAAAGAGTTTTCGCCATCCTGGAAGAGGAACCAGAGTTTGAAGACGATGAGAATTCTCTCTCCCTGAAGGACCTTAAGGGAGAAGTTGTTTTTCAAGACCTTCACTTTGGCTATTTGTCCGATGTACCCATCATTAAAGGAATCGAAATTCATGCTCAGCCGGGGCAGACCATTGCTCTTGTGGGACCAACCGGAGCGGGAAAGACCACCATGATCAATCTTCTAGCTCGTTTTTATGACTTCCATAAGGGAAGCATTACCATTGATGGATTGGATATTCGCAGCATCAAAAAGAGAGACCTCAGAAGCAAGCTGGGGATTGTTTTGCAGGAAACGTTTCTCTTTTCCGACACGGTCAAGGAAAATATCCGCTATGGCCGACTGGATGCTACAGATGAGGAGATCATCACAGCGTCCAAACTGGCGAATGCCCATCAGTTTATTCATCGTATGCCCCAGGGGTACGATACCCTGGTATCCGAAGACGGGGCTAATTTAAGTCAGGGACAGAAGCAGCTCATTGCCATTGCCCGGGCAATACTCTCAGAGCCTTCAATCCTTGTTTTGGATGAAGCCACATCCAGTGTAGACACCCGCACAGAGATTCAGATCCAAAAGGGCATGCTCAGGCTGATGGAAGGCAGAACCAGTTTTGTCATAGCCCACCGTTTGAGTACCATTAAAAATGCCGATCAAATTCTGGTCATGGATGGAGGTCGGATTGTTGAAAGGGGCAGCCACAAGGAGTTAATGAGTGCCCAGGGATTCTATTACAAGCTCTATCATAGTCAGTTTGGTTCTCAGGCTATGACCGGATAGTGATAAATTACTCCTGCATGAAGGACCGAACACTTTTGATGAATTTCCAATTCTGATAAACTGCAATATAATGATTAATTTGAACGATGCTCAGGCTTTCCTGAGAGACATTATTAAAGAAGCCGGTGCACTGACTCTTCAGTACCGTGAGAATATCAAGACTCTCCGGGTAGAACAGAAAGGAACAGACAAAGATCTGGTCACAGAGGCCGATCAGGCCGTGGAATCCATGTTGAGACAGCGGATTTTGGAGCGCTACCCCGATCATGCGATCCTGGGAGAGGAGGAAGGTGAGTCGGGTGCACATGCCTGCCGCTGGATCATCGACCCCATAGACGGGACGATTTCCTATCTTCACGGGCAGTATCAATACTCCGTATCCATAGCTCTGGAAGTCAATGGTCACTTAGAACTGGCTGCTGTGTTGGCACCCGCCCTGGATGATCTGTATACAGCCAGGAGAGGGCAGGGCGCCTTTCTCAATGGCGTACAAATGAGGGTATCAAACACAACAGTTCTGGGTGATGGGGTTCTCTCTACGGGTTTTGCCTGTATTCGTGCGGGCTTGAGTGAAACAAATCTGCCCCTCTTTTGCAGTATGATGCCCCGAATCAGAGATATCCGCAGAGGAGGTTCGGCCGCCTTAGACCTCTGTATGGTCGCGTCAGGTCAGTTGGACGGCTATTGGGAAAAGCATATCAATTTGTACGATATTGCCGCCGGGATGCTGATTCTGAAAGAAGCGGGAGGCCGGGTTTCCGATTACAGAGGAGGAGATGACTTTCTTCCCCAAGAGATCCTTGGCACAAATGGTCTGATTCATAGAGAATGCATGGATGTGATCAAATCCTTTATCAAAACGGAGACCTAGAGCCCTAGAAGAGCCCTCCAGCACTGATGTTCCATGACAATCAAAAATATCAAAATAAACCCTGTGAGAAGAGGCAGGAATAGATCTGTTTTTTTGAAATAGACATCCTTTAAATAGGTCCGTTTCTCCTTATATCCAAAGGCTCTGCATTCCAGGGCATCGGCTGTGACCTCGGCTTTTCTGATGCCGTTTACCAGGATCGTGAAGACATAGCGCTGCCAGAGTTTAAAGCGATGGGCCAGACCGGACCCCGTGGTTCGTCCCCTTATGGAGTGGGCTGCCTTGACGGCTTCAGCAATGAAATCATCCAGTTCCCGTGTGACCAGGAGAATGGTTATCCCTTCATTTCGCAATTTCAGAATCAATTCATGAACTTGCCGGGTCGCCGCAGGGTCCAGGTTAGCCGTGGGTTCATCCAGGATGATCAATCTTGGTTTCATGGCCAGAACTGCAGCCAGTCCTAATTTCTGAATCTGACCTCCCGATAGATTCCATACGAGGTTGTGTCTGTACTCTTTGATGCCTGCCATGTCCAGAAGTTCTTCCACACTCTGGTGAATCTCTTCCTTTTCAAATAACAGGTTTTCAGGACCGAAGGCAATTTCATCTTCTACGGAAAGGGTGGCAAACATGGATTCCGGATTCTGGAATACATAACCAACTTTACAGGCCAGATCTTTCATTTGAGTATCAGCTGTGGCCTTTCCCTCAATCAGAACTGTTCCTTCCAGTATTCCTCCCATCAGCTGGGGAGTCCTTCCATTGAAAAGATCGCAGAGAGTCGATTTACCGCTTCCGCCGGGGCCAACCAGAATATTAAAACTGCCCTGTTCCAGATTGAAGCTTATATCCTTTAGAACGGGTTCACTCTGTTCATCGTATCGATAGAAAACATTTTTGAATTCGACAGAATTGGGCATGCTGTTTCTCTCCTGAGAAAAATTACAGGGCTGAATTATATAAAATATTTCCGCCCTGCTTGGTGATCTTATTTTTTCCGGGATGATCGGATCAAACCGGTTTTGGCCAGACGGGATGCCAGTGCATAGCCAAGGACACCGCTGAAAATGGCTCCTGAGATCGTATTCACGGGAACAGACATCCAGACATCTCTTGAATACGCGGGGTCCCATCCGAAGAATACGGAACTCCAAAGAGTCCCAAACTGTGATGCCGCTGCTCCGGCCATGATGTCGGTGATGAGGCCAAACCTTGAGTAACTGACACAGATTAAAACCGCTTCGATGGCGAGTCCCTGAGAGATCCCCCAGCCTAGAGTTCCGATTCCTGCCGCATTTCCAAGAAGAACTTCTGTTGACGCTTCAATCAATCCGAACATCAAGGCTATTCCGGGTTTCCGGACAATGAAGACTGCCAGAATATAGGCCCACATGAACATTCCCTGAATCAGTGCACCACCCAGTGGTCCCAGGGATGTGTTTGCCAGGTACCAGATATTCCCGACACCTGTGTTGATCACACCGGCAATGGCGGCCAAAACGGCAACGATTACCAGATTTTGTGTGGAATAGCCGCCTTTTTCCTTGTCGACCTTATTCTTGTCTGTAAAACGGGCAATGAGACCCAGCAGGACAACAATAAGCACATTAAAGATAGTGTAAAATGTCATAATTCCTTCTCCTTGAACAATATAATCCGGTATGAAATACCAGTGGATACCTAGAGCTTGATTCCCATATCTATTAGATCCTTCTTCACCATTTCATAGAGAGACAGCCATTCCGGCCTTGGCTGGACTGTGAGTAGGTCATAGGCCTCTTCGATGGATTTTCCGGGATTGCCTCCCTCTGTTTCAAAAATATGTTCATATTTATGAAGCAGTAACTGAATGATGCGGTTTCCTTCCAGAAGAGACATATTCTGTCTGGTGACTGCATGGGCCACTTCAGCCATGAGACGGACTTCAAGACCGGTTCCATGAGGCTTGCTGCCATCGGCAGAACCCACTCCTTCAAGATGTCCTCCGCTCAGGGATATGGCAATTGTATTGGCGGTAACTTCATAGAGCAGTTCCTTGGTGAGAGCCCCGCTCTTTGGATAGATATCGCAGACAATAACCGCAGGAGCATTCCTGGCAAAAGCCTGACACACTATGCTCTGAAGCCACATACAGCCGCGGGCTGAGGTGGCAACATAACGGATATGGATAGGATGGCAAAGATGGTAATCGGCCAGGCAGACGATATTGGCTGCCAGAAAGGAGGCTACCTGTACAACAGCTGCCCCTGGAGCATCTCCTGCCAGTCCTCCCACCATCACCGTTGCCAGGGAGGCATTAGCCATTCCGTAGAAAAGAGAGTTAGCCGCTCTAAGCATATTTCCCTGATCGATCATCAATTCGTTAAACATGGCTACCAGGTGAGAGTCACAGGGACGTAGCAGGTCGGGATGGGTCGCTGCCAAATCTCCAATTTCGGTCACGCTGCTCTCGGCGGCGAGCATTCCAAGACCGGGGCGTCCGACCTCTTCCCTGACCTGTCTCAGGTAGGATAATTCACGTCTGGAGGCTATGAGTTCACTCAGTTCACCTGAGACGACGTTCACGCCATCCACATCTACCAGGGAGCCACAGGTGATAAGATCAACGAGTGGTTCCTGAGCCCAGCTTTTAACAGAGGCTTTGAATATCCTTTCTGGTGTGGGAACCCCCGGGTTCCCGGCCCATATGGTGGGAGGGGTGGTATCCAGGATTTTCCGGGGTAGGAGAATGCAGGCATCTTTTCCTTCGCCCATACTCAGAGGTCTATCCATCTTATGAATACCTTCAAGAATTTCCTGTTCCGAGAGTTCTATGATGCGGCCTTTGTTCAGGGCATAGACCCCTATGTCCAGGATGAGTTCCTTTCCGGCAGCAAAGACTCTGTCCGCCAGATCTGGATGATCGGGAGTTATGACTTGATCGTCCCAGGCAAGTTCGTATTTTTCTACCAGAGCTTGAACTTTTTCGATGATTCTAAAGTCCCAGTCTTCTTTGGAAAGTGTCTGACCCGTTCGGGCGCGTTCAGAAATGTCTAGGTAATTGTGTATCATTGTGATTCCCCTTATGGATAAAAAGGTTCACTCAAAAACAAATGTGATAAATATTTGATGGACTGTGGCTGAGAGTAAAAGACCTGTAAATCCCGCACAGAAACTCAAAACATTATCTTCGTGTTTTTAAGTTTATTGCGCGACCCCGATACCATTTGGTATGTACAGGCTTCCCGTCCTCAATGTCTGCGCTCGGAATTTTCAATTCAGTATTATAGGGCCAGAGGATGTCTGACCTTTCAAGTATAATAACCAAAAAAAATAAAAAAACACAATAATCCTGATTGGATTCTTAGGAAATGAGGCGTTGAAAGGTACTTTTGAATTAAATACCTACGAAAATGTAGGATTATGAAGGGTTAGATTTTTCTGGCAATGTAGAAAACATATCCGTAATAATCTTTATATTTCTTAAAAAGATCTATCTCATGCTGCTCCTCTTTGACCAGATCTTCGGCATTTTTATCTTCTTGATGCCGCTTGAGAAAATCCGGAATACGGGAGAGCATGGGGGTGTAATAATTATCAAGCCAGCTGTTTTCTGATATTGTAAAATTGCCCACCAGTTCATAGCCACAGTTTTTGAGCTGATCTTTCTTAACTTCCAGGGAGTGCATTTCAGAATAAGTACCAGACCAGAATTGTTCCAATTCGGGTGGTCTATCCTCTTTTAACCATGTGATCTCGGATACGGCAATGTATCCCCCGGGTTTTAGGAATTTTCTCCATGCCAGAAGTCCCTTTTGGAATCCCATGTTGTAAATGGCGCCTTCCGACCAGATGAGGTCCAGCGATTCTTCCTCAAAAGGCAGATCATCCATGGAACACTGAAGTGTATTGATTCTCTCTTTATACCCTTCTTCTTCAGCATATTCCTTTACTTTCTCCAGGAATTCCGGAAAAAGATCGACCGCAATGATTTTTCCCCTGGTCAATCGGGCCAGCTCCAGAGTCTGTGCTCCGCTTCCGCATCCTATGTCTGCTATTTTCAAATCCTCTGATAGGTTCAGATTCGTCAGTTTCAGGGCTTTTCCTGTTTCTTCAGAACTTCCGGGCCCGAGGCGCAGGGCTCCCTTGTGAAGGTCAATTATCAGTTCTAAATCATCCATGTTCGTTTCAGACTCCTCAGCTTATTGAATTCTGATCATTTTTGCTCGCAAGTCAGATGGCGTACATAGCAGAATCAGTTCTAATTCTTCCTATCCTCAAAGGGTAGTTTATGGTGTTTCCTTCTTAAAAAATACTCATTTTACTGGAGAATGGAAAGAATTATATGTTTTTACAATATTAGGATATTCTGGGAAACCGAGGCATTCTATGCTTGAAATTTTTATTTCAAGGCCTGTCATATCTGGGACGGGAGGCCTGAAGTTATACTGGTTTTAGTTTCTGCATGTAATCTTTTATTTTTTCCAATTTCTTCTCCTGTTTTCCCCTAGGACTTTCCATGGAACCAAATTCAAAAAACTTCACTTTTTTAATACCCACAAAATTAAAAATTGCCTTTTTCATCAAAACCTTATGGGCATTCCTCAATACCAGGGCAGGATAGCCCTTTGGTCCTTTCATTGTGGAAACGCAGATTACCCGCTTTCCCTTTAAGAGACCTTCGGGTAGGATTTTTCCTTCCGTCTGTTTATAAGCGAAACCCGATGACAGGACCTTATCAAAAAAACCCATCAACATGGCGGGAGGACGACCCCACCATAAGGGATAGATCAGTAGGATGGTATCAGCTCTTTGAATCATTTTTCTATAGGATTCAAGTTCTGGGTCTTTAGACATACTTCGTCTTCTTTTTTCATCGTTGAAGACAAGAGCCGGGTTGAAATTCTCTTTGTAGAGATCCAAAACTTCAACACTGTCTGAGCCCATATTAGAGGACAATCCCTCCATTGCCGAATTCAAAAAGCTTCTGTTCAGACTTTCTGGAGCAGGGTGGGTAAAGATGATGAGTGTCTTCATTTGTCTTCCTTGTTAGTTATCATATGATAAATATATGAAAGGGTATTATAGTTGTCAATAGATAAGTATTTAAAGATAATAATTGTATAAACTTGCATTTGAATATTGTATTTGGGAAGGTTGGAGGGTAATCTGGTTCCATTATGACCGAAGATGATGTATTTCGAAGGGTTGTCGCCTTTATATCCAATATCCACTCCATTGAGTCCGATCTGGCACAGCTGATCCAGGACCAGGAACTCACCCCTTTGCAGCAGAATATACTGAGAATCCTCTACTTTTCGGGTCCTAAGAACCTGAGTTCTCTCAGTCAGTGTATGAATATGAACCTTCCAAACAGCAGCCGTGAGGTTAAGCGCCTGAGTGAAGCCGATCTGATTTTAAAAGGGTCTTCACCCTTTGATAAGCGTGTTACCCAGTTGACTCTCACTGATTCTGGTAAAAGAAAGGTCGAAGAAGGGCTGAAATTGATGAAAGAGAGCCTTTTTTCATCCTCGGGGGAATGGACTCCCCATCGAATAGAACGTGTCCTCACCAGTTTGACCATACTGGAAAATGAACTTTTTCCTTCTCATCATTAATTCAAGGAGTCACCCTATATGAAAGCCGCCTATTACGAACAATTTCAGCAGCCTCTGAGTCTCAAAGACTTACCTCAGCCTTCACCGGCAGACCATGGCGTTGTTGTAAAAGTGGAAGCATCCGGTCTGTGCAGGAGTGACTGGCATGGATGGATGGGGCATGATCCCGATATTCATCTGCCTCATGTTCCGGGTCATGAGCTTGCCGGTACAATTGCAGAACTGGGAAAGGATGTCCGCCATTGGAAGCTTGGAGACCGGGTGACGGTCCCCTTTGTCTGTGCTTGCGGACACTGTCCGGAGTGTGCTAGCGGGAACCAGCAGATATGTGATAAGCAAACTCAGCCGGGGTTTACTCATTGGGGTTCTTTTGCGGAGTATGTGGCTTTAGATTATGCCGATATCAACCTTGTGGCCCTGCCTGAGTCCATGGATTATGTGACTGCCGCCAGCCTGGGATGCCGTTTTGTCACCTCCTTCCGGGCTGTGGTTGATCAGGGCCGTCTCCGTCCGGGAGAATGGGTGGCTGTTCACGGATGCGGAGGAGTGGGCCTTTCGGCCATCATGATTGCCAAGGCTCTGGGCGCCAGGGTCATCGCCATCGATATAGCTGAGGATAAACTGGGTGCGGCTGGGAGTTTAGGGGCGGAACATCTGATCAATGGGCTGTCCTGTCCCTCCGTGATAGAGGCTGTTCGAGAGGCCAGTGGTGGGGGAGTACATCTTTCCCTGGATGCTCTGGGCAGCCGAGAAACCTGCTTCAATTCCATATCGGGACTCAGGAAACGGGGCCGCCATATTCAAATAGGGCTGATGCTGGCAGAACATAGCCGTCCGGAACTGCCCATGGATATTGTCATCTCCAGAGAACTGGAAATCCTGGGCAGCCATGGCATGCAGGCTCATAGATATCCTGAGATGCTGGGCATGATTGCCTCCGGTTTACTGTCTCCCCAGCAGCTGGTAGGGGCCAGAATCACTCTGACAGAGTCATTGACGGCTCTGTCAGATATGAACAGTTTCAGAGGGACCGGAGTGACCGTAATAGACCGGTTTTATTAGCCCTATACCATGGGCTCCACTGTACCGAATAAGTGGGGTCTTTGTGATAGTAGAGTCTCAAAGAGCTTGTAAAACCGTTCTTTATCCGGATCACTCGTGGAATCATCCACAATACAGCCTTTCTTCAGAGGCTTCAGGCTTACAGAGCCTTTGAATCTGATTTTGACCAATTCTCCCTGGATCAACCAACCAGGATTCTCACTGTTTTCAAAATCTTCAGCCTCACTGAAGATGGTGGGTTTATCAATATAGGGCCGTCCCTCCCAGGGACAGAAATGACCGCAATCTCCGCATTCGTTACAGTAGGCGTCAATGTGAATGATTTGGTAGGGATCATTGAACAGTGACAGATCTCCCACAGGAAGAGCGATGTTGGCTCTATTGGGACAAACATCAACACATTTGTTGCATACATAATTGCATTCGAGACAACGGGTCAGCTCCGTTTCTCCGAATTGGATTATATCGCTGTAGGTTCTGGCATTGGGTTTCTGAAAAATATACCCTTTCTTATCCTGAATCTCCTCTTCTCTTTTCCGGGAATCAACTAAGGGAAGTCTCTCCTGTCTTGACCATTGGGGATCATCTTTTCGAGTGATGGCATCAGCGGTTCTTCTTCCTTCTGCAATGCATCTAACGATGGTGGAAGCCCCGGTCCGGCTGTCTCCGCTGAGGTACACATTCTCAATATTCGTCTCACCATTTTCTCCGGTGATGACCAATCCCCACTGGTTGGTTTTCAATCCAATTTCTTTCATCAGCATTTCATCCGGATCATCGCCTATGGCATAGATCACGGTATCTACATTCATCATTTCTACTTCATCTGTGGCAACGGGACGCCTTCGGCCGGAATCATCTTTCTCTCCCAGTTCCATGACTCTGAGAGTCAAGTTGCCCCGGGAGTCAAAACCTTCGGGACTCCTTAACCAGTGAAAGGGAATGCCTTCGTCCCGGGCATCTTCGTACTCTTCACGGCTTGCAGGCATTTGCGAAAAGGCCCGCCTGTACACAACGGTTACTTTTTCGGTTCCGACACACCTCTTGGCCGAACGGGCACAATCCATGGCGGTATCACCGGCTCCTATAACAACAACATTCTTCCCCAGTCTCATTCCTTGGGGATTCTGGTTGAATTCTGTGAGAAATTTTAGGGAGGGGAGGATGTTTGTATTATCCCCTTCGATGGGCAGTTGCCTTGTCTGGTAGGTTCCCAATCCCAGGGTAATATAGGTATAACCCTCAGCCTTCAGGGAGTTTATATTTATCTTTTCATCACAGTTAAAAACGAAGGAGACTCCCTGCCTTCGGATGTGATCTACATCGCTTTCGATCGCTTCTCTGGTAATCCTGAAATGAGGCACCACGTATCGAATGACTCCTCCCGCATCGGCTTCTCTTTCAAAAACGGTAACGTCAAAACCCTCGCGGGCCAGAAAATACGCGGTGGATAGTCCTGCTGGACCAGCCCCTATTACGGCACATTTGGAAGATCGGGTGACCTTGGGTTTTTCCCAGGTCTTGAGAAAGCCTTCCATGCCCTGCTCCACGGCAATTTTCTTTATCTCTCTGATATTGAGGCATCCTTCATAATCCAGACGGGTACAGTGAAGCTGGCATTGGTTGTCACAGATGTTTCCTGTCATGGAGGGGAGAGCATTTCGTTCATAGATGACCTCCAGAGCCTCGGCATAGCGCTGCTGTCCAATGAGCCTTATGTATTCAGGGATATGCTGATGAATGGCACAGGCCGTGATACAGGGGGCCACATAGCAGTCATAAAGGGGGAGGGGACCGGCTGTTCGGACTTCATCATTCCCTCTGAAATCTTTATGAAAGGTGGAATCATCTAAAGAGCTGGCAGCTAACTTTTTGAGAACATCCACTTTGATGGATTTTATATCCCACTCTTCTATCTCCTCCAGGGCTTCTGCCATTTGAGTCTGTCTGACATAGCCTCCCGGTTTCAGTAAATCCGTACACAAGGTGATGGGACGAATTCCTGTTTGAAAAACCTCCCGGACATTATGGATGGAAATCCCTCCGGAGTAGGAGATGGGAAGATCTCCTTCAAAGTATTCTGAAAGCTTTGATGCCAGGTTGAGAGAGAGGGGGTAGAGGGCTCGACCGGACATATACATTTCATCTCCGGGCAGTTCCTCCCTATTGTTCAATGAGGCCAGTGTATTTGTCAGTTTGACACCGAAAAGACGGCCTTCCTTCTTGGCTGTTTCGCGTAATCTTTTGAGTATGGCCAGAGCATCTTCATATTGCAGGTCATGTTCAAACCCCTCAGAATTGAGAGAGACATAATCGTATCCCAGGACATCGAGAATTTCCCTCACTCTGGCATAGCCAAGCAAGGTGGGGTTGAGTTTTACAAAAGTATCCAGTCCTTTCTCTGCGATCATGTAATGACAAATGGCCTCAATTTCCTGAGGCGGACATCCATGCATGGTAGAGAGGGTGACACTGGAGCATATCTTTCCCGGTATCCGGTCTTTTATCGTTATGATCTTGTCGATTTTGCCTTCAAGACCGGTTCCTTCCAGAAGGGGGGGGACAATCTTTTCTATCTCTTCTAACCATCCTTGAAACTGCTCTTCTTTGGAAGAATCCATCATCCGGTTCAGGTAGGTCTGCATCTTTTCGGTCTTTATACCTTTTAGGTCATATCCGACACTCATGTTGAAAGAAAAAGAACGGGTCGTTTCACTTGGATTAAAGCCCCATAATTCTTCCACAATATGCAGGAGTATCCAGCTTTTGGCGTACTCTTCCCAGGCTTTCTGGAGGCTCAGTTCGGTGGACCATTCTGTGTTGAAACCTTCATCATAAGCGTCAATGCAGGGCTTCTCAATTTCAAGGGCATCCAGGACCTGAACTGTTTTCAGTTCGATAAATCGGCTGCCTGTCAAATAGGAGGAGACGATATTCTGTGACAGCTGGGTTTGAGGACCTGCGGCCGGGCCGAGAACGGTGGCACAGCTATCCCCGAAAATATCAAGGCTGCGCTTATCAGCTTTTCGATACCATCGATCCTCTGGCAGATCGAACAAACTTTTTTGCGTTTTGTATTCTTCGAACATTCTCACCAGCAGCTCCCCAAAGGGAACCAGTCTCATTTTATCACCCATATTCTTCTCCTTGAAAAATCCTAACTCGTTTTAGAATATATCCATATAGGCAAGTTCACAAGCTTTTCCTATATGATCCCGTCAAATTCAAAACCTCGAGTTTGGCCGCTCAAGGTCTTTTGATTTGTATTCCTGATTTGTTCCCGCATTCGAATCCGGTACTTGTAAAGAAGCTTAGGGCCTGACTATACTGGCCTCATGATCAACGCCGAAAAGCAGCCCCTCTTGAGTATCCGGGACTATCATTTTGAGTTTCCTTCTTACCCGGGTCTGCAAAACCAGGCTCTTTTCAAGGGATTGAATTTTACTCTGAACAGGGGTGAGTTTTGGGTTGTCTTGGGAGCTCCTGAGAGTGGCAAAACCACACTGGGACGATGTTTGACCGGGGTTTATCCAGGATTGACTCAGGCTGAAACATCGGGAGATATATTCATAGACGGTGAACCCGTGAGTACGCGGTCGGCTTGTGATTGGATAGAAAAAACGGGAATCGTATTCCAAAATCCTGATGAGCAGATTGTCAGCACTCGATGCGATGATGAAGCGTCATTGGCCCTTGAGTCCCTTGCTTTTGAAGCTCATGAGATACAAAAGAGGCTCAGCGCTTCATTTGGACGCTTTTCCATTCTGGGGAAGGAGAGGAGGAATCCCGTTTCGCTCTCGGGAGGAGAGAAAAAACGGCTCCTCATTGCTTCCTTGGAGATGCAGAATCCGGACCTCTGGATACTGGATGAATCTATGGATGAACTGGACCATGACGGACAAGAATTTCTCATGAACTACCTAGGGGAAAAAGCCCATAATGAGAACAAAGGCATTCTGTTGTTTGCTTCCAAATATAAGGATCTCTTTCAAGACTCAGAAGTAAAACTGGCTTTATTATCCGCAGGTCAGATGAACATTCAGGAGAATGACCCCCATCATTTTGAGGCACTCCTCGAAGCAGATGGTCTGAGTTTGACCGAGAACCAAGGGTATAAGGCTTCCTATTCTCCTCCCGCTGATCAAACATGTTTATTTGAAATGCATAATGTAAAATATAAATACCATGGTAATACCGATTTTTCCCTGGATATTGAGCATTTTGAATTGAAACAGGGGGAAGTCCTGGCACTTGAAGGACCCAACGGATGCGGGAAAACGACTCTGGCTAGGATCGTCAGTGGATTGATAGATCCTGATAAAGGAGACCTTACCCTATTTGGAGCTTCCGTCGGGAGAGCTCAGCTGAACAAAAGCTGCGGCTATTTATTTCAAAATCCTGACTACCAGCTCTTTTTACCGACTGTGGCCGAAGAATTGGCTCTGGGACTTAAATTCTCAGGTCTTGATAAAAAACTTAGGAATTCCAGGATCAGCCAGGCCATTGACTTATTCAGACTGCCCAGTTCCGATGCTCCTCCAGCTTTGATGAGTTTTGGAGCCAGAAAACGCCTGCAGGGGGCCATCTACTATCTCCTGGACAAGCATATTTATATTCTGGATGAGGCTGACTCTGGGCTGAATTTTAGGGATTTTATCAGCATTGTCAGTGAATTGAGGACTAAGGCCGCGGCCCTCATCGTGATTAGTCATGACAGCAATATTCAAAGCCTCGGTGCGGATAGGGTCTTGAGAATGGACCAGGGACGCATCTTTGAACAAGAGAGCGGAATGAGCTCTAAAAGAGGGGACAACCCCCATGATTGATACCCTGTATAGGGAAGAGAGAAGTCTCCTTCACGGCTATGATTGCCGCTTGAAACTGATAGTGCTTCCTCTCCTGGTTGTGTTCTATTTTCTGCCTCAATCCCTGCTCATCAATGGTGGACTCACACTTTTACTATTGATTCTTACCTTGTTTATTCTGGGGGTAAAAGACCTGTATGCTCCTCTGAAAATGATATATCCTCTGCTGATTCTTATTTTCATTCTGACTCCTCTGTTTCATAAAACCGGAGCTGTGTATATAAGCACTGGGAGTATGATTTTTGTGACGAGTCACGGAATCATGGAAGCCCTCCACTATGTATTCCGTCTGACGGGCATCAGTTTCCTTTTCTTTCTCTTTTTCCGGACGACAGCCATGGAAGATATTCTGTTGGGCCTCAGCTGGTTCCGCCTCCCCTATGTGGTGACCCTTGTGATCTCCATCTCCCTGCGTTATATTCCTCATCTAGCGGGTTTGTATGAGCAGATTAAGGCCGCTCATGGTCTTCGCTGCGGGGTGAATGATATCTCTGTTACAAAAAAAAGGTGGACCAAAGTCAGAGGGTTGTTTCCTATTTTGGTGTCTCTCATGATTCAGAGCGTAAAGACCATACCCTTGTTGACTATGGCCCTGGAATTGAAGGGTATCGGCCGAGACAATCGGCGGACCCGCCTCAGGGGGCTCCCTCAGGTTCATTCTGTGAAGCAGCAGCTTGTTGTTTCCCTTCTCATACTAACAGTGCTGGCTGGTCTTTTAATCCGATTCCGATAATTCCTTCTTGTGATGTAAAAAAAATACCTTAAAGCCTAAGCTTTAAGGTATTTCATTCATCTCTTACTTAAAGTTAATTATTTGTAAGGTGAGAAATCGATATCACCAAAGTCTGGGTTCATTTCTGATTTGTAACCCGTTGCAAAAATTGTGTCATAAGTCAGCTGTGGATTTGTTGCCAGCAGTGTATCAATGGGAGAATAAGCTGTTTTTGCTCCATCAATAGAAGGTCCGCTTGTTAATCCGGTCAAACCGTCTATACCATCAACAACATTTTTAGCAATGGCAACAGAATCTTTTACTAATTTTGAAACATCTTTAAATACTGTCATGGTTTGTGTTCCTTTACCGGTAACAGTATCACCCATCAGGCTAGCCAATGTCACATTAGAAGCATCCTGACCTGTTGTATAGTACTTGGCATAAGGAGTTGCCATTTTAGCAAATTCCTGACGTATTGCTGCAGAAGTATCATCGTTTGGAGCTAATACAAAGATCGTGTCTGAGGTCTTTTTAATCTGTGCTACAACACCTGCGGCTTTGATCCCGGCAGTTTCAGGATTCCAGTCTGTGTCGATGGGAAGCATGGCAGCCTGTAATGCATCTTTCGCAGAGTCATCGAATGTGGCTTCTGTGTATTTTTTCAGTGCCAGAAATGGAGCTGGATTTTGATTTACAATATTGAACATTGACAGATTAGGCTGTAATTCTTCAAATGCACCACCAAAGAAGTAAGTCGCATTGGGCCAGTCAACGACACGGCCTGCGAAAATAGCTAAATCGGCTTTATTACTGGCAGAAAAACCGGCGGCTTTTGCAGAGTCCACTAGATGTTTACCCATAGCCTTACCAACATTCCAACTGTTAAAAGTTGTATAATAGTCTGCGACGTCTGATGCGGATTTTGCCATCCTGTCATGGGCTACGACTACAACATCTTCCGCATGGGCGGCTGCTACAGATGCTCCACCATTTCCATGGGCTGTGATAATAATAACCTTCGCACCTTTGGCAATGAGGGCTTCGACATTTTGCTTTTCTTTTGATTCATCACCTTCAGAAAATAAAATCTCAAATTCGTAACCTGCTCCTAATTTTTCCAATTCTGTTTTAAAGAAGGCTCCATCCTGATTAGCCCATCTTTCTTCAGATGCATCGGGCAAAACTACACCGATTTTGATACCTGAAGCTCCTTTCTGGCCATTCGCAAAAACAAGACCTGACATTACTACCAACAACAGTAGTAAAAACGAAAAACGTTTCATAAATTCCTCCTGTGAAATATTAAAAAATGCAGTTAATTACAATCTGCAAAATTTACTCTGTAAGAAAATCCGCTTCGATACTCACCCTGATTTTGTCTCTGATTTTATTGAATACTCCCTGGGCGTTTGTAAAATTATATTCGTATTCGATAAGGTCCTGTTTATTTGCTTTTTGAGCTTCTCGCAGATTCCTTTTCGCTTTGATAAAATTCTCCCTTGCAAGGGTGAACTCAGCCTTATATTGCTTTTTGGCATAGTACATACCGACTAAGTCAACTGGCATAACATTCCTCGTGTAGATGTCAAATACGACTGCCAGCAACAAGACTGATCCTAAGATGATGGGTTCAATGTTTGCATCTATTCCAGCTAGGGACATCCCGTTTTTTAGTGAGATGATTACCACTGCTCCAACCACAGCATTCACTACTTTCCCTATCCCGCCCTTAGCACTGGTACCACCGATAAAGACGGCGGCAATGGCATATAACTCCCAGAATGGGCCATGTTTTGGTGAAGCATTTTGAAGTCTTGTCACATACATAATCCCGGCAATCATGGCTGTGATTCCCATGGAAATAAAAACAATAATTATGGTTTTTTCAACGTTGATACCGGATAATTCAGCCGCTTCAGGATTTCCCCCTACGGCGTAGATTCTGCGGCCAAGTGTGGTTTGTGTCGTCATAAAATGATAAATTGCAACGACGACCACAGTGATGAGCAATAGGTAGGAAATTCCCTTATTGGCTGCAAATGTATACGTTAGGTATCCGATAACAACAGATAGGATCACCAGTTTTGTGATAAATAGTTCTACCTTCTCACTGGGGATGCCAAGTTTTCTATGCTTCTTGCGTATTATGATTCCTGAGGTAATGGCAACAATCATAATGACAGCACCGGACATTAAGGAAATCAGATCATAACCGGCAATTTCATAGGTCGGTAAGTATCCAATGCCCACTTTTATGAAGAAATCATTAGTTGTAGAGATGGTTCTGTTGTTAGTTTTAAAGAATAGTAACCCCTTGAAGATAAACATTCCGGCCAGGGTGACTACGAAGGAAGGTACTTTGATTTTTGCCACAAAATAACCCTTGATGATTCCAACAATAATCGTAAGAACCAGTGCTCCAAGCAGTGCAACTATGACTGTCTGTCCGCCTGTTTCAACGGCGACCACAACATAGGCTCCAAGGAAAGCCCCAAGATACCCTACGGATAAATCAATTTGCTGGGTCACAATGACCAGAGTCATTCCGACGGCCAGTACGGCAACATAGGCCGACTGATTCAATAAATTTGTAAAGTTGAATGCTTTTAAGAAAATCCCGCCCGTCATAAACTGAAAAATGACAAAGATAACTATCAAAGCAATAAACATTCCATAATCTCTGATGTTTGTTCGTAGCATTGAGATCAGCGTCAGGAAATACTTATATATTACCCATCCAATCTTTTGGAATAAATTTTGATCCTTTCCCATTTCCTCTCCTTGGTTGCATTTGAGTTCGTTCCTCGGCACATCTGCCTGCGGTACGACTCATTGGTGAGCTCGTTCCTCGGCATAGATGCCTACGGTACGACTCATTGGCAAACAGCCTAAACAGTTGCCTTTTCCATTATCTTCTCAGGTGTTGCATCCTGAATGTCAAATTCAGCGGTTTGAACACCCTCAGCGATAACATAAACTCTGTCACACATTCCTAAAATCTCAGGTAACTCTGAAGAAATGATGATTATACTCATGCCCTTAGCGACCAGATCATTGATGATTGTGTAAATTTCATATTTTGCACCCACATCAATACCACGAGTTGGTTCATCTAAAATCAATATTTTGGGATTTGCAAATAACCACTTACTCACTTGAACTTTTTGCTGATTTCCACCGCTCAGGTTTTTAACCTGTTGCAAAACAGAAGGAGTCTTTATATCTAAATCGTTTACATATTTCTCAGCAAAAAAATTCTGAGTCAGGAAGTTGATAATTCCTATTTTGGATATCTTTTTAAGTGAAGAAATGGTTATATTCTGTCCGATTGTTTCTTCAAGGATTAATCCATCTTTTTTTCTATCTTCAGAAACATAGGCTATTCCATTTTCAATGGCTGCCTTAGGGGAATTCAGCTTGACAGCTTTCCCAAATACAATGGTCGAACCGGAAATTTTGTAATTCTTTGGATTTCCAAAAAGGCTATGGGCTAGCTCAGTTCTTCCTGCTCCCATCAACCCTGCAATTCCTACAACTTCACCTTTACGGACCTTGATATTTGAATTACTTACAATGTAACGGTTTAGACTAGGGTCAAATGCATTTAGGTGAACTGTTTCAAGCACAACCTCTCCCCCGGTATACTGAGGCCTTTTGGGAAAAATATCCTCAATATCACGGCCGACCATATTTTTGATGATTGTCCGCTCGTTGATCTCATTTTTGGCCATCCTGGCTACTGTCTTACCATCCCGTAAAACAGTGAGAGAATCTGCGATGGCTTCGACTTCCTTTAGTTTATGTGAGATCATAATTGAAGTGATTCCCTGCTTCTTGAGATCCACAAGTAGTTTCAACAAATTATCACTATCGTCTTCATTTAACGCTGCAGTTGGTTCGTCTAAGATTAATAGTTTAACATTTTGGCTTAAGGCCTTGGCAATCTCTACCAATTGCTGTTTCCCTACACCAAGTAGGCCGACAAGGCTGTAAATATCAACATCCAAGCCTACCATATCCAGATATTTTTTGGCTTCCTTTTTTGTTGAATCCCAATTCATGATTGATAAATTGTTGCGGATTTCATGTCCAACAAAGATGTTTTCATAGACACTGAGATTTGGAAAAAGCTCCAGTTCCTGATTGATAATGACAATGCCGTCAGAAACAGAATCTTTGATTCCGTGAAAATGTTTGATTTGGCCGTCAAAAATGATATCTCCATCGTAATCACCATAGGGATATATACCGCTTAGAACTTTCATTAATGTTGATTTTCCGGCTCCATTTTCACCAACAATAAAATGAATCTCACCTTTTTCAACCACGATATTGACTTCATCCAGGGCCTTCACTCCCGGGAAGGATTTTGTGATCGATTTCATCCGTAACATTGTATTGTTTTCCAAGAAGCACCTCTGAACTTATTAACTTATAATCAAGTATTTTGATTTATGTTATTACGGTTTCTGAGAAGCAGATATAGGATTTTTATGCGAAGGATAGATCATTTTTGATATGAGTTGTTTTAGAGAAAAAGTTATAGCACAATCTTGTGGTTAGTTTTGTGCTGTAGCGTTCCGGTAGACATCTTCTTGAGAATGAAAACCGTCACCGATAACAGTCGAATCCAGTGTTTCTCTATAGACAGGGACAGGTGTTTCCACATAAAAAGGGATCTCCTTTCCGCTGTTATTATCTATATACCTATCGGGTTCAGGGATTTCTTTTTTTGCCATGGATACAGCCAAACCCGCGGCCCTTGCGGCAAGTTGTTGTATCGGTTTGTATACAGTCATCAATTGAGTCCCCTCAACAATGCTCTGACAGGATACCAGGTCGGCATCCTGTCCAACGACAGCCACTTTTCCTGCCAACTGTCTTTCCGATAGGAGCCTGATAGCTGCCTGAGCGATGAGGTCATTGGCTGCCGAAATTGCCTGTATTTCTTCTGTTCGCTCTAGAACCTTGCCTATCTCCACAAGGGCTTCATCATAGCTCCAATGTTCAAGCCAAATTTCATCAATTAAGTATACATCCCCCTTTGCAATTAAGGGGTCCAGAATCTCGTGGAGGCCATTGTTTACCTGAAAGCTGTTGTTGTCGTGAATTGAACCGTTGACTATCAAATAGTTGCCCACAGGGACCCGGGAGATCAGGGCCGACGAAAGGAGTCTACCCACTTCATGGTTGTCAAAAGAGACATATCCTGTGATGGGGACATCCATGATGGGTCTGTCGTAAGAAAGAACCGGAATCCCACGATCTATCGTCTTTTGAATAACTCCTCCGAGGAGGACCTTATCCTGGGGTATGACAACGAGTACATCGATGTCCTGCTTGAGCAGATATTGAATCTGAGGGATCTGATCCAGGGCATTTCCGGGAGACTTGGCGAATATAACCTCCGCTCCGAGCCCCCGGGCGGTATGCATAAATATCTTTATATCGCGGTCCCATCTCTCTAGTAAAAATGTCTCGGATGCAGCGGAAAATCCAATTCGGATTGTTTCTTTTTCTGAATCCTTTTTAGCTGAGCAGGAGAGTAGGAAAATAACAGTCAAGAAAATTGCAGTCATTTTTTGCAGCATGACGAATTGCCCCTTTTTTAAAGATCAGATGGAGATATGCCCATTATTTTACGGAATATCCTGCTGAAGTAGTTTGGGTTCTGGTAGCCCACCATAAATGATGCCTCTTTGATGGAAATATTTTTATCCCTCAGCAGGAGGACAGCCTGATTCACTCTGTATCTGTTTAAGTAGTCAATAAATTTTGTATCCAGATGTTCTGTAAACAAGCGACTCAAATAACTGCCTGTCACGGAACACTCTTCCGCAACAGTTGTTAGTTGCAGTTGATGATTATAGTTTCCCGCAATATAAGAAAGTGCCTTCTTCAATGGTTTCGGGTAAGTTTGGCTTTTTTGTAGATCTAGGAGATTGAAGAGTTCTGTCATGGCCGAGGCCGCCCATAGCTCCCACTCTTCCATGGACTTGAGGGGCATGATCTCCTCGGCGGGATCAATGTTAAAATTACTCCTGATTAGTAGATGATTTTCAATTTCATGAAGGATCAGGGTAAAAAGCGCAACCATTTTTCCTTTGGCTACATTAAACTCATCCTGTTTGAACTTGGATACCCAGAAATTCTCAAACAGCTCTTCACCCTTTGTTCTATCATTTGTAAGAATCCCTTTCAGAACAGAAAATATCATCCTCTGTTCTTTGTTTCTCCTCTCTTCATTCTCTTTGGGATCGGAAAAGGGTAGGAATGCCTCAGAAACAGATTTTGTGATTTCAGAAAAATGATAAGACCCTCCCAGCCCAAAGACTAAATTCACTTTATGCACTTCATTGGTCATCTGTCTCAATTGTTTCTCAAGGTCTTTTATCTCCCTTTCTTCAGGGAAAAAGAGGATCAATTTATCCCCCAGTTCTGTGGAGAAACAATTGTATTTGTAATGAATTTTTTGGACTAGAGATCCAAATATTTCTCTTCTTATTTCCTCCGAAACCGATGAAATCCCACCTATGAGACAGATGGCCGCTTTCTCACAATTTATGGAAGAGAGATGGCAGAAATCGTTCCATGAATCAACATCCGGATTTTTCCAAATAAGACTTGTTAGAAACTTATTCAATTTTTCATTCTGGGTTCTTTTGAGAAACTGTTCTTCCTCTAGTAGTGTTTCATTTTCCTTTTTTCTCTTGTCCAGATCTTCTTTTACCAAGCCCAGCACTTCGAGAATCTTGTTTTTGGATACAGGCTTAACAAGGTAATTGAATACTCCCAGTTGAATCGCCTTCTGGGCAATATCAAAGCGTTCATAGGCCGTAGCCAGAATAAAAATAATATGGGGGAATAGAGGCTGAATTTGACGAATTGTCTCTATGCCGTCTATCCCCGGCATTTGTATATCCATAAATACCACATCGGGATTTTTATCCTTAATTTCTTTTAAGGCCTCTGTCCCTGTTCTGGCTTTGCCGCAGAGTAGAAAGTCATGGGCATATTTCTTTAAGATAAAACTAAAGCTGTCCAATACGGGTTCTTCATCATCAACAATCATAACTCGATACATGGTTTCACCTCTGTATTAATATTGATGATGATATCTGTTCCTCTACCAATTTCGCTATGAATTTCCACCACATCTTTCTCATCAGGGTAGAAAAAATAACAGCGTTGAATAACATTTTCTAATCCCATGACTTTGGAACTGAGTTGATAGTCATGGGTATGGGGTGTCAAAAGGGCCTTGACTGTTTTTGGGGGAATTCCGATTCCATCATCTTTCACGGATATCTGTAAAAGAGGGTGATTGTATTCTATGGAAACTGAAATGGTGCCAATTCCCTCTTTGCTTTTAAAAGCATGCAAGACAGAGTTTTCTACAATGGGTTGCAGCACCATGGCTGGGCAAGAGAAGTCATCGAGTAGTTCCTCATTGATGTTCAACTCCAAATGGAGGGTTTTGGGAAACCGAATCCTCAAGATATTGAAATAGGACCTTAACCCTTCGTATTCGTGGCGCAGGGGAACAAAGAATTTCTTCTCTCTGATATTATAACGGAAAAGGGCTGCAAGATTTTCCATGAAGTCCGCTGTTTTCTCCGCTTCTTCTACAATGGCGAGCTGAACACCAGTGTTAATGGTATTGAAAAGAAAATGGGGATTCATTTGGGCCTGCATAGTGTAGAGCTCCATTCTCTTGAGAAGCTGCTCCATATTGAGGTTCCGCACTCTCTCTGCCATCATTTGCTGCTCAATATCCTTTTGTTTTTTCAATTCATTTATGTAATGGCTGATGCTGTTTTTCATTTCATTAAAGGCTGATGCAACATGATTGATCTCATCAACCGAGTCAAATTGGATGTCCTCCATGTCAAAATCTCCTGCCGAGATTTTCCCTGCCATCAGAGAGAGCTGATGAATGGGGTAGGAGATGGTGTTCACATTTTTCATGAGCAGTGAGAAAGAAAATGCCAGAATTAACACTATGAGAATGAGGCTATACATTTGAATGGCCCGGAACAATTCAAGGAAACTCCTGTATTCTCCCAATTGACTTCTAAAACCCTTCAGGCTTACTTCGTTGATTTTATCGGTTATATAATTGTATAGGATGAACAGATCTTCAAAACCCTGGGTGTATCCGGGAACATTCCTTCCCCGTTTCATTTCGATCACCTGATTCATTTGAATCAGGTAGGAGTCAATGAGGTAGTAGATCTCTCTTTTGAGTAATTCAGATTCATCATCGATGATGATTCTTTTGTCGGGAAGGATATCCTTGATTGTTTCTGCAGTATAAAGGAGCTGAGCCAGGGAGGAGGACGAGTAAAAGCCAAGATAGCTTTCGATTGGTTCCTGTATTCCATCCAATTGTTCTTGAAGAACATGAAGGGATTGTTCGTCTTCAAAACGTTTGTCGGCAATATCCTGCAGAGAGAGGGATAAAATGAGGATGATGCCGAAGGAGACCATTGTAAATGACATGGAGAATATTGAGTAATAGAACAATTTTGCCCGAAGAGAATTGCTTATGCGGAACCTGTTCTTCTGATTCATTTCTCTTTATCACCCCCTGTAATGATGCTGATCCCCGTATCAACATAGGCAGAGGTATACCCATTGGTGCTAATATCCAGTAAGGATAAAACAGAACTGAATCCTATGAGAAAGGGATCTCGCACAATCGTTCCCAGGACCAGCCCTTTATTAATGTATTCTTTGATCCGTTCATCATCGCCGAATCCAATGACCTGGATCTCTCCTACGAGGTTCATGTCTACAATTGCCTGAACTGTTACAAGAGTATCATTGGGATCGGTCAGGACTATGACATCAACTGGTTTCTCCTGCCTGATCAGCCTGTAGGTGAGACCTTCCGCATCTAGAGGATTTAAAGTTGTATATTCGTTCTGGATGTTGGCTACACGATAGCCTAGGGTTGATCTTAATCCTAATTCCAGCAAATTCGCCTTTGTCATTAGTCCTGGATTCTTTTCACTGTAGACAACCGCCAGGTTGATCTCCTCTTTCCTGGATTTAAGCGCCAGTTTGCCAATGGCCTTTCCTGAATCAAAGTTATTTGTACCAATGAAAATTGTTTTTTCGTCTCGGACTATTTCATTTTCTATTTGAATTATAGGAATGCCTGCATCAGAGATTGCCGCAAGATTGGCCAGAGTATTGGAATCTTCCTTGTAAGCATATACTCCTATACCATCCAATCCGGAGAAGGGGACCATTTTAAGACTCAAGGGGTCTGTATCTATTTCATGAAATGAAATGGAGCAATCCATAGACAAGGAAGCGTTTAAAGCTCCCTCTTTCAATTGTTTGAAAAAGGTATAGTCTGAAGCTGGAAGAAAAAAGGCGTAGTGATATGTTTTTTCCTCGAGGTCTGTAGAATTGTCTCTAAAGAAAAAAGGACTTTTCAGCATTGTATATAAAGAAAGGATGAGAACGACAATGAATATAGAGGCAAATATGTATGGTGCAAATTTCAAAAGTCGATTCACATCACAATTTTATGGTCATATATTCAAATTGTAAAGAAATCATTTTTTAAGGTTTTCACTCTTGAGTTGCCTTACTTCTTTCACTTCCTCCATGGAAAATAAGCATTGGTACTGAGGGATGAGGAGGGTGTTAAAGGTTTTAGTCTTAAAAGGATGCTTGTCTTCCTTACTCGTCCTCTGGTATTATTTGTTTATATATTCGGGTACGTCATCTTCATCAGTTACTGGGAGACATCATGGATCATAAAATGAAATCATCAAAGCAGAATCTGGCTTTTCGCATTGCCGCTGTTGCCGTTCTCACAGCTGTGACCACTGTTTGTACTCTTATCGTCCGAGTTCCTGTGACACCCACCAAGGGGTATATCAACCTGGCCGATGTCGCCATTTTTTTTACGGCTCTAACCTTTGGGCCTTTTACTGCACTGGCATCCGGCGGTCTGGGAACGGCTCTAGCCGATATAATGGGCGGATATGCTCAATGGGCTCCCATTACCTTCTTTGCCCACGGTGTTCAAGGGCTTTTAATCGGCCTAATTTTTAAGGCGACAGATGTAGAAAAGAAAGCCTCTATGATCTTAGCCTTGATCCTCGCCTTTCTGGCAGGAACTATTTTTATGGCTGGTACCTATTTTATGACCGCTGGCATGATGTATGGCTTTGCTGCCGCAGCAACCGAAATCCCAGGCAATATTCTGCAGAATGCCGCTGGTGTCATCATAGGTTTTCCCCTTTATTTGGCAGTCAAAAAAGCCTATCCTCCCATTGCAGGTTTTCGCTGGTAAATTAAAAAAATCTTTTGATTTTTTTCTCCATATTCAAGGACCTTCCATTTTCTTCCCAGACTTGAATTCCCACTCAATTATCCTCATTACATCCTCGTCATTGGATCTCCGTAGCAAGAGGGATTCAATCATGAGGAATTTCCAATTTCAGAAGAGGCTACATCGAAGAATTCTAGTTTTCTCAAGGAGGGCGTTTCCCCTTTGTTTCAAATATTTCTAATATCAGTATAAATCTCTTATTGTTTATCTTGACTTATGCACATAAGTGCATTAACTTTAATTTAAGGATAGTTTATGTCACGACCAAAAAAAGAACGTGTTGTTTACCAGCCGCCGTTGCATGCAGATTTTAAACCCCTGGGGATACAAAGGCAGAAGCTGGAGTCTCTTCCTCTGGGACTGGATGAGTTTGAAGCCATAAGATTGGCCGATTATCTGGGTTTAGAGCATTCTGAGGCTGCTGCGGAGATGGAAATTTCCCGTTCGACTTTTACTAGGCTGATTGAAAAAGCCAGGCGAAAGATTGCCAAATTTCTTGTGGAAGGAAAACATCTTCATATAGAAGGTGGGAACATTCATTTCCGAGGGAACTTGATACGTTGTCATGATTGTGGCCATATGTTCAATATTGGTTTTGACTTAGATATTGGCAGTTGTCCAACCTGCGGATCTGGAAATTTGATAGATCTTGCCGGGGGATTCGGTCATGGAAACTGCTGTCGTGGACATGGACATCAAGGCAGGAGGTAACATTATGCCAAAAGGTGATAGAAGAGGTCCTAATGGAATGGGTCCAATGACTGGACGAGGTGCCGGGTTCTGTAATGGTTCGAGTACTCCAGGTTTTATAAATTCAGGATTTGCCGGTGGATACGGTTTGGGCCGAGGAGCCGGAAGAGGTCGTGGTTTTGACAGATCTTACGGTGTGGGTTTTGGCCGTGGAATGGGGCGCGGCCTTGGGATGGGCTATCAAGCTTATTCTGCAGCGCCGGAATATTTAAAAGACAATGAAAAGGGTTATTTAGAGAATGAGGTGTCTTATTTGAAAGACCAGCTCAAAACCCTGGAAAACAGGCTTTCTGAAATAAAAGAGGAAGAATAGTTTTTAAGGGCGATTTCCAGTCGCCCTTTTATGACCTTCACTTAGAAGGTCCGTTTCTTCCCATGAAAATGATGTTTATAACGAATATGGTCTCCCTTGAGACTAAAGCAGAAATCCAGATGATCAGACTGGAAATATAGATGGAAATAGGGTTATTTAATGAAAATTGCAATCGCCAGCGGAAAGGGTGGGACTGGTAAAACGACTCTGTCTACTAATTTGGCATCCTATATAGCAGAGAATAGAGAGTGTATTTTGGTAGATCTTGATGTAGAAGAACCCAATTCAGGACTTTTTATAAAAGCGGAGCTTCTCCATGAGGAAGACATGTTTAAGAAAATTCCAGAGTGGAACGAAAGTACATGTGAGCTGTGCGGGAATTGTCAAACAGTCTGCAGCTTTAATGCAGTCATGAAGATGGGAAAGATGATCATGGTATTCCCTGAAATGTGCCATGGTTGTTTTGCTTGTTCAGAACTCTGTCCCACAGGGTCTCTTCCTATGAAATCGAAGAAAATGGGAGAGCTGAAATCCTACAAATCCGGGAATCTTAATTTTATCGAAAGCCGGTTGATTATTGGTGAGGAGCAGGCTGTCCCTCTTATCAAACAGACTCTGGATTATGTAGATGCAAACTTTTCAGAAGATAGGATAACCATTCTTGATTCACCTCCAGGTACATCCTGCCCGGTCATTGAGGCAACCAGGGATGCTGATCTTGTTATTCTTATTACAGAACCAACCCCCTTTGGTTTACATGATCTGAAACTCGCCGTCGAAACGGTTCGCCAAATGGGAAAACCGTTTGGAGTTGTCATTAACAGAAATGGAATTGGGAACGATGGGGTAGAACAGTATTGCCGTGAAGAGAGCCTTGACATCATTGCATTGATCCCCAATGACCGATTGATTGCCGAAACCTATTCTGCGGGGAATCTGTTGTATCCAACAGTCCCTTCTGTAAAAAATGCAGTGAGTCATATAGAGAGTTATATTGAAAAAATAAATGAAAAGATGAAGAGAGATACAGTGTGAAAGAGATCGTCGTCATATCAGGAAAAGGTGGAACTGGTAAAACATCCATTACTGCCTCTCTGGCATACTTGGGTGGAGAAGATTTGATTGTGGCTGATTGTGATGTGGATGCTGCGGATATGCATCTGCTCCTTTCTCCCGATTTCGGAAATCCGGAGGAATTTTACAGTGGTGAACTTGCCGTGATTAATCAGGATGTATGCATTCAGTGTGGCAAGTGTCAGGAAGTCTGCAGGTTTGATGCCATCTCGGTCGTAAACAATCAGTATTTTGTGGATTCATTAGGGTGCGAGGGCTGTGGGTATTGCGCCCGGGTCTGTCCTGCAGAGGCTATTACTAACGAACGGCCCGGTGTAGGCCAAGTCTTTGTTTCTAACATCCGAACAGGTTCTGCCATGGTTCATGCCCGACTGAATATCGGTGCAGATAATTCCGGAAAATTGGTCGCCAAGGTTAAAAAAGATGCAAAATCTCTTGCTGAATCAAAGAACAAAACTGCCGTTTTGGTGGATGGTTCACCAGGATTAGGATGTCCTGTTGTCTCTTCTCTATCAGGGGCTAACTTTGTGGTTCTGGTGACAGAATCTACTGTTTCCGGGATTCACGACCTGAAAAGGGTCTATGAGCTCGTTGAAAAGTTCGGGATTAAAGCTGGATGCATTATCAATAAGGCGGATCTTAATCCCGGAGTCACGGACAAGATAAAAGGTTTTCTCGATGCTTCCGGAATTGTTCTTCTCTCGGAGATTCCATATAACGAATCCTTTACTAAGGCCATGACAAACGGGAAAACAATTGTGGAATATGACAAAGAATTAGGAGCCATAATCAGCGGGAGCTGGGAACAGATAAAAGAACTGTGTGAAATATAAGGAGAACAGGGAAATGAAAATAGTCTTTACAGCAAAAGGGAACAATATGGATTCCCTCATAGATCCACGATTTGGAAGAACTGAGTATTTTGTGATTTATGATGAAGATTCTAAGAATCTTGAATCCTATGATAACAGAGCTATTGAATCTGAAGCCCATGGGGCTGGTCCCAAGACTGCCCAGAAGTTAGTGGAGTTAGGGGCAGAAGTTCTCATCACTGGAAATGGTCCTGGAGGCAATGCTTCCGGTGTTCTGAGTACCACCGGAGTTGAGGTTTATGTCGGAGCCGGAAACATGACTGTGGAAGAGGCTTATGATGCCTATAAAGCCGGATCTTTGAAAAAGTCCTGAGGTCTTGTGTTTGCATGGATCAATTTATTACAGCCTTCGCAAGTGATGATGGGAAATCCTTTATAGACCGCCATTTTGGAGATGCAGATTATTATGATCTCTATGGTTGTTTCCCATGTTTTTGGGCCAAACCTGAAACAAATCAAGAATAAGTTCTTTTGTGTCCTTGCCGAAAATATGGATATTGCTCAAAGCATAAGAATACTTCAGGATAAAATCTCTCTTTCAATAGATGAGGGGCAAGATCATTTAAAGGATGTTTTTAAACTTTAAAATAAGTGAGGACCCGGTTTATTACATTCCAATTTTTCTCTCAAAACCATCTTTCATTCTCCCAATCATCGGCGTAGTTTCAATATTTTACTTTTTCATGAAAACTATATAGAATAACAATCCGTTCATATGTAGAATGAATTAAAAGTTCGATTTGTATGTCGCTTCTTTCTTATTAGCGTTGACTAATATTGTTTCAAGGGTTAACGTATATTATAGTTTTCTAATGGTGATCGGTACTCGGAGAAATTCAATTCAGCGATGGTGAATAAAATGAGCTTATCTGAAATAGAACTTGGTAAAAGTGCGATTGTTGAATCAATCATTGGTGGTAAGAACCTGAGGCAGAAGCTGGTTAATCTTGGGCTGATTCCCGGAGCGGAAGTTCGAGTCATCAGAGCCAACAGATTAGGCCCCATGGTTCTGAGTGTTCAAGGCTCTCAGATAATGATAGGTCAGGGGATGGCAAAGCGTATCTATGTCAAAGGAAAATGAACTGACTCTTGCTTTTACTGGAAATCCAAATTGCGGTAAGAGTTCTCTTTTTAACCTCCTTACCGGAGCAAAACAGCAAATTGGGAATTGGCCGGGTGTCACCGTTGAGCGTGTAGAAGGCCGGTATGAACACAATCATCAAAACTACAAAATAGTAGACCTCCCTGGTATTTATTCACTATCTCCCAACTCTGAAGATGAACAGGTTTCAAGGGATTATATCCTTAGCAGGAAGGCAGATCTAATTGTAAATATTCTGGATTCTACAAATTTATCCCGGAATCTGTACCTCACAGCCCAACTGATCGAAATGAAAGTTCCTGTCGTTGTTGTTTTGAACATGATGGACCTTGCCAATGACAATGGATTGAGTATTGATATTGATCATCTTTCCGCCCATCTGGAATGTCCGGTGATTGGTGTAAGCGCCGTTAATCTAAATGATGTTTCAAGGCTGAAAGATTTTTTTGAAACAAATTGCAGGCTGCATCCGGTTTCCTCCATAGAGTTTAAATATCCAAATGAAATTGAAGATCTTATCAGTCGTTGGAAAATCCTACTTGAAAAGAAAGCCCATGAACTAAACCTTGATCCGCGATGGCTGACCCTTAGATTGATCGAAGAAGATCCCTGGGTCAACTCTGTTGTCTGTGATAATGCCATCCTTAATAGGGAAGAAATTGAATTACAACTGAAGGGTATTAAACAGATTCTGAATGAGACACCCGATATGATCATCGCTGATTATGTTTATGGTGCTGTCAACGGGATTAGTCGTGAGGTTGTTAAACGGATACGGCAGGTGAAACCCCTCAGCGATATTGTCGATTCCGTTGTGATGCATCCTGTGCTGGGTATACCCATATTCTTTGCGGTAATGATGATTGTATTTTTTGTTACGATCGAAATTGGGAATATATTTGTTGACTGGTTTGATACCGTTGCCGGGTTGATCTTTGTTGATGGAGTTCACTCACTGCTTTCCTCCGTGGGGGCACCAAGCATCGTTTCTTATTTTATATCGGATGGTGTCGGGGCAGGGATTCAGATGGTGATCTCTTTTATTCCCTTTGTCTTTTTCATGTTCCTCATGCTTTCTCTGCTGGAAGACTCGGGTTATATGGCAAGAGCCGCCTTCGTTATGGACCGATTTATGGGCAAAATTGGTCTTCCCGGTAAGGCTTTTGTCCCCATGATCGTGGGCTTCGGCTGTACTGTGCCGGCGATCCTCGCTACCAGAACCCTGGATAACAAGCGGGACAGGATGATTACCATTTTCATGGTACCCATGATGTCATGCGGAGCCAGACTTCCTGTTTATGCTCTTTTTGCTGCTGCTTTTTTTCCAACAAGTACGGGGCTTATTGTCTTTTCCCTCTATATGACAGGGATACTGGTTGCTGTGCTCTCAGGACTTTTGATTAAGGTTACTCTTTTTCGGGGAGAACCTTCTGATCTTATCATGGAGCTGCCACGCTATCATGTCCCCCGGGCAAAACATATCTTGCTGCATACCTGGGCAAGGGTAAAAGATTTTATTAAAAGAGCCGGCAAGGTTATCATCATAGCCGTTTTTATTATGTCCATTTTTTCATCATTCAGTCTGAACGATGGATTTAACCCGGATAATACAGCCGAATCTCTTTTGGCTTCTCTGGGACGGTTTATAACCCCGCTTTTTACTTCTATCGGCATTAGCGATGACAATTGGCCTGCCACTGTCGGTTTATTTACAGGAATCTTTGCCAAAGAATCAATTGTCGGGACTCTGAATGCCGTCTATAGTCAATTGAATAGTCTTGGGGTTAACTCTTCCGAGGGATCAGTCGGGCTGAGTATTCTCAGATCAAAATTTTCACCTGCTGCAGCCTATGCCTATCTGTTATTTATCCTTCTATATATGCCCTGCGTTGCTGCGGTCAGTGCGGCTATGAAAGAGATCAGTGTTACCTTTGGGCTGGTTCAGGCACTTTACCTAACTCTGGTCGCCTGGATTATTTCAACACTATTCTATCAAATTGCAGAAGGGCATAATCCATTGTATATTTTGATTGCTTTAGCTCTGCTCATCCTGATCATTCTTATTTTCAAAATTATTGCCAGATCCATTCCCAAAGATCATAGTTCTATACCTGAATAGGTGGGTTGATATAGACAGTTGTCTGACCTTTTCAGTACAATGAAGTCATATTGAATCTCTGGAGAATCTATTTATGAAAAGAATCTTTGCATTATTTAGCCTCATACTGTTTTTAGGTACCTCTTTGTGGTCTGAGGGTGTTCAGGAGCTTCCATCTCCCTCTCAAGAAGAGCGGATTGCTATCGTATCAGCCTTTGGGCCTGAAGTCGTAAAATTAAAATCTATTGCAACCATCGAAGAAGAAATCGTTATCAACGGTAAGAGTTTTACTCTCTGTGAAATTGAAGGCAAGAAGGCTGTCCTTTTTCTCTCAGGGATCAGTATGGTAAACGCGGCCATGACCACTCAGATGGCTTTAGACACTTTTAATATTTCACATATTCTGTTCAGCGGGATTGCCGGAGGGGTTAATCCTGATTTGAACATTGGTGATGTCACAATTCCCGCTCAGTGGGCTCAGTATCAGGAATCCCTTTTTGCCCGCAAGACTGATGAGGGGTATGACCTGGGCTGGCATCAGGAGATCTATCCCGGTTTTGGTATGATGTATCCTCAGAATGTTGATGTCACTCATGGAAGACTCGACGGTGTTGATGAGACAGAAAGTAAATTTTGGTTTGATGTCGATGAGGATCTCTTGGCTGTTGCCGAGAAAATCAGTGATGTTACTCTTTTATCCGAAACAGAGGATGCAAAGCTTTCCCATGTTCCCAAGCTGGTTGTCGGGGGAGTCGGTGTTTCCGGTATGACCTTTGTGGATAATGCGGAATACAGAGAGTGGGCTTTTGACAATTTCCAGGCCGATTGTCTGGATATGGAATCTGCTGCTGTAGCCCATGTTGCCTATGTGGCTGATGTGCCTTTTATAGCGTTCCGTTCTCTTTCAGACCTGGCCGGAGGCGGTGAAGGTGAAAATGAAATGGGAACCTTTTTTGGGCTGGCCGCGGATAATGCGGCAGAGGTTCTTCTGCAGTTTCTGAAAGCCTGGGACTGAAAATAATCAGCTTTCAGCGTATTGATCAACTGGAATCATCAGTAAGTCCAGGGTAGAGCCATCTATTCTGGACTTACTCATTTAAAATAACACTATTTCATTTTTTTGAACTCAATCTCCCAGTGATGTCCCGTCCCAATGTTATAGGCTTTGGCAAAGTTTCCCTGATTTATAGCAATGGCCATGTTATAGACTGAGTTAACATAAATAACCTGTTCACTGGGGTAAACATCGGCAAAAGATCGTCCATAAACTATACGATTATTATAGGCCATGACCTTGTTGTTTCTGATCATGACTTCAACTGTTTCACCGTGCTTAAATCCTGTCTTAACAAATTCATCTCTGGGAATATTCGTCCATAGACTGCCGAAACGTACATCCAGTATGTCAATCGAACCCAGGACAGATGTCTCAGTTCTAATGACATCTCCAACGGCCAGTTCAGTAATCTTCTCAAGGTCTACAATCTTACCGACCTGTTCAAATGAAATCGTTCCAGATGCCAGTTTTGCACCCGTATTGGCATACACATCGCGGCCATGAAAAGTGTAGGAGTATTCTGTGTCTTCCCTGCGGTGCTTTGTTTCATCAATTTCACGAACTTCTTTCAATCCCACATATTTCTTCATATGAGTCAGGGTGCCATTGTCGGGTGTCACAATAAAGTGACCATCAATGGTCTCTGCAACGACGCTTAGTCTTTTTGAACCGACGCCCGGGTCTACCACAGAAACAAATACAGTTCCTTTCGGCCAGTATTCCGTCGTCTGATAAAGCCGGTAAGATGCTTCCCAAATGCTGTACTGTGGTATGTCATGAGTTAGGTCGTAGATTTTTAAGCTGTCGTCAACCATATTGGCTACACCATGCATTGCAGAAACTGCACCGTCAACCAACCCAAAATCGCTCTGAAAAACTAATATTTTGTTCATTCTAACCTCCTCAGGTGTAATTCAGTCCAAGGAATTTTATTTCCTGAATTCTACAGTCCAGTCTGATCCATAATCGATACCGTATTTTTCACAAAAACTACCTTGTGACACAGCCAGGGAAATCTTCATCAATTCATTGTTATAAATGACAGGGGCTCCCTTTTCTGCAAATCCAAAAGATTTGTGGAAAAGGAGTTTTTCTGAAAATTTCTCAACACCTTTGTGACATATCCTTAGATCAAGGTAGTCTCCAAATTCAAAGCCGGCTTTTTTAAAAACAGAGAGGGGGATATTGGTCCACAGATTTCCAAAATTGGGATCATTGATTTCAAATATACCCTTGATGGTATTTCCCCCCTCAATGGTTGGATTCAGGATAGGAAATCGGACTATCTCATCCTTAGAATAGGCAGGACCTACTTCTTGAAAGCTGATTATCCCGGAGGCTAATTTTGCAGCACAGAATCCAAAGAGGTCTCTTCCATGGAAAATGCTGACCTCTTCTGTGTCTTTTCCTTTTAGCCTGTTTACATTTTCATCTATTTCCCGAATTTCCTTTATGCCGAACTCCTTGTCGACATGAGTGAGAGACCCATTATCTGGTGTCACGATGTAATAGCCATTGTTGGTGAGGGCAACAGACGCTTTTCGGGGAGTTCCCACTCCCGGATCTACAACTGAGACAAAAACAGTCCCCTCCGGCCAGAACTTCATTGACTGATACAATCGGTAGGAGGCACTCCATGTATCAAATTGCGGAATGTCGTGGGTCCCTGTGATTATTTCGAGTGAGCGGTCTACGCTCTTTACGACGCCATACATAGAGCAGACAGCCCCCTCTTTGTAGGTGAAATCTGTCTGAAAAACTAAAATTGCTTTTTCCATTTTAAACTCCTTAATCGATTCTTAGGTCCTTCTTAAATGAATGGGTTGTAGAATCGTCCGTGATTGATAAAGGCTGATACCGAGAGAGTGGCTGCGAATATTAGGGCAGAGAGGATGATAACCGTGAAATCAGAGATAGACAGCTTTTTTTTACTAAACCAGGTTCTCTTCTTATGTTTGCCAAAGCCCCGTAAGTCCATGGCGTTGCTGATCAATTCTATGCGGTCTAGAGTTGAAAATACCAAAGGAATGATAATTAAAAGAGAATTTTTCACTCTCTGTGAGAATTTAGCTTTTCTTGAGATATCCAGGCCTCTGGCCTGTTGGGAAAGGCTGATATTTCTGTACTCTCTCTGAATGTCCGGAAAGTACCGTAATGTTAGAGAGACCGCATAGGCTGCCTTGTAATGCACTCCCACGCCATTTAGGGCCGAGGCAAACTCACTGGGATTGGTTGTCAAAAGAAAGGTAATGCCCAGAGGAATGACCGACGCATATTTGAAAAACTTCGTTGTTTGATAAAAGACCTGTTCCTGTGTCAGAGTGTAGGGGCCGATGATGTGGAATATCACATGACGAGTTCCATAAATCTTGACTCCCTCTTCGGGTGAAAAAAAGAATGTAATGATCACATTGGTCAGTAAAAAGACTGCCACATAAATTACCATGACCTTAATCTGTGAGAATTTTATCTTTGACAACCGTAAAATATAGATGGAAAAAATCATGATCAGCAAAACGACTCGCAAATCGTAGCTGAACATCACTGCAAAGGTTAAAAATAGAAACGCAACAAGCTTTGTGAGTCCAGACAATCTGTGTATTGGTGTATCAATGAAGTTGTAGGAGAATAGTTTACCATTCAATGGATGCGGACCCTCTTTTCATAATCAATAAAATTCTGCACAAATCCGGTACCATCGATTATTCCCGAATTTTGGCTCAATTGGTACAGGGATGTTTCTCTGAGATTTGCCTGTTCGATGATTTTTTTATCTGTGAGGATATCGCTGGGTCTAGCATCGGCAATCTTCTTTCCTCCAGAAATCACAACAGCTCTAGAAGCATATTCAAGCATAAGATGCATGTCGTGTGTGATGAGAATAATGGCAACTCCCGATCTGTTGATTTCATCAATAAACTCCATTATCTGAGTATAGTGTTTGAAATCCTGACCGGCGGTTGGTTCATCCAAGATGATGACTTCGGGATTGAGAACGAGAATGGATGCTATGGTTACCCGTTTTTTCTGACCAAAGCTGAGAGCTGCTATGGGCCAATTTCGAAAAGGAGTCAGACCGCATACAGCCAGAACTTTTTCAACTCTTGTTTTTATCTCTTCCTCATCCACTTTTCTCAGTCTCAACCCCAGGGCAATTTCATCATAAATGAGGGCCTTGGAAATCATCTGATTCGGATTCTGCATGACCACGCCAATTTTTTCCGCCCTCTCCTTGATGGTCAAATCAGAAATATCCTTTCCCTGATAAGAGATGATTCCCGCGGATTCTTTTTCAAAGCCGGAAATCAGCCTGGATAGGGTCGACTTTCCAGCTCCATTCCTGCCTACGATGGCAATGAGTTCTCCCTGTTCAAGTTTAAAACTGACATCGTCAATAATGGGCTTGGCCCCATCATATGAAAAACTGATATTCTTGAGTTCTAACAATGTTTGGCGCCTGATTTCAGGTTCTGCAGTTTCAACCGTCTCATTCCAAGTACAAACTGCATCTCTGACTTTCTCCATAGCCAGAGTTTCTAAGTGTCCGGCTCTGAGGTCTTTTTTGACTTCGATTCCAGCATACTTCAATGCAGTAACATACAGTGGTTCCCTAATTCCATTTTCAATGAGAAAGGGGGAAGCCATGAGCGAATCTGCGTCCATATCGGCAATAATCGATCCGTCATTCATGAGAATGATTCTATCGATATCCCGATGGAGAACATCTTCGATTCTGTGTTCAATTATAATAATGGTTTTGCCCGTGTCTTTGTGTATGTCATCAATGATTTCTATGGCCGACTTTCCCGTTGCAGGGTCCAAATTAGCCAGGGGTTCATCAAAGAGAAGGATTTCAACATCATCAACGAGTACACCGGCCAGGGATGTCCGCTGTTTTTGACCACCAGACAATTCATAGGGTGAGGAAGATCGAAGGCTCTCCATGTCAACCATTCTTGCCGCTTTATCCACCCGTTCCTGCATTTCTAATTGATTCACATTGTCATTTTCTAATGCAAATGCAATGTCTTCATAAACTGTCAGGCCCACAAACTGCCCATCTGGATCTTGAAGAACAGTTCCCAGTATCTTGGACAGTTGGAATATATCAAGATCTCTGGTTTCTTTTTCCTTGATTTTAAGATTGCCTGTGATTTCTCCTTCATAGGAAAAGGGAATGAGACCGTTGAGGCAATGTCCCAGGGTGCTTTTACCACTCCCGCTGGGACCTGCAATGAGTATCTTCTCTCCTTTTTTAAAGGAGAGATTGATATTACGAAGAGTAGGTCTGGCCTGTGTGAAGTACTGAAAATTAAAATCTTTAAACTCAATAATATTTTCTCTACTCACAAATCCTCTTTTAAAATGTTTCGTTTAATAGCTTATCTATGCGTTGAGTTCTTCAACTATTCTTTATCAAGACTGCCTTTTTTAGTTTTTGTTGCACCGTAAGCAATCAGCAGAAGAGTCCCGATAATGGCAACCGTTACGGAGTTCATAGCAGCCGCAACAATTCCCTGGGTAAAGACCAGGTTTACAGGTTCTTTATAGATCAGTATATCAAGGACAGGGGCAACTACAACCCAGGCTAGGATATTGCCGACAACTTGGATGACATTGAAAATAACAATAGATTTTCCTTTGAAAAGTCCTTCTTCGACACCTGTCTTTTTATAAGCAAGTCCATATGAGAAACCGCAAACGCCGCTGGCTATTACCCAACTCCACCAGGGAGAACCGTATTGCAGAGCATCTGAGAGGGCATGGCCGATAAACGCAATGAGTCCACCGGCAATGGGGCCAAACAGTACTGCAAAGAAAGCGCCAAGGCCGTAAGCGGTCTGTAGACTGGTTTCCGGGATGGGTGAAGGTACTTTAACATACATAAACAGCAGCATAAAAAGGGCTGCTCCAAGTCCTGTTGCCACAATAGTTCTCGTGCTTACCTTAAAGTAATCTTTCATAAATGTTCTCCTTAGGAAAAATGAGTCAAAAAGATATATGTTCAGGATGAAATATCATCAAGTTAATCATACTCTTGCAGCACAAGGAGTGTCAAATTAGTAGGCACTAATTTTTCATTAGTTCTTTTCATTTGGTCATCGAATGATAATTGAAGAATAAATTTAATCTTTTATTTTCATTAACGTAAAACTTGGTTTACAATTTTGGGTATACAACTTAAAGGAGAATTTCATGTTAAGAAAAGCTTTAACCGTTTTATCTGTCTTCATGCTTACAGTCGCTTCTGTATTTGCAGCAGGTTCTCAGGAAACTGCTGCTGCAGACAAGGGTAAGCTGGTGTTTTATGCTGGTCTTCAAGAAGATCATGCCGCCATGATTGCAGAGGAATTTGAAGCCGAAACCGGAATCAAAACAGACTTTGTCAGAATGAGCAGTGGGGAAATCCTCGCCCGTCTTAAGGCAGAGAAAGATAATATGTCTGCATCCGTATGGTACGGTGGTCCTGTCGATGGTATCGTTGCTGCAGATCAGGAAGGAATCATTGAAAAATACATTTCCCCGGAAGCTGTGAACATCAAAGAAGGATTTAAAGATCCCACCGGTGTCTGGACAGGTATTTATATCGGATATCTTGGATTTGTTGGAAACCAGAAGATGCTCGCTGAAAAAGGTCTGGAAATGCCCCAGTCCTGGGAAGATCTCCTGAAACCCGAGTATGAACAGGAAATTGTTGTTGCCCACCCGGGATCATCAGGAACAGCCTATACCATGCTGGCCACAGTTGTTCAGATGCTTGGAGAAGATCAGGCCATTGAATACTTTAAAAAATTCAGTCCCCAGGTAAGGCAGTACACCAAATCAGGAACCGCCCCCGGAAGGATGGCCGGTCTTGGTGAAACAACTGTGGGAATCACATTCCTTCACGACGCCATCAAGTACAAAAAAGAAGGGTATAGCGATATCGTTATATCAGCTCCTGTGGAAGGAACTGGATATGAAATCGGTGGAGTTGCCCTGTTGAAGAACAGTCCTGATCAGGACAATGGTAAAATCTTCATTGACTGGGTTCTGACAAAGAAAGTTCAGGAAATGGGACAAACTGTTGGATCTTTTCAGTTTCTTACCAATAAAGACGCTCTTCCTCCCGAGGAAGCCATGCCGATCAAGGATACAAAACTTATCGACTATGATTTTCAATGGGCTGGAGAAAACAAGAAGAGGCTTGTGCAGCGTTTCAGCGTAGAAACAAACACTACGGCTCCTACAGAATAGTGATAGAAGCCCTGCAGACGCAGGGCTTTTTCATGGCTCTAAATATTCACAACAAGGAGGCTTCATGACAACTACCAACAAACTTAAAATGAGAAGTAGTTTTAAATTGCTACTGAATCTAAAGAATGACCCGGCCCTGCTGGCTATCATTCTTTTCACACTGGCTCTTGTCACTTTCTTCATCCTCATTCCTCTCTATAATATTTTGCTGGAGAGTCTCACAAATCAAAAAATGATCAGTCTTCAGAATTACAAGGATGTTTTTGCCATGCACGGCAATGTCCAGATTCTGACAAACACCATCCTATTGGGCATTGTGACTGCTACTATCTCAGTCGCTATAGGATTTGTTTTTGCCTATGTTACGACTTATATGAAGATCAGGTTTAGAAGGACCTTTGATTTCATCGCTATTCTGCCCATCATCTCTCCCCCCTTTGTCGTGGCTCTGTCGGCCATACTTCTTTTTGGTAGGGTAGGGCTTATCACAAGAGGACTATTAGGCCTCAAAGATGCTGAAATCTATGGTTTTCATGGGCTGGTGCTCGTTCAGTCCCTGAGTTTTTTCCCCATAGCCTATATGATGTTAGTCGCTCTGCTTCAGAGGATAGACCCCTCTGTTGAAGAGGCATCAAGAGATCTGGGTGCCTCCAGATTCAAGGTGTTCACATCGGTGACGCTCCCCCTTATGGCCCCCGGCCTGGCGAATGCCTTCCTTTTGGTTTTTATTCAGTCCATTGCCGATTTTGCCAACCCCGTGGTTATTGGTGGAAACTTTACCACCGTTGCGGTCAAGATTTATCAGGAGGGGATTGGGAATTACCAGTTCGGTACGGCTACGGCTCTCGCTATGGTTCTGTTGTCTATTTCTATTTCTATTTTTGTATTACAAAAATACTATGTCAGCAAGAAGTCCTATGTGACAGTGACCGGTAAAGTTTCCCGGCACAGAGATTTGATCAGTTCCCGGAAAATTACAGTACCCGCTACTACAGTTCTCACTCTCTTTACGGTGTTTGTCATCATGATGTATATACTTATTCCCATCGGCTCCTTTGTGAAGCTGTGGGGAGTCAATTACACACCGACTCTGGAACATTACAGGTACATATTTAAGCCCAAACTGTTTCAACCCGTTGTGACAACGACGATTCTGGCTGCTGTGGCTACACCTGTTTCTGGGATATTGGGCATGATCATTGCTTTTTTGATTGTCAGAAAAAAATTCTTTGGAAAGTCCTTCATCGAGTTTACAACCATCATGGCCCTGGCTATTCCCGGGACCATCATCGGTTTAGGATATGTTATCAGTTACAATAAGAGTTACGGGATAGCTGGTCTGACTCTGATTCCCCCCATTACCGGAACGGCCTTTATCATTATTATGGCCTTTATTATCAGAAGTCTCCCTGTGGGAGTCCGGTCGGGAATTACCTCTTTACAGCAGATTGACCCGACCATAGAAGAAGCGGCTAGTGTACTAGGCGCTTCCAGCAGCAAAGTTTTTTCAAGTGTGACCATTCCTATGATTAAGAATGCCTTTCTCAACGGATTGATCTTTACTTTTGCCAGGAGCATGACCCTTGTAAGTACGGTTATATTTCTCATTTCGGCACAGTATAAACTGCTGACAACTTCCATCATGGCTCAAATTGATGTTGGTCGTATGGGTGTGGCGTCTGCTTACTGTACGATTCTGATTATCATTGTGAGTCTGGTAATGCTACTCATTAAATTTCTAATCAGGAATATCAGTACAGAATAGGAGATCTAAATTATGAACAAAAAAATGAAAGTAGAAATAAAAAACCTGACTAAAACATTTATCACCAATAAGAATGATCAGGTAAAAGCCGTAGATAATATCAATCTGACAATCAATCCAGGAGAATTTGTCTGTCTCCTGGGGCCCTCAGGATGTGGAAAGACAACGACTTTGCGTATGTTGGCCGGATTTGAAATTCCAACAAAAGGAGAGATCCTCATTGGGAATGAGAATGTCGCCAATTTGACACCAGATAAAAGAGATACGGCCATGGTTTTTCAGAACTATGCCCTGTTTCCCCATATGAATGTGTATGACAATATTTCCTATGGCCTGCGGATCAAAAAATTGCCTAAGGCTGAAGTGCATGAACGGGTCGATCGAATTCTGAAGCTTATGAAAATGGAAGACTTTGCCCAGAGAGTCCCATCGGAGATGTCCGGTGGACAACAACAGCGGGTTTCCCTAGCCAGAGCACTGATCATGGAGTCCGGTGTCCTTCTCTTCGATGAACCCCTGTCAAATCTGGATGCCAAGCTCAGACTCCATATGAGGGATGAGATCAGGAAAATTCAGAAAGAAGTCGGAATTTCTTCTATCTATGTGACTCATGACCAGGAAGAAGCCATGGGCCTCTCCGATAAGATTGTCATCATGAAGGACGGAACCATTCAGCAGATCGGTTCTCCCAGGGAGATCTATCAGAAACCCATCAATGCCTTTGTGGCCCAATTTATCGGGAGAGCCAATATTCTGGATGGACAAATTGTGGGAGACAAGGGTGATACGGTTGTTCTGGATGTGCATGGCGTTCAGTATGTCACGGAAAAAACAACAAAACATAAGGTTGGAGATAAGGTGCAGTTTATGATTCGTCCCGAGTCATTCAACACGAGTGAAAAGGATTTTAAAGCCGAAGTCACTAAGAGTGTCTTTATGGGCTCTCATCACGAATATGAGGTCTCTATATTCGGTAAGACCTTTGAAATCTCAGAGAATAATCCCATGAGAAAAATTACCGCCGATGTGGGAGAAATCCTTTCCTTTTCTATGGATCCAAACTCCATCCATATTTTGGAAAAATAGTTTCCCCTCCTAAGGGCCTATGAGTTCTCCCAGTGACAATTTCTTCCCTGGTATTGTCGCTGGAGAACTCCTTGTTTTTCACTGTCAGCCCAATCCTCTGAAAGTCATTTTAACGCGGAAGATCTGACAATTTTTTAGAAAGTACGGACCAGGTGACACCCTGCAGATTCGGGAAAAGGATATCGGCTCTATTGAGCTGGTTTTTTCGGCCAATTCCGGCGGTTTTCATTCCGGCGTTCTGCGCCGCTTCTATCCCGGCTGCCGCATCTTCAAAGACGAGGCATTCTCCCGGTTCTAGCTTTAGATCGCCGGCTCCTAGGAGAAAGACTTCCGGGTCGGGCTTGGCTCGGCTTGTTCTGTTTCCGTCCACAACGGCGTCCAGGTATCTTGCCAGTCCAGTCCTCTCCAAAATTAGAGGGGCATTCTTGCTGGCAGACCCAAGAGCTGTTTTTATTCCCGACTGTTTCAGCTCCTTCAACAGGTCAAGGGCTCCGGGGAGGATCCCCTCGGGAGTCATCTTGCCAATCATTTCTACATAGTTTTTATTTTTGCTTGCCATGGCAGACTCTTTTTCATCCTCTGATAGAGTTAGCTTACCCATGGACAGTAGTATTTCAAGAGATGCCCGGCGCGATACCCCCTTGAGTCTTTCATTCTCTTCTTCAGTAAATGAAAATCCAAGAGATTCTGCCAATTGCCTCCAGGCTTGAAAGTGATACCTGGCAGTATCCACAAGAACACCGTCTAAATCAAAAATAATCCCCTTAATGTTATGGCTCATGATTTTTCCTTTTGCGGATTGACCGTCTGTTTGCATGATTGATTGCAAGAATCGACATGTAGTAAGAGTGAATCTTTTAGTTCAGCTCCGGGGGAGAAACTGCAGATGCACTTTTTCTTCACAATCAATAATTCTATGACATTGAATCTGTAACTGCCAGGTCTATAGTTCATCCATCTCTATTTTTCATGTACCGTCGTCATAAAATAGGTCATGAAATATTCAGGGATTGCCAACCTCATAGAAAATCCGCTACTTTATGTCTTTCTTAGACGTTCTATATCAGGAGACAGAATATGTTCCATCATAAGCCAATACAGGAAATGGTGATCTATCAGATCTATACCCGGAGTTTTAAAGACTCCAACGGTGACGGTGTTGGAGATCTGGCGGGGGTCACAGAGAAACTGGAGTATTTGAGTTCTCTGGGAGTCGATATGCTTTGGCTGAGTCCATTCTGTTCCTCTCCCAATGACGATATGGGATATGATATTTCGGATTATCAGAACATCATGGTCGAAATGGGCAGTATGGAAGATCTGGAGAGACTCCTCGAAGAGGCCCATAAAAGGAATATCGGAATCATGATGGACCTGGTTCTCAATCATAGTTCTGATGAACATCCCTGGTTTGTTGAGTCCAGAAGCAGCCGGGATAATCCCAAACGGGATTGGTATATTTGGGCGGATGAGCCGAATAACTGGGACTCCTATTTCTGCCCTGAAGCCTGGGAGCTGGACGAGAAAACAGGTCAGTACTACTTACATATTTTTGGAGTGAAACAACCTGACCTGAACTGGAGAAATCAGGAGCTTAGGGAAGAGATTTTCCGCATGGTGGAATGGTGGCTTGAAAAGGGAATTGATGGACTCCGGTTGGACGCCATACACCTCATTGGGAAACCGGAAGGGAATCCTGATTATGTTCACGCTCCGGGAGAGAGCAAGCAGTTCTGTCATTTTCGAAATCATGAGCTGGGCCATAAATATATTCAGGAACTGCATAAACGGGTCTTTAGCCGGTATCATCCTGTCACTGTGGGTGAAACAGGCGGCTCTACACCCCAAAGTGCCCGGTTGTATGTGGATAAGGCGCGGCATGAGTTTGATATGATTTTTCATCTGGGCTTCCTGGAGGAAGGGGAGTTTGAGGAAAATCCCGCCCGGAATTACAAAAAGTTCTATGAAAAATGGTATGAACAGCTCTCTCAAGAGGGCTGGGATGCTGTTTTTCTAGGGAATCATGATCTGGCGAGGATGGTCTCGGTCATTGGAGATGAAGAACGTTACTGGAAGGAATCTGCCACCTGTCTTGCCACCATGATTTTGACACAGTGGGGAACTCCCTTCCTCTATCAGGGGGACGAGATTGGAATGGTTAATGCGGGATTCACCAGTCTGGATCAATTCAGAGACCCCCATACTACGATCAAATACAGAGTGGCTGAGGAAAAAGGCCAGGATACAGAAAAAGTGTTGGCTGATATCATTAAATGGGGACGGGACAACAGCAGAACACCCATGCAGTGGGATGACTCAGCCCATGGAGGTTTCAGTGAGGCAGAACCCTGGATCATGATGGCGCGGAACTGGCAGCATATTAATGTTGCCCGTCAGGAGGCTGATCCCTGTTCAGTTCTCAGCTATTATAAAAAGGCCATTGCCATGAGAAAAAGCAATCCCTGCCTCTCATACGGCCGGATGGAGATGGAAAAATCAGATCCTGCTGTTTTTGCCTACAGACGTAGTCATGAAGGATGTTCGGTGTTGGTTGTATTGAATTTGAGCTCATCCCCGGCCGCATTCAATATGAAAGCCTTCAATAAAGATCAAATCCTTCTCTCTAACTATCCAGGGATCAGGCAGAATGTTTCGGGTCTGTTCCTCAGGCCCTGGGAGAGTCTTGTTGTTAAAGATCGATAGATGATAAATCCTGAAAAAGCCCCGAATGGGGCTTTTTCAGGTCCAATAGTCCAGTGATTGGATCTTAGATTACTGCAGCAGCTGGAGAACTGACTGAGTTCTCTGGTTGGCCTGAGCCAACATGGCGTTGCTGGCCTGTGACAGAATCTGATTTTTTGTGAAGTCTACAGTTTCATTAGCCATATCCAGGTCCCTGATTCTAGATTCGGCAGCCTGAAGGTTTTCAGCACCGATATCAATTCCCTTGATAGCCATTTCAAGTCTGTTCTGGTAAGCACCCAGGTCAGCTCTCTGCTTATTCACTGTCTTCAATGCCTGATCCAGAACTCCGATGTTTCTGTTAGACTGTTCAGGGGTTGAGATTGACATGATCTCACCGCTGCCCAGCTGACGCATACCCAGAGCTTCCGCTGTCATTGTTCCGATAAAAACCTGCTCTTTCTGGTCCATGTTGGCACCGATGTGAAAGGACATTTCACCTGTAACAGTATTGCTGCCTGTCTCGGCGGCAAAACGGCCTGTAAGCATATTCATACCATTGAACTGGGCATGGGATGCTACACGGTCGAGTTCGTCTACAAGCTGTGAAACTTCAACCTGGATCTGCATTCTATCCTCAGAGGTGTAAATCCCATTGGATGACTGAACAGCCAGTTCTCTGACTCTTTGGATGATATCTGTGGTTTCCTGGAGGAAACCTTCTGTTGTCTGGATAAAAGAAATACCGTCTGCAGCATTCCGGGAAGCCTGGTTCAGACCGCGGATCTGAGATCTCATTTTCTCTGATACAGCCAATCCTGATGCATCGTCACCAGCCTTGTTTATTCTCATTCCGGATGAGAGTTTTGACATATTGCTCGCACTATTGTTGCCGGCAATGCCCAGATTTCTGTTGGCCGTCATGGCCGTGATGTTGTGATTGATAATCATAATTCCTCCGTGTGCTAGTACATTTTCAGGCATCCTTGCCTGGGCAGAAAATTCATCCACCAATATCTGTATCGGGGGCAGTATTCATAAAATAAAAAATTAATTTAAGGTGAATTTTGGGATGCTCAAGTATCGGTATGGACCATAAAGAGTTAAGGGTTTAATAAAAAAAAAAGAATCATTATTGTTTCTGCCTGTCCCTTCATTGTGAGATATTATGGATTCTGCTTTTCTGTGATTAGTCCTCGACAAAGCGATATGATCATTCTAAAATCAACTTCATGACCTCAAGCTCCGATTTTTTCTCCAAAACCCCCTTAGAACTGAAAAATCTCTCAGAAAATTTGGGAATTAGTCCTGAAACATTGAAAAGTTATTTTAAGGACAGGAAACTGCCCTCGGATGTGCATCTCCAAAAACTCTCAGAACACTTTCATTATAATAAAGAGCAGTTAAAAATACTTTGGGGGGTTGTGGACCGGGAAACTCTGGAGTATCTGCAAAAGAACCTGGATGTCATTCCCGCCTTGAAACCAGGAAAACGTAGAATCAAAAAGCTGAACCAGACAATGAATACTGATCTGGGAACACTCTATCGGAACGACTGTTTGGATGTCATGGCCGGCATGGAAGATGAGACAGTGGATCTGATATTTGCCGATCCGCCTTTTAATCTGAATAAAAAATATCCTTCGGGAATGAATGATCTGCTCAAGGAAGAAGAATATATCCTTTGGATGAATCGTTGGGTGGATGAGCTGTGCCGGCTTCTCAAACCAGGAGGAGCCCTATTTTTGTGGAATCTGCCCCGTTGGAATATTGAAATCTCAAAAAGACTGAATAAGTCTCTCTATTTTAAAAATTGGATTGCCGTAGATCTCAAATACAGCCTCCCCATACGGGGGCGCCTGTATCCCTCACATTATTCTCTGCTCTATTTTACCAAGGGGAAGAAGGCCAACACTTTCAATCCCGACCGTATTCCCATGCAGATCTGTCCCAAATGTTATGGAGACCTCAAGGATTACGGAGGGTATAAATCCAAGATGAATAAAAAGGGAGTCAATATTACGGATATCTGGACGGATATTCCTCCAGTGCGTCATGCTAAATATAAGAGGCGTAAAAACTCCAATGAGCTTTCTATCAAACTCCTGGACAGGGTCATCGAGATGGCATCCAAACCTGGAGATCTGGTGTTTGACCCCTTCGGTGGTTCAGGCTCCACTTATATCGTAGCCGAACTCAAAGATCGGCGCTGGATCGGGACGGACATTGGTCCTTCCGATGAAATTATCGCCCGGTTTAAAATTCTGGATACGGAGCGTCAGATCCTGGAGGATTACCGCAAGGATATGAACTGTCTGTTTACGGAACAGAGCCTTACTCAGAGGAAGAAGAGGAAACTCTGGACCAATGAAAGCTTTGAGGGCTCCTGAAATATCCATCCTGTGGTGCATCTCCCCCCTCATCGCTCAGGTTTGAACATATTAGACAAATCGTAAATACCTGTTATATTATGTACATTATTTCTACAGTCTTGCTACAGAAGGCGGCAGTACCGAAGGTTTGATCCTTCCCTCAAAAACTTTGATAGGAAATACCTAAATGATTCAGACAGACATTCTTGCTTTTTTTCAGACTCAGGCCAATCCTTTTTGGGATGGGATGGCCACGGGTATCACTATGTTTGGGGAAGAGCTGATTTATATCCTCATTATTGCTGTGTTTTTTTGGGGAATTTCCAAAAAAAAGGGCATGATCCTGGCATTTACTTTACTGACATCCCTGTTTCTCAATAATCTTGTGAAGATTCTTGTACATAGTCCCCGGCCCTTCGAGGTTCTGGACAATATCAATGGAAAACGGCTTAAAACGGCAACGGGGTACTCCTTTCCCAGTGGTCATACACAGGGAGCTTCCAGTTTTTACTTCACCCTTGTTTATCTCTTCCGGAACAGGCTTTTTCAGCTTTGCTGCCTGGTAATTTTATTCCTTGTCGGGATCTCCCGTCTGTACCTGGGGGTACACTGGCCCCTTGATGTGCTGGGCGGATGGTTTCTGGGGATCAGCACAGCCTGGCTGGTTGCGTCAAAGATCGACCGCCTCTGGGAGGACCCTTCCGGCTTGGAGCGACTTATCCTGATATTAAGCGGATTGACAATTCTATTTACAGCCATGATGTCCTTTCTAGAAGTGTTTTACTTTAGAGGCGCAGTCAAAACCGAGGATTTTTTCAAGGGGGCCGGTATACTGTTGGGCTGTTTTTCCGGATTTCTTATAGAGAGACGGTTCACTGATTTTTCTGCATCAAAGGGGACTCTCCTACAGAAAATCCTCAGAATATTCATAGGTATTTCAGGGATTGTGCTCCTCCAGGGAGGAGTCAAGGTTTTACTGTCCGATGCCGCATTCAGTCACCTTTTGAGATATGCCCTCATGGGATTATGGATGACCCTGATATTTCCATGGCTAGGATGCAAAGTCCGTCTGTTCGACAGTTCTCCCTTTGTGGGAGAGGCGAAAACTCAAGAGGAGTAAGAATAGAGCGCTTAACATAAAGTAGGGAATGATTTCAAGGCCAAATATCCTGGCTAGAATACCAGCCAGGGATGGAACGAGGGCCGCTCCAATTCCGGCTGCGGCAATCTGCATGCCTATGGTATGACTTTGAAACTTTCGTTCCACCCGTTTTTCCGTATCGGAAACCAGTCCAGGAAAAATAGGGGCTATGGCCAGTCCGCTTAATCCGATACCAAATATGCTTAAGCCGTTATGGAGATCCACAATAATAAAAACTGTTCCCAGGATGGCAAGGAAAATGCTGAAATAGAGCATAACAGAGACTGTCAATTTCCTATTGAACCAGCCGGCTAGAATACGGCCGATGGTAAACATTGCCCAGTAGGCCCCGGAAATGAATCCTGCAAGCGTGGGTGAGACTCCCCTTGATTCTGTTAGAAGGGTGTAAGACCAGAGGCCCAACCCCAGTTCTACACCTGTATAAATCATGAACATCAACATATTCAGCCAGGTCGTGAGTCTTCTCATTGTTTCTAAGAGGGACGCTTCTTCTTTTACATGAGTCTCCTCTTTCAGAGTCATATTGTGCCACCAGCCTCGGGTAAAAAGAAAAATCAATGCCAGAAGGATTTGGAATATGGTGACGATGATATAACCCCATTGCCAACGCTGGGTCAGTGTGATTCCCAGTGTCATGATTACTGGGCCGATGGTGACGCCCAAGCCAAAACTGGCATGAAGCCATTGCATCATACGGTCACTGTGATTCTGGGCAATATAGGTATTGATCCCCGCATCTACGGCCCCCGCTCCCAATCCTCCCAGGGTTGATGCTGCAACAAATAAGACCCATAGAGGGGTGATCGAGTTGATCAGGAGAGCAATGGCCGTCACAGCACAGCTCAGGCTGAGAAGTCCTCCCAGTCCTAACTTCTTGACCAATACCCCGCTAAAGAAACTGGAAAGAGTATAACCAGCCGTCGAAAATATAAGGAGGAGACCCATCGCATCCAGGGGAAGGGTAAAATCCTTCCTTATGCCGGGCCAAGCTACGCCCAGAAGCCCGTCGGGAAGGCCCAGAGAAATAAAGGCAATGAACGATAAAGCAATGAGGCTGATCCCTGTTCTTTTCATTTAGGTTCTTCCTATTTCAATGTATTGATTCCTTCCATATTAGACTAAAACATCCATTTTAATCTTGGATTTTAATAACATATGGTTCCAACTATATGGTATTCTCAATAAAAGGAGGGCCTATGGATTCAAAGAATGTCAACATCATCATTGATGGTCAGAGTATCAGCACTAGATCTGGAATGAGACTTCTTGATGCCGCCCGTGAACACGGGATTGATATCCCCTCTTTGTGTTACAAGAAACATATGCTTCCCCTGGACTCCTGCCGCATGTGTGTGGTCCGTGTAAAAGGTCTGGCCGGCTTGAAGAGTTCCTGTTCTCTTGTTGTGGAGGAGGGGATGGACATCTGCTCCATGGATGACGAGATTGAGGCTGTACGACGGACAACTCTGGAACTGATTCTTGCAGATCATGATTATGATTGTTCAATCTGTCACCAGGCGGGAGAGTGTACCCTGCAAGATCTAGCCTACCGGTATCAGATTGATGCTCAGGGGTGCAGAGATTTCAGAGCTGTTGAAGATCGTCCCGTAGTAGAGCCTGATGTCACTTCTCCGGTTTTGGAATTTGATCCGGGAAAGTGTATCCGCTGTGGAATTTGCATCCAGGCCTGTTCAGAGCTTCAGGGTAAGCATGTTCTGGATTTTATGGATAGGGGTATGCAGGTTTTTCCTTCACCAGAATACTGGACCTGGAAAGAATCCAGCTGCGATGGATGTGGAGAGTGTGTCCAGAATTGTCCTACCGCCGCCTTGACAGAAAAGCCCGTCAATGGAAGGTTTCGAATCAGTGATATTGATAAAAGAGTCCGGACAAGCTGCGGCTACTGTGGTGTCGGTTGTCAGATGGACCTCTGGGTCAGGAATAACCAGGTTGTCAAGGTGAGGGGGGCCGGAGCGGATGTTTTGCCCAACAGAGGACGTCTGTGTGTAAAAGGACGATTCGGATATCAATTCCTGGGCAGTCGTGAGCGTCTGAGGGTCCCTCTCATCAGGAAAAAGGGAACTTTTTGTGAAGTCTCCTGGGAGGAAGCCCTGGATTATACGGCACAAAAACTTGCAGAGATCCGGGATGAGTCTGGACCGGATTCTCTCGCGGGATTGGCCTCGGCCCGATGTACCAATGAAGAGAATTATATTTTTCAGAAATTCTTCAGGGCCGCCGTGGGGACCAATTCTGTGGATCACTGTGCCAGGCTTTGCCATGCCCCAACCGTCGCCGGGCTGGTTCGTGCCTTCGGGTCCGGTGCCATGACAAATCCCATTGAAGATCTGGCAGGGGCAGACTGCATTCTTGTTACGGGAGCCAATGTCTCTGAGACCCATCCGGTTACCGCTACCTACATTCGCAATGCCAGGGATAGAGGGGCTCAGATCATAGTCATTGATCCACGGAAAATTGATTTGATTCAAGGTTCGACTCTATGGCTCAGACCGAAGTCCGGTACAGACGTCGCCTGGATCAACGGCTTGATCCATATCATTTTAGAGGAGGGATTGGCCGACAGGGAGTTTATCAGAACCCGGACGGATAATTTCGTGGCCCTTGAAGAAGCCGTCAAGCCCTTTACTCCCCGCGTAGTGGAAGACATCTCGGGCATTTCTGAAAAGCAGCTGCGCCAGGCCGCCCGTCTCTATGGAGCTGCCTCTAAATCCTCCATTGTCTTCGCCATGGGCATCACCCAGCACATTACCGGTACGGATAATGTACTGTCTCTGGCCAATCTCGCCATGGTTTGCGGTCAGGTCGGCAGGGCTTCTACGGGAGTGAATCCCTTACGAGGACAAAACAATGTCCAGGGAGCCTGTGATATGGGGGGACTTCCTAATGTGTTTCCCGGCTATCAACATGTTTCAGATCCTGAGATCCGCTTAAAGTTTGAGACCGCCTGGGGGAGGGCCCCTTTAGCTGCAAAAACGGGTCTGACCGTGATGGAAATGATGAATTCCGCCTCGGAAGGCCGCGTCAGGGGCATGATGATCATGGGTGAGAATCCAATGCTCTCCGATCCGAATCTAAATCATGTAGAAGCCTCCCTGAAGGCCCTCGATTTTCTTGTGGTTCAGGATATTTTTATGACAGAAACCTCAGCATTGGCCGATGTTATTCTCCCGGCAGCGGCATTCGCCGAGAAAGAGGGGAGCTTTACCAATACGGGGCGCAGGGTGTTGAGAGTTCGCAAGGCCGTCGAACCTCCCGGAGAGTCCAGAGCAGACTGGCAGATTCTTACTGAAATTTCCACCCGCATGGGGTATCCCATGGCCTATAAAAATAGCTCACAAATCATGAAGGAAATCGCGTCTCTTACTCCCATATATGGGGGCATCTCCTATGAACGTCTGGAAGATGAAAATCTCCAATGGCCCTGTCCTTCACAGGAGCATCCTGGTACACCTTTCCTCCACAAAGAGCAATTTTCCAGGGGGAAGGGTCTGTTCCATCCCGTAGACTATATTCCGCCTGCTGAGCGTCCAGATAAGGAATATCCCTTTGTTTTGTCTACCGGCCGTTTACTCTATCACTATCACACCGCTACCATGACAAGGCGGTCTGAAGCCTTGAACGATTTTGCCCCGTCAGCCTATGGAGAGATCAACGGAGAAGACCTGGACCGATTAGGGGCCGGGGAGGGAGACCTTCTGAAGGTGACCTCCCGAAGAGGAGAGATCGTTGTCCCTGCCAGAAAGAGTGATCGTGTTGCCCCGGGAGTTCTTTTCATTCCCTTTCATTTTCATGAATCACCCGTCAATAGGCTGACCAATGATGCTCTAGACCCGGCTTCCAAGATACCAGAACTAAAAGTATCGGCCTGCAGGGTGGAGCTGGTATGATAAGTCTCAAGACAAAAGCGGGGCCCTTCGTCACCGCGGGAATCCTCACGGGAGGGGGAAGTCGCCGTTTTGGGCAGGATAAGGCCTTGTATCCCTGGAAAGGACAGACACTTTTAGAGTGGACACTACAGGGAGCCGCTTATATGACGGATAAAACGTATCTTCTGGCGAAGAGTCCAGAGGCTTATCTCTATACGGGCCTCCCCGTTTTAGAAGATTCATCTTCCGAATCTACTCCCCTCAACGGGATTCTCTCGGTCATCCCCTATGTGAAGGATTGGCTTCTTCTTTTGGCCTGTGATATCCCTTTTTTCGACTCCAAAGTCCTGGAAGCCCTTTGGGAATCCAGAAGCCGGAATGAGGCGACCATCCTCCGCTTAGCCGGAAAGTATCAGCCCTTTTTGAGCTTGTATCCTGATACGGTTCTGCCTCTGTGGGCTGAAGCTTTTCACTCTGGAGAGTATCAGCTGCAGAAGGTCATTGAGGGGATGCCCAAAATTGTTCTGGAGGAGGAAAATTTACTTTTGAGAGGCATCAGGCCCGAATGCTTTTCCAATATAAACAGCCCCACCGACCTGGAAAAACTGCCTCTATGATTATAAAAGAGGTCTCAATTGTCCGATATAATCATGGCCGTCCGGAAAGAAGGCCCGATAGGGTTATTTGTGAAAACTGGTTGTCCCTTTACCTGAATGGAACGCTCCTTCGGGAAATCCCGGTGACAAACCGGGATATTCCTGATCTGGTCACAGGAATTCTGTGTACAGAAGGCTATTTGAAATCAAAAGAACTCCCACAGATCATGCTGGAAGGTTCCATCTGCCGGGTCTCTCTGGAGGGAAACATTCAGGTCAAAACTCAGAGGGATCTTGTAGACTGCGCTTCCACACGGGTCGAGTTGGATGAGAACATTCAACCACTACGGCAGGGATCGCCTAGAACAGCCGATGATATTCTCTCTTTGGTTGCAGAATTTCAAAAAATTCCCTCGGTGTATCATGAGACCGGAGGGGTACACATGGCCGCCTTTGCCCAGGATCAAATTGAGTATTGGGCGGACGATATCAGTCGAAGGAATGCTGTGGACAAGGTGATCGGGAAGGGGTATTCAGGACATGTGGATTTTTATCAGGGATTGATCATCACATCCGGACGGATCTCATCGGATTTGATCTTGCGGATGGTCCACATGGGCATTCCCATGATTGTTTCAATCTCTGCCCCGACGGACAGGGCTTTATTTTTGGCCGAATCCTATGGTGTTACCGTCTGCGGTTTTGCCCGGGGACTGAGGATGAATATTTACACCCATGAAGAGAGGGTGGACACGGTTTCTAAAGGCCATTAGCTCTCCCCGGGCAGGAAGTATCGACCGGGGGCTCTCATAGACACTCTCTTAGACGGGGCTTTACTGTATTCCATAGATATCTTTGATTCTCTATAATTGCGCTATGAGTCGAAAATTTAACGGAAGATCCCTGGAGCTGTTGGCTCCGGCGGGCACATTTGATATTTATAAATCTATCATCCAAAGCGGCTGTGACGCTGTGTATTGTGGTGGCCAGGTTCTCAATATGAGGATGATACGAAAAGGGTATAACTTCAGTCATGAAGAACTGAAAGAGGCTGTTCAACTCGCCGGAGAAGCGGGAAAGAAAGTTTATATAACGGTCAATAGTCTCATCGATGACAAGGAAATTTCCCAGGCCGAAGATTATTTGGGCTTTTTGGAAGAGATTCAGCCCCATGCCATCATCGTGCAGGATGCTACAATCCTGGGAGTCGTAAAAAAGATGGGGCTTACTCTCCCGCTTCATTCTTCGGTGATGATGAATGTTCATAATATTGAAATGATCCGCTTTCTGGAACGGTATGGTGTGGAGAAAGTGGTTCTCTCCCGAGAAATGTCCCTTCAGCAAGTCAGACTGTTGGCGGAGCAGACTGATGTGGAACTGGAGTATTTTACCCATGGCGATATGTGTGTGACCCATGGTTCCCAATGCCTCTACAGCTCCTATCTTTTCGGAATGTCCAGCAATCGCGGCCGCTGCCTCAAGCCCTGCCGCTGGTCCTATTCCCGGGAAGGACATGAGGATGACAAACCCTTTCCCCTGGCGGTGAAGGATTTGAATCTTTACAGTCATCTGGGAGACATGATTCTCGCCGGTGTTTCTTCCTTCAAGATAGAGGGGAGGATGCGGCAAAAGGACTTCATTCTGAGTTTGGTCAACCGGTATGGAGAGGCTCTGGACCGGTTTCTGGATGATCCTCTGGGGGGAGCCCGGGCGGATGAGGCAGATATGGACGAGTTCAAGAAACGAGATTACTCCACGGCCTATGCCTTTGGAAATCCCGGTATGGCAAACATCAATACCAGGGGGGAGGGGTCCGGGCAGTTTTACTCGACAGGTAAGATGTTCAGCCTTCCTACTGCCGAAAAAGAGATCCCTCTATCAGGTTCCGGGAAGGACGTTCCCCTTCAGACAATTGATGAATCCCTTAAAATGACCGTCCGGGTGAATACGGCTGACCAGGCTCGGTTGGCTCTAGGCTGCGGTGCCAACAGAATCTATCTCACCACAGAACCCTTTGCTCCTGAAAGACCCATTTCCTTTCGGGAATTAGGGGCGCTCTCCAGGGAGTGTCATCTTCAGGGATGTGAGCTCTTTCTAGCCCTTCCCAGGATGACGAATGGGGAGCAAAATGACCTGATCCGGTCTTATTTTCAAAAGAATCCTCCCGTAAAGGGAGTGCTCGCCTGTCATGCCGGTGTATTTGAACTCATTGATTCCAAAAAGTACGGGATCATCTGTGATACAGGAATGAATCTGTATAATGCCGGAGCGGTAGAGTTTTATACCTCAGTGGGAGCCACTGGCTGGACTTCATCTCTGGAATTGCCTTTTGATTCTCTGGTCAGCCTGCCGCAAGAGGTGAAATCCAGAGACTGCTCTAGCTCTGGTGAAGTTGTGCTGCATGGTCTCCCCGGCGTGATGTATATGGATCATGATATCAGCGGTAATCGCGAGGACTGCATCGAACTGAATACTCCGGTTTCCAGGCTGACAGTCCGCCGGGACTGGTGGGACAGATATCATCTGATTCCTCATAAGGAACTCAGCCTCCTGCCGCTTTTGCCCGAACTGGTGAACGGCGGCTACAGATTCTTCCGTTTGGAGCTTCAGGCCTACACTCTGTCCGATTCAGAAACCATTATGAAGGCCTATCGGCAGGCATTGGATGAACCCTCCAGAGCCCCCGAAATCTTCAATGCATTGAAACCCTGTTCAGGAGGATATACTTATGGCGCTCATCAATTCTGATTATTCTGGTCCTGAGAAAATTCTTGAAAAGAAAAAAGACTTTCTTATGCCCTGTTCCTATCATTTTTATAAAAATCCACCCCAGCTTGTGAAGGGCAAGGGAGCTACTCTTTTTGACAGCAAAGGGAAGGAATACACCGACTTTTTTGCCGGCGTCTCTGTCATGAGTTGTGGCCATTGCAATGATTTGATTAACAAACGGGTGATGGACCAGCTTCAAACATTGCAGCACACCACATCTATCTATCTGACTCAGCCCGTGGTGGATCTGGCGGAGCAGCTGGCATCGGTTTTGCCGGGAAATCTGAGGCGCAGCTTTTTCTGCAACTCGGGTTCGGAGGCCAATGAAGGGGCAATGCTTTTGGCCAGGGTTTATACGGGTAAAAAAGAATTTATTGCCCTGGACGGGAGCCTTCATGGGAGAACTTTCCTCAGTTCTGGTGCCAATGGTATCCCCATGTGGAGGACTGACCCCTTCTGTGATGAAGTTCCCGTACATTTTGCATCTTCTTCGGAAGATGTTAAGAAAATTATGGAAGAAAAGGGAGACAGAATTGCCGCACTGCTGGTTGAACCTATTCAGGGGAATGGCGGAATCCGGCCTCTTCCTTCTGATTTTTTTACATCCCTCCGCCCAATGATGAAAGAAAAAAAGATCCTTTTGATCTGTGATGAAATCCAGACGGGTTTTGCCCGAACCGGGAAAATGTTCGCCATTGAACATTATGGTGTTCAGCCGGATATTCTGACAGGCGCCAAAGCTCTGGGAAACGGGTTTCCCATTGGCTTTTTTGCCTCAACCGATGCCATTGCCTCCACTTTTACCAAGCCTTCAGCCTCCACATTGGGGGGAAACCCTGTCTCCTGTCAGGCTGGTTTGGGAGTCTTGGAATTTATCAGGAAAGAAAATCTGATTGAACAGGCTCGGATAAAGGGTGAACAGTTGAAAAAGGGACTCCTGGAGATCAGCCGGGACTGCCCCTTCTTGGGGGAACCCCGGGGATTCGGGCTGATGCTGGGGCTTCCCGTATCCTCATATCAGGATATGGACGGAGCTGAGCGTTGCGATCTGATTCTGGAGGAGATGAAAGATAGGGGATTTCTCATCGGTAAAAACGGGTTGGGCCGGGATGTTCTCGCCTTTCAGCCTCCTTTGGTGATCAGTTCAGAGATGATCAGTCTCATGCTTGAAAATTTAAAAAAAACAGTCAGGAAGTAACAAATGAAAAAACTATTGATACTCTTATTTGGTTTCACTTTGGTGTTTATGGCCGCCGCCTCAGGGCAGAATGAATCTTCTGAAGAAACGAGGAGTATTCGAATTGGCGTGATGCCCGATGCGGGTGCGCTTCCTCTTTTTCTGATGGACAATGTGGAACCCGTGCCATTTATGAGTGCCAAGGAACGGGATACCGCCATGCAGATAGGCGAACTGGATGGAATCATGACAGACCTTGTCTCTGTTGTCTCCTTCGGTCAGAAGGGGATGCCCCAGAAGGTTCTCACCATCACTGAGAGCCGTTTTATGATCGTTGCTCATCCCGAATTCGATGACAATTCCCTCTGGAGCATAGGGCTCTCGGATAATACGGTTATTGAGTTTATGGTGGATCAGATGGCGGGAGAACGTGAGATTGAGAAGGTCTCCATACCCCAGGTTCCTGTTCGGATGGAAATGCTGGGGAACGGTAAGATTCCTCTGGCCTGTTTAACCGATGCCATGGCCTGGCCTCTCCTGAGCCGGGGATTCCCAATTGTCGTGGATCAGGCCGACACAGGACTGGAACCAGCAGTTCTTGCCTTCTCTGAAAGCTTTGTTCAGGATCATCCCCAAGAGCTGAGTGACTTTCGGGATCAGTGGGATGAGGCTGTGAGTCAAATCAATGCTGACCCCGATCGATACCGATCTCTTCTTCTGGATAAAATACGTCTTCCCGATGATCCTGAGAATCCCTATCCGGTGCCTCACTTTCGCCCTGTGATACTCCCTCCTGTCGATACGGTTTCCAGTGTACTTCAATGGTTTGAAGCCAAATATGGGCTGGAACATTCTGTCAGCTATGAAGATATTATAATTTCACAAGGGAATTGATCCCTGCTGTGGACTCCCCCTCCAGCTCTCACTATAATCGGCATATGTCTTATAAAAATTTGCAGGATTTTATAGCCCGGCTTGAAAAGGAAGGGGAGTTGAAAAGAATCAGCGCCCCGGTCAGTCCAAAGCTGGAGATAAGTGAAATTACCGATAGGGTGAGTAAGCAGAGCGGTCCTGCTTTGCTCTTCGAAAATGTTGAGGGGTCGGATTTTCCGGTTCTGATCAATGCCATGGGCAGTTACCGGCGTATGGCCATGGCTCTAGGAGCTTCGACTCTGGATGAAAAAGCGGCGGAGCTGGAAGAGCTCATGGATTGGGCTTTCTCTCAGATGCGCCGCTTGGATGTGATGAGCTTTTTCCCTAAGATCAAATGGGCCCGCCTTTTTCTGCCCCACAGGGTTTTAAAAGCACCCTGTCAGCAGGTTGTGGATCATAATCCGGACCTCAGTACCCTTCCCGTTCTCACCTGTTGGCCCGGGGATGGCGGCCCTTTTTTTACCCTGCCACTTGTGATCACGAAAGATCCGGAAACAGGTTCCCAGAACATGGGAATGTACCGTATGCAGGTCTATGATAAAAATACAACGGGCATGCATTGGCATCACCATAAAGACGGGGCCCACTATTTTCACAAATACAAAGAACGGGGGGAGAGGATGCCTGTGGCTGTGGCTCTAGGAGATGATCCCGCCGTCACATACGCCGCAACGGCACCTCTACCAGAGGGTATTTCTGAGTTATTCTTTGCCGGTTATCTTCGGGGAAAACCCGTGGAAACAGTCAAATGCATCACTTCGGATTTGCAGGTACCCGCCCAGGCCGAGTTTATTCTGGAAGGCTACGTCGATCCGGAAGAGCCCCTGCGCCGGGAGGGTCCCTTTGGTGACCATACAGGGTATTACTCCCTGGAAGACGATTATCCCGTGTTTCATGTAACGTGTATCACCCGGAGAAAAAAGCCGGTTTTCCCTGCCACCATTGTCGGTCAGCCTCCCATGGAAGACTGCTATATTGCCAAGGCCACGGAGCGGATTTTTCTGCCTCTCCTCAAAAAGATGGTACCAGAAATGGTCGATATGAACCTGCCCCTGGAAGGTGTTTTTCATAACTGCGCCATTATTTCCATCCACAAGCGTTATGCGGGGCAAGTCCAGAAGGTTTTGAACAGTATCTGGGGAATGGGACAGATGATGTACACCAAGATGATCATCGTTGTGGATCATGATGTGGATGTTCAAAACCTGAGTCATGTCATGTGGAAGGTTTTCAACAATATTGATGCCGAAAGGGATCTGATTATGAGTCAGGGTGCGTTGGATGCCCTGGACCATGCCTCTCCCCGGTCCCGTTTCGGTACCAGGCTGGGGGTGGATGCGACTCGAAAAGGTCCTCTAGACGGGCATGAACGAGAATGGCCCGAAGACATCGTCATGAGTGAAGATGTTAAAAAACAGGTGGATCTCCGATGGAAGGAATTGGGTTTTGAGTAAAATGGAAAAGCTCCGCCGGTTCATCCGCCGGGAAACCCGGCGGGGGCAGGGAATCAGCCGGGCCGTCATGCTGGAGCATACTCTGTTTTCCCTCCCTTTGGCGATTTGTGCTTTTTTACTGGAAAGCGGAGGACGCCCCGGTTTTTCCACTGTCCTCTGGATTCTGCTGGCTGTTTTTGCGGCCCGGAATGGAGCCAATGCTCTTAACCGTCTGATTGATAGAAAAATTGATGCCGAGAACCCCCGCACTGCCGATAGAGATCTGCCCTCGGGACGGGTGAAACTCCGTGATCTGTGGATTTTTACAATCGTCTGCGGCCTGCTTTTCCTTTTCTCTGCGGCTATGCTGAATCCTCTCTGCCTGTTCCTGGTCCCATTGGGAGCCCTGCTCATCGGCGGTTATTCTTTTACTAAACGTTTTACATGGCTCTGTCATTTCTGGCTGGGTATTACCTGTTCTGCCGCTGTTATGGGCAGTTTTCTAGCCCTGAGCGGACGCTTTGAAATCCGCTACTTTCCACTGACAATCGCCGCAGCTCTTTGGATTGCCGGCTTTGATATCATCTATGCCCTTCAGGATATTGATCATGACCGATCTCACGGCATTCACTCTGTACCGGCTCGTTTTGGCTATCCTGGAGCCCTATACATAGCGGGAATGAGTCATGGGGGAACCCTGTTTTTTCTGCTGGTGAACATGGCCTTTTTTAAGGTTGGTCTATGGTATGCCGCGGGAGTCGTTATTGCGGCTCTCATTCTGGTGGCCGAACACATCCTCGCCTGGAAGGGGGATGTAAAATGGATTCCTTTGGCATCCTATCACCTGAATCAGATCCTCTCCCCTGTGGTTCTTCTCTTCACAGTTCTGGATATTTATATGCCGGGAGGCCTGTATGGTCTCTGATTCTACGCCGCTTATTCTGGCAGTGACAGGAGCCAGCGGTTCCTTTTACGCTAAGGCTCTTGCAGAAAAGATAATTAAGAGGGGTCTTTCTCTCCATCTTTTGATCAGCAGGACTGCCCCCGAAGTATTCCAGAAAGAGACGGGAAGCTCCATGGATCAATGGTTGGAGGAGTTGAGTTCAACGGGGATGGTGACCCTAGAAAGCCTTGGAAACCTGGGGGCTTCTATTTCCAGCGGTTCCTACCTGACCCGGGGAATGATCATTGCTCCCTGCAGTATGGGGACTCTTGGAAGAATTGCCGCTGGAATTTCCGGGAACTTGATAGAGCGGGCAGCGGATGTCTGTCTCAAAGAGAGACGGAGACTGGTCCTGCTGACCCGAGAATCTCCCCTTTCGGCCATTCACCTGGAAAATATGCTCCGCCTCACCCATGCGGGTGGGGTCATCATGCCCCCCGTCCCAGCCTTTTATACCCTTCCCAAGAATCTCAGTGATATTGTGGACTATACGGCCGAACGTGTGATGGATATGATGGGTCTTCCATCGGAGGATATCCCGAGATGGAGTCCAGGAGGCGATTCAGAAAATGATTGATTTTCTGGATACAGCATTTTCTTATGCGAGTGATAAACCCGTTTTACCCGGTTATCGTGACAGTTGGGAGACGGGGTTGATACATTCTCTTATAGGACCATCGGGCTGTGGTAAGAGTACTCTTCTGTATCTTATGGCTGGTCTGATTCAACCTCTCAGTGGTGAGATTCATATCCATGGGAAGAGCCCTCAACCGGGTAGGAGGGAGACCGGTGTCATTCTGCAAAATCACGGCCTATTCCCCTGGAAAACAGCCTGGCAGAATCTGGCTTTAGGACTTGAAATCCGGGGTGTGAAGAAGAGTGTCATCCATGAGAAGGTCCGTCAGGTTGTTAAAGACCTCGCCCTGGAAGGGAAAGAACACTCCTTTCCAAAAGATATGTCAGGAGGCGAAAGGCAGAGACTGGCCATCGGACGATCCATGGTTTCGGATCCTGACCTGTTACTGCTGGATGAACCTTTTTCGGCCCTGGATGCCATGACCAGAGAAAGGCTTCAGGATAATTTATGGCAACTGCAGCACAAGGGGCCCTCCCACTCTTGCGGGCTGACAGTCGTCCTTGTTACCCACAGTATCGAAGAGGCTGTTTTTCTCAGCGACCGGATTCATATCATGGACGATCAGGGAGGAATCCGGTCCCTGTCAAATAAGACATCGGGTCCCGGGAGCAGGATGGATGCATCCTACTTTGAAGCCTGTGTTCTTTTAAGAAAGCAGTTTGAGCTTCATTCCAGGGGGAAAATATGAAGAAAATGCTCCCACCTCTTGTCCTTCTCATCGCCCTTTGGTGGTGCAGTTCCCTGATCATTGACAAGCCTTTTTTTCCAACGCCTGATCGCGTTGTTCTGGAAATGGTGCAACAGTTCCTTATGGGGGATTTGACATCACATTTGATGACCTCCCTCTTTAGAGTCTTTGCCGCGCTTGTTTTTTCATTCTTTCCTGCTCTTTTTCTGGGGATTGCCGCCGGAAGGAGCCCCGGTTTTGATTCCCTTATCAGCCCGGCAGTTTATCTCCTGTATCCCGTACCCAAGGTAGCCCTTCTTCCCATCATCCTCCTCTTTTTGGGACTGGGAAATTTTTCCAAGATATTCTTTGTTTCTCTCGTTGTTTTCTTTCAGTTCTATCTGAATCTGAGGGACGAAACAGCGGGTATCAGCCGTCAGTATTTTGATTCTCTCACATCTTTGGGAGGGAGTAAGAGGAATGAGTTAAGGCATATCATCCTCCCGGCTTTGATGCCCCGTATTTTTTCATCCCTTAGAATGACCCTGGGTACTGCCATTGCCATCCTTTTTTTGGCAGAGACCTTTGCCACCAGGAGAGGGATCGGCTGGTACATCATGGATGCCTGGTCTCGCATCGCCTATACGGAGATGTATACGGGCATACTGGCCTTGAGTCTGGCGGGATTTTTGCTTTTTTTGATCCTTGATCTCTCAGAAACCTTTTTCTGTCGCTGGAAATAATACCTTTAGATGATTATTTATCGATAAATACTTTACGAAATAAAAAAACAGTCCTATAATAGCAAACTCTAGCTCCGATTCAGGATTTCCTAAGGGCAAACTCTTAGCCTATGGGTTCTGAACATTGGGTGCCCTGGAAACGGTGGTTGCCTCCCGCGTTTGAAAAGGAGACTATACGCACGAGGGAGGAGTTATTGTGTCCGTAAAAGAAAACAAAATCCTAAATACGGCCATTACGCGCCGAGACTTTCTTAAGTTTACAGGACTTGGAACAGTCGGAGCCGCTGCAGCATCCTGGTTACTACCCGGATGTCAATCCAAAGATATCAAGATATTCGAAACAGCAGATGGTATGATTATTCATGAAGCTGCCCGTTGTACTGGTTGTCTCATATGTGAGTCTACCTGTTCTGTTGGAAATGACGGAAAAGCGAGTCAGATTACCGCACGTATCAAAGTCAGTCAGAATCTGGCTTATGGACCCGACGGAGTCAGAGGGGACTGGGTTCATGGAAAGGGTGAAAATGGTAATTTTACCATGACCGCCGATACATGCCGTCAGTGTGAACAACCCGCCTGCGCTTTAGCCTGTCCGCAGGGAGCTATATTTCAGCAGGAAGCTACTGGCGCACGTGAAGTTGATCCTGAGAAATGTGTCGGCTGCGGAACTTGTACCCGCGCCTGTCCCTGGGGAATCCCCACACTGGATCCGGAAACCAATATTTCTACAAAATGTATTCTCTGTCACGGCTACACAGCTTGTGTCAAAGATTGTCCTACCGGGGCTCTTTCCTATGTTTCATGGGAAGACGCACTCAAGAACTATAAAAAACACTTTCAGGTTTAAGAATTAGGAGGAAGAAAACATGGCGCTTAAAGGCGGATGGACAGGTACTATACTTAGAGTAAACCTGAGTACGGGAGAAATTACCCGTGAATCTACAGAAAAATACACTTATTTCATCGGTGGTATGGGAATCGGATATAAAGTCATGTGGGACGAAGTCCCTGCCGGAACTCATCCTTTTGCCGAGGAAAACAGAATTATATTCGGAGTGGGCCCTCTGACTGGTACAGGAGCAATGTGCAGTGGAAGGACCAACATTACAAGTCTTTTAGCTTCTAACCCATTTCATGGTGTCAGTGACAGTCATATGGGTGGGCACTTTGCCGTAGAACTGAAATATGCGGGGTATGATGCCATCATTATTCAGGGAAAATCTGAAAAACCGGTGTGGCTTAGAATTGCCGACCAGGATGTCAGCCTAGAAGATGCATCTCTCTTGTGGGGACATGGGACTTTTAGCACGATTAAAGAAGTAACAGCCCTCATGGGAAAAGACTCCCAGGTTGCCGCTATCGGTCAGGCTGGTGAAAACCAGGTGAACCTTTCGGTCATCAGAACCGGAACAAGCCACTCGGCTGGTGGCCATGGCGGAGTCATGGGTTCCAAAATGCTCAAGGCCATTGGTCTTAGGGGAACCGGATCGGTAAAGATTGCCGGTGACAGATTAAAATGGCATGCATTAAATAAATCAACCTTCGATATCGTGGGTGCCAATAACCAGCATGTTGTTCCTTCCACCCCTCAACCCTGGGCCGAATTCCATGATCCAGCCAGCCGCTGGACAGCTCAGAAAGGTCTTATGTGGGGAGCCGCGGAATATCCCATTGAAACTGGAGAATGCCCTCCTGGAGAACCAAATAAGATCGGTTACCGGACAATGAAGTCTATCAAGGACCTGGGTCCTGCCGCTGAAAAATATACGGTCCGCATGGGGGGATGTGCCTCATGTCCAGTTCGTTGTCATGCCCATTTGAATGTACCTGAACTAGAAGCCTATGGTGTGAGCCCCTATGTAGCCAATACATGTATGGGATTTTACTCACCCAATGGAATTATGAATGGTAAATACAATATTGAGGGAAAAACAAAGGACGAAGCAACTGTTATTGGCCGAACAGCAGGAGCTCAGGTAGCGGATGACCTGGGAGTTTGGTGTAATTACGGGCAGATAGGACGTGACTTTCAATGGACATTAAAACATGGTTACCTGAAAAAAGTTCTTCCTGCAGAAGAGTATGCCAGTCTAAAATTGGATTTGCTGGAAGCAGGAGATCCTAACTTCTTTCATGAGTTCTATCGCCGTATAGCTTTCAAAGAAGGTGAATTGGCCACATTGGGTGAAGGAGCCCACTATGTGGCTAAGAAGTGGAACCTGCCGGAAGAGTACTGGACCTACAAAGGAAACAAACTTTGGAGCAAGGTCGGATACCCCGTCCATCATAGTAATGAATCCAATGGTGTGGTAGGAGCTGTTATTTCCTCTATGTTTAATCGGGATGCTCAGTGTCATACTCATCAGAACCTTATCGGAAGCGGTCTTCCTACGAAAATACAACAGGAAATTGCGGCCGAGCACTGGGGTGAGGGAGCTATTGACGAACCTGCGTTCTATACTCCTGCCAATGAAGCGAAAGCCAAGTTTACAAAATGGAGCATTGTACGGAATGTACTGCACGATTCATTGACTCTGTGTAACTGGATGTGGCCCATGACAGTTTCTCCTCTGAAAGAGAAGGGCTACAGAGGTGATACCTCTCTTGAGTCCAAGTTTTTTAGCATGGCTACCGGATTTAATGTAAGAGAGGACGTTTTGGATAGTTATGCAGAACGTGTCTTTACCCTGCACCGTGCATTGACCGCCAAACAGATGAACTCTAAGAATCTGCGGGAAGATCATGACCAGCTGACAGGTTGGCAGTATTCAATGGATCCAGAGAAGACTGCCTTCGATCAGGGGACAATCAAGCTGGATAAGGATGACTACAATATGGCTTTGACCTATTTTTACAAAGAAATGGGCTGGGATGAGACAACTGGTATTCCTACACGGAAAAAACTGGATGAGCTGGAACTTTCAGATGTAGCAGATCAGCTGGAAAGTCTTGGACTCCTGACAGCCTGAAAATATGAATAACCCTATCCAGGGGATTCTACTGGAGGCGGTGAAAACCGCCTCCGGGCTTTCCCGCCTCATTGACGATCTGGAACTGACAAAGCTCTGCATGGAAGAAGTTTCAGATGATATAGAAATCACCAATTCCGAAATACGCGAGATTATTCTGACAATGAATGATCAGGAAGAGTTTACTTTATGCGTATTCACGGGCAAAGAGCGACTCCGCTGTTTTGACTCTACCATCATGAGCCTGTCCTACGCGAAGGCATTGAACCTCGGTGCCGAGGGGGACATTTTTGAAACGATTGCCTCGACGGTACGCAATGAATCCAGACAGTATCCACGGCCTACTATGATAGATATGTTTCGACATCCTCCTTATAATCTGGAGCCCGAGATTCTGGAACATACGGTTGAAGCCATTCTTAAGGATCATTCTGAATTTAAAGATATATGCCGAAGTTCGGCATCCAATGGAGACATTTACTTGTACTCCAATCGATACATCAATAAATCAAGGGCAGACTATCTTTCTGAGTGGGAGTCTGTCGGAAGCTTGGAGTCACAATAAATGATAGATCAGAATATGTTGAATCTGACACCACCTCAGGTTGAAGAAAATGAAATCACACTCTATGTGGGCACAACGCTGTTTCAGACCTTTCTCTGCACCCCTGAGGCATTGGAAGAGTTAGGCGTCGGACACCTGTACTGCCGAGGCATCATAAGTGAAAGAGAGGATATTACTAAGATAGAAATATCCAAAATTGAGCAAGATGGATTGGACAAGTATGAGATCCGGGTGGAGCTGAAGAATCAGATAGAAAAAGATCGGAAAAGACAGGACTCTTTTCAAATGCCTTCAGTCTCCCATCTTCAGGATCTTGCCGCTAATATCAAAGACCTTGCCGGGAAATACCGGAGCCATGGAGGAATCCACTGTGCTGCCTTATCAGATAGTCGTGACATTGTTTCTCTTTATGAGGATGTAGGCAGGCATAATGCCTTTGACAAAGCCATTGGAGCCGCGGTAATAAAAGGAATTCGACCCTCTGAACTCATCTATTTTTCATCGGGACGTATCAATTCGGAAATCGCCGAAAAAGCAGCTGTCTGCCGTCTGCCCCTTCTTGTCAGCCGGAGTATTGCCACCACAAGGGCCTGTTTCATTGCCGGAGGATCAAATACCTGCATCATTGGCAGGATTGAATCAAAGATTCCCTTCTTGTATACTGCCTCCACGAGAGAGTAAATGAAGCATAAAGCAAAAGAAAACGAGCCGGAGGTTCTTGAATCACAGCCGGTTTTAGCTCATATAAAAGAGCTGCGGACCGTATTTTTTGTCTCAATCATTGCCCTGGCCATTGGCAGTTGTATCAGTTTTTACTTTTTTGATCCCATCATCAATTTTCTCTATAAACCATTCAGCACAATGGAAGGGCTCGGATCGACGGATACCCTTTTTGTGAATTTCCTTTTTGAAGGATTCGTTACAAAATTAAAAATATCGGTGATGGCAGGGCTGACTATGGCTGTTCCGGTCATCCTTTTCATGTTAGTCCGCTTTACTCTGCCTGCTCTCAGGAAAAAAGAAAAAAATGTTCTCTTCGGGGCTCTGGTTTGCGGAGGGTTTCTTGTCATTGTAGGGTTCTATTACGGATATTTTTACATACTGCCCCTCACTGTTCAATTCTTTACCAGCAGGGGATTCTTGCCTGATAATGTTGGCTTCATGCTGAACTATCAGAAAAATGTCATCTATATTTTCAGGTTTATACTGATGATCATGCTGAGCTTCCAGTTTCCCATACTGCTTGAAGTACTACTAGTATTGAATATTGTCTCCCGGAAGGCTCTTTTTAAGGCAAGCCGTTTTGTCATCGTCCTTGTCTTTATTGTGTCGGCGTTAATAACCCCTCCCGATTTTATTTCCCAGTGTATAATTTCCCTGCCCCTGATCTTTCTCTATTTTTGTGCTATTTTCATAGCCAAAATATTTCATTTCGGCGAACAGGAGAAATAGAGTCATGAATGGACTGGGATTTCAGGAAGTATTGGTTATTGTTGCCCTTGTCATCTTGTTTATACGCCCTCAGGAACTGCCGGTTATTTTTCGTAAATTGGGAAAAGCCTGGGCCAAGGTCTATTATTACTATACTTTAATGAAAAAAGAGCTCCAGAGTATGGAGAAAGAGATTGGAATAGAAGAAGAAATGAAAGAAATTCGATCCATGAATGCAAGAATGAAGAGCGAGATTGCCAATTTTGACCGCGCTCTATCAGATACAGTGAATACAAAGGTCACATCAAATAATAAAACGGAAGAACAGAAGGAGTCATAATTATGTTAGGAACTACAGAAGTCATGGTCATTGGTGGGGTCGTGGTATTGCTTTTTGGAGCATCGGCTATACCAAAATTTGCCAAGAGCCTTGGAAAAGCCAAGAAAGAGTTCAAGGAAGGACTTGAAGAGGGCGATTCCGAAATGAATGAATCGGACAACAATAAAACCGAAACCAAGGAAAAATAATCTTTAGATTATAGGCCTTCTCTTTGTTACTATGTTGAGAGAAATGAGGCTATTGTAGATATAAAAAACAAGGTTTCCGTAGAGTTGATTGCTGCTGTTCTTTTCAACTTCATAGCTGATAGTCTGCAGCAATTTCTTATTTATAAGCCTAACTCAAGAACACGAATAGCCTCTTGTACATCATCGGGATTCCACTTTTTCAGGATACCGAAACCCTTCGCCCTGTACCAGTATGCCTGCCGTATTTCATGACTGAACCGGCCCAGTAAAAAATCTTTGAGCAATTTTTTTGTGAACCTTTTGGAATATTTTTGTGCTAAATCGATTATGGTCTTTTCTGTAGGATCAACTGTAATGACCTTCCCCCTGCACACATCACAACTGTTACAATCTTCTGGTACCGCTTCCAGGATGGCAAGGAGGGATTCCCGGCGGCATGTTTCTGAGTCTTCTGCAAAAGTCAGTAGTTTTTCATAGCGCTCTCTTAAATCTTCTCTTGGATTCTCCGCCTCACGGAGACGGTCTGATGGATGGTATAAAAGGATGGCCCGGCAGGGTTGCCTGTCACGGCCGGCCCGTCCAGATTCCTGCAGATAGGCCTCCACCGAAGAGGGGAGGGTGTAATGAATCACAGTCCGGATATTTGGCTTGTCCATACCCAAACCGTAGGCACATGTGGCAGCCAGAATCCCATTCTCAGATCTAAAATACCAATTTTCAAGGTCAGTCCTTAGTTCCTTGGAGAGTCCTGCATGGTAAAAACGGATCTCCTGATCATCCAGTCTCTGTCTGAGGTAGAGGGCACACTGTTCGGTTTGTCTTCGGCTGGAGCAGAAGATGATAGCCGGGCGATCGATGCGTGGAATAAGTTCTGTCAGTGTTTGCATTCGTGACAGGACAGGCAAAACCTCATAGTGAATATTCACACGGTCAGGATTGGCCATCACCAGATTGAAATCCACTTCGCTAAAAAGAATAGATTTTATTTTTTCTAGAATCTGAGGAGACGCTGTGGCCGTATAGGCTGTTATTTGCTGAGCTGCCAGTTCGGGCAGCACTTCTCCCAGTTTCAAACAGGCCGGTCGAAAGGTCTCTCCCCATTCAGGAATGGTATGAGCCTCATCCAGAACCAGATGGGCTATATTCACTTTTTTGAGTTTCTCTCTGACTTCCGGTAGGATCAGTATTTCCGGGTTTGTTAAGAGCATATTGAGGGATCCATCTTCTACAGAGGACCAAATCTTCGCTTTTTCGGACTGGCTCATCCCACCTTTGAGGAGTGCTCCTTTCATCCCGGCTTCCTCTACCCTCCGCAGCTGATCCGCCATCAGTCCCAGAAGGGGAAAGACAACGATTGTCAGCCCCTCCAGCAAGCAGGCCGGTAGCATGAAACAGAGGCTTTTTCCGGCCCCCGTGGGGAGTAGTACCACCTGATTTCGGGGGGCTTCCTCCTGTTCCTCCTCTCCGAAGTAACCAGAGCTTCTGAGTATGTTTGTGATGACCAGATGCTGGTAGGGGAAGAGGTAGCTAATATCGAAGCGTTCTTTTGCTGTTTGGGTAAGTGGATCGGGAGTCATATACATAGTTACATAAAAAAACGAAATGGTGCTTTAATTTTATAGAGAAGGAATTGATTCTTGTCGTGTTTATGAAGAAACATTTGAACAAAATCTTATGGTCCATCATGTTTGCTTCATTCGATTCAAGTATTAGAAGGATTCAATAGAATCTGGAGCGACGATTTTCTTGACAAATTATTAGGTATGACTAATAATTCTTAAGAAGATATAGTTTATTAAATTTTTTATTAGAAATGATTTCTGATAAGGGAATATCATTGTACTTATGATTTACGGAAATTTATTTCAGCTTGGTGATATATCCCTTTTAAAGTACCAAATACTACAGTTAAGGAGATACGGTTTGAAAAGATTGTTTGGTTTTATATTCATTCTTTTGCTAATTAGCATGGTATTTATGTCCTGTGAGGATGTGAATAACGGTTCTCCAGATATATCCATTACTGGTAAATCGGAAGCCAGTGGTGATGATGGCAGTCTCTCTAATGGTGATCTTATTGATTTTGGAAATGTTTATTCTCCAATTGATGAAGATCTTTCGTTTACCATTGGAAATGCGGGCGATTCGGATCTCACAGTTTCATCAATAGTTCTTTCAGGAAGTGATGTCTATAGTTTGCCGACGAATCCCGCTCCTGTAAATATCCCTGTTGGTGAAGAACAGGTCTTCATAATCAGATTCACCTCAGATATCACAGGAGCAAGAACAGGAACCGTCACTATTAACAGCGACGATCCCGATGAATCGAGCTTTCAGTTATCCCTTACAGGGTATGCTACTTCATAATAAATTTTATGGAAGATATGTTCATAGGATGGCCGACACTTGCCAGTCGGTCCTGTTTGAAAGACAGCATGAGAAGCTTTGCAGACAATGCTGTCTTTTTTAATCACAAACCAACTTTTATAATCTCTTCCGATCTTGAAACTCAAGAACATTGTGATTTTGCTGTTTCTATTGCGGAAGACATTAAAAAAACTTCAGGTATAGAAACAGTTGGCATTGGAAAAAAAACTAGTTCTGACTTCATTCAGAGTCTTGCAACTGACTTTGATCCTGAGGTCCTATCCTATGCTTTGGTTCATGATAACAATACCAATCATTTTGGACACAATTCAAATCAGCTGATTCTTGCGACAGCGGGCAGGAATTATATTCAGTCTGATGATGACGTATATTGTCAGCCCGGTCATTACGAGAACACTCTTTCAGATAAACTGGAATATTCCAATGCATATCTCCCAGCAGATCTTCAAATTTTTCATTCCAGGGATGAGATGCTGGAGAAAGCAAAGGATTTCAGTGTGGATGTTCTTACAGAGCATTACAGACTTCTTGGCAAATCCGTTGATGATGATAAAGTTATCTCCCTTACGACTTCAGGTGCCTATGGGGACTCTGGTATGGGTAATCTCCGCTTCCTGATGAGGCTTAAAGGGGAGAATCGAAGAATTAAGCTTGCTTCTGATGAGGTGTACAACAGGAATAAGTTTGCCAGGGACATCATTCGCATTCCAAAAGGGACGACCATAGGGTCTGGAACCCATTTGATGGGAATGAATATCGGAGTCCTTAACAAAGAGTTTATACCTCCTTTTTTTCCTCTAGGAAGAAGTGTGGATCTCTTATTTTCTGTCATGACTCGTCTAGTAAATCTGAATAGTAATACCGCATTTCTGGGTTTTGGATTGTTTCATAGTCCTGAGGACACGAGATTTTACGCAGAAGACAGCATGCAGAGATTAAAACCGAATTTGGTAGATCTCATTATGTCTGTTATCCTTGCCTGCAGACCGGATCGTGAAATTACATCTCCACATAATCGCCTAAATGATATTGCTGATGTATTATTGGAGTTTTCAAGCTTCGGAAAAATAGAGTTTGTCGAGGTTGTTCATGATCTCTGGAGCAAAAGCATACAGGTCTATGCACTGGAGTTGGAAAATCTCCTGGAGGAATACAAACGGAAGCCTGTTTCCTGGGCTACCGACACAGACCTTCTGCTTGATGACATCTATGAACTTCTGAGGGAGCCTTCTTACCTTTTTTCAAAAAAACGATATGGTTTCAATTCTGATGATATTCAATATCATATGGGGATGTATGGTAAGCTCCTTAAAATCTGGCCGGATATTCATAAGCATTCTGCCCAGCTTAATCAGGAAGGCCGGGGGCTTTTGAAATAGTCTATTGTTTTCAACAGACCTTCTCTTAAATCAATCTTTGGTTCCCAGTTCAATTTCTGTCTGGCCAGGGTAATATCGGGTTTTCTTCTTTTGGGATCATCTTTGGGAAGGGGTAGGTATACTTTTTGACTTTTAGAGTCTGTCAGCTCAATTATCATATCAGCTAATTCGTTCATCGTCACTTCCATGGGATTCCCGATATTGATCGGTCCGGTTAAATCCTTTGAATCCATCATTTGTATCATAGCATTTACAATATCATCCACATAGCAGAAACTTCTGGTCTGGTTTCCATCTCCAAAGATTGTGATATCCTGATTCTGCAATGCCTGGACAATAAAATTGCTCACAACTCTGCCATCGTCACTTCTCATATGGGGACCGTATGTATTGAATATCCGGAGCACTTTAATGTTGACTTTGTTCTCCCTGTAGTAATCGAAAAAAAGAGTTTCGGCGCATCGTTTCCCCTCGTCATAACATGCTCTTGGCCCTATTGTGTTAACATTTCCCCAATAGCTTTCCAATTGCGGATGTATTTCCGGATCACCGTATATTTCACTTGTAGATGCTTGAAGGATGGGGATATTCAGGTTTTTTGCCAGTTCCAGCATGTTTATGGCCCCTATTACACTGGTTTTTGTTGTCTGTACTGGATCATGCAGGTAGTGGATGGGACTAGCAGGACAGGCAAGATTATAGATCTGGTCCAATTCAAGAGATATGGGATTAATGATGTTATGGTGAAGAATTTCAAAATAGGAATTATCCATAAGCTGGAGCAGGTTCTCTTTAGTACCAGTGAAAAAATTATCGAGGCATAGTACTTTATTGCCTGATTCCAGCAGTTTAGAACATAGATGAGATCCGATTAAACCAGCTCCTCCAGTAACCAATATTCTTATCATGTTTTAGCCTAATAGGTAACAAAATGAATTATCTGTAAACTAATAATATACAACAAATCCGGTGAATTATCATTAACCATTAAAGCAGGCCGGCAGCATGAAACAGAGGCTTTTTTCCATCCTCTGTGGGGAGCAGAACCACCTGACGCTGGGGAGTGTCCTCTTCTTCCCCGTAGTAAGCAGAGTGTCTGAGTCAGTTTGTGATGACCAAACGTTTAGGAGTCGACGACAAAAGGGCCAATTATCTCGTAATTGTTTGTTTTGTTGATTTCATCTTCGGCCAATACTTTTAAGATGAGGTAATAGGTTCCAGTAAGCTCAGGCCAAGGAAGGTTAAAATCTAACCAATCTGAATAATCTCCACTTAGGAGTGCTTCAATTGTTGCTGATGTGATGAGTGTATCCTCTTCGTCCCAATTCTCATCTTCAGAAGCATAGGCTCCCCAGAAAATCTGATCAGTACCGTCTGCTGAACCCTCATTCTTTATATTAAATCCAATATATGTCTCATCACCAACATTAGAAGGTGGTGTATGTTCATCCGTATCCTCAATCAGATAATCGATATTTTTCATAACAACAATTTCAACAGGTACGGTAATATATCCTGTGTTATCACTGAAATACAGATCATCCTCGGCGCTCAACGAGACGATCAAGTTATAATCCGTATTTTTATCCGGATAGGGCCAAGTTCCGGAAAAGGGTATGGAAAGAGAATCCTGGTAGGCCTCCAGGGGCGATTCGGAACCCTGAGAAACGATGGTGTCTCCACTTCCGATGATCAAGTCTTCTGAGTAGTAGACAATCCAAGAAATGGACTGGGTACCGTCGTCAGAGCCGCTGTTTTTAAAGGTAAATGATCCTGAAAAATCACTGCCACCCGAATAGTCAGATTCATATGTGGTTACCGATACAGTATTATAGTTTACATCATCTAATGCAGGAGAGCTTGTGGCTACATTGATGGTTGTTTCCGCCGTATTCAATTGGCTGTCTGTTACCTTCACGATGGCTGTTCCTCCCAGGTCCGAGGGGGCCGTGTAGAGGTTGTTTATCAGAGATTCCCCCGTACCGCCAATGGATTGTTCCAGTGAATAACTGTACTCACCAGTTCCTCCGTTTGCTTCCAGAGTTACTTTTTTCCCTCTGTAGATTGAAATAAAGGAGGGACTGAGTGTTAGAAGCGAGACAGATGGAGAGACTATGGTGAGCAGGGATTGGCCTGTTGCTCCGTAGCTGTCTTCTACCTGCACAATGACCATACCTGTTTTGTCCGATGGAGCCGTATAGCTGTTGTCTGTTAGCTTTTCACCACTACCTCCCAAGGCGGTCGACAGAGTAAGCTCATAGGGCGGTACGCCGCCTTCTATTTCAAGAGTAAGACTCTGGGAGCTTAAAAGCTGAGCCTCAGAGGGGCTAATGGATAAGACCTGCCCATCAGGTCCGTCCAATATTTCCGAGAAAGGGGTCGCTTGTACACACGCCGCTAAAATGATGATTACGATCTGAAAGATCAGGATTGCTTTTAGGTTTATCTTTTGCATTATGAAATACGTCTATGGAACTACAATGATAAATTTACACCCAAAGTGGGGTAAAATCCTGAAAAAATTGTAGATTGTTCAAAATAGAATGTATAATCTCCCGAATAGTAAAAACTGAAGCTGTCATACAGAGGAATTTCTGCACCAAGCCCCAAGGACAGATAGGGGAGTGTGGAATAGGTCAGATCCTTATTGGATGAGTTCACTGTGAAGTAGGATAATCCTGAACTGAGCCTTGCAAGTAATCTGCTCCCGGAGGCGATACCAAGACTCATCTGTATTTCCGGACCCAAAGAATAAAAATTATTAGTGGAACTGGTTAGCAGTCCATCACTTTCAAAGTGATCCCAGGAAATCCGTCCTCCCAGATCAAGATCCATTTTCCATTTCTTTAATTGATAAGCGCCATAAAGCGAGAAATGAGATCCGTAGGAAAAATATTCAGCTGCCTTTCCAGTACTAATGAGTGGTGAACCTGACAAGGATACAGTAATCAAGGATTCCTCAATTTTAACTTCCTTTACTTCAGCTTCTATTTCAAGGGGGGCCTCTTCAATGGATTCCGTGGGAACCTTCTCTACTTCTGTGAACCCTTCTTCACTGTCTACTTTGTTATTACTCCACCAGTCCCAACCGGGAGGCGGTTCTGCTTTTACAATTTCCAGATGTTCTCTTATAACGGGAATAATTCTATCTACGCTGCTGTTGATATATGCATTGGAAAAACCTTCCAGATACGAATCCCTCTGTATTGAGATGAGTAGCTGTTTATCCCAGGTTGAATAGCAATTCATTATCAGTGATAGATTATGATCCGTTTGGGTATAGTGCGTTTCAATTATAAAAAATGCTCCCAGCCAGCCTGCTTTATCTAGGAGCTCTTCAATGGTTATTACATCTTCTACCTGTATGGTGTTCAAGTTGTACTCTTTGAGTTTGTTCGTTGTGGTGTCGTTTATGAGTTTTAAAAAATCCTTTGAATCACTCTTGGTAAAAACCAGGATATTGGGTTCCCGTTCTACTTCTTCTGCATTAATAGTATTGACCGGAATTATAGCTGTCAGGAGGACGAACAGCTTGAGAGTATATTTGAAAAGATTTTGATTCTTCATTTTTTTTATTTTCAGTTTCCTTTGGTATCGCTTTGAAACACCACCTGGTCTCCTGCTTCGGGTTTTACTGAAAAATCATAGAGTATTTCCAATTCTCCAAGAACAAAACCCTCTTCAAAAGATGTGATAATTCCACTCGCTAGAACCAACTCTTCATTTTTATTCCGATCTTTGACTACCGTGAATTCTGCACCAATTTTTAGCTCACTTTCATCATCATATTGAATTGTAATCTTATTAAACTGAGCCTTTGTAATCATACCTGTGATGATATCCGGCTCTTCATTCTTTTTATTTACACTCTGTGCCTCTAGGGTTGAATCCACTTCACTTTCCGTCGATAGGGAAGGACTCTCCTGATTTCGAATGTTGTCAGAATCAATTTTTTGAAGGATATAGAAGGCGTTTGATAATTCTGGAATGGAATCTATCTTCTGCCGTAGCTCAGATTCTTTTGACCTGTATTCCCCACTGGCGTATTCGTTAGTGAGTGCTCGTGATAAACGGCCTAATTCTGTCATAAGTGCGCTGTATCGATCAGTTCTTTTTGAGTTTTCATTCTGAGATGTTATTTTGACCCCCATATTTTCTTGAAGCAAGGGGATCAAGTTCTGGTAGAATTCAAAGGTTTTTGGGGGGACTAATCTATCAGTCTCATTTTGATCTTTCATAAATTTTTCAATTTCAGTTAGTTTAGCTAACCCTTCCTGTGGATTCTCATTTTGAATATCCTGAAAAATCTCAAGGAATTTACGCTGCACGATGTCCATAAAAATTTCAGACTGTTTTGTTTTTAATTCTGAATCATTGATAATTGGATTTTCCTGTTCTGTTATCATAGAAGCAGGACTTTCCAGGGACTCTATGGATCCCTGGAGATTCTGTTGCTCTTCAACCAGTAATTCCTTTTCGGAAACGGCCGCTTCAAGAACCTCTTCAGTCTCATTTCTTTCATTCAGAATTTCATCGATCTTCAAATTCAGATCATCTAGGCTCAGACTATAAAACTCTACCATTTCGTTTGTTAGATTCAAAAGAAGGTCATTTTCCATACTGATCATTCTTGAATCGATTGCTTCCCTGGTCAAACCGGCGAGACTAAGTTTTGTTCTTTCTTCTGAAAATTGCTTTTCAGCCTGCTTCTTCAGTTCAATGAGATCTCTCAGAGAATTAAGTCTTTGGTCGTATTCTGCTATTCTTTCTTTATATACGGTAATTTCCTTCTCTTTGGATCGGATCTTCAATGATGCTTCATCTTGAAAAGCTTTGAGTATGGCCCATTCAGAATCACTACTGACACTTGAACTCAGGATTTCCTCCACTGTATATGTCTTATTGATAACATTCCCAAATATAAAAATACCGATTAAACTCAGCAAGATGGCAATCATAATCACTGTCGCAGGAAGAATGAGTCCTTTTGAGTGACTCTTGTATTCTATCTCATGGGGGGTTGAAAAGAAAAAGTTTGAGAATTTTCTCTCTATGCCGATTAGAATTGTCTCTTTGTCTTCTTCGGAGATATTATTAATGTCAAAATCTGTATTTTCCCTCATGCTGCCCATCTTGTATATTATAATCTGTTTATTGTTATGTTATAAAAATAAACTTGCATTTTCAATGCTATTTCAGCTAGAGTTGTTGAAATGTACCGTGGAGAGTTTTTTTTATGACTAAAATGTATAGAATCAATATCAAAACCAAGATGATTATAATGATCATTCCAATCCTCGTCTGTAGTTTTATGGTTGTCGGGTATATCTCTGTAATCTCCACTCGAAACAGCCTTATGAGGAAATCAAGTCAACTCATTCGATACAAGGCTGGACAATATGAATCCTATGCAAAGCAGCAGTGGACCAATTTGCAGGAAAGCGGCCTTTCAACTGATGCGGTATATCTCGATATAATACAGGATTCTTTAAAAAATTATGCCAACGGGATGATCCAGAATGATTCGGAATACATACTGGCCCTGGATGATTCGGGACAATTGATGTTTTCTACAGGAGATCTGTCATGGGCGAGTCATTTTTCTGATGAAATGAAAAGTGCCTCCTATCACAAAAATGGAGGATTATATCAATTTACTTTGGGATCGGATTCCTACTATGGTTTATCGGTGCTGCTGGATTTTCCTGAATGGGAAGTTTATTTAATCGAGGAATCCCGTTCTTTTAAAGATGATATCCGTGAGATTACAATTCAGCAAATTCTGAGTTTTATTATTATATTGATTGTGATAGTCATAGCCATTATTGGACTTTTAAATACAATAACCGCCCCGATTCAAAGATTTAGAAATACCATTCATAAGATTATGGAGAACAAAGATTTCTCTCAAAAGGTCAGGATTGAATATCCCGATGAGATTGGGGATCTTGCCTATGACTTTAATACATTGATTTCAAATTTTGATCTGGCTTATTCCAATTTGAAAGAGTATGCACTGAATGAGGCTATTGTTCTCAAAGAGCTTCACACTCGGGAATATGAAACTCTGGATGTTTTGGCCCGTGCCTCGGATTATAAGGATCCGGAAACGGCAGCCCATATCAAAAGGGTGAGTGACTACGCTCTCCTTTTTGCCGAGTTACTGGATCTGGATCAGGAAAGCCGGGACCTTATCTACTATGCTGCCCCTCTTCATGATGTGGGAAAACTCGGTATTCCTGACTCTATACTGTTAAAGCCAGGGAAACTGAATGATGAAGAGATGAAGATTATGAGAAATCATACGGTCATTGGTTATGAAATTATGCAGAACCCTTCGAGTAAATTCCTTAAGGCAGGAGCTATCATTGCCATCTCACATCATGAACGTTTTGATGGAATGGGCTATCCTTATGGACTTAAAGGGGAGGATATTCCACTCTTTGGAAGAATTGTCAGCATCGTTGATGTTTTTGATGCTCTAACAACAAAGCGGCCGTATAAAGATTCCTGGAGTTATGATGAGGCTGTTAATGAAATCTTACAGGAGAGTGGAAAACACTTTGATCCATTTCTTGTACAAATATTTGAAAATAATGCATCTAAATTTAGAGAGCTGTATATGAACCGGGACTACTAATTGCATCCATTCCTTTTTTAAATCTTGCAGTTTTTAGACTATGGGGATCATTCTTCTCTTTAGAATTGTGCTCTGGTGCTTACTGGTTTGAAGATTCTCCCCCGAACTCCTTGGATAAGGCATCCTTCATGATGGGCAGCGGGGCTTCCAGACCAGTCCACATCTTAAATCCTATGGCTCCCTGGTATACAAGCATTCCCAGACCATCAAGGGTTTTGGCACCTCGCTTGGAAGCTTCATATAAGAACGCTGTCAAAGGAGGATTGGGAATAACATCGCAAACTACCATATTCTTTCTAATGCTGTCATAGTTTAATTCAGGTTTTTCATCCACATCTGGAAATAGGCCTATGGATGTGGCGTTTACCAAAATATCCGTTGTGTCAGGAATTGAAATTGAGCCATCCCAGGATATAAATTCTGAATGAGTTCCTGTGTGATCGTTCAGATGTTTGACAAGGGCTTGGCCCTTTGAAGCCGTACGGTTTGCTATGGATATTTGTTTAGCCCCGGCCAGAGCCAGTTCCACTGAGATCGCCCGGGCGGCTCCTCCGGCCCCCAGTATCAAAAAGTTCCTGCCTTTGGGGTTCACTTTGGCATCATTTTTAAGTGATTCTAAAAATCCCTTGCCATCTGTATTCTCACCGATGAGCCTGTCCTTATCTTTTCTTACCGTGTTCACCGCTCCAATCAGGGATGCATCTTCTGCTATTGAATCCAGGTATTGAATGACTTCAATTTTATGGGGGATGGTCAGATTGATGCCCTTCATTTGCATGGCTCGCATGCCTGAAATGGCTTCTTTAAGATCCTGGGGTAAGACTTCGATAGTCAGGTATCTCCAATGGATGTTCAGTTCTTTGAAAGCGGCTTCCAGCATCACAATGGTGGGATTCTCTGCAACAGGATGTCCAAATACGCCTACCAGTTCGGATTTATAACTATGTCCCATGAAAAAACCACCTTGCATAAAAAAGTATTCTGGAGAATCAAACAGTCCATTCTCTGCTGCCATCTCCCTTTTAGCACTATTTTAATCTGTATACGATTCTTTTGCTACTCAAAGGATGCAGACAGTGAGTTTTGCCTGGTCAGCATCATAAATCTAATGACTTTTTAGTGTACTGACTCCTTGACACTCAGCCTTTCTATCGTTACATTAATATCGATAAATAAATATCGTAAACAGGAAGTGCATTTATGAAACAGTCACAAAGAACGAAAAAGCTTCATTTTAAAGATATTTCCTGTTCTCAGCCCAGGAAGATAAGCCATCATCGTATAGATGATGCTTTCCTTTCAATGAGTTTTCAAGGGAAGCAACGGATGATTTCTGTTCTTTCTCATAATCCTGTTCAGGCCATTCAGGCCTATAATCTTCAAAGGACAAGTGCCTCCGTTGTCCTGCATGCACGGACTCCCAAGGCTCTTCTGGTTTTTACGGGTCCTCCTTGTCAAAAAGAAAAAGATAGGGAACACTGTCAGCGATTTATGCAGTTTTCCGGACAGAAGATCATCTGCGGAGGAACTACTTCGAATATTGTAGCCCGGGAACTGGGTCGAAACATTGAGACAACAATGGCTTCAGGGACCCTTCCCGGAATCTCAATGATGGAGGGAGTGGACCTGGTGACAGAGGGAATCCTCACAATGTCCAGAGTACTGGAATATCTGAAAAATCCTCCGTCTCATGAGACTAGGAATGCAGCTAGCCGGCTTGTTGATCTTTTGAAGGGAAATGACAGCATTACTTTCATGGTGGGAATGCAAAAGAATCTGGCTTATTCCGACCCAAAATGGCCGGTAGAGCTGGAGTTGCGGAAGACTGTTGTCAAAGGGATCGCCAGAATACTGGAAGAGGAATATCAGAAAAAAATTGAAATTGAATTCATATAAGAGTGGTAAGAAATGAAAAAGATTGATGTGGAAATCTGCTTTGGAACAACCTGTTTTGTTTTGGGTGGATCCCAGCTCCAGGACCTGGAGAGAGTTCTTGGAGCTGATTTAAGGGATAAGATCAATATTATTCCGCGGAACTGCTTGGGACTCTGCAAGGATGAAAAATACAACCAGGCCCCCTATGTGAAGGTGAATGGTCAAATCGTTGATACGGCATCCATAGAGAGGGTTATAGATAAAATTAAGAGTGAGATTGATGAGTAATATAAAACTGACGAGTAATTTGAATAAACAGGTTTTGGTAAAGATTATCCAGGCCTTTGATTCCGAAGATTTCCCTACATCAGCCTATCAGATCCCTTTCAAGATGCGTCCAAAACACAGTGACCCCCACTATCGGTGCTGTATCCATAAGGAGAGGGCGGCCATCAGAGAGAGAGTCATTGCAGGTCTTGGGTTTTCAGTTGGCGAAGATGACCAGATAAAGCTTCTTTCCCACTACGCTCAGGATGCGGTTGAACGGGAGGAACTGGACGGAGAAGTTCTTACAGCCATTGATACAGCCTGTCAGGGTTGTGTACCCGTTCGCATTCACGTGACCGATATGTGTCAGGGTTGTGTGGCCCAGTCCTGTGTGGCATCCTGCAAATTCGGAGCCATTAAAATCAATAATTCAAAAGCCGAGATCGATGCCGATTTGTGTAAAAATTGCGGAAAATGCATCAATGCCTGTTCTTACAGCGCCATTGCAAGACTCCGTGTTCCCTGTGAGGAGGTCTGTCCGGTCAAGGCCATCAGTAAGAACGAACTGGGTGTTGTGGAAATTGATTATGAACGCTGCATCAGCTGCGGAGCTTGTGTTTCCGGCTGTCCTTTTGGAGCGATACATGAGAGAAGCCAGTTGATCGACATCTTAAAATCAGTCAATAGTGATGTTCCGGTTGTGGCCCTCATCGCTCCCGCTTTGCAGGGTCAGTTTCCCGAACCCATCAGTAAACTTGCTACGGCTTTGACAAGAATCGGGTTTTCCCATATTCAGGAAGTGGCAGAAGGAGCCGATCTGACCACTTTGCATGAAGCCAGGGAGTTTGCAGAACGAATGGCCCAGGGAGAGTCTTTTATGACGACATCCTGCTGTGCCGCCTATCGGGAGATGGTGGTCAAGCTCGCTCCGGAACTGGAACCCTTCGTTTCCGATACACCAACTCCCATGCATTATAGTGCCAAAATAGCCAAGGAACGTTTTCCAGGATGCATCACTGTTTTTGTGGGACCCTGTGTGGCCAAAAGGAAGGAAGGTTTAAAAGATCCCTATGTGGATTATGTCATGAGTGTCGAAGAAATGGGTGCCTTGTTTGTTGCTAAGCAGATTGAACTGAGTGAATGTGAAGATTATGAATTTGCTGTCCCCAGCTCCAGCGAAGCCCGGGAGTTTGCTATTTCGGGAGGGGTCAGTAGAGCCGTTGCGGCCGCCGCCCCCGAGAGTGCTCCCATAAAACCCTTTTGCATAGACGGGTTGGATAAGAAGGCCATTGCCCTGCTGAGATCATTTGCGAAGAAAGGGACATGCAGCGAAGGAAATCTTATAGAAGTCATGGCTTGCCAGGGAGGATGTGTCGGTGGTTCGTCCATTCTGAATAATCCAAAATCTGCGGGAGTCAAAATCAAAAATTATGCCTCCGAAGGCCAGTCGGTATGTCGAATTCCCGATGCGGTCAATGTATAAAATGCCGGGAGAAAAGTTGAGTTTTCTCTTTTCTCCCCGGGATTTGGACATATTTATGAAACAGTTCAATATTGAGTAGAGTTAATTTGGACCTCTGAGATTTTATGAGATTTCTTGGAAAATCCGAACTGTCTGTTTTTCATTTTTGGAAAGCCTGATTTGGGTTTCATTTATTTCAATGTTTAAAGGTGCATCTGCTGTTAATTGTACGCTTTGATCTGATGGATCATAGTGAACTTTCAGCAGAACTCCTTTGTGCAGCAGGGAAAAGGAAATCCTACCCCAGTTCCTGGGGAAATCAGGATTCAAATGCAATACCCCCGCCGAGATTTCCATATGGGCAAAACCATAGAGTAAGGCGATTCTGGCTCCCCCCATGGCGGCCAGGTGAATTCCGTTATCCGTATTTCCCTCCTTGTCTTCCAGATCAAGGAACAAGTTCTTTCTAAAATAGTCTTCAGCCTGTTCCTGCCTGTCTCCAAGGGCTGCAACTGCCGATTGGATGGCAGAGGATAGGGAGGAGTCCCCGCTTGTGAGAGGCTCATAATAGTCAAAATTGGAAGCAAAAACTTCCTTATCAAAATACTGTTTCTGCAGGAGGAGCCCCATGATGACATCGGGTTGTTTCATGACGCGGTGGCGGTAAATCTTGAGGGGATGATAGTGGAGGAGTAGGGGCCTTTTCTCCAGAGGCGTATGCTCCCAGTCCCAGGGACTCTTTTCCAGAAATGAATCATCTTGTTTGTATATGAGGGAGTCCTCAACTTTCGGTAGATAAAAATGATGGGCTATATGCCGCCAGGAGTTGATCTCCCGGATGCTCAGATTCAGCTGTTTTATCAGTTTTGCTGTCCATTCTGGAAACTCATCCAGCAGTTCCAGGGCTGTGGCATGGGCAAAGCTCAGATGTTCTCTGGCCATCAGATTCGTATAAAAGTTGTTATTCACCAGTGCCGTATACTCATCCGGCCCGGTGACACAGTGGAGACAGTAGCCTTTACCCGGGACGTCAAGGGCAAAGGCCGCCCAGAAACGGGCCGTTTCGAAAAGCATTTCCGCACCGCCTTTTAAGAGAATATCCCTTTCTCCACTGTGGTCCAGGAAGCTTTTCAATCCCCATATAATATCTGCATTGATATGAAATTGAGCAGTCCCTGCGGGGAAAAAGGCCGAACATTCTCTCCCGTTAATGGTCCTCCAGGGGTAGAGGGCTCCAACTTCTGAAAGTTCTTCAGCCCTGTCCCGGGCTTCCTTGAGATGGGCAATCCTGTATTCTACAAGAGTCCTGGCACGCCGGGGATCTATATTATTCAGCGCTCCTTGAATATAAATATCGGCATCCCAGAAGGTGTGGCCGTTATAACCTCCACTGCTCAGTCCTTTGGCGGCTCCGCTCCGAGCAGGATCTGTTCCTGTCGACTGGAGGAGCCCATAGCTGTTGTAGCGCAGGGCTCTGGTATATTCGGGTTTTCCCTCGATGATCGTATCAGCTTTCTTCCAGAAGTCTTTCAGGTAATTTTCTTGTTCAGAGCAGATTTTCTGCCAATCCATTGGGAAGTTCTTCTGCTCATCCCTTACTTTTTCAGAAGGCAACCCTGAGGGGGGATCGGCTTCAAAACGAGCCATCAGCAATCTGGAAGATTCCGATGATTCATCTAAATCTATATCCTGATACAGGGTTTCGTACTGATTGGACTCTATCCCTTCATAACGTGAAAACCTATCGAGGCAGACCGTGCATCGGTAACTCAAATTACTGGAGGTGGTTGTCTCTTCAATCATGCATCCCCGGGAAGTGACTGTGTAGTCACTCTTCCTGAAAAGATCTTTTTGAAGAGATTCCATTTTACGGGGATCGCCGCTTTCTTTACTTTCAAGGTTTGGAGGTCCTATCCTTCTGGTAATCCTGTATTTCCCCCTGCCTTTCAGTGTTATTCGGCTGTAAAGACACTGTGAGTGTACAAGGGAGGTGAGCACTTCTTCCTGGATCAATAGGTCTGAACCATCAGAGCCGACGATCTGACAGCTCGTCTTCCGGATACCCTTTTGCATATCCAGTTCTATGGTTCCTTTTGAAATATCCAGAGCCTCATAGCCTGAGGCTGTCGCTTTACTGACCTCCCAGTTAAGTACATCTACAAGGGGAATCATTACCTGTTGCATCCCGGGGTATCCGTATGCTTTTTCTCCGTAAGTAATGGGGGTTGTCTCATAAAAGCCATTGATGAATGTCCCCGAAGTTTGAGAACTCCCGGGGGCATTGGCCTGAACTCCTAGAAAACCATTGCCGCAAAACAGGAGAGTCTTCAACTCTGGCATTAAGCGGGAGTCCCCAAAATTTCTGGTGATTGTCCAAAGAGTCTTTTCGTTCTTCAAATGATCCCCCCGGATGATCAGCCCTTAACAGATCCGGCCATAAGGCCTCTTACAAAGAATCTCTGTAGACCAAAGAAGACGGTCAGCGGAATGATCATACTCAGGAAAGCACCGGACGTGAGAAGATGCCAATCCTGTCCTTTTTCTCCAATCATGGCAGCCAGGGCGCTTGTGACAACCCTGTTTTTATCTCCCAGGAAGACCAGTGCCACAAGGTAGTCGTTCCAGACCCAGAGGAACTGGAAAATGGCAAAACTGGCTAAGGCCGGGATGGATAAGGGCAATACAAGGCGTACAAAGGTTACAAAGGGAGTGGCTCCGTCCAGATAGGCCGACTCAAATATATCCCGGGGAAGTGTACTGATGTAGTTGTAGAGCAGATAGACTGCCAGGGGGAGGCCAAAACCAGTATGGGCCAGCCACATACCTACAAACGTTCCATTGAGACCCCACCGGGTATAGTCTCTTAAAATGGGGATCAAGGCTATTTGCAGAGGCACAACCAGAAGTGCCACTACCATGATAAACAGAGGTTTTCTTCCGGGAAATTCCATCCAGGCAAAGGCATAAGCCGCAAAGGCTGCAATAAGAATGGGGATTATCGTTGCCGGAATGGCTACGGCAATAGAGTTTAGTACGGCATCTGCAAAATCGTTCCCTTGCCGGGTGATTGTGTTTCCTTCTCCATCGACAAAGTCTACCGTACCCCCAGATAGGACATCTCTATAGTTCTGCAGGGTTAAATTGGCCCCGAATCCTATCCATTTTTCCTCGTAGACTTCAATTTTTCGTGATCTTTTATTCCCATACCAGCGGAGAGTCCTATTTTCGGATACGGCTATTCCTTCACGCCAGTCGGCAAAGTCTGCTGTCACTCCCTCCAACTCGATGGGAGCATCGGGATTCGTGTCTGCCGGAAGTTCAAATTCAGCGGTTTTTACAAAATCTTTATGAGGGAGAACCGACCACCAACCAGAGCTGTAAATATCTTTGGAATCTCGAAAGGATGTTACAAAGACACCCAAGGTCGGTATCGTCCAGGCGGTAACAATTACAACGAGAGTTATCAGTACCAGAATTCGTCCTGTTAGGGACTTTCTTGTTTTGATCATATGGCTCATTTCAATACCTTCCTATCCCTGAATTGTTTTAGGTTGTAGGCTAAAACAGGAATTATGACCACGAGAAGAACGATGGCAATAGCCGAGGCTTCACCAGAATTTCCATAGGTGAACTGCCTTAAGTAAAACTCATTGGCCATAACATTTGTTCCGTAGTTTCCTCCGGTCATGACTCTGACAATATCAAACAGTTTCAGGCTGAAAATCAGAATAGTTGTGGTGACTGTCACAATGGTAGGCATGATGTAGGGGATGGTAATCCGGAAAAATATGGTCAATCCATTGGCACCGTCTACACGTGCTGCTTCATTGATTTCATCGGGTATCCCTTTTATGGCAGAAGAAAGGATAACCATGGCATACCCCGTCTGCAGCCAGACCATAATGATGATCAGGAGAAAATTGTTCCACACAGGCAGAAGAAGCCAGGCTTGAGCCTCCCCTCCAAAGGCGGTAACAATGGCATTCAGGAGTCCAATTTCTGTTATATTGATCCCTTCTCCTTTATAGGCATACATGAATTTCCAAATGACCCCGGCACCTACAAAAGAGATGGCCATGGGCATAAAAATGAGGGATTTGAATATTTTCTCTGCCTTGCTCTTATCGGCTAAAACCGCAATGAGTAATCCTGTAATAATACAGAAAGAGGTTCCGAAGACCATCCACAGCAGGTTGTTTCTGAAACTCTCTATCATGATCGGATCTGTGAAGGCAAATTTATAATTGTCAAAAGAAACAAAACCGTTTCCATTCGCATCAGCAAAGCTGAGTCGCAGTGAACGAAGTGTCGGAATAACCAGGGCCCAGAAGAGCATAACCACGGCGGGACCAGCAAACACTACGGCCACTGCAGTCGATCGGATTTTGTGGGGCATCGATTCTGCTACCGCATTCAAAACAAAATAGAGCAATGCCACTGAGCCTAGTCCCCAGATGACCGCAAAGATTGTCATGAATACTTTATAACTCTGCATATTCTGAAGGATCGCAAATCCTCCAACCAGAACCCCAAATGTGAGTAATACAAGGGCTACTAAAACACTCCGATTCCATTTTGAATCGATTCTTTGGCTCATAAGGGTCTCCTCTTTATAAAGGAATAGAGAGGATGGTCATTCATCCTCTCTAATATTTACATCATTCTGGCCAAGAGGCATCAATGGCCTTTACGGCCTGATCCAGAGTTTTTGTTCCGGAAACATAATCGGTCATTTCTTTCCAGAATGAACCGGCTCCAACCTGACCGGGCATTAGGTCTGATCCGTCAAAACGAACACTGGTCGCATTCTGGATGACTTCTGCAACCTTTCTGTCAACAATATTTGTGTACCAACTCAACTGAGAGTCTTTGTGGGGAGAGATGGCTCCCCCTGCTTTGACCCAGCCTTCTACAGAGGCGCCTGTGGCAAAATACTGCATAACCATCCGGACTTCAGGTCTGTCGTTAAACATGGCATAAATGTCACCGGCTACCAGCACGGGTTTTCCATACTGAGGATCTACGCTGGGAAGATAGAAAAAGTCATAATCTTCTCCGGCTTTCAGGTTGTCTGGAAAAAAGGATGTGATGAAGTTCCCCTGTTTGTGCAACCAGGCTTTAGGTGGTTTTTCAAACATGACCTTGGGAGCATCTCCAAAACTGGTTGTGGCAATCCCTTTCCGTCCACCGTAAACCATTCCGTCAGCAAACCAGATTGAAGCCATGGTTTCAATGGCACCACGAACTTCTGGGCTGTCAAATTTTAGTTCTCCCGAAACCCATTTGTCATAGTTTTCAAGACTTGTGGTGCGGAGCATCATTTCTTCTACCCAGTCTGTGGCAGCCCAGCCTGTGGCTGCACCGGATTCTATACCCACGGCCCAGGGGCTGTCTCCGTCGGAGATAATCATTTTTTGGAGGCTGACTAATTCTGCCCATGTTGTCGGTACTTTATATCCTGCTGCATCAAACTCTTTCTTGTTATACCAGACCAGAGACTTTCCGTTTACACGGCCCCAAAGGCCTGCCATTATCGGTCCGTCAGGAGACTCCATTGTGGCCATATCGAGCCAACTCTGTATGTAATTGGATTTTACTTTTTCCATATCCAGGACTTTGTTCAAGTCTATGACGTAGCCTTTGGCAACGAAGTTGTTGAGTAGCCCTGGCTGAGGAAAGTCTACGATGTCGGGAGCGTTTCCACCTTCTATACTGATCCCGATGGAGGCTTCAAATTCTTTTGAACCTTCGTATTGAATGTCGATTCCTGTCATCTCTTCAAAGGATTTGACGGACTGCTCGAATTTGATGGCATCATTGTCTACAAAAGGTCCAGCCATTGTAACAACTTTACCCCGTACTGCCGCATAGGCATCATCTGCCATTGCCGTTTCTGATGCAGCAGGACTCGCCTCTTTCTGGCCTGCTGCAAAGACTGCAGTAGAAAACATCAACAATGCGATGATCAGAATACCAATTTTTTTCATACTCTACTCCTTATCTATACAACCCTTGGGTTGTGAAATACATATTAGGTCGTTCCTCTCTCTATGAGCTCTACTTGAAGGTTTACTTTTTGTATGGCATTGCTGTTGCCAGTGATCAGTTCCAGAAGGAGCTTTGCGGAAATCCGCCCTGAATCTCCCAGATGCTGGGAGATGGATGACAATCCCATCCAGTCTGCCGACTCTATATCGTCGAATCCCAGTACGGCCAGGTCTTCGGGAATCCTGATATTCATTTCCCTGGCGGCTTTCATAATTCCAATTGCCTGGAGATCACACATGGCAAAGATGGCCCTCACACGGTTCCCCTCGTCCAGAAACTTACGGAATACTCGGTGTGAGTCCTCTACCGTGGTATTGGATTCCATGATCAAAGAGTCAGGAAGGGTGACTCCTTCATCTTGTAAGGTCTCCATATAGCCCTTCAGTCTCAATTCTGAGGGGTGACAACTATAGGTGATGCTTTGGTTTTCATCCCCCATAAAAGCGCAAGGGAGGTAGTTCTTCTTTATAAACAGCTCGGCTGCCATCTGGCCGCCCCGCTGATCATCTGCAAGAATTCTGCTGTAGTTTTCATCATCTGATTCAATCATAACCACATGAAGATCAGATGCCTGAAGAAGGCGATTTTGAGCCGGAGTCAGATGGATAGACATGAGAATGAGTCCGTCCAGTCGTCTTGTGAAGGGGACAGAACTCAAATATTCAGCAAGCTGTTCCGGGCTTTCTATGGTGTAAATAATGACTTCGAAGTTTTTTTCTTTGAAGTAGGGGATCATGCCTCTCAATCTCTCTACAAAAGAAGGGGCAGGAAAGAAGGGGGTCAGAACTCCCACTCTGCGGAATGACCGGCTGGCATTCGAACCCGCATTACCCTGACGGATATAGTCGAGTTTTTCCATGCTGGATGATATTCGGAGACCCGTCTCTTTCTTGACGCTCTCCGGGTTATTGAGATAACGGGAGACAGTTGTAATGCTTACTTCTGCATCCTCGGCTACATCGTAGATGGTTGCTCTTTTATTCATAACATCCTATTTAAAAATAGATAGAAAGAACTTTTATGAAAGTACTTTCATGTATTGAAAGAATAAACCCTTTCAAAGAGATCTGTCAAATTCTAATTCTTAATAATTTCTCCTTCTAGTCTGCTAAAAAGAGAATTGCTGTGTGTCTATTCCGCTTCTTCACAGAAGATGGATCTGCCTGTATTATAATAACCCAATAGGAGACTCATATCATGATCACTAAGGCGCACAAATTAAGTTATGCAGGTTTTCTCTGGCATGGTATTTTTTTAGCACTCACGGTGACCTTTACAGAGGTAAACTCTGTATTGCCCGCTTTGGTTCTCCAAATAGGAGGCTCTGAAGTACACATTGGGTTTATAACGGCCATCATGATCGGTTTTCCTCTGATCTCACAGCTGCTATTTGCGCCTTTTATCCAATCCAGGAAAAGAAAGAAGCCCTTCCTGTTGGCGGGATTGTATGCCAGAATGTCCGCTCTTTTCGGCATAGGTCTGCTTTTGAACAGTGTTGACTCCTTTTCACCTTCCATCGTTCTGATTCTTATTTATTGCGGACTCACCGTCTTTACTCTCTCGGGTGCTTTTTCCGGTATCAGCTATGTTTCCCTCATAGGAGTCACCATTCCAAAAGAACTGAGACATAAGTTTTTTCTACATAAACAGGTGTTCTGGAGCCTGGGTGTGCTAATTTCGGGAGTTCTCACCCGGTATGTCCTGGCCGGGTTTTCAGGAACTCAAAAATATACATTTCTGTTTGCTCTCGCTTCATTGATGCTGGCTCTAGGATCAATCGGATTCTGGATGATCAGAGAACCGGATGTAGCTCTTGGGGCGGAAACAACTGCCCCCACGACTCCTGGAATTAAGGGAGTTTTCTCATCCATGAAGGTCATCTTGAAAGAGGATAGAACCTTCAGATTCTATTGCATTGCCATAAATCTACTCTCTTTATCTATCGTGATCATTCCTTTTTATCTCCCCTCTTTGATGAGGCATTTTTCTCTTTCCCCTCAAATCATTGGGACTATCGTTCTTCTCCAGATGGGCGGGATGGTCCTTTCTAATCTTATTTGGCCGAAGATCATTAAGCCCCTCGGTTTTAAAGGTCTTTTGAAGATTCAGGCTACGGCCAGTCTGTTTATTCCTTTCTTGTTGACCATCCTTCTTGTAAGCGGAATTGGCCCGGGTGTTATCTATGTTGTTTTCCCTCTCTTGGGAGCCCTGGCAGGGGCTCATAAAATGTGCGGAGAAGCTGTTTTGGTTCAGATTAGTCAGGAAGATCGGAGGGCTCTATATTCCGGAATCTACGGTGCTCTGAATTTGAGTAGTGCTGTGGCGCCTCTCATTCTTGGATTTCTCCTCAGGGATATTACATTCCTTCTGCTTTTCCCGATTCTGGGAGTTTTCTCTCTTTTAGCCATCCCAATTGTCAATAAAATGATATGCCCAATAGATGTGGTAAAGGCTCAAGACGATATGATTTCAAGGAGTTGAGCTTGTCCTATCCATTTTTGAAAAATGGCGGTAAAGAAAGTAGGTAAGGAGTACGGCAATGCCTTTATCGGTAAAATTGATCAGAATACGGGTAAACAGGGCCGAGGTGAATATAGAATTCCCCGTATGTATGATGGCCTTGACGATATCATCGGCTACCAGGTTGGTGAAGCCTTCAAATAGAAATGTCACAATGACAGCCCCCAGGATGGAATTTCCAAGGGTCAATACAAAAATAATCCAGATGACTCCTATGGGAGTATTGAGAAACCCTTTTCTTACCATTACAGCTGTTGCTATGGCAGTGAACATATTGACCAAAGCAAAGGGATAGAAATTGCCGGGGAACCCCATTAACACTTCGTAAAAAAGATTTGACAAAAGTCCTGTGATAATCCCCGGGACCAGACCAAAGAAGGCTGAAATCATGATTGTAAAGAAAGAGTCAAAAAATAAGGGAAGGGACAGAGCGTCGTTCATCATGAACAGGAGTCCATTCATTCCTACTGCTACAACAATGACGGTCGTCGTCACAGGCAGAGGTTTTTTTATGGGTAAATTACTATTGATGACCATGAATAAAAGATACCACGTACGCTATTCTGGGTAAATATTTTTCGCAGGAAACAAACAGCCCAATTTGTATTTTTTTCTTTTGACTCTGTTCCCATTCGGTCTTGTAGGTTCACATTTAAATTGAAAATTCTGTTGAATATCTACCTGATCGTGGATTTTGTTTAAAAAAGAGAGTGAATCAAATCTCCCCTAAGGGAGCTTCTCATGGTAATATGTTGAAGTTTCCTGTTTTTTCGGAGGGTTAATGAGGGGTCCTTTCAGATACATACTATTATTCTTGCTCCTCCTACAAATGCCTTTCTTAACAGCCCAGAATCAAGAACTTGAAAAGTCCCCTCATTCAGTTTTGTTTCTCTTTTCTTATCATCCCGGACATGAGTGGGAAGATGTTCTGTATAAGACTCTCCTGGAAGGGATGAAAGAGAATCTTCCCGGTGTGGATCTCTTTGTGCAGTACATGGACAGCAAACGCTATTCCCTGGAGGAGAGAGCTGATTCTATTTTGACTCAACTCAGAACTGATATCCCTTCGGATTTGCTCCTCATTGTGGCTGTCGATGATAATGCACTTCATTTCCTGACGAATAAGGGGCAGGATCTATTTCCCGGGGTTCCCATAGTTTTCTGTGGAATCAATGATTACCCCCAATTTCAGGACAAGCTGAAATCTCCACATACGGGTGTTATCAGCCGGGTCAATCTTCAAGATACTCTGAAATTGGCACAGAGTCTGATTCCCGGGGTTAAAAAAGTTTTTGTAATATCAGATGCCACTCCCACGGGCTATGGGAACAAACAGATGGTTGAAGATCAGGCCCGTGATTTACAGGGAGATCTGACTCAACTTGACTTCCACTACATTGACCATCATCATTTTAGTACAGATGAATTGCTCTCATGGAGTGGAACCCTCAAAAAAGATTCTATTATACTCCTAACCAGTTGGTATCGTGATGAACGCGCTACGTTTATTAGTGAAAAGGAGTTTGTCAGGAGATTGCAGAGGGCCACTTCAGTTCCGGTTTTTAATCTGCTCCACATTCGTCAGGGAGTTCTGGGAGGAAAGGTTACATCTGGAGAAAATCAGGCAAAAATAGTTCTGGAGCAGATCAACAGCATTGTGAAAGGATCAAATCCTTCCTCTATTCCTATCGTTGATACAGATACCTCTATTTATGTCATTGATCATGAGAGGATGAACTACTGGGGATTCAGGGAGTCTCTCCTTCCAGAGGATGTCCTGTTATTGAACCAGTCTCCTGTTACGAGTTACAGAATCACAATACAGCTGCTGGGATTCTCAATCCTGGTACTTCTTCTCATAATGCTGACACTTATCAGGCAATCTATACTCTTAAATAAATCTTCTATAGAAGTGGAAAAGCAAAAACAAATACTATTTACGACCCTGAATTCTATTGGGGATGGTGTGATCTCAACAGATCGTGAATCCACTGTGACCTTTCTAAATGAAGTTGCCCAAAGAATAAGCGGTTGGAGCCTTGAAGAAGCGCTCAGTCAGCCACTGTCTCAGATCCTCTCCCTCCAAAGAGATCCTAACGGAGAGTCGCTGATAGATCCGGTTCAGAGGATTTTAAGGGGCAGCCCCGTTCATGTGCAGGAACAGGATACAATGCTACTTAATCGTCATGGACTGAACATCCACATCTTGGTTCGTATTTCTCCTATCCATGATCCAGAATCAGGGACTCTTTCGGGTGTCATTATCGTATTCCGAGATATCTCAGATTCTGATAAGATGCAGCAGAAACTGCACAATGAGCAAAGGAGACTGAGAGATGCCCAGGCCATGGCCATGGTGGGTAATTGGGAGTATGATCCCGAATTTGACCGCTACTGGTACTCTAAAGAGGTTTTCACCCTGACAGGAATTCATCCCAATGATGATGAAATACCCGAGTCGCTTGATCTGATGAAAATAATATTTTCCCAATGGAAGAAAGATGTGCCCCTTTCCGCAATGTTTCATAATGAAGACAGTCTCGTTAAATCGCTGATGACCATTCCCTCTAAGGATGGAAGCCGCATTCTTCATCTCATGGCCCGCCTTGCCAGAAATCCTGAGTCTGGAAAAATCATTGTCACAGGAATCATTCAGGACTTTTCTGAGTTAACCCAGACCAGGGCCGCCTTGAAAGCCAGTCAGGAACAACTTCGTCAGGCGGCCAGAATGGAAGCCGTTGGTAAACTGGCGGGAGGCATTGCACATGAATTCAATAATCTTCTCCAAATCATTCTGGGGTATAGTCAACTCCTGAAGGATGAAGCGGCAGGACAGCAGATAGTGGAGTATGTGGAACCCATACTCAAAACAGCAGCCAGCGCCCGGAATCTTACGAGACAGCTGCTGCTGTTCAGTAGAAAAGAAAATCTGGATATGGAAGCTTTTTCAATGTCTCGTCTCGTCTATAATCTGATTCCCATTTTTAGCCGGCTTTTAGAAGAAAATATTCAGCTGAAGTCCGATCTCCAGGGCGGAGATGATTGGGTTCTTGCAGATCAGCATCAGATAGAGCAGGTTCTGATCAATCTCTGTCTGAATGCCCGGGATGCCATGCTTCGCGGGGGAATCCTCACAATCAGCCAGTCTATTGAATCTACTTTCAGGTCTTTTCCCGGTATTGATGGAACCATTCCTGCAGGGGATTATGTCCATCTAACGGTCCAGGACAATGGATCTGGAATCGATGAGAGTATACTTCCAGAAATCTTTGATCCATTTTTTACCACGAAAGAGAGAGAGAAGGGGACAGGCCTCGGCCTCTCAATTGTCTATGGCATCATCAGGCAGCATAAGGGGTATCTTAACGTAAAGACGGACCCGGAGAAGGGTAGTAGTTTTCATATTTACCTGCCAAGAATAGAACCCATTGTCAGCACTTCCAAGAAGGTGACACTTCATGAGAATCATGAAGAACCAGTGGTGGATACAATCGTTTACATGGCAGAGGATGATCCAATGGTCAGGCAGTTGACGGAGACGATGCTAAGAAACAGCGGCTATATAGTTAAGAGTTTTATGAATGGGAAAGACCTGATTGAAACTCTTGAAAAGAAGCAAAAGGACGCAGAACAGATCGATTTATTCCTTTTAGACGTTATTATGCCGGAATTAGGCGGTGTTCAGGCATATCACAACCTCAGATCTTCAGGGTATGATGTGCCCGTATTATTTATGAGCGGTTATACGGAAGAACGATTGAAGAATCTGCCTGAGTTTCAGAATGTCGGTCTCATTCGCAAACCCTTTACATTGAAAGACCTGACCGCTCGTATACAGGCGCTGCTGGCTTAGATCCTTAGTTAGGACACGAGCATGAACCTGCAAGACTCCCAAGGGGACAAGGCAGTGAAATATCCGGGGCTCCTTTGGAGCCTATAGAGTATGAAAGGAAAATTATGGAACGTATTATAAGCTCCTATCACAGCATCATGGAAAGCATGAAAACCGGTGAAGGGACCCTCTATGTTTGCAAGAGCAATAAACGCATCAGTGATTTAGAGTCATTGGCTAAATCTAAGAATATTACAGTGACGGACATTACTCCCGATCAGATGAATAAAATGAGTGGATCTGATGGTCATAAGGGTGTTCTGTTTGTCCAGACAGTCCCCAAAAATTCGCCTGGGTCGACTCAGAAGTACGGAGATCTTAAGAACTTTCTCCAGTGTAAAGAGGGGGAAGAACAGCTCCTTGTTCTTCTATTAGATGGAATTACAGACCCCCATAATCTGGGAGCCATTCTAAGATCTGCCGATCTCTTTTCAGTAGACCTTGTTTTGATTCCTGGAAACAGAAGCGCCGGGATCAATGCTACCGTTGCCAAAGTATCAGTGGGGGCCCATGCCTGGGTTCCCTCGCTGCAGATCAGCAATTCCGCCAGGGCTCTTGAAACTTTGAAAGAGAATGGGTTTTGGGTCTACGGTGCCGATATGGGGGGCTCTACAGCAGCCAAGACAGACTTAAAAGGCAGAACCTGTCTGGTCCTTGGTTCTGAGGGGAAGGGAATCTCCCGTCTGCTGAAAGATAAATGTGACACCATGGTCAGCATACCCACTTCCGGGCATGTGGACTCCCTCAACGTTTCTGTTGCGGCGGGTATTCTAATGTATGAAGTTATCAGACAAAGAGGCTGAGATCCTTTCGAGGCCCTCTCTTAATAAGGAGCGGGGGCAGCCGAAATTCAGGCGGAAAAACCCTTCACCACCCTGACCAAACCAATGCCCCTCAACCATAGCAATTTTCCCTATGCTGAGGAGGCGTTCTTCAATCTCTTTGTGGCTGAGTCCCATGTTTCTGAAATCCAGCCATCCTATGAACCCTGCATCGGGTCTCATCAACTTAACACCGGGCATTTCAGTTTCAAGAAAACGTTCAATGAGAGAGACGTTTTCCCTCAGGTACGCTTTCAGTTCCAAAAGCCATTCTGATCCCTCTTTGTAGGCTGCTTCACCAATGGCCAGAGCCAGTGCTGATCCCTCTTCACAACTGAATGCCAATTGAGCATCTGTATAAGCCTTTCGTTTTTCCTGGGAGCCAAAAACGGCAACGGATAGTTTTTCCCCTGCGATATTAAACGTTTTTGATGGTGCCATCAGTGTCATTGCATTATTCGCACATTCATCCGAGAGGGAAGAGAAGGGGATATGCGGTCTATTTCCCAATACAAGGTCAGCATGGATTTCATCTGAAATTACAAAAACTCCATATTTAAGGCAGATTCGGGATAGTTCTGTAAGCTCTTTTTTGCCCCAGACTCTGCCTCCCGGGTTATGAGGACTGCAGAGCAGCATCAGGGAACAGTCCCGACTGGAAACTTTTTCTTCCAGATCATTATAGTCCATGACATAACGGCCGGCTTCCATTTTCAATTCATTGATCAAAGGCCTTCTGTTATTTCTGATAATCATATTTCTAAATGGCTGGTACACAGGTTCCTGGATAATAACCGATTCCCCTGGTTTTGAGAAAAGATGAACAGCCAGGCTCATGGCGCCAACAATTCCCGGTGCAAAGCAGACTTTAGAAAGAGGAACATGCCAATTGTGTTCGGTTGCTGTCCAGGTCTGCCAGGCTTTGAGGAATTGATTGGAGGTTGCCGGGTAACCGAAAATTCCGTGGTCGGCTCGTTGTTTCAGTGTTTCGCTGACAATGGAAGGAGAAGCAAAATCCATATCGGCCACCCAGAAGGGCAGGACATTTTCATCTCCGAAACGATTTTTGAGAGTTTTACTGTCCCATTTGGCTGCGTTGCTATTTTTTCGGTCAATTATTCTATCAAAATCCATTCTGTACTCTCCTGAGTTCAAAGACTGTTTATTATACTGATACCTATCAGTGTTGTTACAGCAGCCAGAGAGGTCGTCACCATGATGATTAACGCCGCAAGATCGCCGTCATTGTCCATGGATTCGGCCATAATATGGCTGGATAGGGCAGTGGGAGCACCCATAAAAAGAAATACTAATCCCAGTTCCTCCTGATTATATCCCTTATTGTAAAAAATTATGACAGCTATTACGGGCAGGATGACAGTTTTTATCAAGGCGGAATACAGGGCCAGTTTTCCTTTCTCCCTAAATCCTTTGGCAGATAGAGATCCTCCGATATTGATCAAAGCCAGAGGCAGAGCCAGGTCGGACAGGTAGGCCAGGAGCCGTCCTAGGATCACAGGGACGGGTATTTTTAAAAGGGAGAATCCCAATGCTGCCAGAACGGAGAGAATAATAGGGTTTTTAATTATGTTTTTCAGAGATGTTACAAGGCCTTTTACAGACATACCGTGTTGGGGAAGAGTAAGGGCTATGACAGATAGAATATTAAAGACGGGTAACATGACAGAAACGATCATGGCTCCCCGTGCCGCTAGATCCTCACCGTAGAGGTTCAGTACGAGAGCCAGTCCTATGATGGCTATATTCCCTCTGAATGCTCCCTGTGAAAAAGGTCCTCTTTGTGATACATCTGACAGCTTTAAGCTGACGAGGAGAGTCACGATCATAGTCACGACGGTGATGCTCAGCATGATGAGTATTTCGTCAAAATTAAAAACACCTGAGAAATCTAGCCCGGCAATCTTTAAAAAGATCAAAGCCGGTAATCCCAGTTTGAAGCAGATAATGGATGAACTCTTTTGAAAGGCTGGACCGATTACTTTTTTATGTTTCAGCATCGTTCCAATGACTATGAGAAGGAATACCGGGACGACACCCTGTAGTGTTTGGATTAAAACATTCATACCTCAGTTTTATCATTTGATGAAGCTCAGGGTAAAGCAATTGCTTAAAGCTTTATTTTCTTCCTGAAATATTCTGACATAAATAGCGAATGTGTAGACTTCTCATAGCAGATTATTATAGTATTTGCTACACAAACCAATATTATTTAGTTTTGGCGGGTTTCCCAAGGGAAAATCCCGTACAACAAGGAGAGCTCAATGAGTTATGATTACAGGAAGTATAAACCCTTCCCCCCAGTCTCACTGCCTGACCGGACATGGCCTGATAAGACCATTACAAAAGCACCATACTGGTGCAGCGTGGATCTACGCGACGGAAACCAGGCCCTACCCATTCCCATGAGTGTGGAAGAAAAGCTGGAATTATTTGAGCTACTACTAAAAATTGGTTTTAAAGAAATTGAGATCGGATTTCCATCTGCTTCTCAAACAGAATTTGATTATCTCAGAACCCTGATCGATAGGAACCTGATTCCTGACGATGTTACCATACAGCTGTTGACTCAGTCCCGGGATCATTTGATCCGCCGGTCATTTGAGGCGATAAAGGGTTGTAAAAATGTGGTTATGCATTTTTATAACTCCACGTCTACAGTTCAAAGAGATGTTGTCTTTCAAAAAGATCAGAAGGAGATCATCAAAATTGCCGTGGAAGGTGCAACGCTGATCAAGAAAATTGCGGCAGAGTATCCTGAGACCAATATCCGGTATGAATACAGCCCCGAGAGTTTTACCGGTACAGAGCTGGAATTTGCCAAGGAAATCTGCGAAGCCGTGATGGATGTTCTTGAACCAACTCCTGAGAATCAGCTGATTCTCAATCTTCCGGCTACAGTCGAAATGCATACGCCCAATATTCATGCTGATCAAATTGAATGGTTCAGCAGGAATATCAAAAATCGGGACTGTGTGCTCATCAGTCTCCATACACATAACGATAGAGGTACCGGTGTCGCCGCGGCTGAGCTGGGTCTTATGGCCGGAGCGGACCGAGTGGAAGGAACTCTTTTTGGAAACGGAGAGCGGACCGGAAATACGGATCTTATTACCATGGCTATGAATCTTTATTCCCAGGGTGTTAATCCGGAGCTGGATTTTTCTGATATAGAACACATCACAAAGGTATACAAGAGCTGTACCCGCATGAATGTGCACGAACGACACCCCTATGTGGGTGAATTGGTCTATACCGCCTTTTCAGGTTCTCATCAGGATGCCATCAAGAAGGGCTTGGATAAGTATAAAAGCGGTACTACAGGATTTTGGGATATTCCATACTTGCCTCTGGACCCTTCCGATATGGGGAGAGAGTATGAAGCCATCATCAGAATCAACAGCCAGTCCGGTAAGGGTGGAGTTGCCTTTATCCTAGATTCTCAGTTTGGCTATAAGTTGCCCAAGGCGATGCATCCGGAGTTTTCCAGGAAAATCCAGATGATCACCGATGAAACGGGGAAAGAACTCAAGGGAGCTGAGATCTTTGAGGAGTTCAGCAAAGAGTATCTGACTGTGAAGTCCCCCTGGTCTCTTGTGAAGTATGAAATCAAGGCCAGCATGGATGTGGATACGAACGGAGAAGAGAAAAATACTGTAGGAATCAGCTGCAGCCTGAAATACAAGGGTGAGCTGATGACTGTGGATGGGCAGGGGAATGGTCCCATCGATGCCTTTTTTCATGCTCTGCAATCAACATCGGCTCCCAAAGTACATTTTCTATCCTATGATGAGCATGCTCTTTCAGAAGGAGCGGACTCTCAGGCCGTTTGTTATATTCAGGTCGCAGATAGTAAGGGCCGCTCCTACTTCGGAGTCGGAGTAGACAGCAGCATCAATGCGGCGTCCCTTAAGGCTCTGCTCTGTGCTGTAAACAGGATTGAAGCCAACAGTAAATAATTGCTAAAGCATTTGAGGGCTTTAGTTGTATAGGAGAATATATGTCGTATAAAGTAGCCGTCCTTCCAGGGGACGGAATCGGACCGGAAGTCATGGAATCTGCGCTGAAGGTTCTAAACAGAATAGAAGAAAAATTTGGTTTCAAAATGGAACTGATCTTTGGACTCATCGGAGGGAGTGCCTATGATGAAACAGGCTCACCCCTGCCGGAAGAGACAAAGAAAATATGTTTAGGGGCAGATGCAGTTTTATTGGGTAGCATCGGAGGACCCAAGTGGGATGGCCTTCCTCCCGAAAAAACACCCGAATTGGGTGGTTTGCTGGCATTGCGCAAAATGCTTAAACTCTATGCCAACCTCAGACCCGCCGTCATCTATGAAGAGTTGAGAGCCATGAGCCCTCTGTCTGAAAGGGTTCTGCGGGACAAGGTGGATATTCTAACCGTTAGGGAACTGGCTCATGGTATTTATTTCGGTGAGCCAAAAGAACTGACCGATACCATGGGACTGGATACCATGGTGTATACATCCGATCAGGTTGAAAGGATTGTCCGTAAGGGTTTTGAAGCGGCCCAGAAACGGGGTAAAAAACTCTGTTCTGTGGACAAGGCTAATGTCCTTTCCAGCTCTAAACTCTGGAGACGGGTTGTGACAGAATTGGCTCACGAGTATCCCGATGTGGAACTGAGTCACATGTATGTGGATAATGCCGCCATGCAGTTGATGCTCAATCCCCTTCAGTTTGATGTCATCGTGACATCAAACCTCTTTGGAGATATTCTCTCCGATGAGTCAGCCGCCATCTGCGGTTCTCTGGGAATGTTGCCTTCAGCCTCATTAGGTGAAGAAATCAGTCTTTTTGAACCATCCGGAGGTTCTGCTCCGGATATAGCCGGCAAAGGCATTGCTAACCCCATAGCCCAAATCCTTTCACTGGCCATGATGCTGGAGTACTCCTTTGATTTGAACGAGGCGGCCGCTGCCATTCGCAGTGCCGTTGACGACTGTGTCAAGAGTGGTATCCGCACAGGAGATATCCTTAGTGCAGGTATGACCGCTGTGTCAACTAAAGAGATGGCCGACGCAATAATCAGTCGTATTTGATTTTATTTTAATAACTCTATAAAAAAGCCGCCTGGTAAAGGCGGCTTTTTTTATTTTCAATTTCATAGGGATAATCAATATTCTTTGTCCTCTTTTCAGTCAAAAAATAATGAGTTGTCAGGTGAATTTCCCATTTTCTTAGATCTAGGAAACATCATATTACCTAGTGATTTCATACTAATCGTGCATTCCCCCCTTTTCAGACCACTTAAAAGCTTATAAGGTATAGATATTAAAATGACACATATCTATAATGTGTCAATATAAAAGGAGGCACAATGGACCTACAAACCTTCCGAAAAAATTACACCACTATGGTGACAGCACGAGAAATGGATCTTTTGGAGCAAAGCTACACCGGCAGAGGTGAAGCATTCTTTCATGTTTCAGGAGCCGGTCATGAGGCTACCTGTCTTCTCCAGGATGTTCTCGGTCCCCAGGACTGGCTGCACTGCCATTACAGAGATAAAGCCCTTATGCTGGCTAGAGGCATTTCACCTGAAATGTTCTTCATGTCCCTTTTTAATAAAGACGGTTCCCACTCCAGAGGCCGTCAAATGAATGCTCATATGAGCGACCCCGCTAAGAAGGTTCTGAGTATCGTCGGACCTGTCGGCAACAGCGCTTTGCAGGCGGCAGGAGTGGCCGAAGCGGTCAAAGATCATCAGGATCATCCAATCGTCCTGTGTGGATTGGGAGATGGTATGTCTCAGCAGGGAGAAGTTCTTGAAGCCGTGGCCCATGCCGTCCGTAAAGAGTTGCCTGTCCTGTTTTTTATTCAGGATAATCAATTTGCCATATCAACCAAAACGGAGGGGCAGACCTTCTTTTCCAGACCCGATGGACCTGCAGATGATTTTTACGGCATTCCCATAACAAGACTGGATGGCCGTCATCCCATGACTCTTCCCGAGGCTTTTGAAACTCTGGTAGGTGAAATGAGAGCAGATCGGAACCCCCGGATAGTCGTTTTTTCAGTTGAACGCCTTCATAGCCATACAAATGCGGATGACCATCGAGTCTACCGCTCTCAGGATGAAATCCAGAGTGCTCATGAAACAGGTGACCCTATAGTTCATTTGGGAAACTGGCTCATCGAACAGGGAATATCGGCGGAAGAGCTGGATCAGGAAGTTGAACAGATACGGGTTGCTCTGGCAGAAACAGCCCGGAAGGTTCAGCAGTCCGCAGACCCCCAGCCTGTCTTTAGCGCCAAGAGAGAGTTGCCGGCCCAGCTATGCGATCCGGAACAGGAATACAGAGGGACTCCTGGAAAGGAATCGCTTACAATGATAGAAGCCTTACGGGAAACCCTCCGGTTTCAAATGGGCCGAAATCCCGGAGTGGAGCTTCTGGGTGAAGATCTTGAAGATCCTAAAGGGGATGTTTTCGGTGTTACAAAGTCGCTGAGTCAGGAATTCCCAGGCCGGGTTCAGAACAGCCCCCTCACAGAATCTACAATCATCGGTCTATCCGTTGGCCGGGCCCTTGCCGGAAAACAGCCCGTGGCCTTTCTGCAGTTTGCGGATTTTCTTCCCATAGCCTTCAATCAGTTATGGGCCGAAGCGGGCAGCATGTTCTGGAGGACCGATGGAGGATGGCAGTGTCCCATGATCGTCATGGTTTCCTGCGGTGGTTATAAGCCGGGACTCGGTCCATTTCATGCCTCCAGCATGGAGGCTGTGGCCGCGCATATTCCCGGTGTGGATGTGGTCATGCCTTCCACGGCCGGTGATGCCGCTGGTCTGCTGAATGCCGCCTTCGAATCTAAAAGACCTACCATCTTCTTTTATCCCAAGGCCTGTCTGAATGAGGCTGTCAGCCGTACCAGCGGGGATGTTTCCCGACAGCTCGTACCATTAGGAGTCGCCCGGAAGCTCAGCGAAGGGGAACATATCAGTTTTGTGAGCTATGGAAATCCGGTCAAACTCTGTGTTAAGGCCGCCCAGACCCTTCTAGAACAGGGGATCACCAGCGATGTGATTGATCTTCGGTCCATCAGCCCTTGGGACAGGAATCAGGTTTTTGCATCCGCAGAAAAGACTGGACGGGTCATTATTGTCCATGAAGAGAATCGAACGGCTTCAATGAGCTCCGAGATTGCCGCCGAGCTGGCGGAGCATGTAAAAGGACCGCTTATGGTTCGGCGCCTTGTGAGAGAAGATACCTTTGTTCCCTGTAATTTCGATAATCAGCTAGTCCTGCTGCCTTCCTATCAGAAAATCCTGGAAACTGCAGTCGATCTGCTGGGTGGAAAAATCAGCTGGACAAAAGAGAAGGACAGTCATTCTGGACTTTTTACCGTAGAAATCATTGGGACCAGTCCTGCGGATGAAACTGCTGCCATCATTGAATGGAAGATCAAAGCCGGAGATACAATCACAGAAGGTCAGCTTATTGCCGATTTTGAAGCGGATAAAGCCGCAGCAGAGCTCAAATCTCCCGTTAGCGGTATTGTTGAAGAACTGTTGTTGGATGAAGGTGAAGCCGTTGAAATCGGTACACCGGCATTGACTGTCAAAACCGATGCGGGAGGAGAGCTCCTCCTCAAGCCCAAGACGAAAGAAGAGCCTGGAGAGCCCCATATTTCCGGTATGAATCCCGATACCGGGAGGATTCTGCAAACTTCGGCTGCGCCATCGGAGGATAGGCGCCCTTGGATCTTGGATGTTGAGGGTGTCTTAGGTAGCCGGATTGTTGATAATGCTGAAATCATGGAGCAATGTCCCGGTTGGGAGGAGGGTGAAATCTTCAAAATGACGGGCATTGAAAGCCGGAACTGGATTGCGGAAGGGGAAGACATCATCAGCCTTTCTGAAAAAGCGGTGAAAACTGTTCTGTCGCGAAACAATCTTAAACTGGAAGATCTGAGCCTGATCCTCGTTACTTCTGGAACACCAGGTACGATTACCCCCTCCTTGGCAACCCGGATTCAGCACACATTGATCCCCGAGGGAAAACACGGACTCTTCTGTCCTGCTTTTGATATAAATGCCGCTTGTTCGGGGTATCTCTATGCTCTGCAGAGTGCCTGGGATTTTCTCAATACCCGTCCGGACGGGATCATCCTTGTCGTGACGGCCGAAGTACTCTCTCCCTTGGTAGATCGAAGTGATAAATCAACCTCACCCATTTTCGGTGATGCCGCTACGGCCACCATTGTGACAGGTTCACAGAGCCCGCTCCAGGGAAAAGCCCGTGTCTTCCGTCCAGTAACATCCGCCGCCGGTGAGGCTGGTACCATCCTCACAGTCCCTGCGGATCCAAATCAGACAATTTTTATGAATGGACCCAAAGTTTACCTAGAAGCCGTTCATAGTATGATTTCCCTATTGGAAAATGCCTGTGATGAGGGTGGTATTGCCCTGGATGAACTGGATCTGATTGTGCCTCACCAGGCTAACCAGAGGATCATCAATGCGGTAAAACAGCGATTGAAACTTCCAGAAGAGCAGGTATACAGTCAGATCAAGAATAGGGGAAATACCTCTTCCTGCACGATCCCTCTCTGCCTTGAAAGTATCCTTCAGGGATCTACAAAAGGTCTTTTGGGACTGACGGCTTTTGGTGGCGGATTCACATCTGCCGGCGGACTGGTGGAAATTGTTTAATTTATCTGTTCAATAAGGGCTGTTCAATAAGGCTGATTCTGGTGTAAACCCAGATCAGCCTTTTTTATTCCTGCATACTTTCCAGATATTCCTTAAAAATCTTTTTATAGGTTGTGAAATTTTCTGAATGGACCATTTTATTTCTGATCTCCGATGATCCAGGCAGGCCTTTTGTATAGGCACAAAGCTGCTTTTTCATCTCATTAACGGCTGTTCTCTCATCCTTATAATGGACGGCAAGAGACAACTGTTTGAAGGCCATCTCCATTTTCTCAAGGGGAGTAGGCCCCGGAAGATGCTCCCCTGTTTGTAGGAAATGACGGGTTTCTCTAAATAGGAAGGGATTTCCTATGACGCCTCTTGCCAGCATTACACCGTCAATTCCAGTTTGAAGGAGCATATCTGCCACATCCTGATCCTTAAAAAGGTCCCCTGAACCCAGAACCGGTATGCCTCCCAGTTCCTGTTTCAGTCTTTTAAGATGATTCCAGTCAGCACTGCCTCCATAGGCCTGGCTTCGGGTCCGGGCATGCATGGTTACTACAGAGGCTCCTGCCTTGACGGCTTGCTCTGCTGCATCAATATAATTTAGAGAAAGTGCATCCCAACCCGTTCTTATTTTAACTGTAACCGGAATGTCTGTATTGTCTTTCATAGCCCGGACGATGTCCCCTATCTTTTTGGGGTGACGCATCAGATCCGACCCGGCTCCGGACTTAATAATTTTGGGAACGGGACATCCGCAATTCAGATCGATCAGGAGTGGTTTTAGCCCTGAAATCATCCGGACGGCTTCTCCGGCGGCTTCGGCTGTCCCAGAGAAAATCTGAACCGCATAATTCCTCTCTCCCTCAGCCTTTTGGAGAAGCTCTTCGGTTTTACCGCTTCCCCTCACAAGGGCTTCACAGGAGACCATTTCCGTATAACAAAGGTCGGCACCCAGTTCGGTACTCACCGTACGAAAGGCTCTGTCGGTGTAACCGGCCAGGGGGGCTGCGAAGATATTTCCCTCCACTTCAAGCTTTTCGTTGATGCGGAGGGGTCTATACAGGCTGGGAGGGTGACTCATGAGAGACCGAAGAGTGTCCTTGCATTTTCAAAAAGAGCTTCATAAACCTCTTCTTCCGGCTCTTCCCTTAAAGAAGCGACAAATTCAGCAGTGGAAGGCAGATAGATGGGCTTATTTCTTTTGCCTCTAAATGCGGCAGGGACCATAAAGGGACTTTCACTTTCAATTACAATTCTATCCAGAGGCAGGTATCTGACAGTATCGTGCAGATTTCTTGCATTTCTATAAGTCACATTACCAGCAAAAGAGAAGTACATGTTGTCATGTTTATCCAGAATCTTTTTGGCATATTCCCAATCTTCTGAATAACAATGGAGAACTCCTCCCTTGGAGGGCATTCTTGTGCTGAGAATTTCCTGTATGTCCTTTCCTGCATTTCTGTTATGGATGATAACAGGAACATCATTCTGGTCTGCCAGTTCCAACTGGGATATAAAAAGTTCAACCTGAGAACTCTTGTCCCCAAATTTCCTGTAATAGTCCAGACCTGTTTCTCCCAGAGCAACGACCTTGTCCATATTAAGGCCTTCGGATATTTTCTGCTCCCAGTCTGGACCAGGATTCTGTACTTCCGACGGAGAAACTCCTATGGCAAAAACCACATTGGATGCAGAGGACAGGTTGTTGTATAGATCAAAAAAATCATACAGGTTGTTACAGATGCTCATAATATAAGAGACATTGTCCTGCCTGGCTTCCTGAGTTATGATCAATTGCTCGATCGGATCTTCATGAATTAACCCGATGTGGGCGTGAGTATCAAAATACTGCATGTTATTACCACTTATAATTAAAATAGGATGTAAGGAGTCTAAATCTTCGGAATGTTTAACATATCCAGTCTGGACAAGTCAACCAATTCCGTAAATCCCATCAGGGCTTAAAGAATGATTTAGAGAACCCTGCTATATCCTATTATTATCCCACTATTCAGACAAAAACAAGGAAAATATTCAAAAACAGGTTTTGCCTTCATGGATAATAATTAAATAAATGATATAAAAGTTTATAACTAGCAAAAATCAGTATTTTAAGGATAAGGGGAATTCTCCATTCATAAGGGACTATTCTTGTTAAACCCCGGTTTCGGGGGTATAATGGAAAAAATTGAGTGTAAATGGCCATGATAGACTCTGTTATGGCGGAATCATCCTTGTCTATTCCTCAAGGATTGGTGTACATTTGACGATATTAGAACTGATATAGCCTCAAGGAGCAGTCGTGGCTGGCAAAAGAATAAAAAAAATGTCCGTATCATCTTCAGCGAAGCGCAACTCCACCGTTCTAGGACGTTTTGGCAGGGTTAGCCGGCAAAAACTGACAATCATGCTCATTCCCCATTCGGAGAAGAGAGTTTTTAATTTTCAAATATCCATCCTTGCTCTCAGTTTTATCAGTATCCTCCTCATCTCCCTGGTGGTGACATTTGTCTGGCTTACCGCCGATTTCTCAGGAACTACTGATCTCCTAGCCTCCCGTTCCCGTGATCTGGAGCATTCGGAAGCCAGTTTAGAAGTTCTCAGAAATGAGGTGAATCAGCTGATCAGCTCTACCGAGACCTTTCAAAAATCGCTATCCGGCACATTGGAATCTTTAGGTATTGAATCTGCGGGAAGGGATGCAGCAAGTAGTAGGAGCGGAGACCTCACATCCTTCTTTAATGTTGAGTCTTCAGAAAATGGTTCTCTTAGTGAGACCGTTGAAATTCAAAAGTTAAAAACCGCCCTGGATCAATCAGTTGCTTCTTTGGATGAAATAGGGCAAATTCTGAATTCACAAAAAAGTCTCCTTTCTGATATTCCTACCATGTGGCCTCTTAAGGGAGTGCAGGGGTATGTGACAGCCGTATTCGGTCCCTCAATCCATCCATTTTCAGGTCAGTGGTATCTTCATAAAGGGATTGACCTGGCTTATGGGTATGGAGTCCCAATCATTTCTACAGCAAACGGGAAAGTGTTGGAAGTTGATTCTGATGAAGGGTATGGAAACTATGTGGTCATCAGACACAAGTATGGTTTTTATACTAAATATGCCCATCTACAGCGTGTCTATGTAAGGCCCGGTCAGGATCTTTCACAGGGTGATGTTTTGGGTACCATGGGAAATACCGGTCTGTCTACGGGGCCTCATCTACATTATGAAGTCCGGATTGGCTCTCAGGTCGTTGATCCTGTCAAATACATCAATATGACAGACAACCATGATATTTTTAACCGTGTCACACGGAATCTTCAAAAGTACAAGTAAAGTACAGTCTAAACTTCATAATCCTCCCCTTTTTTAAAAAACTGACAATAAATTCTCAAGCATGACTGTTTTGTTTTTTTTGGAATCGGGTTAGACTATTTTAGAATTTGAATTGTAAAGGCTGATAAATGAGCGATTATATAAAAAACCATTCCTTTATAAATTCCATCATCGGAGAAGGCACAAAGTTCAATGGTGAGCTGGTGTTAAATGGCCTTCTCAGGATTGACGGTGATTTTTCAGGAAGTATCAATACAAGCGGTAAAGTTCTTATTGGTAAAACTGGCCGAGCTGAATGTAATATCATTGCCGGTACTGCGGTCGTGGGTGGTGTTGTCCATGGCAACATTTTTTCATCAGGGAAAGTTGTCATTCTGGCAACAGGCATGGTCGTAGGAAATATTCAGGCCAAGAAGCTGGTTGTTGAAGAAGGTGTTCTTCTTCATGGAAGCTGTGTTATCAAGGGTGAATCTGAATCAAGCGAAGATACTCCCACTCCGGCCGTTGGCAGCAGTTACTCCGTAGATTGGCAATCCGATTCCAAAGATACGGGTGTCTCTGGAGAAAGCCGCTGATGGATAAGCTGGGGATTCTTGGAGGCTCTATGGCCCCTCTCTCCGGTAAAGCTCCTAATAAGAAGAAAATTACCGGGAAAAAATCCTCCCCAGTCCGTTTTAAAGGCAGTCTCAGAGAAGTTGAAGAGTCTCGGGATCTCTTGCCCGGTTCTTTAAGCGAAGGGTTGACCGGTCTCGAAAGAGCCGAAGATCTGTTGGATGATGTATATCAGCTGGGTGAAGAGTTGAAACAGGACGGAACACTTGGGACTCTCCATAAGTATCGTAATGCTGTAAAAAAGTTTTATAAGTATGTTGTTACCAGAAGCCTTGAGGCTTCTCAGATGGAGGGACGGTTAAATCCCAAGACCATGTCGAGGAAGCAGTATACTCTTATATCAGTGGTGGATGAAAAGCTGGAGAAGCTGGGCGCCGCGGTATTACGGAATCAAAAAGAGCAATTAGATATTCTAAAAAAAATTGAAGAAATCTATGGTATACTTGTCGACTTGACACGGTAAATCTCAAGGCTGTGCCGAATAGAATGACAGTCCTTGGATGATTCTGTTAGATTTTGGAACACAATAAAAGAGACAACAGGTCTAGTGATTATATAGGAGAAACCCGATGGGATCGGAAAAGAATAAAGAGCAGAGCAAGACGGGCAGTGCCCTTGATATAAGTCAATATCCAGACGGTCTATACATGACAAAGATCCTTCATTCCAGTGAAACTGAGGTCTGTATTCCAAGTGATGGAGTGCAGATGGAGCCGGGAGATATGGTTATCATCAAGACCCGATATGGGAATGATATGGTCAAGGTTCTTGGTCCTGTAACAGACTTAAGGCATGTCCGGAAGGGCGATCTGCGTGAAATCGTCAGAAAAGCCAGTGAAGAAGACCTAAAGAAAGCCGAGTCTTTCAGGATCAAAGAAGATGAGGCCTTTAAGGTTTGCCGCGAAAAGATTGAGAAACATAAATTGGATATGTCCCTGGTTTCTGCTCACTATCTACTGGATGAGCCTAAGGTCATGTTCTTTTTTACAGCTGAAAACAGAATTGATTTTCGGGAACTTGTCAAAGATCTTGTTGCCATATTCAAAATGCGCATTGAACTCCGTCAAATCGGTGTACGGGATGAATCAAGAGTCCTGGGAGGGCTTGGAGTCTGCGGCCGTGAGTATTGCTGTCATAGTCTCACCGATCATTTGAGCCCTGTTTCCATCAAAATGGCAAAGGAGCAAAATCTCTCTCTCAACTCAATGAAAATTTCTGGTCCCTGCGGGAGACTCCTTTGCTGCTTGTCCTATGAGTACGACTATTACCAGGAAGAAAAACGGAAACTTCCTAATGAGGGTGTCCGCATCAATTGGGATGGTGTCAGTTTCAAAGTGATAGAGGTCAATATTTTTTCAAAACGTCTCAGGCTCATAGGATCTGATGGGCGTATGTTGGATATTGGGACCTCGGAAATTTCTTATAATAAGGAAACAAGGAACTGGGAGTTAAATCCTTTGGAAATTTAGGTACCTCTTGTTGACAGTGGCTTTGCAAACCTGTTAATATCCATCTGCTAATGAATTAAGTAATGGTAGCAAGGGTGCTTGATGCATGTACTTTTCTTATCGTGAACAACTGCAGTTTTGTAAAAGCTGTTAAAGTGTTATAGGAGTCAAATTATGGCAGGAGTTAGTAAGAACGCCCGTATCGGATCTGGTACACATAAGTTTGTCCATTCAGAAGACGGCGGCGAAATTAAAATGAAGTCTATTTTCCAAAATGGACGGATGAGACATGTTGCTGAATGTGAAAAATGCAAACGTCAGGAAAGAAGACCAAGCGATTTCGATTTAGCGTAAATTAAAATGATTAACAGAGTAGAGCATTTTTTCCATTAGGGTAAAGAATGCGAAAGGTTATCTGTTAATGACACAAAAAACCATAGGAGGTAGTAGAAGTGCCAAATTCACTTAATGCTGCTAAGAGACATCGTCAGAATCTCAAAGCCAGAGCACACAATCGTACTATCAGAAGTACTGTCAGAACAAGTATCAGAACTTTTGAAGCGGCTGTAACAGCCAAAGACAAGCCAAAAGCGGAAGCAGCTTATGCTCAGTTTGTTAAACTGATCGATACAGCTGCAGGTAAGGGATTGTATCACAAGAATATGGCTGCAAGAAAGAAGTCCAGACTTCATAAAATTCTTGCTGCAATGGCTTAATAATCATCAAATCCTAATTTTTTTAGAGAAGAGATATGTCAGAAGAAAAGCTAACAAAGGCTGAGATAATTGAGCATATATATGACAATTCATCTATCAGCAGAAAAGATATTCACAATGTGATTGATTCTTTTTTTGAAGAAGTGAAAGAAGCTCTGGAAGATGACAGGGTCGTAGAGTTGAGAGGTTTCGGAACCTTCGAAATCCGGACCAGAAAGGGTCGGGAAAAAGCCAGAAATCCTAAAACCGGTGAGATCGTGCCTGTAGAAAGTCACGGAGTTACTGTTTTCAGACCTGGTAAAGAATTGAAGAAACTGGCCTGGTCCTTGCGCAAGTAGGTTCTCCGGGGTCTAGAAATAGATGTCCTTAAGACAAAATACTCAGATTCCTCATTCATTGGGGAATCTGGTTCTTTTATTTGAATCAGCGGTTTTACCGCCATTGAAAGAATGCCTTCGGGCATTCTTTTTTAAATTTAGTTCATCTACGGCATCAATTTTCAGACACAAGAGTTGTGCTTTGAATTTGTTGTGCACAGTCCAGCGCTGCAGTAAGATTGACAATCCAATCAAGAAGTAGGACAATAAGTGCAGGGGATAACCCTTCCGGAGGAATCGTATGATCTCTGAAACCAAAAGAGAAGTGCTGAGTCTTTTTGAAGAAGGCCGGGAACTGTATAAGTCCAGGAAATTTAGCGAAGCAATGGGAAAATTTGCCCATGCTCTGAAGCTAGATCAGGAAGATGGCCCCTCCAAAGTATATTATGCCAGGTGCAAAATGTATCTGGAAAATCCACCCCCTCCTGAATGGGACGGTGTGTTTATCATGACAACTAAATAGGAATAATATGACATCATCATTGAAGGATATTGAATCTATTTCCACAATCCTTGGAAGTGAAACTGTTTTCAAGGGTACAATGAAATTTAACAAACCTCTTAAGATTGACGGAAAATACGAAGGCCGTATTGAGTCAGAAGGGTTCCTTTATATTGAAGAAGGAGCCGAAGTCCGGGCAGATATTCAGGTCGGTTCTATCGTTGTAGGCGGTATTGTCTATGGTGATATTGAGGCTTCAGAGAAACTTGAAATGCTTTCAACCGGTCAGGTTATTGGTAACATTCGCACGGCAAAATTGAAAATTGCCGATGGAGTCAAATTTGAAGGGAAGTGCGATATGATCAGTAATCCCGAATCTGTGGATGTATTCTCAGTTCCTGTAGAACAACTCAAACAAGACCACAATGACCTTTGACGTCCCTGTACGCTCTCTATTAGATCTCTGCCGTTCCAGAAAAAAAACAATAGTTACGGCTGAATCCTGCACTGGGGGGCTTATTTGCGCCGCTCTCACTGAGGTATCGGGGAGTTCTGATGTCGTTTGGGGCGGCTTTGTGACCTATGCCAACGAGGCAAAAACAACCGTCTTGGATGTTCCGGAATCGTTGCTCCGTGAGAAGGGAGCCGTTTCAAGGGAGGTTGTGGAAGCCATGGCAAGGGGGGCTCTTGTTAAAAGCGGAGCCAGTCTCTCCGTTGCTGTGTCCGGAATCGCCGGCCCTGGCGGTGGAAGTCCTGACAAACCTGTAGGCACAGTGTGGATTGCGACTTCCCTCAAAGAGGGAGATGTATATTCAGAGCAGTTTTTGTTCACCGGTGATCGTACTCAGGTCCGCCGTGATACTGTTCATAATGCGTTGAGAATTTGTGAAAAAATAATTTTGAATGAATCTTCTCTTGACAGTAAACTAAGCTGATAATATATTTGATTCATAAATGTTTTCCTAATTTCCGGGAAACATACCTTGAAAGCAAGTCTTAATCTTCACTTTTAAACTTATACAAAGAAAAATTTTGAAGAAGTTGACATATATTTATTTTAAATCAACATTATAATTTGGAGAATTTATGGCGATAATCCGGAAGAATCTGGACGATCCTCAGGTCGGGTCCGATGTATCCGAGACTTCTGAGAGTCAGAAAGAACTTGATCTTGGAAGTGAAAAAGAGCAGGTGATTGATTCTGACGAATCTATCGCCGAAGAACCGGTCAAAGAAAAGACAGTCACAGTCAAGAAGGCTGCTGTCAGGAAACGAAAGGTTGTTAAAAAGAAAGATCTGCCAGAGGCAACTGTGGCAGAAACGTCTGAGACTGCCGAAGGGGAGTCTGTTGTCCCTGTCAAAAGAGGCCGTCGCAAAACGACAGTTAAAGAAACAGTCACAGCCGTACTGAATGAAGCTTCGGCTGATGCCCCAGCTGTAGAGACTCCCTCTAGCGAGCCTGTTACAGTGAATACCCCGCCTGAAACAGCGAAAGAAAGCGAAAGCAGTGATGAGGATAGTTCCAGGAATGACAACTCCAGGAACGATAATTCGAACCGACGCAATAATTCCTATAACAAACGAAAAAATGGTAAAGGCAGAAGGGATCAAAATCAAAACAGAGACCAGAACCGGGATATGAACCGTCAAATGCGAAACCAGCCCCTCCCGACTCCCGATCAGCCTCGAATCACCATCAATGATCTCTCTCTTATGACCATGCCTGATCTTAGAAAGTATGCAGAAGGCATGGAATTGGGCCGTGATGATATGATCACCCTGAAAAAGCAGGAAATCATCTTTACAATTCTAAAGGCGCATATCGAAAATAACGGTGTCATTTTTGCCTATGGTTCCTTGGAAATCCTACCCGATGGATATGGATTTCTACGATCTCCTCAAAACTCCTATCTTCCAGGAAGTGATGATATTTACATTTCACCTTCCCAGATCAGGCTGTTTAACTTAAAAACCGGAGATACCGTGTACGGCCAGATCCGTTCACCCAAAGAGGGCGAGCGCTTTTTTGCCATGCTGCGTGTTGTCAATGTCAACTTTGATGAACCAGGAGTGGCCCAGTCCCGCGTCTCCTTTGAGAATCTGACGCCCCTATATCCCACAAAGCGACTGAATATGGAGACCAAGATTGCGGATCCTTCAACGAGGATGATCAATCTTTTCTGCCCCATCGGAATGGGACAACGGGGACTCATTGTGTCTCCTCCACGGTCGGGTAAAACAGTTATTCTTCAAAAAATAGCGAATGCCATCACAGAAAATCATCCAGGGGTTCAACTCATTGTTCTTCTGATTGATGAACGTCCTGAAGAAGTTACCGATATGAAGCGTAGCGTACAGGGAGAAGTCATCGCCTCTACCTTTGATGAACAGGCCAGTCGACACGTACAGGTTGCCGAAATGGTCCTTGAAAAGGCAAGACGCCTTGTAGAGCATAAAAAAGATGTGGTCATTCTCCTTGACTCTATTACACGTTTGGCAAGAGCTTATAACCAGACTGTTCCAACCTCCGGCAAGATCTTGTCCGGTGGTGTGGACTCTAATGCTCTGCATAAACCCAAGAGATTTTTTGGAGCGGCCCGTAATATTGAACATGGTGGAAGTTTGACTATTGTGGCGACAGCCCTTGTTGAAACAGGAAGCCGTATGGATGAAGTCATCTTTGAAGAGTTTAAGGGTACGGGAAATATGGAACTGGTTCTGGACAGGCGCTTGGCCGATAAACGAGTCTTCCCGGCTATCAATATTAAAAAATCCGGTACGAGAAAAGAAGACCTACTTCTCAGCAGTGAAGAACTGAACAAGATGTGGCTCTTAAGAAAAGTCATGAATCCCATGGATGATATGGAATGTACCGAAATGATTGTTGACAAAATGAGGAAAACCAAGAATAATGAGGCGTTCCTGAAGTCGATGAATTCGGCCTAGGAAGTTTTAGGTTCTTTGAAGCGGAGAACCGACGGAGGATAAAGAATTATGAAAGAAGGAATACATCCCGAATATCTGGATGCTACGATCAAATGTGCCTGTGGAAATGTGATTCAAACTCGTTCTACTCATGGGGATATGGAAGTTGAAATCTGCAGTTCCTGCCACCCTTTTTATACGGGTAAACAGAAACTGGTAGATACAGCAGGACGTGTTGAAAGATTCAACAAAAAATACGGAATCAAAAGCAAAGACTGAATTAAGCTTTTTAGATTCGATGAATGTACTAAATCCACTCCTTTTGAGGAGTGGTTTTTTTTGGCCTAAATTTTTGTCTCTGGTTTTTTGATTGAATTCTTGATGAACATGACTTACTATGATAGTGGGTTTTTAACATCAGAATTTAAGGCTGAACATGGAAGATTTACATACCCTTCATAAGAATATCTATGGAAAAGAACCGGATGTCATCGTTCGGGTACCCGGAAAGCTTAATCTTATGGGGGAGCATACGGAGTACTTTGAAGGATTTGTCCTTGCCGTAGCCGTGAACAAGTTTCTTGAAGTTTCTATTTCGGAACGGGACGACAATTCTCTCAGAGTATATTCTGCTACGTATAACGAAAGAAAAAAGTCCTCATTATCTGGTCTAAAGTACAAGAGAGAGGATCGCTGGGCAAATTATGTGAAGGGAGCCGTGGCGGTTATGTTGCAGCTCGGATGTCAAGTTAAAGGACTGGATATCGCGATCCAAAGTGAAATTCCAGAGCAGGTTGGCCTCGGTTCATCCTCTTCATTGACTTTAGCGTTGGTTTCGGCTCTCAAAAAGCTCTATGACTTTACTATCTCCGACATACAACTTGTCGAATCTGCCCGTTTATCAGAATTGAAATTTATGAACAAGGACCCGGGTTTGGCAGCCTGTGCTGTGTCCTATTTTGCAAAAGCTGACCAAGCTCTGCTGATCGATACGAAGACAATGGATATCCATACCATAGACATGGATTTTAAGCCTATCATTCTTCTGGTTACCGATTCCAATGTTCCCAATGGTATAGGGTATGGAGAGGCGGATGATCTAAAGCATGATTTTGATGAATGCAAGACGCTGCTGAACAGCTATGGGCGTCATATTGCTCTAAGGGATGTTACCATCCTTGATGTGAGGTCCGAACTGGATCAGCTTCCTGAACATCTCAGACGGCGGGCAATTCATATTATTGAAGAGAATAACCGGGTTAGGGAACTCAAGACAGCCCTGGAACATAATGATTTGACCCTGGCTGGTAAGCTGATGTATCGATCCCATGAAAGTTTGAGAGATATGCTTGAAATCTCCTGTCCCGAGTTGGACTGGCTTGTCAAGAGGGCCTTTGAGACCAATGGTGTTCTGGGTTCCCGCATGATTGGGAACGGGTTTGGCGGCTGTACAATCAACCTGATAAATGTTAATAATATTCCATTATACGACGAGCATCTTGAAGAATATGACCGGATATTCGGTTTCAAGGCGGATTATTTCATCTGCACTCCCGTATCAGGTCTCAAAGCGTTACAGGAAAAAGAGTAAAATTTCATGAAAATATTAATCACCAACGATGACGGGATTCAAAGTCCCGGTATATTGAGTCTCAGAGATATATTATCCCGTGATCATGATGTCTGGGTCATGGCTCCCGATGGAGACCGTAGTGGTTATTCTCATTCCATTACTCTGAAAGAACCAGTTAAAATTAAGCAGAAGGAACCGCGTTTATTCAGCTGCTCCGGAACTCCCGTTGATTGTATTGTCTACGGTCAGGGTGGCTATCTGGAGGAAGAGTTCGATGTGATTTTATCTGGAATCAATATTGGACCGAATATGGGAACCGACATCCTTTATTCCGGCACGGCTGCAGCAGCCAGGCAGGGGGCTTTAAAAAACACTCCTTCCATTGCCATTTCAATGAATAAGTTTGTTCCTCCCTTTGATTTTGATTCGATTTCCGAATATATATCGACCTCTTTGGAAAAACTGGTATCCCTTTGGGAAGAGGGTTGTTTCCTTAATATGAACTTTCCAGAGAAAATGGATGTTACCTGCGAAATGAAATGGTGCCGGCCTGCCCGGAGAATCTATAAAGATGAAGTTGTTATGTTTCAATCTCCCAGAGACGAAGGGACTTATTGTTTTCTCAAGGGAAACCTGATTCAGTCGGAAAACGACGAAGGATCTGATGTTAAGGCCGTACAATCGGGTCATGTTTCTATTTCTGCAATTTCCCTGGCACCGTCTATCGTTCCTCATATCGGGAAACTCTCTGAAAAAGCCGGGTCTGTCTGCTGATGACTTTTCGGGAAGACGGGCTGAATCTATATAATAATGGCTTATATCAGGAAGCTCTTGATACTTTGCTTTCGGAGGATATCGACCCTGTGGATGATCCTGAGTTGGCTTATTTGATGGGGCTTTGTTACACACGACTGGAAGAGTTCAGTGCCGCTGTCTTTTATTTAGAAAAAGCCGCGGAAAGGGACAGTTCGCTTATCCGGATCTATCAATGCCGAATGGTCCTCAGTTATGTCTATAATATAACTAAGAATTTCAAGGGTGCAGAAAATCAGCTCAAAAAAGTCTTGAAGGACGGATTCGAATCCTGCCAGATTTTCACTTCTCTGGGGTATGCCCTGTGGAACCAGAAGAAAGTGGAAGAGAGCATTGACTTTCTTTCGCGCTCATTGGAGTTAGACCCTGAGAATGCCAATACATTGAATTCTATGGGTTATATCATGGCCGATGAGGGCATTAATCCGGAAAAAGCTGTTGAATATTGTCAGATGGCATTGTCCATCCAGCCTGATAATGGAAATTATATGGACTCTCTGGCCTGGGCACTGTTTAGAACAGGGAAATTAAAAGAAGCTAAAATTTATGCTGAAAAGGCCTTGAAAGCCGGTGGGGATGAACCAATTTGTAAGGGGCATTTGAAAATGATAGAGCAGTATGATCGATTTTAAGCCACTTATTCTCCTCTTCTTTTTCTTCTTCTCGGCTCTTCTTCCGGCTCAGCAGAATCAGGTTTCCGATTCTGTGGCAATCCGGGCCGCAGAAGAGTTGCGCTGGGGTGTCATCTCTTACCATCAGGGACTCTATAATAAGGCCATACTCTCTTTTGAAAAATCTTTAGCCATGGATAATGATAATGATCTGACCCGTTTCTGGCTGGGAAGAAGTTATTATCAGTCGGGATTTGAAGAAGCGGCTCTGAATGAATGGGACAATATTATCTCCGGAGGAAATGCCGGTTCTGCACTGCTTAGTTTTGTCGAAATTATCACAGACCGCAGAGGTCTGGCCAGAGAGTTGAAGTCCAGTGGTAAACTTGTAGAACTCTTCGAAATACCCAGGGAACAGGCCGGTATCAACTACTACAACAGACCGGTGTCTGTGGCAGCCTCTCCCAAGAGGGACGGAAGCTTTTATCTTCTGTCCTATCTTAATGGGAATCTTATAAGAATCACAACAACGGGGCGAATCCATCACGTTCTGGCCGGTGGCTTGCTGGGATTTGACAGACCCTGGGACATCGCCTTTCTACCCGATGATAACCTTGTTATTTCAGAATATGGGGCTGATCAAATTTCAGTCTGCAGTCCGGATGGTTTCAGAGTCCTGACAATCGGTTCAAAAGGCCGGGAGCCTGGTCAGCTTCTGGGCCCTCAATATTTGGCAGTCTCCGAGGACGGTTATATCTATGTCTCAGAGTGGGGGAACAGAAGGATCAGTAAGTTTAACCTGGAAGGGGAATTCATCCTAAGCTTTGGTGAGCGGCGGGCGGATTATTCCGGTTTGGCAGGTCCCAGCGGAATTGCCTTGAGAAACGGCAATGTTTATGTAGCCGATTCAAAAACCGGACGCATTGAGGTTTTTGATGAAAGTGGAAACTATCTGAAACCCCTTATCCGCGAGGGTTTGACATCCCCAGAAGGACTCCTGTTTACATCAGATGATTCTCTTTTAATTGCCGATGCGGGCAGGATCATGGTCTATAACCTGGAAAACGACGTTCTTGCCGTCTCCTCCGATCTTGGAGGGAAGGGGAAGCGGGTTCTCAGCATCTGTCAGGATGAAAACGGGAATATCATTTCAGCCGATTTTGACAGGAACTCTGTGTCTGTTATGACAGATGTTTCCACCCTATATGCCGGTCTTTTTTTGAGGATTAACCGTGTAGTCACAGATGAATATCCTCAGGTTCACGTGGATTTTACAGTGGAGGACCGCTGGGGAAAACCAGTTGTCGGTCTGGATAAATTGAATTTCTTTATAAGAGAAAAAGATCGAAACATTGAAAATTTTGAGATGTCCTATACAGGATACGATAATAATGATTTGAGCCTGGCTGTTGTTGTGGACAAGAGCAGTCGTCTCCAGAGCCGTGATGAGGTCATGAGAGACGGTGTTAGGGAATTATTCCGTCATTTGAATCCAGGAGATGAGCACTACCTCATTGGTGCAATGGATGCACCCCAACTGCTGGCAGAACCCGGAGATAATACTCTTGATGCTCTAGAAAGGATGATGGATGGCTGGAGTCCAGAAAGTGATGTTGCCTCAAGTCTCAGGCTGGGAGCCTCCCATCTGATTCCCGGTAGAAAGAGGAAGGCTCTTGTCTTTCTCACCGATGGAAATATTCATCCCGACACCTTTATCCGCTATGGTCTGCAGGACATGGCTCAGTATATGAAGAATAACGGTATTTCATTTTATCCAGTTTATCTGGATGCCCAAAAAAGAAATGATGAGCTGGATTTTATCGCCAGAGAAACAGGTGGTACCAGTCAGTACCTCTTTCAACCCCGCGGAATTCTGCCCCTTCTGGAACAGGTCAGAAGTGATGTGAATGGTTATTATACTGTGAGTTATGATTCATTGGCCTATACCGATTTTGGTAGAGCCTATATCCCTCTTTCCCTTGAGGTCAACTTTATCAAGAAGAGTGGCAGGGATGAAATGGGGTTTTATGCTCCTTTGGAATACTGAATCCTAAATGCTGAGTGAAGAAATGAGTGTGAAAAAAATAGCCGAAGCCTGGAATGAGAAATGGGAATTATTGTGCCATGGCTGTGGTAAATGCTGCTATGAAAAACACTTCATTCCCGGGGGATCTCTTGTCATTGATTATGACAAGCCCTGCCGGTTTCTGGAGGAAGAAAGCAAGCGTTGTACAGTTTATGTCAATCGGTTCAATGCCTGCAAAGAGTGTCAGAAAATAACACTGTGGACAGCGCTCTTCTCCCGGGCATTACCTCCGGACTGTGGATATGTTGTAAAAGTAAGGGGTGCCATAAAGCACCCCGTAAAAAATATAAAATCTATACTGTCTATTCGGCGCTCACAGCGATAAGCCGCCAACCTTCTCTGTATTCTCTAAAGTAAAATTTTTGAAGAGTTCCGTAGAAGCCAAACTCCCTATCAAAAACATTGATGCCCTCTTCTGTCAAATTAACACTGGCTACCCAGGAATTACCTTCTGATCTAATGAAAATCCTATCCAGTTTATAGATAGATGCCGGATCGGTCTCATCCAAAGGGTATTTCATGAAGGCTTTATGAATGAATTCCTGAACATCATTTTTGGAGACACCATCATCATAACCAGGCAGATAGAGTCTGGTTGAGAGGAGTGAAGACAGGTCTTTTTCATTTTCTGAAAAAACGGCTCTCATCAATTTACCAAAGAAATACTGTACTGCCGCCGATTCTTTGCCGCTGGGTCTTACAGGAGCAGAAGCGTTTATCTGTCCGGTTTCCTCAGGGGCTTTTAGAGGAATGACTTCCTTTGATTCTATTCCAGGGAAAATCTCATCGGCCATGCGTTTATATGCTGATGCCTTATCGCTTTCTCCCAATTCACTGTACTGTTCTCCCACTGCCAGATAGGCCCCGGCAATAACAAGCCTTTCGCTTTCAGAGTAATCACTATAAAAGCTTTCATTCGCAGTCAGACTAATGGTCAGGGAAAAAAACATCAAAACCAGAAGACTCAGAGGCCTGATATTGAAGAAACATTTTTTGATATATGTCATAACATTCTCTCCGCATTGAATCTTTTCTTACTCAAGTATAGTACCAGGAATGTTAAAAGTAAATCATGTCTCACAGATTATCCCGAAGATGATTCTAATTACTTCTTTTTCCTCTTTAAAAAAGAAGAGGCACATTCAAAAAGATTGATAGAGGCCCAAAAAATCAGTACATTAAGAATATGGCAGGACAAAACAGCTTTGACAGCGAATTTCTAAACCAGGTGGACGACGGCCTCAAAGAGCCGGATATGTACAGAGTCCTCCTTCTAAATGATGATTACACTACTCAAGATTTTGTAGTTGAGGTCCTCGTGACTATTTTTCATAAGCAGCCCGTAGATGCAACCAGGATCATGTTGGATGTGCATAAGAAGGGCCGGGGTATGGTAGGTCTGTATACCTACGATATTGCTTCGACGAAAGTTAAACAGGTGAAAGAGCTTGCAAAACGACGCGAATATCCTCTGAAATGCGTCATGGAGAAGGCTTAATCTATGGATATCAGTCAGGAACTTCAGATTATCGTTAATGCGGCTTATCAGGAAGCCAGAAGCAGAAAGCATGAATATTTTACCCCTGAACATCTGCTTTTCACGACTCTAGATTTTGATGCTCCCCGGGAATTGATTGAATCCTGCGGGGGAGACCCGGACCTTATTCTAGAAGAACTTGAAGAGTTCTTTTCTAAAAACATTGAGGTTGTCACCGGGGCCGAACCGATACAATCCGAGGGGCTACAGAACATCATAGAACGCTCCATGCTGCAGATGAGTTCTGCCGGCAAAGATATTATCAACATTGGTGATTTGCTGGTGGCCATATTGGATGAACCGGAAAGTTTTGCTTCTTATTATATGAGAAAATCTGGAGTGAACCGCTTGGAGCTTCTCAGTCTCGTGTCCCATCCCTATGAGGAGCCGGTGGATGAAGAGGGCCTCATGGACTCCGATTCGGAAGAGGCGGCCGAAGAGATCTCCTCCCAAGAGAGCCGGGGACACAGGCAGGACCGGAAGAGTAAGTCAGCTCTGGCTCAATATACAACCGATTTGACCCGTTTAGCCGAAGAAGGCAAACTTGAGCCGCTTATCGGACGGGATGAAATTCTTGAAAGAACCATACAGATTCTCTCTCGCAGGCTCAAAAATAATCCGGTTCATGTAGGAGAACCGGGTGTTGGGAAGACCGCCCTGACCGAAGGATTGGCATACAGAATCGTGAATGATCAAGTTCCTTCCTTTCTAAAAGGTTTCAAGATCTTTTCTCTGGATATGGGCAGCCTTCTGGCAGGAACACGCTTTCGGGGAGACTTCGAAGAGCGGATGAAGAGGGTCCTTAAGGACCTGGAAAAAGTAAACAAATCCATTCTATTTATTGATGAAATTCATACCATTATCGGAGCCGGAGCGGTTTCCGGCGGCAGTATGGATGCGGGGAACTTATTAAAACCCGCTTTGGCTAAGGGGCAGCTGCGCTGCATTGGCAGTACTACCTATGATGAGTATTCAAAGCATTTTGAAAAAGATCACGCCCTTGCCAGACGGTTTCAAAAAGTTGATATACCGGAAACAACCGTTGATGAGACCCTTCAAATTTTGAAAGGTCTTCAGGATGTGTATGAAATTCATCATGGAGTGAAGTTCTCAGATGAGGCTCTGGAAGCTGCTGTCAGACTTTCAGATCAGTATATAAATGAAAAGCATCTTCCCGATAAGGCAATCGATCTGATTGATGAGGCAGGAGCCTGGAAGGCGCTGAAACAGGAAAAAGAAAAGGCCGATGGAGATTCTCCCGACAGTGAGATTCTACCGGAAGTGTCTGAGCAGGATATTGAAAAAGTGGTGGCTTCTATTGCCAGAATCCCGGAAAAGAGCGTGTCTGCCAATGAAACAGATAAACTGAGGGATTTGGATAAACAGTTAAAGAAGAACCTCTTTGGCCAGGATGAGGCCGTAGATGCGGTTACTCTGGCGATAAGACGGTCTAGAGCCGGGTTCAGGCAAGACCATAAGCCTGTTGCCTCCTTCCTGTTTGTTGGACCCACAGGGGTTGGTAAAACTGAATTGGCCAGGTTATTGGCGTCTGAACTGGGGGTCTCTCTTCATAGAATTGATATGAGTGAATACCAGGAGAAGCATACGGTTTCAAGGCTCATAGGATCTCCTCCCGGCTATGTGGGATATGAAGAGGGGGGTCTTCTTACGGATACGATTCGTAAGAATCCCCATGCTGTACTGCTTCTGGATGAAATTGAGAAAGCTCATCCAGATGTGTTTAATATTCTTCTCCAGATGATGGATTATGCCACGGTCACAGACAATATGGGACGCAAGGCGGATTTCCGTCATGCCGTTATCATCATGACTTCTAATGCGGGAGCCAGAGATCTGGGGAAAAGCCAGATTGGTTTCGGTGATAGGATCATCAATGCACAAGTTGTCAATGATGAGGTGAATAGAATCTTTACACCCGAGTTCAGAAACAGACTGGACCAGATTATAACCTTTGGCAATCTTCCCGATGATGTTGTCATTTCCATTGTTAAAAAAGAACTGTCCAGTTTTGAGAAGCAATTGGCAGCCAGACATGTGACCCTGGAGGTGAGTGACAGCTGTATTGCCTATCTGGCGGCTGAAGGATACTCCCGGGAATATGGGGCCCGTAATATTTCCAGGCTCATAGATGATAAGATTAAAACCTTCTTTGTAGATCAAGTTCTTTTCGGTAGTCTGGTGTCGGGGGGAAAGGCAAAAGCCGATCTGAAGGACGGTGTTGTCACGATCGAGGTCCTTCCCAGTGAGGGATGAGGATTTTCCCTGGCTGGAATATGATCAGTATTTTCCTTTTCCTCCAGAGGAGACCTGGGAAGATGAAATTGTCGGAGTCGGTGGAAATTTGTCTCCCGGTCTACTACTTTCCGCCTATGTCCAGGGGATTTTTCCCTGGTTTAATGAAGGAGAGGAGATCCTCTGGTGGAGTCTTGATCCCCGATTTGTCTTATACCATGAAAATCTGAAGGTCAGCCGGTCCATGAGAAAAGTCTTGAAATCCGGAAAGTTTACGCTAACTTTGGACCGGGCTTTTAGAGATGTCATGACAGGTTGTGGCAAAGTTCCAAGGAAAGGCCAGGATGGAACCTGGATTTCATCTGAGATGCTCGAGGCCTACTGCTCTCTTCATGAACTTGGCTTTGCCCATTCGGTGGAAGTCTGGGAAGCGGGACGTCTTGCCGGCGGTCTTTATGGACTCTCTTTAGGACGTGTCTTTTTTGGAGAATCCATGTTTGCTCTCTCTGCCAATGCTTCTAAAACTGCCTTGATTGCCTTGAGCTGCTTTCTCCAACATAAGGGGTTTGCATTTATCGACTGTCAGCAGCATACGGAACATCTAGGCTCTCTGGGGGCCTGTGATGTTCCCCGCAGCCGTTTTCTAAAAGAGCTGAAGGAGGCCTTGACGGAGGGGACTGTCCGGGGAAATTGGTCTCTTCTTTTTCCCGGTTTTCCAGAGTCTCCGGTATGGACGGGGTTCGCAGGGCAGTCTGAGGAGGCTCCAGGCTGAAACAGTGTGTTCTATTAGGCCTTTTTATCTTATATCCTCTGTTTTTAATCACGGCACAGACAGGGACGTCCTTGGAATCAGATTTTCTGGAACAGGAGTATAGAAAGGATAGTCTAATCGACCTGGCTCTGGGTGAAATTTCCAATGGCCGATACAAAAATGCCCTGGCCTATTTGGATGCAGCTACAGCACTGGCGCCCAATGAGCGTTCACTCCAGGAGTTAAGACAATCTGTTTTTGAGATCATTCTCTTGGATGAAGGGCAGGATACGGGTTCTGAAATAGACACGGAGACTCCGAACTTCACCGATTTTTATATCCCTGAAGAACAAGAGATCATCTCTCCTGATTTTGCCAGAGAACTGTTATCTGAAGCACAGAGAGAGAATCCAGGACTTTATAGAAGGTCTTTTGCTTTCACTTTAGGCGGTTCATATGGATTGACTCAGCCCGTCTATGTGGAGAACGGCCTGGTCTTGACCGGAGAAGTCAGTACTCCGGAACATCCCTTTTCCCGGATTTTTGCAGAGACAGAATATTTCTTTAATGAATCGGAACGCAAATTTGGAGTTGCCGCCCGTTACCGGGGAGCCGTTCATAACGACGATAACATCGATATGTTAGACCATCAATTCGATATGACTCTTCATATCCGGGGTTATTTTGCCGAAACCATGGAGAACCGGCTCATTTTGGGAGCTAAGATGGGCATCGGATACCTTTTCCTTCATGAAGACAGCACGCAGCAGGATGGTCGTGGGGATCTTGAGATCAGCAGCGCCTTTGTTGCAGGTGTCTACTTTGAGGATGCCCTGTTGAGGTACCTCTTTAAAAATCAGGCTTTGTTCAAAAAACTTCTGGTAGATTTAAATTTTGATTTCTTTTTTCTGAGTGAATTGAATGATGTCAGTATGGCCCAGTATTCCATAGGAGCAGGGTATCAGTTTACTGAAAACTGGAAACTGGGAATCTTCAATGAAGTTTCCAATGGAACTACGAATATTCAGGAAACGAATTCATGGGAAGCCGGGATGAAATTAAAATACAGCTACTGATGGTCCTCTAGCTGCATGAAGTGTGAGATTCGGCCCGGTTGAGCCCAATTACAGGTTCCCTCCATATTCTGTTGTTTTAAAATTCTATTAATGCCTGGATGCTTCAATTCACTCAGGACTCTCGTGGCTTCTTCTTCTGTTTCAAATGAACAAGCTGCCTGAAGCGCCTGGTTTGGAATCCATATCTTTCCCTCATAGTTGTTGAAAATCCGTGGATTGAACTCTTTTTTACCATAGGCTTCCCAGACAATTTTCCAGGATGAGAAGGTGTAGGGGCCTACGCCTAAGAGTGTCCAGAATCTTCCATTTTTCATGGTACTGCCCAGCATACTTCCTTTTCTGTTGGTTAGCTGATCCTTGTGGTCCTGCAGGTATTGCCAGGCGTGAGGATAGGATTTGAGTTCTTCTTCATCAAGGGCCTTACCCATTTTGTTGTAGGGAAGAAAGACAAAGCGGTTGGGAGGGGCATCGTTTCTAAACTGACGGTTTGTGATAAGAGGATAAACAAGATCTTCCGGTAAAAGGAATTCTCCCCTCTTATTCTGCATCCGCAGGATACCCGCATTGAGTTTTTCCATTGCATCGAAGATAAAAATATGATTTCGGCCACCAGTGTTGATGCCCTGTCTGGGACGGGAGTCACGAGATATCCGGATCAGGGACGGTGGGAGAATATCGTCCTGTATCCTATAGGAGCTTCCCGCTTCTCCTACGGGAGCACATATTTCGCTGGTCCACTGGCCTGTTTCAGAGAGGGTCAGGTAGGGAATCCTCTCCTCTTGGGGTTCTGATTTCTTTAGGACCGAGAAACCGCAGCGTGTACTCACTTCCTGGAAAACCCTGTTGGTACCAAAGTCTCTGATTTCCTGGAAACAGAAGCGATCTCCTTGGAGGATTCCTTTGCGGAAGGCATTATGTGCCCCTTCATTGAGAAGTAGGGATAGGGGAATGAAGAAATAGCCTTCTCCTCCTGGTTTGAGATGATCCTGCATCGCTTTTTGAATGATCAAGGCTGCCAGATCAATTCTGGAATGACCCAGGAGAATTTTTTTTCCACTATTGATGAGTCCATACCGTTTAAACCAGACCTTGAGTTCTTCTTTGTCCTCATCGGGCACATCTGTAAAATTCAACCAGGGTGGATTTCCAAGAAGAATATCCCATGATTGAGGGGATACCTTCAGAAAATCTTGATGGACCAGAATCTCCTTTTGGATCTTCAGTTCATACTCGTTTTCCATCCTGTCGTTGAAATCCAGGGTAAAGGCTTTTTCTCTTTCATACCCCCTGAGCCGATTAAGCATGGGGGAGGTCAGAGGAACCCTGTCCTTCTGACAAACCCTGATCAGGGCTTCCAGAAGTCTGCCGTTTCCGGCTGTGGGATCAAGAACAGAGGCTCCAGATGCCCACTTCTTGTGTATATCATAGGCTCTGATCATCTCCTCTGCGATCCAGAGAGGCGTGAAGAAAGCTCCGATTTTTTTTCTGTCTTTTTTGCTTTTCGGGGATACTTTATTCATACTTTTCGAGTATTTCTTCAATTTTTTTATCACCAAGGCAATCTGTGACTTCTGAAAACACAGCTTTGATCAGAGGATCTTCTTCGTATCCCGGTATGGGATTGCTATAATTGCAAAGGGCATGGAGCAGTGATCTTAATTCAATAGTATTGAGGGGTCTCGAAGGGAGAAAGCCAGTATTTTTGTTTTCAAGAATGACCTTGTAGAGAATTCCCTGTTCCAATAAGGGTAAAAGCAGTTTTTCAGCATTCCTTTCGGGCATATTTAGGATTTGGGACAGTTCAAATAAATCGGGAGGGGCCTGTCCGTTTTTAAAGGCCCTGGTAATCATCGAGAAGAGCCTGAGGCTATTTATCAGAGCTTCTGCAGGAGCATTTGTTTTTATACTCTTCAGGGAGAAATAGCTGCGGTGTTGGTGAACATAAGCCAGTTCTGCCATGAGAAGGAGATTCATCCAAACCAGCATCAGCCATATCAACATGAGGGGGACCATAAAGAGTGATCCGTAGATGATCGATAGACGGACGGACTGGGTTGCCCAGAATCCAAAAAGCCGTTTGGAGAGCTCCCATAAAATGGTTCCAGTTGTGGCAGCTACAAAGACACTCAAGGAATGGATTCTGCGACCGGGTATGATGGTCAGAAGAATAAACTGTCCCAGAAAAATAAAGAGAAATGAAGCCATCCTCTTTTGGAAAAGGGGATAGAACCAGGAGTACCCCAATTTTTGAAGAACCAGATTGATCATATCTCCCGAAAGAGTGATGCTGGCGGATATGAACATACCCGCGAATATGATGACCGCCGTATAGGTGGCAATGCGGTTGATAATTTTTCTATCGGTGCCCACTCTGAAAATATGATTCAGAGTTAATTCTATGTTATTCAATAGATTCAGTACTGTGATAATGAATATGGGAGTTCCAAGGAAACCCAATCGTTTACTGTTCTCTGCAAAATCGAGGATTGCGTTTTTAATGGGATCTTGCATTACAGGCAGGAGTGTTTCGGCAATAAAAGATTGTACCGAATCATCTGTCATGATAGGACCGCCAAAACCTATGAGAATGGCCAGGAGAGGAACAATTGCCATTAGGGTAGAGTATGCCAGACCGGCTGCCCTTTGAGGCCCCGCATCATCGATAAAGCGCTGAACGATTTGCCGCAGGAAGTGAATGTACTGAAATATGCGCGAAGAATCTTTTTTCATATGAATCTAAAAGGATTATAGGCCAGGAAGAAAAAGTGCTCAAGAGAAGGGGGCAGGGAGGCCGTCTCAATTGGAAAACCTCCCCTTGGAATTAAAATCTAGGGAGGGGTAATTTCCCCACTCATGTCCCAGAGGTCTTCCCAGGTCTGGCCATCTTTCCAGAGAAATACATGTCCTTTGATGAGGCGGCAGTTCTTATCAATTTTGGAGAGTTCCGCCATGTCCTCCTCGCTGAGGAGATTTTCAACAGTGAGTTTCAAATTGCTCAGATATTTATCCCTATGGACTGAAAATGGGATTGGAATCTGTCCTCTTTGGACTGCCCACTTCAGGCAGACTACGGCAGGATGAACTCCCAGACGGGCCGCGATCTTCTTGACAACAGGGTCTTCAATATCCACAGTGTCCTTATCCGTCTTGTCTCTGTCTGGTCTGTTGGGTGATCCAATAGGGCAGAACCCGATAGGAACAATATTGTTTTCTCTTACATAGTCAAATAACTCCTGTTGTTGAAAGTGTGGATGGAGCTCCATTTCATTGCAGGCAGGCTTGATTTTTGCATCTCTTAAGACCAGTTTGAGTTTAGGAATTGTCATATTGGACGTTCCGATGTGTTTGACAAGTCCCATTTCAACCAGTTTTTCCATCTGTCTCCAGGTTTTCATGTAGTTTTCATGGATGTAGGGCTTTGCATCGGGGCTTCTTGAATCGACATCACATCCTGGAGCATGAAAATTAGGAAAGGGCCAATGGATAAGGTAGAGGTCAAGATAATCCAGCTGCAGATCTTTTAGAGACTTTTTACAGGAATTGATGACATCATCATGCTTATCGTTCCAAACCTTGGAAGTGATCCAGAGCTCTTCTCTTTTGATCCCCCCATCCATGGCTATTTTTAGTGAATTTCCTATAAGGTCTTCATTTCCATACACTGAAGCGCAGTCTATGTGTCTGAATCCTACTTCAATGGCTCCTAGAACAGCATCGGCTATATCCTGCATGTTAAAACGATCGGATCCAAAGGTTCCAAGGCCAATGGCCGGAATCTTCTTGCCGGTCCAGAGTTCCCTAGTGGGGACCTTGGCGGGGTCTACACCATCTGGGGCTATTGAGAAAGTTTTTGTAGTTTTTGACATATTTTCTCCTTGACAGTTTTAGTGTGTTAGAACACCTGCTGCTTGAATCCTTTATACTATGCTTTTCAAAGTTTGGCAAATGGTTTTAATCTTTTTTAAATATTAAGTTCTAAAAGGAATTAAAAAAAGAATAAGATGTAAAAATTATAAGGATGCTATGGTATTTTCCCTGTATAATACAACAATACCAACTCGTGGAGTCTTTGATGAATTGGGATTATTCTCTTTTCGATGCCATCCAATTAATGATCCCTATTTTCTGTTTCTTTATGACCATGTCGGTTGTTATAATCTATCTGTTTCTTTACAAGAATTTTCATAATAAAATTTATTCAACTGGTTTTCTGTTCAGTCTAACCGCCATGTTCTTCGTCTTTTTTGAGTCCTTGCTCATCATCTATGGCTGGTTGGGGTTGTATGAAGAAGGCCGGATATTTCATTTCGCCGGGCAGATGACCGCCTCTTATTTTATGTTCACCCTGCTTATGTTCTCATCGGCACTGATGGAGAAGGCCACGCTCATTTCAAAGGCCGTTGAAAAGATGGCCTATATCGGCTTAGGTGCCGCCGTACTGTTGACTGTTGTGAGTCTCATTAAGCCGGAACTATTTATCTCTCTCAGCGAGGCATCGGATATTGCCCAGTTGACACCAGGAAATTTTGCCCGGGGAAAGGAGGGAATACTCCTCTCAGTGCGAGACCTCGTTATGGGATTTTGTATCTTTGTTCTGGTCATCATGTCGGCTATTTCCATCGTTATAAATAAGGCAAATATAAAAACAATTCTCATAGCTTTCGGGAATTTTATAGCCACATTTACGGCCATCGATGATCTGATCTTTTTTCATTTCGGCCACAGTTTCTACTTGAATGGTTTTAGGTTTTCACGTCTATCAGTAGGACTGTCATTTATGTCGTTCATCATAATCATTGCCATCCTTGTGGACTATATAATGACCCAAAACCGCTTGAATGACACCCATGATATCCTTCAGTCAACCCATAAGAAGCTTCAACTGTCTGAGCAAAAATACAGACATCTGGCCGAAGGGGTCGATCAGGCTGTTTTTTCCCTATCCAAAGATTATAAATTCCTTTCCTATAATAAAAAAGCCAGCCAGTATTTTCATCTGGCGAAAGAAGAAATTGACCTTTCCTTTCCCGATCTCCTGGGGAAGTTTTCTAACATAGAAAATAAGGGTGTCTCGAGGCAAATCCTTCTTGAAAACCTCAGACAGTTGAGCAGCGAGAAGGAGTCTGCCTTTTTCCATTCCGTTATTAATGACCCCAGGACGGGAGAACCGGAGGAGTTGGAATTCCATATTGATTATGTAGATTCCGATGATGGAGAAATCGAGTACATCTGCAGGGCTGAGAAGATGAAGGCTAACCGTCTTATCCGCTGCATTGAGCAGGAGAAACTGCAGTTATCCATCGAAAATTACATCATTGCCATTGATGATGTCACGACCAGACTCACCAGTGCCTTAAATAAGTATATGGATTCAGGGAGTTCCCTTATGATTAAGATGGGTCTTCAGGAAATTATCATCAATGCTATTGAGCATGGAAATTTGAACATAACATTTGAAGAAAAGTCCCAGGCCTTGAAGGAAAACCGCTATCTTGATTTTATCAGAGAAAGGCAGGTTGATCCTCTATACAAGGATAGAATGGTCAGGATTGACTATGTTTTGAATTCGGATTATGTCCAGTACCTGGTACGCGATGAAGGGGTTGGCTTTGATTATAAATCTACCATGAGAATGGTGGATCACTCGGTGGAACAGGAATTTATGACCCATGGTAGAGGAATTAATATGACCCGGGTTCTTTTTGATAAAGTAGAATATAACAGCAAGGGAAATCAGGTCTTGCTTGTTAAAAATTTCAAGGAATAGCTAAAATCAGCGGTCTATTCTTTAGGTCATATCATCGGGTAGAAGGGCGCTTTGTGAATCTGCCGGTCTTCCGGCATTCTTCAGATTTTGAATCCGAAATTCTCGGGAATGACCCTGCGGCGAAAATCTTCATTAAAATAACGGTCTGTCATGTTGGCAATATAGTCTATGGCGATCCGTTCGGGTGGATTGTCTTTGATATAAGAAGGCTTCATCTTAAGATGTGCCCATTTGTGGATATAGCTGTTTTCATCCTGGGTGATGAGTTCTTTCAGATAGGCCTGATAGAGGTAACGAAACATCTTTTCTATTTTTCCGTCTTCTGTCTTTTTATCGGGATTCATATAAATTCTTTTGTAGTTGAATTGAAGAAGTTCACTCATGGACTTGTGGATCTCCTTTGAGAAAGAAAGTCCTTTTTTTCCATAGCTCTGTTCGATGAGGTCAAAAGACAGGGCCCGGATGATTCTGTCGTTTCTGTCTCCCAGAATCTTTCGCACCTCAGTAGGTATTTCTTCCCGTTTTAGCATCCCAATGGTAATGGCATCCTCAATATCTCTTCCAATGCAGGCAATGATATCAGAGACCCTGACAACACAGCCTTCCAGGGTCATGGGACGCAGTGTTTTGGAGGCTCCCCTGACTGTGAAGCAGCTGTGGTATTCTTCCATGACTCTGGCGGCATTTTTATTTTTTTCCGGCAAATAGATCTCATGCAAAAACTCTCCCTGATGACAAAGGATGCCGTCAAGAACCTGTATTGTCAGATTCAGACCTCTGCCGTTGTTTTCCAATTCTGTTAGAGTTCTGACGCTTTGACCGTTGTGTGTGAAATACCCGATGTTCTGCTCTTCACAAAGAGCATTCAGATGGCGTTCGCCGTCATGTCCATAAGGAACGTGTCCTAAATCATGTCCCAGAGCGATGGCTTCTATGAGATCTTCGTTGAGTTTGAGAGCCCGCCCAATATGCCTGGCAATTTTGGATACTAGCTGAACATGGAGAACTCTGTGGGTGATATTATCATTTTGAAAGAGATAAAAGACCTGGGTCTTGTCGACATATCTTGTATAGGAGGACGAGTGTATGATCCTGTCTGTATCTCTTGTAAAAGAACTGCGGATATCATCCTGATTCCTGTTTTGGTTTTCCGGAGTGAACCGGAGTCCCCTGCTGCTGGGGCAGGCTTCATCTGAGAGTGTCAGTTCTTCTCTTTGTTTGTTCTGTGCCAGAATTGTAGATACGAGTCTGCTGTTCATTCCGCTTCCTCATAGGCCTTAGTCAGTTCATCTTTATAAATGTTTAGGTAGTTTTCTTTGTCCTTGAGGCGGTACTGCATGATCCACCGGGGATGCGGGAGGGGGAGTATCTTGTCAAAAAAATGATATTCCCTGTTCAATTCAGTTATTATTTTGAAGTTCTTTCCCTGGCCCAGCGAAAAGGCTATGTGCCTGTAGGCTCCCATATCAAGTTGATTCTGAAAACTTTTTACAAGCCAGGGTTTCAGGGCTTTCATCAGGGCAGGAGTATCGTAGTAGTTTCTATTCTTACCCCTCCAGGTAAAACCGAGGGGAGACAGGGATGTCAGAAAATAGCGGCTGAAAAAGTGATCCGTTCCTCCGCAATAATCAACCATATCGTAGATAAAACGGGACGAGAGTTCTCTTCCTCCGGTAAAATTATGATCTAGGAAACAACGGCTTGTAAGGGCTTCTGGATCTGTAAAGGGAATTCCTGTGACGCCTCCGCCGAAACGGCCCGGATTGATCCCAATGAGAAAGATCCTTTTCTGCTTGTCTCCATAATACTTGTGATAATAAAGCTTCATGACCCGCTGTACTTCATGATTCTCATAGGGGTACAACAGTTCTGTCTCATCCGGTAACGGGACGGAAATCTCGGTGGAGCTGATAAAGGAGAGGTATCTGGCAGCAAATGTATTGTGTGGGGAAGGCATACTCTCTTTTACCTTATTTTTCCATTTTTTTCCAGTTGATTTCAAATTTTACATTGGCGGAACAACCGGGTATAATCGAAGCAATTGAGGGCGGGGAGGCATCGTGTGTTTGAACCTTTTAAAATCACAGGCAAAAGAGAGGAGGATTATTCTTCTCTCATAAAGGCCCTATCATACCTTGTGCAGGATGAAACAGACAGAATTGCTGTTTTAGCGAATGCCTCGGCTCTGTTAAACTGGTATTTAAATGATATTAACTGGTTGGGATTCTATCTTTTTAACCGCAAAGAGAATCTTCTGATCTTAGGACCCTTTCAGGGCTTGCCTGCCTGTGTCAGAATCACCCCGGGAAAGGGGGTCTGCGGTACAGCCTTTGAGACGGCCGAAACTCAGATCGTAGGGGACGTCCTATCCTTTCCTGGTCACATTGCCTGTGACAGTGCCAGCCGGAGTGAACTGGTGATACCCTTAATTCAGGATGCTGTGGTTCTGGGTGTTCTGGATATCGACAGTCCATTGCTGGACCGCTTTGACAAGATTGATGCTTTCTGGCTGGAACAGGCCGCAGAGTTGATTACAGAGCTGCTCTAGAATCTGATTCCACCGCTCAGTAGAAGTTCTACTGTTTTCAAGGTGACCCTGTTTCCAAGCTTGTCATCATAACTCAGTCTATCGCTGAAGGGGATCATCAACCTCATATCACCAAGCCAGTTTCTTTTTTCCTGCCTTTTAAACTCCATGCCCGAAGCCAGCATGAATCCCAGAGAGAGGGGTGACTGGTTTTTCATTTTACTTTTTTGTTTTATGCCATTTAGCCGGCTGGTTTCAACCAGATTCCTGGAATAAAGAATCTGAAACCCTCCAGAAAGTCGAAAGATTTTATCTTCCGATGAGAGGGGGAATATCCTCGTTACGGGCAAAATCAGCTCGAGGGAGTTCAGAGCCGCGATTTTAATGTATTCATCTTTGCCGTTGGAGAGGTGGATTCCTCTGTTGATCACATAGTTCAGCTCCGGAGAAAAGAAGTTGACAGAACTCAGGGGAATCTCGGCAAAGCAGCCCAGGCCGAGAGTTCCCAGTGAGTCGGCAAAATCTCTGTTTCCCACTTCATCAAGGAGTTCCTGCCAATCCTGTCCAGCTCCTGTACTGATTCCCAGATTCAGTTTGATCCCGTAGTCCAGAGCCCATAAGCCTGAAGTCATGAGACTCAGCAGTATAAGAATTAGTGTTTTATTGACAAATGGCATCCATTCCTCCGGGAAAAACAGTGTATATGCCTATTATAGCAAAAAACCTGCCTCATAAGGCAGGTTTTTTAAGCTGATTCATCTCTGGCTGTTTTGTTTTAACCTTCCAGGTAATCCAGAGTAATGTTCAGCATACGGCGAACCGGTTCTGCAGCACCCCAGAGAAGCTGGTCTCCTACGGTGAAGGCCGTAAGATAATCGGGTCCCATATTGAGTTTTCTAACTCTTCCGACAGGGATGGTTAATCCGCCGGACACGACTGTGGGTGTTAAAGCCGCTAGTGAGGCTTCCTTGTAGTTCGGTACCAATTTGACCCAATCATTACCACTTTTGATAATATCTTCGACCTCATCCAGGGGAACGTTCTTTTTCATCTTGACTGTGAGAGCCTGAGAATGGCACCTCATTGAACCTATGCGGACACAGAGGCCGTCAATGGGGATGGCCGGATCGTTCATCAATATTTTATTGGTTTCGGCAAACCCCTTCCACTCTTCCTTGGTCATGCCGTTGTCCATGGCTTTGTCTATCCAGGGAATCAGGCTCCCTGCCAGGGGAACACCAAATTGTTCTTTGGGAAATTCGTCACTTCGGAGAGTCTCGGTTATCGTTTTATCCAGTTCGAGGATCACCGAGGAAGGGTTTAACAAATTTGTCGCACTCTTACCCAAGACATCCATCTGTGATATCAATTCTTTCATATTCATGGCGCCAGCCCCGGAGGCCGCCTGGTAGGTCATTGAGGTCACCCACTCAATCAGGTTTTCTCTGAATAGACCGCCCATGGCCATCAGCATCAAACTGACAGTGCAGTTGCCGCCCACGAATGTTTTGATTCCTGAATGAAGGCCATTCATTATGACGTCGAGATTGACCGGGTCCAGGACAATCAGGCTGTCATCTTTCATTCTCAAACTTGAGGCAACATCAAGCCAATAACCTTTCCATCCGGTTTTCATCAGGTCTGGATAGATTCTATTTGTATAAAATCCTCCCTGGCAGCAGAGGATTATATCTTGTTGTTTTAGTGTTTCAAGATCAAAAGCATCCGCTAAAGGAGGTAGCTCTCTACCAAAATCTGGGGCATTCTGACCAACCTGGGATGTGGAGAACAATAAGGGGTCCATTGTTTTTCTATTCAAATCGCCTTCAGACATCATTCTGTCCATCAGTACGGATCCGACCATTCCTCTCCATCCAATTATCCCGACTTTTTTCACTCATCTCTCCCGGTACATTTAAATTAGGAAAACTATACGTTTTTATGGATTGATCTGTAAATAGGAGGAGGAAGATGGTTGGGGATTTCCTTTACAGCGGAATGCTCTAATATTATAATGAAAGATGAGTAAAAGTGGGAAAAGTGAGAGTTGAAGGACTCTTTCAGAGTGAGAACTGGTAGAATTCTGTAAAAAACACTTTGACCATAACCGTGTTTAGCGTACATTATGTATGAAATATGGGGCTGGGAGCATGAACTCCGGCCAAAATAAAATCTTTAAAAAAATAATAATCCGGAGGATAGAAACATAATATGGCATATCAACTGACAAAGTTTACCTTGAGTGAAGCATGGTCAAAGAGCCGCGAACTTTATAAGGATTTACCTTTTCTGGGATATGCCGGTGAATCCGGAATCAGCTATGGACAGGTCGCTCAGAATATCAGAGAAATCCAGTCTTACCTTGTTTCTCAGGGCGTGAGCCGGGGCGATAAGGTGGCCCTCATCAGCGAGAGCCGCCCCGAATGGGGGCAGGTCTATTTGGCAATCAATACAATGGGTGCCGTAGCTGTCCCCATCATGGCAGATTTTTCTTCTACACAGATGTGTCATATTCTGGAGCACTCTGACTCGGTCTATATCTTTGCATCGGATAAGACGATTCCCCGTCTCCTGACTGCTCCTCTGGTCATATCGGGTAAACTGGTCATGATCAAAGACGGCTTAAAGACAGGGATAGTGAAGGTTGAAGGAGATAGTTGGAGCTTTGCGGAAGAGTCCGATCTTTTCAACCCTGCCTCTCCGGTGCAGGAAGATTTTCTGTACATGTCTGAAGAAGATGATATCGCCTCAATACTATACACCTCTGGAACAACGGGAAACTCCAAGGGCGTGATGCTCACTCATAAAAACATCAGCCATAATGCTTATGTTGGTATTGATATCTGCTACGCTGCTGAAGAAAGCAGATTCTTATCTGTTCTGCCACTGGCGCACTCCTATGAATGTACTTTGGGGCTTATTATTCCTATGATGAGCGGTTCTTCCATACATTATATCAAAGGAGCTCCCACTGCCCGGGTGATGCTGAAGGCCCTGGAATTGGTTAAACCCCATCAGATGCTGACAGTTCCCATCCTGATTGAAAAAATTTATAGAATGAGTATTGCTCCTAAGTTCGCATCCAAAAAGGTCCTAAATTTTCTTTATAACAAGCGGCCGACTCAGTTTCTGTTGAACCGTTTTGTTGCCGGGAAAAAGCTTAAGGCTCTATTTGGCGGAAGGCTTGAGTTCTTCGGTATCGGCGGGGCTCCACTGGCTCCGGATGTAGAAGTTTTTCTTCGTGATGCCCGATTTCCCTATTCTGTAGGGTACGGTTTGACCGAAACAGCCCCCTGTCTGGCTGGAGATGTCCCTTCCCGTTCTGTTTACAGGGCCATAGGGAAAGCCTTCCGCGATGTGGAACTCCGCATTGCCGATGTCAGTCCCGAAACAGGACACGGAGAAATTCAGGCCCGGGGACCAAATATCATGGCCGGGTATTACAAGGATGAAGAAAAAACTGCGGAGGCCTTCAGCGAGGACGGGTGGTTCAAAACCGGAGACCTGGGATATCTTGATGAGAATGGTGTCCTATTTATCAAGGGACGTCTGAAAAATATGATCCTTGGAGCCAACGGAGAGAATATCTATCCCGAAGAGATTGAGGCGGTTTTGAACAAAGACCCCTATGTCATGGAGTCCCTTGTGACCCGTATGGAGAATACACTGGTGGCCAGAGTTCATCTGAATGCGGAAAAGCTGGATGAATTTTTAAAAGGCCTGAAGCATACTCCCGAAGAGCTGCACAGGATCAAAGAAGAAACTCTCGAGAAAATTAGGCAAACAGCCAACAGCAGTTTAAATACCCTGTCCCGCTTGGGGAAAATGATTGAACAGGAAGAACCCTTTGAGAAAACGCCATCCATGAAAATCAAGCGCTTCCTCTATTCTAAAATCATCTCCAAGAAGGATGGGGCTGATAAGAAAAAAAGCAGTCATTAAAGATGCGTCATATTGTATGAGAGACGGGCAGAGCGGTGGGGGCCAAAGGGCATGATAAACTTCAGATCTTTCCATCAGCTTAATAGGCGGCAGGAGCTGGACATTCTCTGTCCTCTTAATGAAGGCTGTTCATGAAAAGCGGAGAAATTCTATACCATGATATCCGCTCCTCCCTAAATGGAGTTATCTGCATGGGGAGTCTTTTGAAAGACACAGATCTGACGAATGAACAAGCGGATCTGCTCAAATATATGTTGCTATCTGCGGAAAAAACCCTGTCATTACTTAATGAACAGCAGAAAAAAATTAAAACATCCAAACAGGATATTCCCTCTCATGTCTCTTCGCCGGAATTGACCTCTTTTCCCGATGGTTCTTCTGCGGGGCGTCCTTTATCGATTCTGGTAGCCGAGGACGATGAGGTCAACCGCCTTTATCTTACGACTCTTTTGAAGAGGGAACACTGGCAGATTGACGAAGCTGCCAATGGAGTGGAAGCTCTTGAGTTCTTTACACAGAAAGACTATCAGGTGATTCTTATGGATGTGAGCATGCCTCTGATGGATGGAATTCAGCTTGTACAAAAAATAAGGGAAGACAATTCTGATATTCCCGTATTGGCCATTACGGCTCATGGTGAGGTGGATCTTCAGGAAGAACTACTCCAGGCCGGAATGACCGAGGTCCTGCTCAAACCCATTCATGATGAGTATCTTTTGGGGAGAATAAAATCCCTCTGTTTTTAGCTTGAGTCTCCCTTTATAAAAACAGAGGCTGTCACAACGTAACAGCCTCTGAAATGGAGAAAGTAAAATGAAAAAATCTTTAACCAATCTTATCTTTTGGCTTTAATATCTAAATAACAATACTGATTCATTCATGTTACAGAATATTAGGCTATCAATGTGTGCATCTTGTGATTATCCCATGACTATTTTCTGAATCGTAAACAAATAAAGAGTAGAGGTCCTTTATCCTGGCCCCCTCTGCTTTAAAAGTGGTGCTCCACAACGGACCACCGGGAGGTCTTTCCAACTGGTGGTGTAGAGGGGCGAGAGCCTTTCACGCTTCATCTGCCACCGGCTTCCGGGGCGCAGAGGCATGCAGTGGAGACTGTGCCGGCCGTAGCGGTTGTTGATCCGGTCTACCGCTTCCATTACCGCATCGTTTCTGCTATCTTTTTTGTAAAACAGATCCAGCTGTCCTTCCCGGGCCGGCTCTATTTCACTGAGAAAAACAGCAATCTTCTTGTAGCGGAATCCGGGACGGTAGAGTTTTTCAAGTTGCCGGTGCACGACGGATACGATGGAAGGCGTGTAGGAGAGGGGAAACGAGAGTTGCTCCGTCATACCCCGGGCGTACTGTCTGTCTGATTCCCGGAAGGGGTTGGTCATGACAGAGCAGTGTATCACCCTGCAGGCCGAGTTTTGAGCCCTGAGTTTTTCGGCTGCCCTGGAGGCGTAATCGGCCCCGGCTTCCATGATATCTTCCATTTCGGTAACAGGAAATGAGAAGCTCCTGGAACTCATGATACCCTGTTTGGGGGGAGGGGTCTCCTCCAGGGTGAAACTGGGTTTTCCCCGGAGTTCCCAAAGAGTTTTCAACCCTACGAGGGTCATGTTCTTCTTGACCCAGCTGTCTTCCTGCAAGATCAGGTCGGCCGCTGTATGGATTTCTTTGCTGTGGAGCTTCTGTCCGTACTGGCGTCCGATTCCCCATATCTCTTTTACATCTGTTTCTTTTAATATATCAGGCCATTGGGAGGGGGTGGGAATACAGATATTTCCGGCATTTTTTTTGGCCCTGTGGCTGGCTATCTTGGCCAGTGTTTTGGTCTCTCCTATGCCGACAGAGACGGGAATCCCCACCCAGGAGAATACTCTGTCTCTGATGGTGCAGGCCTGATCTTCCAGTTCTTCCAGACTGCCCCGGAGCTCCAGAAACGCTTCGTCGATGGAGTATACCTCCAAATGAGGAGTGAAAGATTCAAGGATCTCCATGATCCTCCTTGAGAGGTCCCCATAGAGGGTATAGTTGGATGAAAATACGACGGCACCGGCCTGATCGAGTAGCTTCTGCACCTTGAACAGGGGGGCTCCCCGGGGCAGATTCAGCTCCTTGGCTTCCCGGCTCATGGCCACGATACAACCGTCGTTATTGGATAGAACTACCACGGGGCGGTCTTTTAGATCGGGGCGGAAGACACGCTCACAGGAGGCATAAAAGCTGTTACAATCCACCAAAGCGGTCATGAGAGGGCCGACCTTCCCGCTAAAAAGCGGTGAATCACATGGCTCACAACCCCCCACACTTGGAATTCCATCTCCAGTTCAATTCTCACTGGATCGAAGGCTGGATTCCCTGGATAAAGCCAGAGACGACCGCCTTTGCGGACCAGTTTTTTTACGGTGAATTCACCGTAGAGAATGGCGACTATGACCATTCCGTCTCCCGGGGGGATGCTGCGATCGACGATGAGAAGATCTCCGCTGCGGATTCCTTCGTCGATCATGGAGTCGCCCTCCACCCTGACGGTGAAGGTGGAGGCAGGATTCTGTACCAGATAGGCGTTAAAATCTAGAATCTCTTCCCGGTAGTCTGCTGCCGGGGAGGGAAACCCTGCCTTGATGAGGTCCGCGTAGCAGGGGATGCCCCGGGTGTTCTCCTTTTCCGGAATCTCCCATTGTACGGGAGGGTCAGACAGGAAATAGGCCGTGGGAAGTGATTTTGGATAACTATTCATATGTGTAGTATAATTGGCTCAGATATGAATCGTCAATTCCCCCGGGACTCTTCTTTTCCCTATTCTGCAATTTCCTCTTTTATCCTCATGACAAAAGGTGTCCTCTTCGGTAGAATGCCACCCATGCTCAGGGAAAAAGTCATGCAGATCAAAAAGAATGAGACTCTCCATCCCCTGCTCAAGGTTGCCATCCCTGTGATGATGGCCAACGGTGCCGAGACCATTTACAACTTGACAGACAGCTGGTTTCTGGGCCAACTGGGACCTCGTGAAGTGTCGGCTCCCTCCATCGCTTTTAACCTGATTATGCTCATCATCCTAGCCGGGCTGGGGATTTCCGCCGCGGGAAGTACACTGATTTCCAGGGCGATCGGGCAGAGTGATCGGAAGAAGGCTGAGTTTTTTCTAGGACAGGTCTGTTCTCTTCTGATTTTAACTTCCCTGGTTATTGCCGTGGTTGGGTGGTTCCTGGCCGGACCTTTTCTGCGTGCTGTCCAGACACCGCCGGATTTGTATGGACTCACCGTGGAGTACCTCAGGATTATCTGCCTGGGAGTGCCTTTCATGTATGGTTTTTTTTCTCTGCAGAGCGCCATGGAAGGCACGGGAAACACCGCCGCATCCTTGAGGATTCAGCTTCTGGCTGTTGCTGTGAATATTCCTTTGGACGCGATTCTTATTTTTGGGGTCGGAAGTATCCCATCCCTGGGAGTCCGCGGGGCGGCTCTAGCTACGGTTCTCTCCCGGGGAGTCGCTGCCATCAGCGCCTTTGTGATCCTTTTGAGAGGACATCAGGGAATCCGCCTGAATCTGCCCAATCTCCGCTTCGATTCTGTTGCCCTGAGACTTCTGTTGAAGGTCGCGGTTCCCTCTTCTCTGTCCCAAATGGCTTCAACCCTTGGTTTCACAGTGCTTCAGGGGCTTGTAAACTCCTTTGGTACAGCCGTAATAGCCGCTTTCGGCATTGTGAACCGCATACATGCCCTGTTTTATATGCCCGTACAGGGACTCGCCCGGGGCAGTGCTACCCTGGTGGGGCAGTCTCTGGGAGCCGAAGAACCCCTCCGGGCGAGGAAAACAGTGACCACAGGAGTCGTTCTCGCTTTGATGTATATTATTCCCGGTATGATCTTTTGCTATTATTACGGTGCTCACTTCATTCGTTTTTTTGTGAACGATCCCGGAGTGATCAAAGAGGGAAGTCAGCTCTTCCGGATCATGTCCCCTTCTGTTATAGTATTTGCAGTGTTCATGATTCTGGCAGGGGCCTTTCAGGGTGCCGGTGACACCCGGTCCCTGATGATGATGCATGTAGGACGGCTCTGGGTGTTTCGGCTCCCCCTGGCCTGGCTGCTGGCCTTTCCCCTGGGGCTGGGTATTCGAGGCATATGGTACGCCATGGTTTTTTCCAACTTGATGATCACCTTTATTGGAATTCTCCGCTTTAAAAGCGGACGCTGGGTTCATGCCCTGAAAGGGGTCTGATACCATGATGAAAATAATGTCTGTAGCCGCATCCATATTCAAACTCAGAGGATCTTTTTGAAAGTACTGCAACCCGCCTTTTCCGATCATTTCAAACCCGCTGTCCTGCCTGAAGCCCGGGGACTCTGCAGGGAAAACAGGGTGTATAATTTGAAAGAAGAGGACAACCGTCTCCGAGGCTTTGTCTTAGATGGTCAGTCTATGCCTTTTGAAGTTCAACTTCACAGCCGGTCTGCTCAGATCTACTGGAGCTGTGAATGCGGCAGCTCCGAACCCTGTGTTCATCTGGCGGCTTTCCTGATCAAGGCAGGGGAGCGCAGTTTTGCAGAAGGTCATTGGTTTCATCAACTGCCTCGCTTGGATATAAACATCGAAAAATTTAAGCCTGAAGTCTCTGATTCCTCCCAGGGAGATCTCTTTGCTGCTTCTTCTCAGGCTCCAAAAGACTCCTCCGGAAAAAGCGGGCCGACTTTGGGAGACCAATGGTCATCCCTCGATGATATTCCCTTATTTCAGGGACTCTCGGATGAGGATTTCCACATTTCCGGAGAAGTCCCCCGGTATGATGTTGTTTTTACGCTTTCAAGGAACGACGATAATGGCATACTGGTTCGTCCGGCTCTGCTGCGTCTGAGAGAGGGACTGAGGAGCGGGGGGATTCTTCGTTACAAGGCGTCCCGTCCTGTATCCCCGCTTTCTATTCATCAGAAAAAACTGCTGGAAAAGATGCAGCTTCATAAGGAGAGCATCAAAGAGGACCGCAGTGATCTCTCTCTTCCTCTGGAGGACTGTCTTGATGAGGTCCTCTCTCAAAAAGAGCTCTTCACAAGCGCAAGGGTTGCGATCACATGTCACCGGGCAGACTCTCTGGAGGTTTCCTTTCTGTTTCAGGAACTCCTTCATGATGACAGACCCCTGTATTACCCTGTTTACCGTTTTCTTGATGATAAGGAGAGTGTTCTACACTTGCAGCGTGAGCGGTCCGGCCTCATTCTCAGGAACAAGAGAGTCTTTTGCCTTAATGAAGAGGCAGGTGTTCTGGCCTTCCTTCCTGAAGACTCCAATACCTCCTTCTTCGTTAACCTCCTTCTCTCCAAAAATCAGGGTTTTCTCCCTGCAGACATACAGGGCATTCTCAGGCTGACAGAAAAGATGAAGAATCATGCCCTGGTTCTCAGAGATGACTATTCTCCTATTTCGGTAAGACAGGCGGATCCCCGACCTATTTTGAAACTCAGAAGCCGTCAGGATAAGACGGAAACATTTTTCTTCTTTCGCTATGGCCATAAGGACATTCCCTACCAATCTCCTGTGTCCTGGATTCCTCCGGAAGAATCGGAATCTGCTGCCGTTCTGGTGATTCAGAAACGAAACAAAGAAAAAGAAAGTTCATTGGTCAAGGATGTCATATCCGGGATTACCAACCATCTCAGTTTTGAAAAAGGGTATTATGCAGGGCTCGTCAGCGGCAATGAAGAGGGAGACCTGAGGCTGGATCTCCCCCTGGAAGAGTTCCTGACCTATTACTGCACCATGCTCAACGACAGAGGTATTGAGTTGCAGCTGGAAGACAGGAAGATCAGTTCTACAGCATCGGTACAGTTCAATGTGGGAAATACCACCGACTGGCTGGATGTGGATGCCATGGTAAAAGAGCCGGACACTCAGGAGCTGAAGTCGCTGTTTTTTGATGATCATTATCAGACACTGGGACTCATCAGCACTGGAGACAGCTATGTTCGACTCAGCGAGAGTGATCTCAGGAAGCTGGAATTTCTCCGCCGTCAAGGTATGAATGATGACGGCAAACTAGAAACCTCTGTCCGTAATTTTTCTATAATCGATCAGATTTATGAACAGATTGCCGAGAGGGATGAATCCCCGGCTGATGAGATTCAGGAACAGGCACGATTAATTAGGGAGGCCGTAGGGGAGGATCATGCCATTCAGCCCTCGGGCCTGAAAGCCACTCTCAGACCCTATCAGAAGTCTGGGTTTTCCTGGTTGCTGAGACTGCATGAGAATAATTGCCACGGCTGCCTTGCTGATGATATGGGACTGGGAAAGACCCTCCAGACTCTATGCCTTCTGCAGCATCTCAAGGAGACTCAGAATTTAAAAACCAGCCTCCTTGTGGCACCCGTTGTCACTTTGTCCAATTGGGAGAGTGAGTTAGAAAAATTTACCCCTACCTTGACCCATGTCCGGCATGCCGGAGCCGGGCGGATCAACGATGCCCTGCGTTTTAAAGAGTTTGATCTGGTCATTGTGAGCTATCATACCCTCAGGAACGACGTGGATCTCTTTTTAGAATTTGCCTTTGACTACATTATTCTTGATGAAGCCCACTATATTAAAAATGCGGGTTCCCGTATTTTTAAGGCGATCCGTTCCCTGAAAAGCAAACATCGCCTGTCTCTCACAGGGACACCCTTGGAAAATAATACCATGGAGCTCTGGTCTCAATTTAGTTTTCTTAACCCCGGTCTCCTGGGGGGAAAGAAGGATTTTTTCAATCGTTTTGCCCAGCCCATAGAGAAGAAAAAAGACAGTGAAGCCCTTGCCATCCTCCGGGATACGGTGTCTCCTTTTTTACTCCGCCGTAAAAAAGAGGAGGTTTTGGATGAACTTCCTCCCAAGGAAATCATCGTCCATTACAGTGAGATGACACCAGAGCAGGCCGCATTGTATACCCGGTACAGAGATTTCTACCGGGCGAGAGTCACAGGCCTTATCGGCGACAAAGGGCTGGCCGGTTCTTCCGTTGAAATCTTTCAATTCCTCTTGAAACTCCGTCAACTGGCCATCTACCCTCCCATGACTGGGGATGATGATGCCATGTCTGTGGGGTCCTGTAAGATGGATGCCCTGAAGGATCTCCTGGACGAGGTGCTTCAGGAGGATCATAAAATCCTGATTTTCTCTCAGTTTCTGGGAACCCTGGAGGCCATCGGTGATTTTTGCCGGGACCAGCATTGGGATTATTCTCTCATCACAGGCCAGATTAAAGACAGAAGCGAGGAAATCAGAAGATTTCAGGAGGATGAAGATGTGAAGATTTTTCTTCTCAGCCTGAAAGCTGGAGGGGTGGGGATCAATCTGACAGCTGCTGATTATGTGGTTCTATTTGATCCTTGGTGGAATCCCGCTGCCGAAAGGCAGGCTATCGACAGAGCCCACAGAATGGGACAGAAACGCAAGGTTATTTCCTACAAGATGATTGCGAGAGGCACTATAGAAGAGAAAATTCTCAGGATGCAGGAGCAGAAAACTGCTCTTATGGACGGCATCATACAGGATGATCAGAACATCTTCGGTTCCCTGGGTGAGGATGAGGTGATTGGGCTCTTTGAGTAAGGCATAATCCTTTCTATTTCATTGTGAAGTCATTATTCTTTTACGATTCCATAGCAATATTGCGATAACTCCATAGAATAATGCCAGTCCAACCCCAAAATCAGTAGTGAAATACTTAGTGATTCCTGTATCATTTGTCAGGCCGTCAAATACGCTCTGGATAAAAAGGTTATGACTTGAATGGAGGATGATCGCAGGCCACAGACTCCCTGATTTTATCCACAGCCATGTCATAATAAAGCTCAGGCTCATAATCTGAAGGGTGAAAAACAGGACAGCATACCAGCTTTCTGTTCCGCTGGTATAGGATGAAAAGAATATTCCCGGATAATGATAAAGTGCCCAGATTACTGACACTATCAACGAAGTTTTTAGCGGTGAATAACGCTTTAAAAGTTCAGGTACCAGAAACCCCCGCCATCCTATCTCTTCTCCCGCTGCAGTCAGCATGCTGACTAACACACCCAGTGTTGCTGCCATGAGAATTCTAACCATGAAGTTTTCTGATAGCCTTTCCATGTTCAACTCACCTGCGCCTGTCATCCAGACAACACCATAAACAAGGAGCCCTCCCATGAGGGGTAGAGCATATCCAACACTCAGGAATTTGAGCCGGCCAGGTTTCCACCCGAAGCCTCGGAGATTCTTATCAAGAGCAAGCTTCACGATGATTGCGGCCAGTCCCGGAGTCCACATAATCATGATCACCGAAGGTAAATAAAATTTAGCTGAATTATGGGACATGAGAATATAAAATGGTAGACAGATTAGGAACATTAGTGCAAGGAAAGCAGTGGTTTTTTTAGTTTCTTTGTTCATCATTCGTTCTTCTTTCCGCAGCTTTTCACCTGCATTTTGTAAACGACAAGGCTTATCTTCGCTAGATATTAACAGTATTCACCTCTTTTATCAAATTTCCGTATTGATTTTCTTTTAAAAACCATATTGTACAATTCCATTTATTCCTCCTTCTTCCTTCGTTGCACTTAGAAGATAGAGTTTTGAGGCTTAGTAAAAAATCGGAAAATTGTCGTAATCGAACAGAAAAAGACTAAAAGTTTAATCGTAGAAGTGATTGGAAATCGTTTAAACTCTGATGACACAATCAAGTTCTGGGTATGTGTAGTTTATGAGAATGCTGCAACTGTGTAGATTAAAGCACCAAAGGATGAACAAATATCAAGAGGAGCTGTTTTGCATAACTTTTTTAATAGCTTATTTAATAGTCCTCTAACCAGGTTTTCCAGTCATTGAATACTTCTATTTCAGACTTTCCGGTGATCATTTCAAATGATTTTTCAGGATCGAGAAATCCTATAATTCTTTCCCATCCGAATTCATTTTTCAGATATTCCATGAATGTATAGGATAGAGAATATCCACCGACCCCGGCGAATTTTATTGGATTTTGAGTCTTATACTCGGAAAATGTTATGTCCTTAAATTTGAAAATCGAAGATCTTTCAGGTTTCTGATTTGCTAGGTATAATGCAAAAGCCTCTTTCATCCAATAATCTATTTTTTTGTTCTTTCGATCGGTCAAAGCATGAACATATTCATGAACAGCTGCTTTTTTGATTGATTCTCTTGTATGTTGGGGGCCTGGTTCCGAAGGTGATGTTATCATGACATAGTTTTTGGTATTCTTGCCTATGTACCAATCAGGTAGGAACCAGCCGGCATAACCAAAAGTTTTACGATGCAAGACCTTTCTATTCGGATAAATGATGATATCCACATTTTGTTCCTCTGCAAAGCGTAATGACGCATTTATTTTTTGACTGCTATTTTTGATTTTCTCGACAATAATTTTCCCCTCCGCTAAGTCCTTTTTTTCGGCATATACAATAATTCCTTCCAAATTGTAAGCTTGCATATTTCTTGTTTTCAAATCGAGTAGAGGCAAAAAGTTCAATGCGCCTAAGCTGAGTGTTGTTCCTAGTATAATTTTTACGGTGTTTCTTGTTTTATGCTTCACTATATTTCTCCCATTCATTTTTAGAATGACTATAGGATTCTTAAGAGTTGATTGGTATCGGACAGGTGTATGATTTTCTTCATATTGATTAGATTTTAGCTGTTTTAGATCAATATTTTGACAGTTCTAGCTTTTCTTTAAAAGAAGCTTCCTCCAGGTTTCCCCAACGAACGATTCCATAGGTAAGAATTGTCAGAAGTCCACATAAAATATACAGGGGAAGTCGGTCTCCTCCTGTTTCCTGAGGGAGTACTGGTAATAACCCCAGAGTTGTGTTACTTGCAGCATGAAATATATGAACCAGGAGGAGACTTCCTCCAGTCTTGTTATAGATCCAGCTTATCACGATTGAGATATAAATCTCTTGAAGAATAAAAAGCCAGAGGGGTATTTCTTGGTGAAAGTTTCCCTCAATAAAAAAGAGGGGAGAGTGCCAAAAGGCCCAGATCAGTCCAATAATGAAACTGGCCTTCAAGGTTCCATACTTCTCCTGTAATTTCGGGAGGGCAAACCCTCTCCAGCCGGTTTCTTCTCCTAAAACACTGAATATGAGAACATATATAAAAATAGGGATAGAAAGGAATAATTGGCTAGGATCATTAAAAAGCAGTTTGTTTCTATCTAGAAGAGAATAGATCCCTAGGGCTATCAATGCTAGAACTGCGGTCGAAAAAAAACAGAATACATACCAGATGAGTCCTGTTTTCCATAGAAGGAGAGAGCTTAACAGCTTCTTTAGTCCCTTTAATCCCTCCCTGTTTGCTGTTAATAATACAGCTGCCGTTAAGGGACCATAAGTTCCTGCAACTCTCAATAGAAAATGATCTTCGCCCACCATTATCATGGGTAACCAGAATATCCAAGACAGACAGAATGTGAGCACAAAGAATTTTCTTACTGGTTTGTCCATAACTCCACTCCTATTGGTAATGAACTTCTCTGACAGTGAACTGAGCGTAGCTGTGTTCTCCATCAGGCAGTTTCCAGAAGGCTTCTATTCTCATTGGAATCTTCATATGATTGATCTCTTGATAGCTTCCAACACGGCCTATCCATGTTTCGATTTTTTCTTCGCCCATGAACCTTTGAGTTTCCAGCTCTGTGATCTCTCCAGTCGCATTAAAACTGACCTTATATGATAGCTTCTGATTCTTGTATGTGAAGGAGAGTTTTGCTCTATCCTCATCTATCTCTGTCCATTGCAAGCGGGAACTTGGCAGCAAATTTGTGGGGAACCAGACACTTTCACCTAACCATCTAAGGAGTTCTCCCTGATCATATTCAGGGCCATTTCCGTCAACCACTTTGAAAATGTTAAATAGAAATACCTTAATTTGCCCCCTTCCGGCTATATACATATCCTGTACTGCGTATAGTGATGTTTTGCCATTCCATAAGAACCCGGGATCTTCGCATGTAAAGTACTGTTCTCCCTCAATATTGATCCATTCTTTATCCAGTGCTGTCTTGAACCGGCCGTCATGTTTAAGATAGGTTGTGCTGATGTAAGGTTGTCCGTCGGTTAAGACATTTCTGAAATAGCGCTGTACTGGCGCAGGAAGTCCAATAATTTGTTCTTCTCTGTATATTTTGTGGGAAATATCAGCAGAAAGTGATCTTAACAGTTTTCTTTCCCTTTCTTCCATATATTGCATATGAATCTTTCCGGCAAAGGGAATCAAGGACATTGAAATTAAGATAATCATTATTATGGGGAACATCTTTTTTGTCTCCTCTGGTTGAAAATATTTCTTAACCAATTTTATCATTCTTCTTATCCAGTGTATTTCTCTAGTATTAATATAAACTTTATCAAACTGGTATTTCATCTCTACTTTCTGCCGCAGTTCTTCAGCATGCATTATTCCCATTTTCTCAATTATATAGATGTTTTCAAACATTTCTTTTTCTCCATTACTAATGACACATTTTGAGTATCCATGAGCCATTGAGAGAGGTCTTTTTCCCTTGAAATGGCTTCTTTTTTTCCCCCCATATAACGGCATATTCTTTTCTCTGAAACAACTTGGCCATCTACCATGTAGAGTACACGATCACTTCTTGAAGCTACTTTTGGATCATGAGTGACAAGGAAGACAGTTGTTCCTGCATGATTGATACGTCTTAGTAACTCCATGATTTCATAGGATGATTGAGAATCGAGAGCCCCGGTAGGTTCATCTCCGAATATTATTTCAGGATCATTTATGAGAGCCCGACAGATTCCCACCCGTTGAAGTTGTCCTCCTGATGCCTGGGTTATATCGTTCTGCGCTAAAGATTCTATTCCGGTCATTTCCATCAGCATTTGAGCTCTTTTAACAATATCCTTCCGATTTTTTCTACCACAGAGGTATCCAGATAAGGTAATGTTATCTTGTATGCTTAGGTTATTAAGAAGATGAATCTGTTGAAAAATAAACCCCATATCCTTTAGCCTGAGGGCCGATAATGATTTTTCTGATAAACTAGACAGCTCTTTTCCATTAAAAATCACTCGGCCCGAGCTTACCTGGTCCATTCCGGATAGGTTATACAGAAGAGTCGATTTTCCAGAACCTGATGGCCCCATGATCGTTACAAACTCTCCCCGTAGAACCTCAAGGTTCACATCTTTTAGCACTTTAATTCTGTTCTTTTTTCCAAGATTGTAGTGTTTATTCAATTTCTTAGAATCTAGTAAAATATTCATTTTCTTTCTCCTTTATTCCGCTACGGCTGCGGCAATTGTGTAGTCTTTTATTCCTGTTATACTTAGGACTGTGGTGAATGCAACGGCCCAAGTCAGTAGAACTGGAAGTAGAAAAGAGGAGTACAGAGGGTTTATAATCAATTGGATATGGGCCACTCCTATGAAGGAAACTAGAACGCTTATGAAGGCTTGTCCTGCGGTGTTTGTGAAAATAGTTCCGCCAATGATTCCCATCAACAGGAGTAGCAATGTGGTACTCAAGTATTGCAGATGTAGATGTCTCAGAGAAAATCCAAGGCTTCTCATGATGGCAATTCGATCCTTATCCCGGCAAATCATCATACGGAGAAAGAGTGAGGTTATTAGCGTGACTATAGTCAGTCCTATAAGGATGGTTATAATTGTAATTTTTCGGACCTTGGAAATCATATTTCCAAGTGTCTGTGAGATATAGGTATCAAGATCAGTGACTCTTGCCGGAGTGAAGAGTTTGGCGTATTCACCTACCTTTTCTTCAATAGAGATCCCTGGTTTCATGTCCAGACTCAGGGTATACCACAGAACCTTGTCTCTATTATAAGGAATTGAAGCTTTGGCAGTGTGTCCCCCATTGGTTATATCCTGATAGACTCCGCATACAACCATCTCCTGCTTCTTTCCTTCTACTTCTAGAATCAGGATATCCCCCATAGCTTTGTTTAGATCCTGGCTGTTCAGATAGGAGAGGGCTATCTCTCTGTTGTTTTGAGGTTCCCGGCCCTCTATATAATCCAGAGGGAATAGGGTGAAATCTCCAGTCTCAATAGTCAGATGTTCGCTTTCTCCATTTTCTTTGATCATGGAGAACTGGGATGTGATAAGAGGGGATACAAGATCTATCTCTGAATCTTGTTTTAAAAAATCTATCATATATTTAAAACGTTCCTTAATATTCTCTGTCTGATGCAGATCAATCCTGATGTCACTCCGACCAATTCCCATATAAGAGATAAACCCCGTAGATGAAATCGTGGACAGGAAATTAACAGGAAGGATGGTGATGAAGCTGGCGATGAAATAAATGAGTGTTAAAAGACCGTAGTTTTTAAATCTCACAAAAACATCCCTGATACCCATGAATAGATTTATATTCATGGCCCCGCTATTTTTGAGCGTCCATGTTTTGATTTTCCAGGATCTTTCCATTTTCTCCTCTGCCTGAAAAGCCTGAATTGCAGAAATAGTCTTAAAACGTCTGAGAATGAGGATGACCGAGGAAATTAGAAAAAGAAAAATAGAAGATACAGCCATTAGAGGTATGACCACAGAGAGTACTCCCGAAGCTGCTTTCCCCAGGTAGTCCATACTGTTTGCCATCAAAAACCGGTTGGTACTTAATGAAATCAGATAACCGGAAATTGTGGCTGCTCCACCCACAGCCATATATTTAAATAGATAGATCTGCTTTATTTTACGCTGGGGCATCCCCAGGGCTTTCATCACAGCAATCTCTCTATAATCCTCTTCTATGGCTGTAATCACTGTGAATCTTAGGCAGAGTACGGCAATCAATATCAATAAAAGGCTCAGTAAATTAATAATCATAGCAACAATTCCATCGCTTAATCCGTTGAGGACCTTAAACAAGCGGTGGTCAACAGTCGGACCCTTCTGAGGCATCCCCTGGGACAGATAGTCATTTGTGAATCTCTCTAGGTTATCTTCATCAGTCAGTCTGAATTCAATAAGATATTCAGTCTCAGGAAATAGTGTTCTCATTGTTTCGAAGTCCCTATCATTAAGGAGAAAGCGTTTAGAATGGACAATCGCAGGATTCATCTGAGCGTCCCTGATTATCTCTGTGACTCTAAATTCTTGTTCCTTATCTCCTGTCCCTACTTTTATAAAGTCACCAAACTGGATATTTTTTTGTTGAGCATAGTAGATGGGGATTCCAATTTCTCCCTTTGGTAGTTGAATGATCCTATTTTCCTTATCAAGGAGAAAATCAAAAGATTTATTCTGCTTGACAAAGCTGATATCCATAATGCTGTTTTCCTCACTTTCTTTGTTCTCACTCAGGAACAGCGAAGACCCATCAATCGAGATCATTTCAACGATTTGCATTTCGTCTATGATTTGGTTTTCATCTGACCAATCCTTCAGTTTCTGGTGATCAAGGTAACCGGAATGCATCTGAACAAAATGGGGTACTTTAGCTGCCCTAAATAGGGCATCCAGGGCATTGTTCAGCTCCAAGACCATTCTAGAACCACTTGAAATCAAGAGGGATGAAAGCATGATAAATATAAATATGACAATCATACTCACTTTTTTTCTGCTCAATTCTTTTCTGAAAATTTTAAAAAGCATCATCGTTTCCCTCCTGATAAAGCTGTAAGAAATAGACCAAGACCACAAATCATCAATATTAGCGCTTGCCCACGTCCGGGTTCTGAACCTACGATGTGTCGAAGATTGAAGGCCAGTACACCTTGGTCCTGAAGTAGGGGATTGAATAATTTATCCGTCAGAAATCCGGCACTGAGATAGGCTGCAACATAACCGATCTGGGTCAGGAATCCCGTTAGTCCCCAGGTTCGGCCCTGCTTTTGATTTGGAACTTTTGTCCTTATCAGAACTTCAGCGCTGATATTGATCAAAGGAAGGCAAATAAAAAATAGAAATAGGAAAATTGAAATTATGACCAGATGGGTACTCATTCCCATGATCGTTAAAAAAATACCTCCCAGGGCGAGACCTAAGCGCAAGGGGACATATAAGTCTTTTCCCAGACCGGTGACACTAATGATCAGACTACCTACAACCATTCCTAGAGCACTTAAAGACAGAATTATGCCTAGGGTCTTCGCAGTTGTTAGGGATAGCATCATGGGTGTGAAAAGAGTCTGTATGCATCCAATAAAAAAAGTGACTGTTGTGAGTTTAATGACTATTTGCATTACTTCGGGGGTCTCTATGAGACTCTTCCACCCGTTTCTCATTTCATTGAAAAAGTGAAATCCTTTACGGTTCTGACTCATTATTTCTACGGCTGGCACAAACACTACTGCCATAATAGCAAAGGCAAAGGTCAATATATCCAGAAGCAATACACATTCAATTCCTGCATAAGCAAGCAGAAATCCCCCACAGATTGGGGCTAGAAGATGCTTAGCTGAAGAAGCCAGCTGCATTAATCCACCAGCCTTTGAATATTGGGATTTTATGAGCATGTCAGAAAGTAAAGCCTTATATGCAGGTCCCTGTAGTGCTGTGAATGCTGAGCTCATAGCGATTCCAAGGTAAATATTCCAAAGGAAAAGCCGGCCAGAGAGGGTGAAGAATAAGAGAAACATAACCGCAACTGCCGATCCGGTATCCCCTATAATAATCATCACTCTCCGGTCAAACCGGTCGGCAAATACACCACCTATGGGTCCAATGAGAATTGCAGGAACAAAGAGTGTTAACATGACCATGGCAAAGCTTATGGTGCTGTTGGTCTGATTAAAAACATAAATTCCAAAGGTAAATGCTGTTATCCCTGTTCCTAGGCCCGACAACAACTGACCTGTCCACACAATGAGAAAGGGGGTAAACGATTTTTCTTTCACTCTGTTAACCTTAGAATTGGTATAAAACCTGGAGATTCATAAAATATCCATCTCCACATTCTGATAGAGATTCCTCTCCTAATCTCTCTTGGCCCTTAAACGAATATCCACCGGAGATTTTGATGAGGGTCAAGTCAAGTTCGGTAAAGGCTGAGTAATACTGAATTTCATAAGGCTTATCAGACCCGCCGGGGGTAAAACCGAAATTACTATTCTTGATTCCTACAGATACTCCAGCCATTTCATCTGTTCCATCTGCGCTGGTAAGGAAGCGATATTGGAGAGCTGTTGTAAAAATAAGATCTTGCATATCCCGGTAATCGCTGATCTCAGCCTCTCCATGGAGTTGAATCTTTCTTTCCGGGAAGATTGTTACACTTAGGACTGGGCCAACGATAAAGCTGAAGTCAGCCTTCATGGCACGGGAGTTATACTCAACACTCAGAAATGGTATAGGAACAAGGGGCCAGTTTTCTCCATTTTTAAGGTCGATTCCAAAATCACCAAGAGCGGCTCCCAAGCCGAGTTTTAAGTTGATTTTTTCACTGTTTATGAATTGAAAATTATAGATGCCTGCCAACTGGAGGGTTGCCCAACCACCTGTTATAGGTTGGTCAGATTCAGTTTTAAAACAGGAAATAAATTGGTGATTTCCCTTATGCGTTTCAAATATCGTATCAATAGAATGGTAATGATCCGGGAATCCTTGAGGAGACTCTTTTGAAAATGAATCATATTTATAAATTCCTGAAATGAAAAAATCATCTCCTATGACAATGGCTCCCACTCTTGGAGAATGAATAGCCCGTGTGTGGAGATTTATATATTCATATCCAGCTAAGGGAATATAAAAACTCTTTTCTTTTGCCATAATTGGGAAGGCTGTAAGGCAGAGTAGACCCGATAACATTAATACAGTCCAGTTTTTGAATAGGATGTTCAATTTATCCTCCATGTTTACTTCTATTGTTCTGAGAATAGAGGGCCATGGCATGGATTTACATCGGATAAGAGTCGTAATTCTAATGAGAATGGACTAATACATTCGTCGTAGAACCACTCCAGGATTGAATTATTCCTTTCTGGATTGTAAATATGATCTTTAAAATTTTATTGAATGATTTTCAAAGCTGTGAACTTGGACTAGTTTTTCAACATATTAAGAAGTTCTATCCTACTACCTGCTCCAGTCTTTTGATAGAGGTTGTAAATATGAGTCCGTACTGTTGCCGGAGAAATGAAAAGTTGTGCGGCAATTTCCTTGTTGGTAAGACCTTGTCCAATCATCACAGCCATCTCAACTTCTCTTGCCGATAATTTCAGGCTTCTTATCCGTTCTTCTGGGACTGTTTCAAGGAGGTGTTGACCCGTTTTAGATGGTTTGAGCAGTTTAATGGCTGCCGACATGGAGATCAAATTCCATGACAAATAAAACAGATGGTCCAGTGATAACATCGCTAGCCATTCTATTCCTGAAGATTGTAAGGCAGATTCTATGAGTCCTGCAGGCGCAAAGACGATTGAGCATAAACCATAAGCTTTCATTAAAGGACGTAAGGCAGTCGGCTCTCCTGGGTTGAGAGGACCCTGAGCTAGAATCCCGAAAGAAAACATTGCCAATCCTGTTAAAATATGACCTCCCAGATTCCACGCTTGTATACCTGTCAAGGCAGCAATTCCGGCAGTTCCACTCTGTACTGTTGAAACTAATATCATATTCGCAATACTTTTTGTAATCACAAGAATAGCAAACCAGGATGCTAGCGCAGGAAAGCCACTCTTGAGAGATCCTGGAGGTGAAATCCGTTTGATAAGAATAATCACGATCGTCCAGATAGCTGTATTGGTTGCTGTTGCTAGAAAAAGAATGATTCGCGCTACGGGGTCATGAAATCCTGAAGGTAGATTCTGAAGATAGTACATGATTATTATTAAGCCAGTTCCGAAAATAAAAAGGACTTGGAAGACTAAGAGAGGGGTCAGAAGAGTACTACGGATACGCATCTTCAACAACAAGATCGCCGTACTGCCCATAAATCCTGTAGCAAAAAAGAGGATGTAGAAAGCCATAAGAAAATGCTGCATACAAACTTCCAAAGTTACTATGTATAGTAGTAAATATTATCCTCTTGAGTCGACTCTGTCCAGATTGGAATAGAAGCAAACATGAGACTCTACTACTCACTACCTTTCCATATTAGGACTTGGAATCTATTCGGATAGAATTTTTGAAACCAGTTCCATCCTGCTTTTCACAAGTGTTTTTTCAAATATATGAGAAACATGAGTGCGGACAGTTGTGAATGATATGAAGAGTTTTTCTCCAATCTGCTTGTTAGAATATCCTTTCAATAAGAGTTCTAATACTTCTTTTTCACGTGGACTAATATGGTATTTTTCAAGGAATTCATCATCGGGTGATGTTTTTGATGGAATCGTTCCAAGGGTTGTCAGGTAATGAAGAACGACAGATACTGATACCATACTTAAGATAGCTAAATAGACAAAATCTAAAGAGATTGTCTCTTTTATTTTGAACAGGTTTAAAGAAATATAGATCACAGCAGAGAAAGGGGCAAAGATGAGAGTGAATATTCCCATTCTTTTTATCAAATCTTGAACTGCCTGGTTCCATTTGAGATTGATGCCTGTTATGAACTGATATCCTATATAGAATAGATAGAGGGATATGATGAGTATGAAGAAGGGATAGGTATTTACTGCTGATAAGTTGGGTAAATAATAATAGATGAGTCCACGGGATAATTGAATCATAACGATAACAGTTGTGACAATTCTGAATATTCGTACTTTTGAGTGGGTTAGTTCTAAGAGTATTTTGTATATGAAGAAATATGTTGAAAGTACAATCATTATAGCCAAAATAAAGCTTATGAGAGGGGTAGAATATATGATTTTCAAGCTGTTGGCATAAGATTGTATTAATGATCTTGCAATGCTGAAGAGAAGTATGAGATACAGCAAAAAGAGGTAGAGCCTGTAAAGTTTCCTGTGTAAATGCCTAACTTATTCATCTGTAAATCGATCTCCATATTCCAACTGAAATCGATTCATGGCAGGTTTCCATGCTCTTAGTGGCATAGTCCATTTTTTGGAGGCCTGCTGTATAGCCAAGTATACGATCTTAAATGCAGATTTGTCATTGGGAAAGATCTTCCGATTCTTGATCGCTTTTCGAATGACACTGTTCAAAGATTCTATTGCATTAGTGGTATAGATGATTTTCCGGATTTCATCTGGGTAATCATAAATTGCTATCAGATTTTCCCAATGTCTTTTCCACATTTTACTAATAGAGCCATACTGGCTATCCCACTTTTCAGCAAAATTATTAAGCTCTCTTTCTGCTTCATCCAGAGTGATTGATGAGTAGATTGCCTTCAAATCTCTAGCAGCTTCCTTTCGATCCTTGTATGAAACATATTTCAAGGAGTTCCTGACCATATGTACAATACAGAGCTGAATCTTTGTTTTAGGATAGACGGTATTGATAGCTTCAGGAAATCCAGTTAGTCCATCGACACACGCTATAAAGATATCCTGAACACCCCGGTTCTGGAGCTCTGTCAGCACAGAAAGCCAGAATTTGGCTCCTTCGTTCTCAGAGATCCAGAGCCCCAATAATTCCTTTATACCTTCAGTAGTGATCCCTAGAGCCAGGTAAACAGCCTTTTTGATGACCCGTTTGTCCTGATGTACTTTGACTACGATGCAATCCAGATAAATGATGGGATATAAGCTGTCCAAGGGGCGGTTCTGCCACTGTTCCACTTCTTCAAGAACAGAATCTGTTACCTGAGAAATAAGGGTATGAGAGACATCTACACCATATAAATCTTTAAGTGTCTCAGCGATATCTCTGGTTGTCTGGCCTTTGGCGTAAAGGGTGAGAATCTTCTGATCAAAACCTAGAAGTCTTCTTTGACCTTTCTTAACCATTTGAGGTTCAAACTCTGAGTCTCTATCCCGAGGTGTTTCTATTTCAAGTTCCCCTGAATCAGTTTTTACTTTCTTTGAATTGTAGCCGTTACGGCTATTTTTTTTGTTGTGCCCTTTCCGAGAATGCTTTTCATAACCAAGATGATTATCCATTTCAGCATTTAGAGCTTTTTCAATTGTCAGCTTCATCAGCTGGCCAAGAGGATCAGCCAAGTCTGCCTCGGTCTTAACCCCTTTAGCCAATTCTGTGGCTAACTCATCCAAACGATCTTTGTCTATCATGATACTATTCATCCTAACTCCTATTGCCCTTTTTGGGCTATTCAGAATTAGGCAGTTACACAGTTTTATTTACAGGGTCAAGAGGTACTTTGTTAATTTCCTTTTCAAACATTTATGAAGGAAGCCAACACTGGCAGAACCAACACATCCTAAAGCAAACAATAGAATATAGATTATAATAATAATCGGTTCCATAATCAGCCATGCTAGTTGATCATGAAACCCATGTCAAGTTGATATTCTGGTGGTGCTATTAGTATGCAACAGCTCTCTGGCTCATGGAGGAAATAAAAGATAATAGCACCACATAACGATTATGTCAGTCTATTGAGATATCCGCATCAAAGTCGCATACCGTACTGTAGTGTGCCATAAAACTCAGCTCCTATCGACTCATTTGATGTAAACATCGATTTTGTATCAGGCATACTTCTATAGCCAATATCGAGCATAAGACTGTGAAGAGGACAGAGCTTATACTCTGCAGTCAAGCCTAGAGTGAAGGTTTCAATGAGGAGCTTATCCAGAATTTCCTCTGTCCACACAAGATCATCTCTTTGTTTTCCTGAATATCGAAACTGTACAAACTGAGACCCTGTTCCTACTTTAAGACCCAAATTCCATTTATTAGCTAATTGCCAGTGAGGTTGAATAAAAATTCCGCTGGTTGCAGCCTCAGCTTGATATTTTCGGTCCAGACTGTCTTTATAGGACCGTTCCAATGTATGGAAAACATTTGCCTCAAAGCCAAAGTTTAGAAAATTGCTGATGGAATATATGATTTTTCCATCAATTGTCATGACCGGTTCACTGTCCAGAATTGTGGCTCCAGTTCCGATATACACCGTCCAGGGAGACCTTTGGGATTCCTGATTTTCACTGTAAAGAAATACTGTACAGAGAATAAGGAATATTGTAAAAAGATTCTTTTTCATAGATAACTCCTGTTTGTTTTTGCTGTGAAGTTATCTGATTGAGTTTTGGACGAATATTGTACATTTGTATGATTTGTAATATCTATGGTGAATCATACAAATGTAGGATGTTGAAATGAACAAGGATTCCTTTACGACAAAGGTTTGTTCTCTTATAAAGAGTATTTTATGTCATTAGAATTGAAGGACGGTTGTAATACAAATTCTGTAAAAAATATGTAACAATTATATGGATATATTTTGACAGAATTCATTAACTAAGAATCATTTTCCTCAGGAACAGGTATAGTGTAATATTTTTTTCTTGATAATCTAGTACAAGCTCTAATGAGAATCTATACTGTTTCTATAATGAAAAGAACTTCAGTATTCCTTTTACTTGCAATCATGATTGTTCTATCTTCATGTTCTCATGGGATGAACTCGGAAAAGCTGCCGGAAGCGGTCAATGGAGTCCTGGACCTCTCTCACTGGGACTTTGAAAATAAAGCCGTCTTAGAGTTGAAGGGTGAATGGGAATTTTACTGGAATAACTTCTATGACAATGAGGACTTCTACGACGGGAGCAAAATAGAAAAAACCGGAAATATTATTATTCCGGGAGTATGGAATGGGTATGAAGTTGATGGTGAAAAATTATCAGGTCATGGTTATGGTACTTATCGGCTTCATGTTCTCTTAAACCCTTCCATAGAAACTATTTCACTGAAAGTCTTAACCATGCAAACCGCCGGTAATATTTTTCTGAATGGTGAAAAAGTTATTTCTGCAGGAACCCCCGGGGTTGATTCCCATACAGCCATTCCCGCTTATAAACCTCAGATCATTGTTTATACTCCTGATCGAGACTATGTAGATATAGTCATTCATGTTTCAAATTATGATCACAGAATGGGGGGCATCTGGGGAACTCTTTTACTCGGAACAGAACAAGGCATCAAGACTCTATGGATGTACAGCCGGGATCGGAATTTCATTTTTCTGGGAGCCATTTTCGTCATGGGGCTATATCATCTCGGTCTTTTCTTTATTAGAAGGAGGAGCCGGGAAGCTCTCTATTTTTCTATTTTTTGTTTTGTTATTGCCTTGAGAGTCGGGGCAACAGCCGATATTTTTCTTCTTGATATCTTTCCGGAGATACCCTGGAAACTCCTTGTTTTCCTGGAATATCTAACCTTTTTTATAGCCGTACCTATGTTTTTACTCTTTATACAATCCATCTTTAAGGATAAAATTTTAAGGTCTTTATCTAAAATTGTGATGGGATTCTCTATCCTTTTTTCTATCATAACCCTTGTAGCTCCGGTCAATGTCAGCTCCAGACTGATTCCATTGTTTCAGGTTATGACTGTCATTGCTGGTTTCTACACCATCATTGTCCTGGTTCGGCATTGTTTGAAAAAGGATATTCAGGCGGGTCTTATTCTTGCAGGATTTCTCATTATGTTTTTGGGGTCTATTAATGATATTCTTTATGCCGCCAATATCATCAGCTCTTTTTATACCATCAGTTATGGTATTCTGATTTTCATATTTTTTCAGGCAGTGGTTATGACCATCAGATTCTCCAATTCATTCACCGAAGTTGATAGGCAGAGACGCCAGCTGTTGATAACGAATCAGGAATACCTGAAGGAAATAGATGAAAGAACCCGTCTGGAAGCCGATCTGCTACTGTCCATGGAAAATAATGCAAAAATCAGATTGGCTATTATCGTGGGGCTTGCAAAATTAGCAGAGTATAGAGATTCTGATACAGGAGAACATATTGAGCGGATTCAGGAGTTTATTACGCTTCTGGCAAGACAGTTAAAAGAGCATCCCAAGTACCGCGATTATATCAGTGATGAGTATATTGAGGATCTGCATGTTTCGTCTATTCTGCATGATATAGGTAAGGTGGGGATACCTGATAATATCCTCCTAAAGCCTGGAAAGCTGACAGCTGAAGAATTTGAGAAGATGAAAGAACACTCCAGAATCGGCGGTGATGCTATTAGAGCTGTTGAAAAGAAAACAGGAATCCGGTCTTTTCTGACTCTAGCCAAGGAAATAGCCTATATGCATCATGAAAAATGGGACGGCTCTGGCTATCCTTTTGGCTTGAAAGCTGAGGAGATTCCTTTGTCCGCGCGGCTGACTGCTCTTGTGGATGTTTACGATGCCCTCACATCTAAAAGGTGTTATAAAGACGCTATGAGCCATGAAAAAACCGTTGATATTATTCTAAAGGGGAAAGGATCTCATTTTGATCCTGATGTAGTGGGTGCCTTTCTAGCGATTCATGAGAGTTTTGATGCAACCAGAGAGGCATTACAAGATTAATGTATCCTTCTTATGGATAGTACTTTTCCAGAGTCAATGAGAGGGCTCGCTGGGGTCCATTGTCACATATCCGTTTTAATGATTCTTCAAAGCAGTCTATAAAAACCGGACTTTCGCGGAGTGTCTTTGTAAAGATCTCCGGAAGGGCCTGGATGAAAATCCGGCCCTCTGATCTTACGGCTTTTCCGGCGGCTTCCACCAGCGACTCCCGGAGTATGTCTGCAAACTCCAAGCCTTCAGACAGGGCATAACACCAACCGGCGACACCCAGAGTGAGAAGCGGAGGAGCCTTGTTTATACGGACTATAGAATCCTCGATAGTCGGGAGTATAAACTTGGTCGTACGGTTGGAAGTATCCGTAGCAAGACGGAGAGTCTGATCCTTTATTTTGGGATTTTTGAATCGCTGGATTGTATTGTTGAGGAAACCAGTCACATCAAACCCCGGCACCTCTCCGACAAAGGGCAGTGCTTCTTCTCTCATCATCTTTTCTACGGCTATATCAAAGGGATAGGCTCTCATAAAATCACTTGAATACTCCAAGCCTTCCAGGAGAGCCATATGGGAAAAGACGACATGCCCTGCATTTAAGAGCCTCATTTTCATCTTTTCATGGGGAGAGACATCCTGAACAAAATAGACATTTTCGAGTTTATCCAGATCCGGTCTGGGGTTGTTGAAATGATCCTCAATGACCCAGAGGATGAAGGGTTCACAAGGAACCGGACAGTTGTCTATGTAGGAGTATTTTTTTTGAATGTACTCTTTGTCCTCTTGACTGGTTAAGGGGGTTATTCGGTCTACCATGGAGCAGGGGAAGGCCACATTTTTATGAATCCATTCCTCCATTTCCTTTGAAATCTGAGAGGCAAAGCTTAGAAGACCTTTTTTCAGGATTTCCCCGTTTTTTTCCACATTATCGCAGGAGAGCAGATCAAACGGTGGTATTCCTTTTTCTCTTCTTGTCTTTAGAGATTCATAGAGGAGGCCGTAAAATGTTTTTGTCTCGGATTTTTGGGCAATATCGTGTTGTATATCCGGATTTTCAGTCTGAAACTCCCCGGTTGAATCATTAAAGTTGTATCCTCCCTCGGTGACTGTTAAGCTGACCAGAGTCGTTGTTGGATCACAAAGCTTTTCCATTATCTGTTTGTAATTTTCCGATAAAACTGCATAGCTGAGGAGGGATGAGACCAAATAATCCCGGGCATCCTCTTTATCGCTCTGTTCCAAGACCGTATACAGGCAGTCCTGGGCATTCAGCATCTGTGCCAGAGCTTTATCATTGTCTCTTACACTGATGCCATACACCGCGAGATCAGTTCGTCCTGTTTCTTCCATATACCGCTGCAAAAATGTTTCCTGATGTGATCTGTGAAAATTTCCAACACCAATGTGAACGATGGAGCTGCTTATCTTACTTCTGTCCAGCCTGGGAAGGACTGGTGATTCTTCTTTGAATTGAAGGTTGTTATTCAGTGTATCCATAGATCTCTCCATAAGTTAAAAATAAACAGGCTTCTCTCTGAACAGCTTAGATGTTTGCCTTCCATTTGTTATACAAATCTCTTAGTCTCTGTCTTTTATTATGGTCCTGAATGAATAATGAATCAATTAAATCCTGAAACTCATCTTCATCTAGGGAATCTATGAGATATTCAAAAAAATAGGAATAGAAATAAATAAAACTGTTTTCAAAAGCAAGTGTTTCACTTGATGTGTTTTTATATTTTAAAACATCTATATCATAGATATCCTCAATGTACTGGATGTCATTCTTGATCAGTTTCAAATACAGATCTTTGGATTGCTTTCTGTCGGGGTATTTTGTAAAGTATCGCGAATAGAGACTGCTCAGGCCGGTTGTTATATATCCAAGGATGATCCGGTCTGTTCTGTCTTGCTCTGTTTGCAGGGGATTTAGGTAATAAGCAGGGTTGTGTTCTAAGAGAAGCAGTGTCAAATAGCCATAGAGGAAGAGGTCTTTATCATATCCGGAGTTGTTCTTGAGGAGGATTATATTGGCGATGGGCAATAGGAGAAAGGTCTCTGTTTTTCGGAAGTTTCTGTTACTGATAATTTTCTGAATATCATTGTGAACGAGAAGCTTCGCTCCTGTTCTTTCATCCTCAGTATAGAGGGAATTTTCTTCAATCCTGTTAAAAATATGGTTGCTGAATATTTCATCCGATAGAAGATTTCCAAAGTCATCTTCGACGATGAAAACCTCATATTCATTGCTTTGGCCGGGTATTTTATCCTTCAGAAAGTGAGAAAGGTTCCATATATTATTTTTGATGAATTTGGGATTGGTACCGCGCTCATTAAATATCTGGATATTCTTCCTTTTCGAGGAAACATATTGTCTTCCCCCATATTCAGTACAGCCAAAGAGTAGTAGGGAGACAAGCAGAGTCCATAAAATTTTTTTCAAACATGTTCTCCTTACGATTTTCAGGTTCCCCTTTTCAAGGAAGGAACAGCTCGGGTTCCTTCCTTTCCTGACAGTTTAAATAGAGACTTTCTGTGATGTTTAATATCTTCTCATCTATGAATCCTCTTGCATCATTGGGACAGATTTTTATACAGGCTGAGCATAAAATACACTTTTCTGAATCGGTTTCCAATGTTTTACCCTGCCGGATCGCTTTGCTTGGGCAAGCCTCCATACAGCTTAGACACATGGTACATCGATCATTGGTAACCGGGCTGATAGACCGGGGTACACTTTCTGGTTTGTATGGATACCTTCCGGGAATATCCAGATTGTATTGAGGAGAAGTCTTCTGATTCAAAATAGACAACAAAGATGATCCATAGTCGGATGCCTTTCGGATATCTTTTTCATCCGGTCTATTGAGGGCAATGGGATATGTCTTATTTGAATAAGAGTGTTCTCCCACAAAGGCCGCCGCGGAAATCACAAGGAAACCCTTTTGAGTCATGACATTGTAAAGTTCCAGTAGGGCATCATCATAGTCTCTGTTGCCATATACAACGATGATAATTGCCCGGGTCTCTGTCCCGGAAAGACCTTCCAGCCTTTCTTCCATGATAGCCGGCAGCCGCCCGGCATAGACCGGACAAGCAATTATAACCAGATCTGAAGATGTAAAGCTTGCCTGGATGGGTTTATGGGTAATGTCACTTTTAATTTCCTGGTCACACAACAGGCTCCGGGCAATGGTGTTCACAATTTTTCTGGTCGTTCCTGTGGGGGAAAAATATATCTGATTTATCAGCTTCATACTCAATCCTTATTTTAAAATCCTGGACATTATAGAGCGATCATCTCTTCCATGATTTGCTTTAATTTAGCGATGGAATCCATATTTGTCTCTGTGTTTTCTAAAATACTGATGCCCACAATATTCATATTCTCTTTAATTGTTTTAATTAATTCTAAGAGCTGACTGATTTTTAAACCGTTCTTTACAGGGCATTTCACATTTTGATATTCTGAGGGATCTAAGACATCCAGATCGATATGAATATAGGCCGTTTTTTCTGCTTGAAGAGAGGCATGTAAACTCTTTAAGATCATATGGTCAATAGGTATGAAATCCATTTTATGTTTCGTCATATATTCCCCTTCAGGCGCATCCAGATCTCGTACTCCGACGAGATGCACATTTTGGGTAGGGACAGTGTTATAACGTTGTCCAATGGTATTCTTCTGCCTCTCCGTAATGAAGCGCAGGGGCATTCCATGAAAATATTTACTGGGAGATGTTTGGGGAGAATTCAGGTCGCCATGGGCATCAAACCAGAAGAGCTGAAGATCTTCATACCGCTCAGATAGATAGGATACGATAGGGACTTCAATGCCGCATCCTCCTCCTATGGCCATGACTTTTTTACTCTGATGCGAGCGAAGAAGAGAATCTATTTCTAAAAGCTGATCTTCTATGATGGAATATCCAAGAACATTGTTTTCAGTCTTTTCAGACTGGTGATCTTTGATTTGAATCTCCTGGATCTCCTCATTTGAAAGAGTTTGAAAGTATTGCTTTAGTGCAAGAGCCCCATCGTATAATTCATTTGTGTGGCCCGAATCCTGCCATTGGGGAGCGAATATATACTGTTTATCCATTTCGTACCTCTGTTTTATACCTCTGTCTTGATAATGCCACTCTCTACACTATATCATCTAGATCCGTATTATTGTTTTTTAGTAATCGTTTTTTTGCTTGCTAGATAAAAGCGAAGAAGGCAAAGCAGACAGCCATAGGAGGGTTCATTTTTGGATGTGAAAGAGCTTATTATAGATTGCGATCCCGGTATTGATGATGCTCTGGCATTGTTCATGGCCTTTGCTTCAGACAAGTTGCTTGTTCGGGGCATCACAACCGTAGCTGGAAATGTCTCCTCTGCTCTTACGGCCCGCAACGCCCTGTCTCTTTGCACACTGGCAGGTCAGGATATTGAAGTCGCTTCGGGAGCTTCCGGCCCTTTGGTCGGGACCACTCATACCGCCGCAAATGTACATGGAGAAAATGGCCTGGGAAATGTGAATCTACCGGTTGCTGGAGGTATCAGTGAGCGCGGGGCGGAAGAGCTTTTGTACCAGGAACTTCTCAGAGCCGGTGGAGACCTTGAGATTATTGCCCTGGGACCCTTGACGAACATAGCCCTTCTGATTGAAAAACATCCCGATGTCCTACCCTATATCAAAAAACTGACCATAATGGGTGGTTCTCTGGGAAGAGGGAATGTGACACCCCATGGGGAGTTTAATTTTTATTCAGACCCTCTGGCGGCAGATAGGGTTCTCCGCTCGGGTATTCCCATCCATTTGGTAGGTCTGGATGTTACCAATCAGGCTCTGCTCCATGGAGAAGACATTGATAAGATGGAGGCTTGGGGCGGACCAGTGATCTCTGATGTTGTTAAAATGATCCGCTATTATCAAAGGTTTTACAGAAGCATGGGGCTGGACGGCTTGAAGATGCATGATCCACTGGCTGTGGCTGCTGTCATTGATCCAACCTTGACTGAGACCACGGCCTATGCCCTGAGAGTTGAACACAATGACCAGGAAACCATGGGGAAAGTCTGTATCATTGATGAGAGCCAATGGGGAAATGCTCAACTATTTAAGAATGTGAGTGTCTCCATGAGAGTCAATCAGGACCGGTTTCTTTCTCTTTTTATGAGGCTGATGAGATCTTTTAGCTGAACCTCTCTTTGTATTTGTTGTAGAGGCTGTTTGTACCCAGCATCAGAAGACCAACGGCTAAAAATATGAACCCTCTCATAAGGGGAGTACTCTCGGAGAGATCAAAGAAGACCAAGCGGATAACACAGAGGAAGAGTCCCGCCTGAGAAATTGCTCTGAAATGGGATTCACCCAAAAAGAGACTGGCCGAGAAGATTAAAAAGCACTCAAGGGCCCACAAAAGTGTGAGGTATTGGCTATCAAAGCTTTTGTAAAGGAAGAGGGCTGCCGCTGCGGCCAGGGAGTACAGGAGCAGGGAGTGTTTCTTTCTTTCAATATTCAGAATTATCTTCTTATAGCCTTCCGAAGTCTGTTCCCCCAAAAGTGATGTGAAATTCTCTTTCCAGAAGAACAGAACAAGGCTGGCCAGTTGGAGAATCAGAGTCACGAGGCCGGGAAGTACGGCCAGATTCTCATGCTGATCTGCGAAGAGTGAGACGGTCAGCATAACAAGACTCAAACCGTAGTAAGCCAGACTGTAGGACAACATCCGGGGAGACTGTCTTGAAAATCTTCTATAGACCAGTATGGATAAGCCTGTCAAACTCAGAAACAAGGGCGTCGACGGGAAGGGTATCTCAATAAAAATCAGCACTGCCGCCAGCAAAACGCCTCCATCCATGGAATATTTCATGACATTCGCCAGAAAGGAGTTGTTCATCCTGGATTGATGGCGTCGCCAGACAAAGAGGGTGCCCAGGAGAGCCAGGTCCATAAGGTACCGTAATTCCAGAATTCCCCAAGACTCTGCCAGGTGGATATGAATGATAAAATGTCTGAAAAGGAAAACAGTTAAAAATAGTAATGCCATGGTTCTAAATCTCTCGGGGAGGCCTGGAGATTCCATGATGAAAATAACCATAAGGAGCCAAAACAGTCCGGGTAGCAGGGGAGAAACAGGATTCAGAATCAGAAAGGACAGGACCATCAGAGTTACACTGCTGATGATCAGTCCTGTGTAGCTGATCAGAGAGTGAACAGCGGGTTTCCAGAAATATGTCATTCCTGCGGAGACAAAAAGAATCAGAGTATTATAGAGCTGCTCTTTTGGGGAGAAATCATTAGAAAGTAATGCAGACCAGCCAATGGAACTGAGAATCACAAGGTAGACAAGCGCTCCGGTTCTGAGCCCCCTTGAGGGTGCCGAATGATAGGCTATTAAGAGGCTCAGGGTTAAGACGGCAGCAATCGGATAAGGGAGGGTCTTTCCTATACCGTTATTGAGGTCTATCAGGAGAAGGAGGGCCGTGCTACCGCTGATGCCACATAAAAAACCGGAAATCGAAAATTCTTTTTTTGAAGGAAGGAGAACATCCATCCTAAGAAACCGGGTATCTTTAGAGTGGTAGAGTATATGGTGGTGCAGGAGTCCCAAGATCATGACAGCACAGCTGTAAATCAGACTGTTTCGCCCAGGGTTTTCAAAACACAATGACAAAAGGGCCAGGGTCGCCAGAATATAAAGGTAGACCGCAAACCGGTACAGCCCATATCGCCTTTGACGAACCATAATATGCAGAAACAGAAGGACTTCGATGTAAATGAAACCACCGATCATCAGGGATGAAACATCCCAACCCTTCAAACTGATTAAGGTGGCACACAACAGGGTCTCCCCCATGACAATGCTGGTCGTCCGCAGCCAGGGAATCCTTTTTTTCTCCGCTCTTTGAGACAGGGTAAAGGCCAATAGGCTTCCGGCAAAGATGGCAATGCTCCTTTCCGGTTTTTCCCCTACATAGAGGTACATTCCTACTGAAAAATAGAGCCAATTCAAAAGATGTGTCAAAAAGGGACGCAGCTGAAAATGGACCGTGGCATAGCTTTTTCTGTAATGTACAAAGGTCGATACCAGAAAAATCAGTATGAGAGCGGCTGCTCCCTGAAGCCGGAGAGCCTCAAACTGAATCTCCGACAAACTCTGCATCCAATACAGATGGTAGGCAAAAAAGCCTGTAAGCACGAGGAGCAAATGCACATCCCAACGGTTCCTGAAACAATGGATCAGGGCGTAGAGGGTAATGATGACGGCCATGACCAGTGAGGCAAATCCGGGAGTCATCACCGAGAGAGCCAGAAGGCTCAGGAGACTGTGAAAGGAAGCAAACTCCTGTTTTTTACCCAGGGAGGACAATCCCAGGTTTACGGCGATTCCCAGACCCAGAAGCCCTAGAGACTGGATGGGGTTGTGTACCCACTGCAAACCGGGTATTCCAGCAGAACCGAGGCAGGCAAAAAGAAAAATAGCTCCACTGATACTTCTCATCCACAGGGCCTGACGCTCCCATTTCTCCCTGTCTTTTAAGATGAAAAAGAGGCTCCCGGGGAGGGCCGAGAGCAGAAGGAGTAGTAGAAAGCGGGTGAACTCATTGAATTTCAGTGCCGCATAGAGGCTTAGAAAGCCGGCACCCAGAACCATGATCACAGATCCCAGAATCCCTGTCCAGTTTTCTAGGAACTGGCGTTCCAGTTTTTTCATAATCTCCCTGTGCTTAGACGGACCTTTGAATTCAGAGCGTCGGGATTTTGTTTTTATAAAAGGGACCACTTCCTGAGAGACTTCTGCAGGAGTCTCCACCCAAGACTCTTTCTCAAGGAGGGTATTTATCTCTTCTGGGGCATTTTCAGAAGCTGGTTGAAATACTCCTTCTGGAATATCTGATGTTTCAAAATCTGTGTTTGTTTCGAACTTGGATTCCAACTTGCTCATACGGTAGTTCAGCTCAGCATTGAGGTCTTCCAGTCTCTTGATCCTGTGCCTCAAGATGATTACCCCGGCGAGGGGAGAAAAGAATATCATTATTGCCAGTAAGCCGATTAGTACTTCCATATTTCTATCCTTGTTCTGCCTTTTTTGTATGATCCTGATTCAGGGGAGTCTCATTTTAGCAGGAATAAAGGAAGTGATGATAGTTTAATTGGAAATGGTTGATCCAGTTTTCCTATCAATGAACAGGAAATTTCATTTCCTATACCTTATATTAGGTATATACATCTTAAACAAGGAGACAGCTTATGAAAGCAGTCATAGAGGGAAATCCATCCTTCAGTCATGTTCATATAGACTTAGAACCGGGTGAACAGCTTATTGCCGAAAGTGGGGCAATGCAGTCCATGTCGGCCAGTCTGGATATGAAAGCCAGGAGTAACGGAGGCTTCCTGTCGGGGCTTATGAAGAAATGGTTCGGAGGGGAAACTTTTTTTGTAAATGAGTTTTCAAACAAAGGCAGTGTTCCCATGCGGGTCACCATCGCCCAGAATGTTCCAGGTGAGATCCGGGAATTAAATCTTAAAAATGATCATGATATCTGTTTGCAAAGAGGGTCCTGGCTGGCATCGGAGGGAGATGTGAGATTCAAGGCTGTTTGGGCCGGATTTGTCTCCTGGTTTAGCGGAGAAGGCCTTGTAAAACTCAAGGCATCGGGTGATGGACGCATCTGGTTCGGCGCCTACGGAGGAATCATCGAACGGAAAGTCGAGGGAGAACTGAAGATTGATGACGGACATCTCGTGGCCTATGATCCCTCTCTCAAACTAAAGATTGCCCTTGCGGGAGACCTTCTGTCCAGTGTTCTGGGAGGAGAGGGTTTTGTCACTAAAGTGATAGGGACCGGTACGGTTTATATACAGACAAGAAGCATCAAGGGTTTGGCATCCTGGTTGAATCCAAAATTCCGATAGGAAAGTGTTTTAAATTGAGAGATGGAACTAGAGGAGACGAGAATGAAAGTTGAAATTCAAAAAGCACCCTCCAATTCGGCTGCCAAGGTGGTACTGGAAGCTGGACAGAGCTTTACAGCCGAGGGTGGAGCTATGATCGCCATGTCAGGCGACATGCAAATAGAGACGAGTATTAGCAGGAATGAGGGCGGAGCCAAAGGATTCCTCAAGGGCTTGGCCCGTGGCTTGGCCGGTGAAGGCCTTTTCATGAATCATTATACGGCGGGTTCCGGGGGAGGAGAGGTCTATTTGTCAACGACTCTTCCTGGAGATATGAAAGTGTTGGAGTTAGATGGAACCAAGAGTATTAAGGTTCAAAACTCCTCCTTTGTTGCCCATAGTCCGGACGTGAATATGACAATTAGCTGGGGGGGCTTGAAAAATGCTTTTTCCGGCGAGAATATGATCTGGTTGGAACTGTCGGGAAAAGGACAGGTCGTCATCAATGCCTTCGGGATGCTCTATCCGGTGCAGATAGATGGAGAGTATATCGTCGACACGGGCAATATAGCCGCCTATGATGATTCCCTGGATTTTAAAATCAGTAAAGCCGGCGGCAGTTGGGTGTCATCTATATTGGGAGGCGAAGGCCTCGTATGCAGGTTTAAAGGGACAGGAACTGTCTGGTGTCAGACTCATGCGGATAAGACCTTTGGTGCTTCTCTGACTCCCTTTCTGACACCAAAAAAGGAGAAATAAAACAATGGGTTATGATATGGAAAAAACGGATTATCCTTTTACTCTGGTATCCCAGCCGGATTATGGAATGCTCAATGTGAAAATACCCGGGGGTAAGACTCTGAAGGTAGAAGCTTCAGCCATGGCATGGATGGACTCGTCCCTGACTATGAAAGCCAAGATGAAGGGTGGTCTGAAACGCATGCTCTCTGGGGAAAATCTTTTTATCAGTGAGTTTACTGCCGGTACTGAAGATGCAGAAATGGGCATTGCCCCCGGTTCTCCCGGAGAAATCGGTCATGTGTATTTGGAAGATACCACAGTGTATATACAAAACTCAGCTTTTCTGGCCAGCTCTCCCAACCTGGAGGTCGCCATTGAGTTTCAGGGTTTCAAAGGATTCTTTTCGGGGGAGAAGCTCTTCATGATTAAGTGTTCCGGGACCGGAGACCTCTGGTTCAACACCTTTGGCGGTCTCATCGAAATCGATGTGCAAAAAGACTACGTTGTCGACACAGGGTATATCGTTGGGTTTACAGAAGGACTCCAATATGATGTAACCCCCGTAGCAGGAATGAAGAGCCTCTTCTTTTCTGGTGAAGGTCTCGTGTGCCGTTTCAGTGGAGAGGGCAAGGTCTGGATTCAGACACGTTTGGCGCCGGCTTTTGTACGATGGGCTGATCCATTTAGACGGGTTCAGAAAAAGAATAAGGATTGATTCTTATTACTCCGGTATCTCAGATGAACCTTTGACTTGTTCAATCTGATTTTCAACCTGCGTCTTACTGAGCGTGCTCAGGTAGGAAAACTTTTTTTCAAGGGCGGAATTCAATAAGGATTCCGCCTTCTTTTTATCACCCTTATGGACTGCTATCAGAGCCGCATTGTACCAGGCATCCGGAAAACGGGGATGACTCTCAATCAGCTTGTCATAGATTTCTTCGGCCATGGCCCATTGCTCTGTTTTAATATAGCAAAGTCCAAGGTTATCCTGGATGACCGGAGACTGATTATTGTACTCATAAGCTTCAAGGTTGATTTTTAAGGCCTTGTCCATATCGCCTTTTTCAATCAGAAAAAATCCTAGGTTAGAGTAGAGGGCCGTTGTTCTGTAATGGCTTTCCAAAAGGGTTTCCAGCTCTGCTATGGCTTCATCTAGATGTCCTTTCTTCCAATGGATCAAAGCTGAATACGCCCTGGCATGGTTGCTGTTAAATTTACCCTGTGGTGTTGTCATTAAAAAGGTGAAGATCCGCTCGGCATCTTCGGGGTATCCTTCTTTTAACAGCAGATAACCAACTGTCAGCTGATGTTTGGCAGACAGACCGGCTTCTACGGAATCTTTAAGCATGGCTAGAGCCTTGCTGGTATCGCCAGTGTTGTATGTTTTCATGGCTCTGAGGAAGAGAGGAAAGCTGCGGAAACGGAAAAACAGATACATAACCAGCAAAAGAGGTACTATGATCAGGGTTATATTCATGATGGAATCCTTCCAGTAAGATAAAAATATACAATAAAATGACCCGGGCCCTATTGCAAGGGGCATCAGGATATATTCTGCATCAAATTTTATCCTAAGTTGAGAAGATTGGGAATGAATGATAGGTCTCTAAGTAGAAAGGACAGTCTTTAGAAAATATGTCCTTTCTACTTAGAAGCTGATGACCAGGATAGGGGATTTTTTAATAGAATCCTGTCAGCCCTTCACGGCTCCTGCGGACAATCCCTTTACAAAGTAATTGGATAAGAGCAGGTAGATGATGATAACCGGAATGGATGCTAAGGACAGTACGGCAAAAACAAGATCGAGTTTAGTATCGAACTGCCCAAACAGCTGCCCTGTGGCCAGGGGGATGGTATAGTTTTCTCTGGACTTGATGAGTACGAGGGGAAACCAGAACTCATTCCAGTTAGGGATGAAGCTGATAATACCAGCTGCTGCTAGACCGGGTTTTATCAGCGGGACAATGATTCTGGCAAAGATACCAGGTTCACTGCATCCGTCTATGCGGCCTGCTGAACTCAGTTCTTCTGGAACCATCCTGATGTAGTCGTACAGTACAAAGACGCTCAAAGGGATTGCCATGGCTATGTAGACGATGATCAGCGCCCAGAGGGTGTCGAAAATACTCAGCCGCAGCATGGTAATCATGATATCGATTGTACCCAGCTTGATGGGAACCACCAGACCGACTACAAAATAGACATAAATGGCTCTGTTGTATTTAAACTTGTACTTGCTAATGGCATAGGCCGCTAGGGCAGACATGGTGACCGCCAGAGCCAGTGAAAGGACGGTTACTCCAATACTGTTTAGAAAGTATTTGCCGTAATTAGATATGACAAAGAGGTTTATATACGCATCCAGATTGAAGCTGCTTGGAAGACCAAAGGGATTTTTGAAAATCTCTGCATTTGTCTTGAAGGAGGTCATCATCATGACAAACAGCGGGATCAGGATGGAGAGGGAATAAATCGTCATGGCAATATAGAGGAACGTTTTACTGATGCTTCTTTTTATATTGATCATTTTTCCAATGCCTCCCTTTTCTTTGTAAAGAAGGTTAGAAAGGCACCAACACCTATGGTGACTACAATGAACATCATGGTTGCTACGGCGGCTCCCATACCAGTTCCCCATCCACCTCTCTCTGATGATGAGAAGGCCGTTCTATAAAAGAGGGAACCAAAAAGATCCGTGCTGTAGCCGGGGTCTCCCCTTGTTCCTGTCATGGCAAAGACGATATCGAACTGGGTAAAGTCTCCTATGAAGATAAGTATGGTGACAATTCCTACAATGGGCAGGACTGAAGGAAGGATGATATGGTAAATCTCCTGCCAGATGCTGGCTCCGTCTATCCTGGCTGCTTCCATAATGGATTTACTGATGCCGTCAATTCCGGATGTGTAGAACAGGACTGATTCTCCAAAAAACTGCCAGCTTACAGCGATAGCCACTACGAAAAGGGCAGAACGGGAATCTCCCAACCAGGGAATGATCAGTTTTTCCAGACCGATGAGATCCAGAAATTTATCAAACACACCATAGTAGGGATTGAGTATTAGTTTAAAAATATAACCAACTACCAGTACAGACAGGGTCGTGGGGAGAAAACTCAGTTTTCTGATAAACGCCGAACCTTTGAATGAGCGGGTCACCAGTACGGCCATAAAAAACCCAAGAACATTCTGTACCAGAGTTACTACGATAAAGAATTTTATATTGTTCCGGAAAGCATTCCAGAATTTTGTATAATACCGCTCTTCTGTAAACAAGCGGATGTAATTGTCGAGTCCAACAAATTGATCAGGGATCAGACCTTCCCCTGTGTAAAGGCTGTATTTCATAGAGTTTAATATAGGCAGCAGCATAAAAACCGTATAGACGATGAATGCCGGGAAAATAAAGAGAAACAAAAATTTCGCATGTTTCTTTCTTGCCTCGAGCATAAAACTCCCTCCTTCTTATCTTATAGATCTATCTCATTTTTAAATGAAGAATCTCAAATAAAACAGTTAAAAAGAGCTCTCTGCGTTCAGAGAGCTCTATTGCTAACAATAAGACTCATTTTAGTTCCGGGACTGTTCTCCTTCCCGGTTATGGAAATCTTTTTGAGAGAATCAGTAGTACCAGGCCAATCCGTCATCGACATATTTTGCAGCTTCTGCAGCTGTCAATTCATTGGCATACATTTTCTGAATGGCTTCACCAACCAGCTCGTTTCCACTGGGAGACTGAGCTGAGAGTTTTTCCCATACTGTTCTTACTGTAGGAACAGAATCGGCAACATAGCTCTGCATTTCTTTAGCAAGGCTGTTGCTCAAGGTGTAATTTCCGGGTGTGTAGGAGAAAAAACCGGGAAGTTCGTTCATCAGAAGTTGGGCATAGGCCGGAGAAGCGAGCCATTCCATATATTTCTTGGCTTCTTCGGGATATTTTGTGTTCTTGTTCATGGCTATACCACCATCAACATGGAAACAGTACTGCAGAGTATCGCCTGCTTTGGCAAGGGGAGGTGCAAAATAGCCTACATCTTCCAAACCGCCGAGGTCTTCGAAAATTCCAATTTCCCAGCTTCCGCCCATGAACATGGCTGCATTTCCAGTTCCGAATATCTGCTGCATTGTAACGTAGTCAATGCCTTCAAATCTTTCGGGGAAGAAGGGCTGCAGTTCTTTCATCTTTTCCATTGCCAATACAAAATTAGCATCTGTGAATCTGGCTTCTTTGTTCATAAGAGCCTGTCTGGCTTCTTCTCCACCGTAGAAGTTGGCACCTAAACCGGCGTACATGACTTCATAAAGCATCCAGTTGTCTTTGGTACCTTGAGCAAAGACTGTTTCGCCAGCGTCTTTGAGTTTTGTTGCGGCAGCAATAAATTCGTCCCAAGTTGTGGGGACAGAAATGCCATATTTTTGAAAAATACTCTTTCTGTAATAAATCCCATGAACAACACCTACGGAAGGTATAGCATAGCTTTTTGCCTCAGGTGTGGCCCACGCCGCTACGGCTGCAGAGGGAAAATCCTTGAGGACAGGAAGGACAGAATCCAGTTCCTGGAGCGAGTCTGTTTTGTAAATCTGATAACCTGAGTCATAAGATCTGAGGAATATGATGTCCGCACCAACGCCGGCTGCCAGAGACTGTTTGAGCTGAGCATCATACTCAGTATCTTTCACTGGTTGGAAGTCTATTTCAATATTGGGGTTAGCCTTGGTGAATTCCATATTGATGCGGTTCATTCTTTCGATATCTTCCGTTCTCCAGCTGGTAAAAACAAGTTTAACCTTGTCGCTGCTGCCTGCCATGGCATCCTGGTCACCATTGGCAAAAGTGAAGTTTACTGCTGTAACGATAAGTAAAGCAGTAATAAGCATTTTTTTCATAACATCTCCTATTAAGTAGACTGTATATTTCGTCTTAGTTTATTTTCAATCCTATTTAGTTGGGAAGCAAGGTACTCAAGTACTGAAAAGGGTACTGTTTAGGCCGTACAAAAACTTACTAGAATGTATTAAATGTGATTTTTAGAGATTCTGATGACTTTTAGCCGGTCATGAGTCCCCAATTTTGCATAAATCAGACTCACATGGTTTTTGACTGTCTGTTCGGCAATGAACAGTTCTTCGGCAATTTCCAAGTTGTTCAGACCATTGGATAGGAGTTTTAAAACCTGTTTTTCACGCTTGCTCAATTCATCAAACCATGCCGGTTTTTCATGAATTACCGTTTGCTTGACAGAGTCTTCTGCCAGGTGTTTTATGATGTTGGGTGAGATGAGAACCAGCCCATTCCGGGCAGCTTCTATGGAGGAAATCAGCTTCTCCGGGGGAGTGTTTTTCAAGAGATATCCATCGGCTCCATTGTTTAAAGCATTGTAGATGTACTGGTCGTCATCGAAGGTTGTGAGCATTATAATTTTAATATCAGGAGTCTTCTCTTTGATGATTTTCACAGCTTCCACACCGTTCATTTCGGGCATTCTTATATCCATCAAGATCAAATCTGGTGCATGAATGCCGGCCATCTTTACAGCCTCTTTTCCATTGATGGCAATATCAATGACCTCGATGTTTCGGCTCCTGGTTTCAAGCACTGTTTTTAGGCTTTCGGCAAAGAGAAGCTGGTCGTCTACAATTATAATTCTGGTTTTATCCAAAGCTGTGATCCGTCATTTTACTTAATATATCCTTACACATCATAAGATAGAAATGCCGATCTCTCAATACTTTCCGGTTTCCTAGTCTCCTGAGGGAGCCCGGACTGATGTAAAAAAAATCATTCCTAAGGATTTCTCCACACAATGTATCTATGGTATTATTATGGAGTGATTTATTTCATTAAATTTAAAAACTATATGACATATGTAAAATACAAATCATCATCACTATTTTTTCTGCTTCTATTCTTTTGTCTCAGTTTTACTGGGTGCGGGAATGTTGAAAATTCAGAAGATAAAATTCCTCAGGCCGCCTTGGGTGTCTTGGATCTCAGAGATTGGAATTTTCAGGGAAAAGGGCTAATCCCTCTGGAGGGGGAGTGGGCTTTTGTATGGGAACAGTTGCTTTCTCCTCAAAAGATGAGAGCATCTGATGCGGCCCATTATGCCTTTGTTCCTGATAAATGGTATAACTATTTCATTGATGGTGAAAATCCAGACTCACAGGGTTTCGCAACCTTTTCCCTTACCCTGATCCTTCCCGGAAAAGAACAGTATTACGGGTTTTCCTTTGATGGGGTTGGCAGTGCCTATACACTCTGGATGAATGGACAATTGCTGCTTAAAAGCGGAACCGTTGGAACGAGTAAAGAACAGATGGTTCCGAATAAGATTCCTCAATCAGCTTTTTTTAAATCATCTGGCGAGCCTTTGGAACTCGTGTTGCATATTTCTAATTTTCATCATAAAAAAGGTGGTTTTCGCAACAGCCTATATGTTGGTCTCCCTAATCAGATTCAAAGCTTCCAACGGAATGCCTGGACCCTAGAGGCTTTTACATTGGGTATTTTGTTCATCATGGGGTTATATCACCTATCTGTGTTCGTCTTTAGGAAGAAATTTAGATCTGCACTTTATTTTGCCCTCCTATGTTTTGCCTTTTTTATGAGGCTGGGAATCACCAATCAGGATCTATTATTATTAGCCTTCCCGTTTGTATCCTGGACGCTTGCTTTTTATCTGGATTATATTACTCTGTTTTTCATCCCTCCACTGGTGGCTCTTTTTTACCGTAGTCTTTATCCGGAGGATATTCCCCGGGTATTTCTCCATATATTCTGTGCCCTCAGCGGCCTCTTTTCTCTGTATATAATTCTTGCTGGAACTTATCTTGCCAGTTTTTCCATTCAGTATTATCAGGTACTAATATTGTTAGAGATTGGCTATTATCTGTATTTTTTGATCAGGATCAATTACAAAAAGAGGGAAGGTGCTATGGTGATAACCATAGCGTCTATTATTTTATTTATTACCTCATCAATTGAAATCTTGTCTCTTTGGGATTGGCTTGGGGCAGACAAGATTGGTGTTTATGGGTTTCTATCTTTCATATTGGTTCAGTCTATCTTACTCTCTCTTCGTTATTCTCAATCCTTTGCAAGAGTGGAGAGTCTGACAAAGGCCTTGAAGTCAACCAACCGGTATTTGCAGGAAAGTGAAATCCGTTATCGTAATTTCTTTGAGAATTCAATTGATATACTGTTTCTCACCGATGAAGAGAGCAGAATCATCGATGTGAGTCCATCCAGTGAGAAGATGCTCGGGTTTTCACGGGCGGATGTGCTCCATCGGAAAGTGACGGATCTTTTCAGTTCCGTTGTTTACGATACGCTATATGAGGAACTCTGCCAATCAGGAGAACCTGTAAGAAACAGCGAAGTCGTCCTGAGGCACCGGGACGGGCATAAAATTGAAGCTCTTGTTACTCTTGCACTCCGCTTTGATGATCAAGGTAATCCCGCCGGACTGCAGGGAAGTGTCCATGATAATACCGATAAGAAAAGGGCTGATAGGGAAAAGATGAGAATCCTGGAGCTTGAACAGATCGCCCTGACGGACCCGCTGACAAAGGCATATAACCGCCGGTTCTTCTCTGAAGTTGCCAAGAAAGAGTTAACACGAGCTCAGCGGAAAGGAAGCTCTTTTTCACTTGTAATACTGGATATTGATTTTTTCAAAAATGTAAATGATCAATATGGTCACTTGATTGGAGATGAAGTATTAATCAATCTGACTCATCTTTGCCATGAATATATTCGTTCAACTGATATTCTCGCCCGGTTTGGAGGTGAAGAATTTGTCATTCTTTTCCCCGATTCACCAGGAATTGAGACCTTGAAACGGGTTGAACTACTGCGCGAAAATGTTTCACGTTCCGTTATTGCTCATAAAGATGGCGAAGAAATCCGTATCTCCATCAGTTTGGGGATTTCCAGCTGGAATCCTGGACAGGAATCCAATTTGAAGGAGCTTCTGGATCAGGCTGATCAGGCTTTATATCAGGCAAAAGAATCGGGAAGAAACAAAGCCCTACTCTTTGGAGAAGATCTTTTATCCGATTTGTCATAGCATTCGTCTCTTATTTCTTCTTTTAAAATCACCCAGACTTCATTGATCTTGATTTACGGGACCTTTTAAAATTATAACATGGCTTATTTTGTATTTATATATTACCTTTGTACTAGTGATTAGGGTCTTTCTTGATCCTAAAGGAAAGACCTATGACATTTTACCTAACTAGGAGTCTTGTTAAAAATGGAAAAGAATACAGAAAATAGATTAGTTGACGATTTAAATAAACAGAAATCAGAGTTTGCCAGTAAAGCACCGGCTGATAAAAAGAAAATCTATGGGGATGGTTTGCAATCGCTTGTAGATCAGCATATTGCCGAAAATGCACTGCAGCTGGGTGATACCGCTGTCGATTTTACTTTGAAAAATGCGACGGGTTCAGAAGTCACATTATATGAAGAGTTGAAAAAGGGGCCTGTTGTACTCATCTGGTATCGTGGAGGATGGTGTCCCTATTGTAATTTGACTTTACGTCATATGCAGGCATCTCTTTCTGAGATCAAAAAGTATGGAGCTACCTTAATGGCCTTGACTCCAGAGCTTCCGGATAAAACCATGTCTACTCAGGAAAAACACAATTTGGAGTTTGAAGTATTAAGCGATAATGATAACAGTATTGCCAGAAAATATAAGATCTTCTTTAAACTGACTGATGCTGTGGCTAAAGTATATGAAGAGAGTTTCGGCCTGAGTCAGTACAACGGTAATTCAAAAGGTGAACTACCATTGGCAGTTACTTATATTATTGATAGTGATAAAACAATCAAATATGCTTTTTTGGATGCTGACTACAGAAATAGGGCAGAACCCTCTGATATTGTAGATTTTCTGAAGAAAAATTATTAGAAAGCATATTTAAGATATTATACTACTTGTTTATATGAATGACTTATATTGTCAATTTGGATATCTAAATTGACAATATAAACGATATTATCAAGTAGAATTAATATAAAATCGCAGCAGAAAAATTATTTTGAAGTTCATATATACATCATCTCAAAATACACTATTTTTGGAAATATATGTATAAAAATGAGTTTTTCTCCATATCAAATATGGGTAAAGAATTAAAAAAAAATAGTAAAAACAATCAATTTTACATAGATCCTACCTAAGAATTTAGCCCAAAAAAATATTCAATTTATAATTATTAAAACAACTTAAAAATACCCTAATAATTGTCGAACAAAACGTTGTAATCCAGTATAATTAAATTCATAACAGCAGTAGGTATTGCTGATGAATTTTTTAAAAAATATTTTGATAGCTTTTATTTTTTGAGCTGAAAAGGTTGGATATGAAATTTAAAATTGAATTTGTAAAAAAACAGCTGGATACGTTAGAAACATTCATCAAAGAAGATGAATCTGACCTTTCCGGTGTTCAAACAAAGAAAGGCTTTTTTAAGTCAATTCAGGCAGTAGATGAGGATGATCATTCATGGGAACCTATCTCTAATAAAGAATTTTGGGGTGGACGTGATCTTTTTCAATGGTTCCGTATTGTTCTTACCCATTTGGATATTAATAAAGAAATCATCATTGAACTTAAAACAGACACTAAAAAATGGAATGCGGTGAATCCTCAATTCCTCGTTTATTTAAATGGAGAAATCAAACAAGCTCTTGATACGAATCATACCTCTATCATTCTCAAAAAAAATGAAATCAGCTCCAGGGGAGGAGAATGTCAACTTGATTTCTCGGGGTGGAGTGGTATGGAAGATGGTCAATCGATTTTCTCACTCAGCAGTTATACTCGAAATACACAGGCATTTTCCTGTTATCAAACCCTTTATATGATTTATGACTATCTTATGGGACTCGATCCAAATGATCCAAACCGAGTTCTCATAGGTGATAAAGCCATTCAGGCCTGTAAATTGTTAGATTTTAGAACCGATCGTGAATTAAATTGTTCATCTTTTGAAAAATGTGATTCTTTTCTGAGGCGGGAAATACTCGATGCCTATAAAAATGAGCTGGGATATGTTGCTGGATGTGTTGGTCATACACATATTGATATTGCCTGGTTGTGGGAAATCCATCATACAAGAGAAAAGGCTGCTCGTAGTTTTGCAACTGTGTTAGAGCTGATGGATCAATACCCTGATTATAAATTCATGTCCAGTCAGCCTCTGCTTTATGAGTTTGTAAAACAGGATTACCCAAAGTTATATTCAAGAATAAAAGAGAAGGTAAAGGAAGGACGTTGGGAAGTTGAAGGAGGAATGTGGGTTGAAGCGGATTGTAATCTCATTTCCGGAGAAAGCTTTGTCAGGCAATTCCTATACGGTAAAAAATTTATAAGAGATGAATTTGGAATCGAAAGTGAAATATTATGGCTTCCTGATGTTTTTGGTTATAACGCCTCTATGCCTCAAATCCTTAGAAAATCAGGGATTAAATATTTTATGACTTCTAAGATCAGTTGGAATCAGTATAACCACATTCCTGTTGATACATTCAATTGGAAGGGCATTGACGGGACCGAAATCCTGACTCATTTCATTACTATGGGTAACCGAGGAGAAGGGGAGAAGTGGACTCTCAATCCATTTCTCTCTACTTATAATGGAATCTTGGAACCAACACCGGTTATGCTTGGTCTTTCTATGTATCAGCAGAAAGATATTAATAAGGAAATCTTAGTCTCCTTTGGCTACGGTGATGGCGGTGGCGGACCAACTGAGCAAATGCTTGAACAGGCTGAGAGAATGAAAAATGGTCTACCCGGATTGCCATCGGTTGTTCAAACTCATTCTAGAGAATATTTTGACCGGCTTGAAAAGACATTGAATGAATCAAAAGCTATACCAAGGTGGGATGGTGAATTATATTTGGAATATCATAGAGGGACTTATACTTCAATGGCCAGGAATAAATCCTTCAATAGAAAAATGGAATTTTTATTGCAGGATCTGGAAAAACTTTATTGTTTGCTGGGGGAGTTTGAAAATTATCCAAAAGATCTTATTGATAAACACTGGAAAACAGTTCTTACAAATCAGTTCCATGATATTTTACCAGGTTCATCCATAAAAGAGGTTTATGACAGAACTGACAGGGAGTATTTAGAAGTTCAAAAGTTTGCTACAAATCAAATTTCTGAAGTAACGGATAAAATCATTTCTCAAATGACTTTAGACAATGAATCCTTAGTTGTTTTTAACACTACGGGATTCAAACGTGATGATATTGTCAAATTTAAATCGGAACAGCCTCTGGACCATGTAATTGATAGCAATGGTGAAACCAGTAAGGCACAATATTTAGGTTCAAATACTTATTTAGCATTTGTTCGTAATATTCCAGCAAATGGTTTTTCTGTCTTTCGCCTGAATCATTTGGAAGGGAATACCGACGATGTTGCTGTCTGTTCAATCAATGAATATGCCTATGAAAATGAATATTATTCGTTAAGGTTTGATTATAACGGTAATATGAATTCCCTGTTTTACAAAAATGCGAATCGAGAAGTAGTACAGGAAGGCAGTTTTTTTAATCAATTGATAGCATTTGAGGATAAACCTTTAGCACATGATAATTGGGACATTGAAGAATATTATGAATACAAAAGCTGGGATCTCACAGATTGCGAAAGTTTTGAACTTATCAATTCAGGAAAAGTCTTTGATAAGATAAAGATTAAACGAAAGTATATGAATTCAGAAATCGTTCAGGAAATAACTTTCTATCATGATTCTCCAAGGATCGATGTGTTTAGTACAATTGATTGGAAAGAGAAGGATATTCTACTAAAAGTGGCATTCCCAGTTGATATCCTTGCAGACAAGGCTACTTTTGATATTCCATTTGGGAATTTGGAAAGAACGACTCATAGGAATACTTCCTGGCAACAAGCGATGTTTGAAGTTCCCTTTCAAAAATGGGTCGATATATCAGAGCATGATTTTGGCTTTGCTGTACTAAACGATAGTAAATATGGTTGTGATGTACAAAACGGTTGTATTCGGCAAACTTTAATTAAAAGCGGTACATACCCAAATACTGAAGCAGATAAAGAAGTACATACCTTTTCTTACTCCATGTTGCCCCATGTCGGTTCATGGAGAGAATCAGGCGTTGAAACGCAAGCCTGGTTTGTGAATAAGGCGCTCTACTCCAAAGGGGCTTCATCTAAAAAATCAAATGTTTTTAAAGCAAATTACTTATTAAATGCTAATTCTGATAATGTCACAATTGATACAATTAAAGTCTCAGAAGATGGAAATTATATTGTGATAAGAGTCTTTGAAACATGGAAATCAAGAAGAGTTGTTAGTTTTACATATAATAAAGTGATTACAGAACTTTATGAGTCAAATTTGATGGAAGAAACGATTGGATCTTTAGAATTTGACGGACATAATTTTTCTGTTGAGTTTAAACCTCTTGAAATTAAAACTTTTAAGATTAAGATTTAAATTGATGTCTATTTTTAGAGTTCATATTCAATATGAATGTATTTGTATTAATGAATAATTTCTTTTAAGATTGCTGAGTTTTGAGATTTTAAAATTTGATATTGGAATCTATTTTTAATAAAATATACCCTCCAAACTATGTTTAGGTTTGGAGGGTTTATATTAATTAAAAATTGTAATGATAATTGATTAATTAAAGTCAGAGTGTATCAAGATTCATTTCTAAGAAACTAACTTCACTAATTTCATCGCTCTGTTTATCTGGTATAAGAAAGGTTTTAATCTGATTATGATTAAAGTCAGATTCAATTTTTCTCTGTTTGCAACCTGGAAGTAAAATGGTTACTCCTGTTGTTGAAATCCCGGCCGCTTCATAGCATCGCAGAATGGTCCCCGTATTATCTTCATTTCTTTTATATACGCTAAGGATAATATTTTCATGGGAAATCTCAATTCCAGAATAGACAGAAGGAAGTTTCCCTTTGTGGTAAGTTTCTATTATGTGGAGTAATTCCTGGTTTAATTCTTGGGCTCTTCGTGAGAGGAACGCATAGTCCGCCCCTTGGTCCGGGCAGATAACATATTTGAATTCTTGCACACCCTGGTCCATATATTCGCTAAAATCATCTCTTTCTCCAAAATGATCAGCGTAAGCTGGTGTTCGTGCAATTGTCATTCTTAAGTCATTTTCCCTTATGTCATAGCTATATTTTCCACTATTCACAATCGCAAAACCCAGATTCACACCTTTTTGGGTTTTACCTATAACAGAGACCCATCGTTGTGCAGCTTCTTCTTGCCCATTTGCCGGTTTGTGTATATGCCCATAAGGAATCTCATATACAGCAGATGTTTCTGTCAAATCAATGGGAAAGGAAAGTTTGACCATTTTATGCTTCATTCTTAAGTCTATTCGAGACTTTACTTCCAATTCACATTTGTTTTCATAGAGGGTAAAGTCCTGCTGTAATATAGAATTTTCATAGTAGCTGGTGACCCTTACAATTGACCTTAAAGGACCGTTTTCCAGTAACTTCGTATTGGCTTTTCCAAACTTCCCCGTGACATTTCTAAATTCATATACACCATGACCCCAAGTATCACATTCTGTCTCATCAATAATTAAGGGTACACAAGCCGGAGTTTTCAAAATCTGAGTCTTTGATTTTTTAATGAATATTCCTGTAATCCACCCATTCTTAGGGTCTATATCTACACGGATATGAGAGTTTTCGAGATGCGATTCTGATGCAGAAAGAGAAGACGTTGTCGAAATATTAAATTCTTTCTTTTTGAATATCCAGAATACTGAATATCCCAGTGGAGGAATGTTGCCAGTGAAAAGAGTATTGTATTTATCTTCTCTGTTAACAAACGGACCCCTAACCTTCTGGATTGCAACAGCATTTCCTTTATTGTCGGTAACACCCTTTATATCCACGTTTACTTGTATACAAGAGCAAATTGGAAATGAATGAGGATTAAAAACGACAACTGGTGTACCTTTATTCTCGGATTCCCACAAAATCCAGTCATCTTCTTTGGATAACGAAATGTTCTCTTCACCTAGAGTATCCACAGCCCAGGAAACTTTTTGTAATGCTGAATTCCTCAGTCTTGAAGCGATACTGAGTGCTTCATTATAGGATTCTACAGCATCATCACAAGCCTTTTTAATACTTGTCCCGGCAAGGATGTCATGAAATTGGTTAAACATAACTTCTTCCCATGCTCTTTTAAGCGAACTGTTGTCATAATCATAAGAAATTAGAGATGCGGCGGTGGTCATCATTTTTTCTGCACTCATAAGTCTATTTTCCGCCTGACAATTGAGCATTTTCAATTGACTATGAGCAGAATAACAACCACTTCCATGGTGCTGTAGGTCTCCTATATGCACAGGTATAGGTTTCGCTATATTTTTAAATTCTTCAAAATAGCTTTTAGGTGAAGAGTAGGAGAGAGTCTCATCTTCATTTTTTAATTTCTCAATGTCGTTTAAGGTTCGTATCGTTGGTCCTCCGCCATGATTTCCAACACCGTAAAAGACCATCATTGCCGTGTCTTGGTTCTGTCCGATTTCTTTTACATCATCAATTCTACTTTTCATCGAGACTGTTTGAAGTACTTCTTTGTTTGTGCCGTTTTCTCCAACCCATTCTCCATAACTAAATGGAATTTTATAGGTTGTAACACGGCTTCCATCGATACCTTCCCATTGAAAAAGATGATTTAGTCCTTCTAATTCATGATCCATTGGTCTCATGAAAACATAAGAATTCATTCCTCCAAGTTTCAATAATTGAGGTAGCATGCCATTATGACCAAAACTGTCAACATTATAGCCTGTGTGGCAAATCAGACCAAACTTTTCATAAAAATACCGTTGGCTGTAGAGCATTTGACGCACAAAAGATTCTCCAGATGGAATATTACAATCTGGTTGAATCCACATTCCTCCAGTCGGAATCCATCGGCCCTTTTCAATATATTTCTTGATTTCTGTGAACATTTCAGGTGCATTGTCTTCAACCCACTTATAATAATATGCACTAGAGCAAGTAAAAATAAAGTCTGGGAACTCAGCCATTCTATCAAGAGCTGATTGAAAAGTGGCTTTTATCTCTGCTAGGCCGGCAGTAGACCTCCATAACCAAACAGGATCAAGATGAGCATTCCCAATCAGATGAGTCCTATGTTTTTTATTCAATTATTACTCCGTTTCAAGTTAAAAAAGCTATTAATGGTACTGCTTATAATAGTAGGAAAAATAATTCTAATTAAAAAAGTATTCATGATTCATCTTTGAAAGAGAGTAGAAATGGTCTAATTCTAATTTTTCAATATCAGATAATTCTCGAGAAGGTTCACTCCTTCTACAAATTGTATTGCTTAATACACCTTCTTTTTTTAATATATATTTAGCATTAGCAGGATAATATTGTCTTTCTATGTCAGACGCAATGGTAAGATAGTTTTGTATCTTTTCAGCTTTATTTGGGTCACTTTTCCAATTTTTACACATCCAGTAATAATAATGTGAATGAAAGTTTGCCATGACTCCGCTATACCCATTATACCCTTCTTGCAGACTCATTAATAATGAAGCTGCATTTGCATTATAGAGTTTAATCTTAGTCTCTTTGCAGAGTTTTGCCCTGTCTTTTATCATTAGAGGATCACAGCATGTATCTTTAATAAACTCAAAACGATCTACATCTATGAGATGTTTTATTACTTTTTCCGACAGTATTCTTTTATATGGATAGGGGCACTCATAGAATCCAAGAGGAATATCGCTGGGTAATTTTGTTAATAGTCTGTCTAGATTTTCAATCCATATATCATCATTTTCAAAGGGAGTTGCAAATCGATTACTGATGAGGACAAGGGCATCTACACCTGCATCCGCCATATCATTCAGATCTACGGCCTGCTCCTCGAGGGTGTCTGATGTGTGGCCTGAGGCAATAACAGGTAAGGATTCTGGAACTGTTTTGCATATCATGCCAGCCAGGTCTTTCTTTTCTTTTCTGGAAAGATTAAACATAGAACTTGATTGGCATATGGCAAAAAGACCGTCTATACCCTCGTTCAAATACCATTCTATCAGTTTTTCAACTGCGTTATAGTCGATACTGAGATCTTCTTTGAATGGAGTTATCATAGTAGGGTAAACACCGGGTCCAATTTCTTTATTCACTCAATTACTCCTTAAATATTATTTTTAGATAGTTACATTAATAGTCTTGGAAGAATTAAAACTATTTCCGGTATGAATGTTACTAGAAATAAGACAATTATCATGACAAAAACCATAGGAATTACCTCTTTAATAATCCCTTCTAAAGGTGTCTTTGATACTCCCGAAACTATGAACAAAAGCATCCCGAATGGTGGTGTCGAAAGGCCAATCATCATGTTGAGTGTTATCATAACGCCGAAATGGACCAGATCTATTCCAAGTTCTGTGACTAGAGGGAGGATCATAGGGATAAAAACAAGGGTAATTATGGAAGTATCAATGAACATACCAAGTAACAGAAATATTCCATTGATTATCAATAAAAGAATATATTTATTTGTTGTCACACCCAGTAGGATATTTCCAAATATTTCAGGAATATGTTCAATTGCTACAATATAGCTGAATGTTGCTGCTGATCCAACAATTATACCCACAATACCTGTTGATTTAGCTGTATCAAGAATAACTTGCTTTAATTCATTAAACCCCAGAACCTTATAGACAAACACTGATATTATGATCGCATATGCTGATGCTAGAGCACCTGCCTCTGTTGGAGTTATGACTCCCGTATATATTCCGCCAAGCAAAATAACCGGGGTTAATAGAGCAGGGGTTGCCATAACTGAAAATTTGCAGAATTCACGGAGTGATTTTTTTACTCCATAAGGATAATTCCTTTTGGTAGCGATGAAGGCAATATAAATCATAAGAGCAACACCAATCATCAATCCTGGAATCATCCCTCCAAGAAATAATGCTCCTATGGATGCACCAGAAAGCATAGAATATACAATCATTGGGATGCTTGGAGGAAATACTGGACCGATAGTTGCTGATGCTGCTGTTACTGCACAGCTAAAATCAGCATCATATCCCTCATCTTTCATGCTTTCAATTTCCATTAGGCCCAAGCCTGAGGCATCTGCAATTGCACTACCTGTCATTCCTGAGAATATAATGGAAGCGATGACATTTACATGACCTGTTCCACCTCTAAATCGACCAACTAAGCCATTGGCAAACTCAAAGATAATATTTGTTACTTTTCCGGAATTCATGATTCTAGCCGTAAAGATAAATAGAGGAACTGCCATAATTGTGTATTGAGAATAAAAAACATCCAATACTTTACTCGTAACCATCGAGAGATCCTGGCCTACATAAAGGAAATATGAAACAGAGGCACTGACCATCCCAATGGCAATTGGGATTCGAAGTACGAAGACAATAATAAGTACAAAGATCGGAATTAAAATGGGACTCATATGCTACCCTTACCTAATTTGGATTGAGACATATTTTTTAAAGATTTGTAATCTTTAACAATATCAATGATTGAATAGATGATGATTAGTATCAGGAATATTAGAAATGGAAAGAAGACGTAACTCAAGGGAATCCTAAGAACTGCAGACTTTTTTATCTTAATAAAAGATATATATTTCCAGCTGGGAGGAAGGAGAATTATGTATGTCAGTGTAACAATAACATTGCCAATTATTCTAAACCAGCATTTACCCTTTTCTTTCAATTTATCATATACAACTGTGAACGCCACATTTTCATTGTATTTGCGTGCATAACCGGCAGAGAGAATTGCTACCCAGATATATGAAATCACTGTTACTTCATAGGGCCAGGTCAACGGACTGTTTAAGGCATACCTAAAGATGATCTGTACGACAAATACCAGAAAGAGAATAGTAAAAAAAATAGCAGGTACTATTTCTTCGACGAAAATTTCTGTAAAGTGGAGAAATCTTAAAAATTTTTTCATTGTTTTTCCAATTTAAACATGAGCTATTTTGCTGTGATCAGCTAAAATAGCTCATGAGAGTTAGACTTATTATTTACCTATATTTTGAATCTGTTCATAAAGGTCGAGATCCCAAGTGGATGTCATCTTCTTATCATTCAGATAAACACCTTGAACATGAGAGCTAAACGCTTCTTTATCAGCTTCAACAACTGTGAGCCCTTCGGATCTGAAGAATTCTACCAAAGATTTTTCAGCTTCAATGTTTTGTGAATCGCACAGCTGCTTCGCTTCTTCAATGGCGGAAATAACTTCATCATGATAGGGAGTCAGTTCTTTCCATTTTTTTTCAGAAATCGTTGGCCATACTGTATCGATTACATGATTTGTAAGGCTGATACTCTTGGTTACTTCATAAAATTTAGCATTCTTTACAGTGGGGAGTGGATTGTCTTGACCATCAACTGTCCCAGTTTTTAAAGCAAGGTATAATTCGGAAAAACTGAGAGGGGTAGCGCTCGCTCCCATCGCTTTACCGAGAAAAAGCCAAGCTGCGGAATTGGGCATTCTCAACTTAACACCTTTGAGGTCTGCAGGAGTTTTCACTACTCTGCCAATGTCTCTCAGGTTGATCTGTCTAGCTCCCAGATAGAATACATCGATAGGAACAATGCCTAGTTCATCCTGAACAGATGATAATATTTTGTCACCGATTTCTCCATCATATACTTTGCGCATATGGTCATAGTCTTTGAAAATATAACCAGATGTTAGCATTGAGAATGAAGGAATATAATCTGCTAGTGTGTTGGCAGATACATAGGCCATATCCAGATTACCCTGAAGCAATGAGGCAAATTCTTCTTCACTTGAAAAAAGTGAAGCAGAATGAAAAACTTCCACTTGAACTTTTCCCTCTGTCAATTCTTCAAGGACTTCTTCAAATTTGTATAAAGCATTTGTATGGGCATCATTGGGTACAGAAATAGTATTCACTTTAATCGTTACCACTTTATCCTCTGAGCCAGTTCCTTCTGACTGGCCATTTGCAAAAGCCATTCCAGATAGTGCTACAAAAAACATTAGAATAGAAATCAATCGTTTAGTCATTTTGTCTCCTTTGTTATGTTCTAATAATATTTGAAATATATTATTGTATATTTAACTACCTGTCAAACTATATTTAATAATAAAAATACACTAAAATTAACAGTAAAATATATTTTATAGCGTATATTCTTGAATTTAAATCCTATTTGTGATAATTAAAATCATGGCCCATTTCAAATATCAGATAGTTTATGAATCTATATTGGATGAAATTCGTTCGGGAAAGATAAAGCCTGGAGAAAAGCTATCGGATATAGATGACTTAAAAGAAATGCACAAAACCAGCTCCATCACCATTAATCGTGCTCTAAATGAGCTTCAGATCAATGGATATATAGAACGAATAAAAGGAACTGGCAGCTTTGTTAGTCATAAAAATGATAAAAATGAAGTACATGTAGAGACGGCTTCACAATTTTCAGGGCAGTTTATTTCTTGTATCATACCCTTTGATTCAAATCATAATAGTTTTCTGCAAGGTGTAGAGCAGGTATCGAGGCAAAGGAATTTGATGTTTACAATACATAATTCCCAGTTCTCAGCCAAACTTGAGCGGGATATCCTCTGTGATGTTCGGAGGAAAGGAGCCGCAGGTATAATCATTTACCCCGTTTCAGATACGGAGAACCTCGATCTTTATACCAAAATGCTGCAGGACGACTATCCCTTTGTCGTGATTGATAGGAAGTTAAAGTCTTTAGAGCACTCTTTTGTAAGTAGCTCAAATACGAAATCATTTTACGATATAACTGAATATCTTATAAATAAGAATCATAGGAAAATAGGCTTTATTGCTGGAAAAATGACTCTCAGTTCTACGTCAGAACGTTTTCAAGGGTACTGCCGGGCACTCTCTGATGCAGGGATTGAAGTCGATAAGCGCTTGGTTAAGGAGAATTTTTTTGTTCAGACATCTCAACCTAATGGTGCTGAAATCCAGAAATTAATTAAACAATTAATCTCTTCACCTCTCAATATTACGGCTTTGGCCTGTGCAAATGATTTTATAGCATCAATGATTATACAACAATCAACGGCTTTGGGGATTAAGATACCTCAAGATCTTTCCATAACGGGTTTTGATAATTTGGATTTCACACCCTACCTTAACCCTCCACTGACTACTATCTCACATCCTTTTATAGATATTGGAAAAGAAGCGGCTGATCTACTAGCTGATATGATACAAAATCAAAGAATCGTTATAAAGACAGCCCGTTTCCCAGCACTCATTATAGAACGAGAATCTGTTTCTTGTTTAAAATAATCAGTGGGAGGCTCTAATAAATGGATATTCTGTCTTTATATACTCCGAACTGAGGTTCCCTCTATGAAGGTACAGGGTACCAAAATCTTTTCACTTTTTTCAACTCCCTTCATGGCTTTCATAAGGAGTGAAAAAACTTCTTGTGCAATCTTTGCTTCATCCTGCATTACATAGGTCAGGGCGGGAGTGTTTTCAACAGAGTATCCAGGTCCATCGAATCCTACCAAAGAAATGTCATCAGGAATGGAAAGGCCCATTTCTGAAATTGCAGATATCAGATATTGGGTGAACAAATATTCCATGGTCACAACAGCCGTGATTTCTCTGTTTTGTGTCAAAAACTCTTTTATTAGCTCAATATTGTGAACAAACAGATTTTTTGAATAGTACTCAACCTTTTTAAAAGACGTATACCAGTAGTTTTTATTCACTGGCAGACCTCTTTCTGCGTAGGCATTGATGACACCGTTATAGCGTTCGGTAAGGGTGCTCGTACTATTAATCTTCCTGGAAAAGACGGCTATATTTTTATGGTTGTGCTCGAAGAGATAATTGACGGCAGTAAAAGTCGCTTTTTCATTATCAGAAACAACATTAGAACAATTACCAAGATCTCTTAGGTATCTATCTACTAGGACAATTGGAAATTTCTTCATAACAAGACTCAGAATCTCTGTTGAGAAGTTTTCGTCATCTACGGGAGATATGATTATTCCATCAACTTTTTGTTCTATAAAACTCTTTAGTAAGCGAGATTCTTTTTCGGCATTCTGATCCGATATTCCAAGTAGGAGAGAGAACCACTTGGCGTAGAGAAGGTCTTCCAGGGTAGATAATAGAGTATGTCCAAAGCTATCCTGTATACCGGATATAATAAAACCAATTCGCTTTGTCTTGCTGTGCTGGTCAATTTTCTGATTTATGGTTTTTTCGACACCATCCTCTGAAATGAAAGAGCCAAGACCGGGCACTCTATTCACAATTCCCTGCTCACTTAGCATATTCAGGGCCTTGCGGGTTGTGATACGACTGACATTATATGATTCAGAAAGTTCAACCTCAGTAGGAATCTTATCGTTATTCTTGAAATCTCCACGATCAATTCTGTCCAGAAAGTCTTTGTAGATTTTTAGATACAAGGGTTCTCTAATATTTTGATTCATTATTTAACTATATATCGCTTATGACAAATTAACAATATTAATCAATGTATAAATGATATGCTATAATATGACAAATATAATGTGTTGTATTGTAACAATATAGATGGTAAAAGAAATTTATTGACATATAATGACTATTGAATACATAATATATATAACCTATAAAAATCTTGGAGATATTGTGAATAAAATCCATTTGGTAGGTAATGCCCATCTAGATCCTGTCTGGTTGTGGCGATGGCAGGAAGGTTATGCTGAGGTTAAGGCTACTTTTCGATCTGCCCTGGATCGTATGAAGGAATTTCCAGATTTCATTTTTACATGCGCCGGCGGAGCCTATTACAAATGGGTTGAAGAAAATGATCCTGCCATGTTTGAAGAGATTGTCATACGGGTCAATGAGAAGCGGTGGGTTCCTGTTGGAGGTTGGTGGATTCAGCCGGACTGCAATATTCCCTGTGGTGAGTCATTTATTCGTCAGGGGCTTATAGGGCAGCGGTACTTGCTTGAAAAATTCGGATTCATTTCTGATGTTGGTTATAATGTCGATTCTTTTGGACATGATGGCATGCTGCCTCAAATTCTTGCGAAGTCAGGATTGGTAAATTATGTGTTTATGCGTCCTGATGTCAAAGAAAACGATGAGATTCCCTCTGTTCTCTTCCAATGGGAGAGTCCGGATGGATCCCAGGTCTGTTCTTTCAGAATCCCTGTTAGTTATTCAGATTACATCGGGAGCACCAGGAACTGTTATGAAGAAAAACTTAGAATGGCCGCCGAGGAAGTCTCCCGCTTAGATATGGATCTCATGGAATTTTATGGTGTTGGGAATCATGGGGGAGGACCCACAGTCCGAACGATTAAGACCCTGCAAAAGGTGGGCGAGGAAATCGGAGATAAGGCTCAAATACTTTTCAGTACACCCTCAACATATTTTCATCAAATGAAGAAATCTAAACCGTCTTTAGAGGTCTATTCTTCGAGTCTCCGTCAGCATGCTCCCGGTTGTTATTCCAATCTTCTGTCTATTAAGAGGGGTAATCGTCAGGGTGAAAATGCCCTCTTGGCGGCGGAACGATTTTCTGTCTTATCCGGATGGCTCAGCGATCATGTGTTTCCGTCTGAGAGTTTACAAAGAGGGTGGGAAGGACTTCTGTTTAACCAATTTCATGACTTGTTGGGTGGCTGCAGCATTGAGAGAGCCTATCAGGATGCTGCTGCTTTGCATGGAGAAGTTTCGACAATTGCTTCAAGGGAAGAGAATATGGCTCTGCAGAAAATATCCTGGAAGATTGATACCTGGTGGATTAAAAAAGCAATGGGTAAAGACAAGCACTGGCAATCCTGGGAGCAGGATGATTTTGGTATTCCCGTGGTTGTATTTAATCCTCATTCATGGGAGTACAATGGCTACGTCACTAATAAGATTTGCTGTTCCCGTGTCGAGGATGAGTCCGGACAGTTTGATCCGCATCAGATTATCCGGGGGGCATATAACAATAACAAGGATGAAAAGTGGGCCACTCTTTTTCCTGTTTCAATCCCCCCTCTGGGATACCGTGTTTACAGGCTTTATTTGACAAAGGAAAATCCGGAAATTAAGTCCTATGTCAATTCCATGAACATCACACAGCATTCTATTGAGAATCAGTACCTTGTGTTGAAATTTAATCCTGAAACAGGTTCTGTTTCCTCTCTGATCCGTAAAGAAACAGGGTTTGAATATATTTCGGGTGAAGCGTCTCTGGGTCTGGTTATTGATGATTCTCATTGTGATACCTGGGGCCATGGAGAGGACCGTTTTGATCTTGTAGAAGGCCGTTTTGGTCAGCCCGAATTTTCCATTATTGAAGAAGGTCCTCTGAGGTGCTGTCTCAGGGTTGTCACCAAGTATGGTCAATCTAAGATGGTTCTGGACTATTATTTAACAGAGGATGGCCATGATATAACGGTGCGGGGCAGAGTCCTCTGGCTTGAAAAATACAGAATGCTGAAGATAGCATTTCCGGTGAAAATGATAAATTCTGAATGCCTTCAGTCTCTCACTTTCGGATATGACAGAACGAATGCAGATGGCAAGGAAAAGGTTGGACAAAAATGGGTTGCACTTCGGGGGGAAGATCCTCTAGGACGTATGGGAATCCTCGCCATAGCAAATGATGGTTTTCCTGCCCATTCATTTCAAGATGATGAGGTTAGGTTAACCATTTTACGCAGCCCGGAATATGCAGATCATATGGGAGAGAAGGATGGCTTTATTCCCAATATCGATATGGGCACTCATAGTTTTTCTTATGCTCTGATTCCATCTGACGCCGCAGAGGTTGAGAGTGAGTTCGTTTCCATATTCAGAGGGGCAGAGGAACTGAATCTTGATCCGACGGTCATTACGGAAACCTACCATAAAGGAACTTTACCCCTCATTCAGGATGGAATAGCGATTAGCAATGAAAATGTTTTTTCTTCGGCATTAAAAGAATCCTGGGACAAGTCGGGATACATCCTTCGTTGCAGTGAAATATCTGGCCTTGTGTCTGATACAACCATAGAGTTGCCACTGTTGGGGGTACGGTTTGATGCCTCTTTTACTCCATTTGAGTTGAAGACATTCAAAATCTCCAAGAAGGATAAAAGAGTTCAGGAAGTGAACCTCATAGAATTATGAAGACTGGGGGATTCCCCCATAAAAAAACAGGAGGATTATATGAGAAAGATTTGTTTAGCGGTCATCTTGAGTATTTTGGTTATGCCGTTAATGGCCAATGGAACCAGTGAAGTTTCGACTGAGCCTCAGGCTACAGCACAGTTTGTCGGGAATGCCGCAGCTGACGAGGCTAAGACTGTGAATGGAACCATTGGATTTTGGAGTTCCATGGCAGCAACATCCGATGCTGAAAGAGCATTGGTTGAAGAGTTGTCCCTGGAGTGGGCGAACAAGCATCCTGACCAGAAGGTCGAGATTCAGGTCATTCCCGGAGATGCAATCAATCAGACTATGAGTAAATTGCTCACTGCAGCCGCAGCCGGCAATGCTCCCGATTTTGCTCAGGTGGACTCCTTCTGGATCGGGAATTTCATGGACGCCGGTGCTATCAAACCCATTGATCAATTTATTCCCGAAGGAGAGAGTGACCAGTTCTTCGATTTTACAAAGAAGGTCACACAGAGAAATGGAAAACAGTATGCTCTTTGGGCAGAGACAGACGCACGTCTGCTGTATTACCGGAAAGATTTAATCAGTGAAGCTCCCCGTACATGGGGCGATGTGATTGAGACAGCCCTCATGGTTAAGGAAAAGAATGGTATTCATGGATATCTTACTCCAGGAAAAGCAGAGGGTCTGACGAACGATTCATTCTTACCGTATTTCTGGGCTCAAGGTGGACAGTTGTTCGATCCTGATCAGGATTGGAAACCCGTGATGGGAGAGGGGCAGAACCGGGATGCTATGATCAAGGCTTTCTCTTTCCTTGAAGAACTCATCGATACAGAAGCCATGCCCCGCGATATTGCCGGTATGAGTCATCCTCAATTGCTGGCAGAAGCAAGGGCTGATAATGTGGGTATGATGATCACCGGTTCCTGGGTTTTGCCACAGATGATGAGTCTCATCCCTGATGCTGAGAGCAAATGGGGCTACACCTCTTATCCTCAGGAAAAGGCAGATCAATATTCTAACACCAATGGTGGTTGGGCTTGGGTCTTCTTTTCTGAAGATGATGCCAAAAGAAAAATAGCCTTCGACTTTGTTTGGGATACGGCGATTTCCAAATCTGCTATGTCCCGTCGATGTGCGGCCTATGGCTACCTTCCAACCAGAGCCGATGTATATGAGGATGACTTTTACAAAAATAACGTGTTCTTTGATTTTTTGAAAGAAGAACTCAATAATGGAAACAGCCGTCCTCCAACATCTTTGTATCCAACAATTTCCACCTATATTCAGGAAATCGGAAGTGAAATCATTATTGGAGATATGGATCCGGAAACCGCTGTAGATGAAATCTACAAAAAGTCTATGGCGGCCTGGAAAGAAGCCCAAAGTCGAAAATAGTCTAGTATAAAGAGGGTCTGCAGCCTAGCTGCAGGCCTTTTTGGGAGTTTTAATGAGTAATCATCGTCACATAGGACTCGTATGGCTTGGTCCTATGGTAGTTTTTCTTTTTTGTTTCTATTTGTTTCCACTCGTAGATGTGATTCGTTTGAGTCTGACGAATACCACTATCGGTCAGAACAATTTTAGCTATACCCTGAACTCCTTTATCAGTGTATTGACAGACAAGAATTTACCTCATATTTTGATGAGAACATTAACTTTTGTATTCTTTTCTGTTTTCTTTCAATTGCTTCTTGGTCTTCTGATCGGTTTGCTATTGGAAATGGACCTTCATGGAGCTATTTTATTAAAAATGTCCATGATCTTTGCATGGGTTGTTCCCGGTATTATTACAGGAATCATATGGGAAATTTTATACAGCACCAGTGACTGGGGTCTGGTAAACAACATCATCCAATCAGTAACAGGAAAAAAAATCCCCTTTCTCTTCAACGCTAGATGGGCCATTATCGGGGCGATCATTGCCAATGTCTGGCGGGGAACCGGTTTCAGCGGTCTGATGCAATATGCCGCCCTCAAGGGTATCAATCCTCAACTGTATGAAGCAGCCCGCATTGATGGGGCAGGGCAGTGGAAAATCTTTTCCATGGTGACCCTTCCGCTTTTAAAACCCATGATGCTCATCAATATTGTACTGATCACCATTGGTACAATGAACACCTATGATTCCATCTGGGCTCTAACTCGGGGTGGCCCAGGGAGCGCTACGACTGTTCTGGCTCTACAAACTTACAGAGCAACATTCGAATATTTGAGTCTGGGACAAGGAGCCGTTTATGCCCTCCTGATGGTGCTCAGTTCCTCCCTTTTGACTCTTATGTATATGAAGCTTCTCGGCAGCAAGGAGTCTTGATCATGATTAAACAACGTCCTTTAGGACTCACTATCGTAGCCTACGCGGGGTATGTTTTACTCTTTTTATTCTTTATTCTACCGATCTTAACGATCCTGTCTTTGTCTTTAAAGACTCCTGCAGAGATCTTTTCTCCAGCCACAATCAGGAATCTGATACCAGAAAACCCGACACTGGATAATTATAAGACAGTGATGGTGAATGTGAGAATGAATGTCTACATCTTGAATTCCGCTAAGTTGGTCATCTCTACTGTTCTTGGTGTTCTCATCATCAGTTCCCTTTCTTCCTATGCTCTATCGCGTTTTCATTTCCGTAAAAAGAATCTGATGATTCTGATCATTCTGATGTTTCAGATGATTTCACCCATAGTCATCGGGATACCTCTCTACTGGTACTATTCCAGGCTTCATCTGTTGGATACTTATTTTGGATTGGCTATTGCTTATATTGCCATTCAGTTGCCTTTTGCAACCTTCCTTTTGAAAGGAGTCTTTGATGGAATCCCTGTGGAAATGGATGAAGCGGCTAAAATTGACGGTTGCAGCCGTCTGATGACTCTTATAAAGGTCATTCTTCCTGTTTCTCTGCCAGGGATCGCCAGTGCTATTATTTTTCTGAGCATCAACGCTTGGTCTCAGTTTGTTCTTCCTTTTTTCCTACTGAATAAGGATCAAATGTACCCAGTCTCGGTAGGTATTCTACTCAGCCAGGGGACATTTAAAGACATCAGCACTCACTATGTGGCCGCCGCGAGTATGATTGGTTTACTGCCTGCTGTTATCCTTGTTCTCTTTTTGCAAAAATTTATCTTAAAGGCTCTACTGTCGGGTGCGGTTAAGGGTTGAAGGGGCCGTATACATGAATCAGCCGAATATTCTATTTATTTTAACGGATCAGCATAATGCTTCGATCAGTGGGTTCGAAGGGAACCGCATCATTGATACTCCCTCCCTGGATGGCCTGGCCTCCCAGGGAATGCAGTTTGGAAAGGCATATTGTCAGTCACCTCTCTGCGTTCCCAGCCGCAGCTCTCTGCTTACAGGGCGTTATTGCCGGAATATTAATGTCTATGATAATCAGGACATACTGGATACGGCTTATGACACCATCCCGGGTACCTTTGCTGCGGCGGGATATTCTACGGCTCTGGTGGGTAAGGCTCATTTCAATGGAGAGCAGTATCATGGATATCAATATCGCCCTTATGGAGATATTTTTGGTCAGGGGCATCAACCGGATCCCCGGCGTGTACCAGAAAAAGGAGATGCCGGTCTGGGAGATATTCTATACCAGGCCGGCCCCTCCCAGATTCCTCTCCCTCTGACACAAACTGAAATTTGCACTCATGAATCTGTAAAATGGCTTCAATCACATGTATCACTACACCCGGATCAGCCTTTTTTTCTCAGTGTTCACTATGATAAACCCCATTTTCCTATCAACCCGCCACCTTCTCTTTATGAGAAGTATCGCGATCTAGTTCAATTGCCTCCGCACTGGCGCCATGGCCTTCATGGCGATTCACATTTAAAGAAGCTCTCTCCCTTTGTCCGAGAAAATTTTATCTGTGAGGGGTCCTATCAAGTGCCAGAGGAGACTCACCTCAATTGTTTGGCTGCCTATTACGGCTGTATTGAATGGGTGGATACCAATATTGGCCGGCTTTTAGAATCGCTCGACTATTTAGGGCTGTCGGACAATACAATTGTTGTCTACAGTTCCGACCATGGGGACATGGCGTCCTATCATGGAAGCTGGCAGAAGATGGTCTTTTATGATCACTCCTCCAGGGTTCCCCTTATTATGAAATATCCTGGAATCATACCAGAGGCAGAAGTCTGTCTTGATCCTGTTGGTTTGATTGACCTCTTTCCGACGTTCTGTGGTATGGCCAATCTGACGATTCCCGAAGGCTTAGACGGTATTAATCTTGCTCCCCACTTCTCGGGAGAACTCATTGGGAGAGATCGAATCTATGGTGAGTCAGTTTTGATTCATAAGCCTCAATTTGCCGGTGCCATGGTCAGAACCAATGACTGGAAGTGTTGTTACTATCTGGATGGTTCGGTGGAATTGTATGATATGGAAAACGATCCGGAAGAAGAAAACAATTTAGCAATTGAAGAGAGCAGCACAGCGGAAGAACTCGTGGAGGACATAAAACAATTCTGGAATCCCGAAGAACAAATATTCCGATATAACAAGAATCCTAAGTCTCCCCGGGAGAAACACTTTTATCCCTATTCTAATCAGTATTTTGCAAATGGAGGTTGGTTTGATGCCCGTCCCTAATGAAAAACCAAATATACTGCTTATAATGGCCGATCAGCTAACGCCTTTTATGACAGGCTGCTATGGAAACTCTGAAGTTCTCACTCCCAACCTGGATCGGCTGACTGCCAAAGGTGTTCGATTTGATGCGGCCTACACTCCCTGTCCTTTATGCTCTCCAGCCAGAGCCAGTATGATGACCGGGCGTTATGCTTCGGATATAGGCTGTTATGATAACGGCAGTGTTTTTTCAAGTGAAGAGCCCACATTTGCTCATTGTCTCTCGGCGTCCGGCTATGACACGGTATTGTCTGGGAAAATGCACTTTATCGGTTCCGATCAGCTCCATGGTTTTGGAAAGCGGCTTACAACAGATATCTATCCTGCAGAATACCAATTGATGCCCCGGTTTGTAGATGAATCACGGCACATCACCCAAAGTGATGCCTGGGGAAATGCTGCCAATTACAATGCCCAGACCGCCGGAGCACGCCCCTGGAGCGTCGGTATAAACTACGATGAAGAGACTCATTTCAGAGCCAGGGAATATCTTTATGGACAAGCAGGAATGAACTGGAATGATCAGGCAGTGAAAGATCCTTTCTTCTTGTGTGTTTCCTACCATCATCCACACGATCCTTTTCATCCCTCCAGTGAAGACTGGGAACTCTACGAGGGAAAAAATATCACCCTTCCGGAAATTACCAGGGAAATGGAAGAGAACTACTCCACTCTGGACAAGTGGCTGAATAACGGTTTTCACCGTAGTGATGTCTTCCCTATTAAAGGTCAGAAAAACCTGTATGCCCTTCGGAGGGCTTACAGCGCTTTGGTAAGCTACATAGACCGGAAGGTAGGAGAACTCCTGGCAGATCTGGAGGCTACAGGACTGGACAAAAATACGGTTGTTCTATTTACAAGTGATCATGGGGACATGCTGGGTGAAAAGGGTATGGTGCAAAAACGATGTTTCTATGAATGGTCTTCACGTATTCCATTGATACTGAAGCGTCCGGATGAACCCGTACCGGGAAGTACTGTTTCTACGCCTGTTTCGCTCCTCGATTTAGGACCTACCATCCTGGACTTGGCTGGAGTTGCCATTGATGAGGGATATTGTCCTGACGGGCATAGTATCCTCCCGGTGATCCAGGATGAAGAAACCTATTTAGAACGGGAGGTCATCAGTGAATCCCATGGAGAAGGGGTTATGTGTCCTACATTTATGATCAGGAGAGGGGATTATAAACTGACCTATATTCATAATCACGAAAGGCAGCTCTTCCATTTACCCTCAGACCCCAGTGAATTACATAACCTTGCCGGGTCTGTAGAGTACTCCGAAATAGAGTCTTCTTTGTTGTCTCGGCTCATGGAGAGGTTTGATTCTGACAAGATAGAAAAAGACTTTTTTGAGAGTCTTAAAAAGAGACGACTCATTCAAAAAGCCCTCGGTATAAATAAAACACATTGGGACTTTCAGCCAACTTTTAATGCGTCCAAGCGCTATCATCGAGTCAATACGGCTGTATCTGATGAGTCTTGAAATTAAGGCCGACTGAGCCATGCCTGAAGGGTAGACATTATGAACTGCAGACTCTGTTCCGGCCTAGATTTTTCGCTCTGTAAAGAGCCTGATCAGCTCTTTCTGTGAGGGTCAGGATATCGTCTATATCTATATAAACGGCGATCCCCAGGCTTATGGTCAAATGTTCTATTTCATCACTGCAGCTTATGGGGAATTCTGTCTCCTCCATTTTTTTTCTGATTCTTTCGGCGGTCTCCATGGCTTTTTGTTTATTCGTTCCCGGCAGAATCAGGGCAAATTCCTCGCCTCCATAGCGACAGGCAAAGTCCTGATCCCGTATTCCCTGGCTGAGGAGAGGTCCCATCGCCATTAACACCTTGTCTCCTTCAAGATGTCCCCATGTATCATTGAACCTCTTAAAAAGATCTACATCTATCATTATCAAAGCCAGGGGATGGCCGATCTGTCTGGCCCTGGATATCTCTCGTTTCAAGTTTTCATTGAAGGATGCCCTGTTATGAAGCCGGGTGAGGTTGTCTGTAAGACTTATCTTTTTGAGTGACCTGGATTTACAGTTCAAGTAGGAGTTTTCCGACTGTAATATCCTCACCTCATCCGCCAGGGCATAACTCAGGAGGAGTGAACTAAGAGCGGCTCCGGAAGCAAATAGATTAAGAGTTAATGAGTTTCTGGGGATTAATCCCCCCGCCAGGGCATAGATTACTGTTCCAACTAGAAAGAGAAGCCATCCTGAGAGAAACCAGAAGGAGGATTGAAATCCTTTTTTAAGGCACAAAATACTGATGTAGATTGCAAAAGGCGGAAGTATGTAACTGAGAGCTGTATCCAGGAGATGCCCGGCATTTGTGAACCCGAGTATTCCCAGAAAACAGAGTATGACCGCCATGATTTTCGTGGTGATAATAATGTTATGAAGTTTAGGGGTCATGATCCTGGTCTTTAGGAAACTACCCATGAATGATGCAAAATTGAACCAAATGAGGCTCACCACAGGAAGAGATACCCGGTTTTGATAGACTCCTGGAATAGTGACAAATAATTCTATATGCCCGTAGGTGATCATGCACCATAAGATCGTCCCCAATCCAAAGAGCAAAAAATACAGATAAGATGACTTTTTGAGAATAACAAAGAGAATCATGTTGTAGATAACGATGCTTAATAGTATGCCGTAAATGATTCCAAAGAAGATGTAATCCTTCAAAATATAGGTCATAAAGGGTTTGACATCCCAAAACCGGAGTTCAAAATTAAATGCCAATGGGGTTTGAAGGCGAATATAGGCCGGTTTGTTAAAACTGATATTTTCCGGGATCAGTGTGCTTTGCGTCCTAAAACTCAATTTTTCGGACTTGTTTATATGGGAGATCGTGCCATCATTCAATGGAAAATAAAAATCTGTGAGGGCAAAGGCAGGTTTATTGATCTCCAATACCCTGCCGGTAGTGTCTTGAGGGATGTCGAGACGGATCCAGAGGTCTTCTGAAAAATATCCCAGGCTATATTGATTTTCCTGCATCTCTTGGAACATTCCATTTCGTTTCACTAACTCTTCCAGGTTCAGTCCTGCTTCGGTTTTCAGGTAGGAGGAGCCATAAGAAGAATTTGTATAGTCTGTTTCAATTAATAAAGCCAGTATGAGACAAAGAGAAACATACAGAAGTAGAACCAAAATGATAGATCTCAATTTCATATGAAAGCATTATATAGGAAGGTTGTGATATGGGGTGTTAAAAATTAATAAAAAATGAATGAAAACCTATTTTCATGAGTCTTTTTATCCTCAATACCCATTGAATATCAATAGGGCATACATTGAGTCCGGGAGGGTATGGTATTTGGCCTAAAATGCCTTGAGCAAGAAAGTGATTATAATCATAATTGGTCAATATGACTGAACAGCATAAAACTAATCCGCTTTTGATGGTCAGCTTGCTGATCCTATCGGTATTTTTCTCCATGGCTTCCCGTACTGTCTTTTCTCCTCTCATGCCCACACTTCAGAAAGAAATGGGACTCAGTTTATCTGCGGCAGGGACACTGTTTCTATTGATAAATATTAGTTATGGAATTGCCATGCTGTTATCGGGATTTTTATCCTCACGGATCGGTCACGGACAAACTGTCACATCATCATTAGGGATCATCTCCCTGGGATTGATCTTGGCAGCGAGCTCTCAGGGAATCCTGTTATTGGCATCAGCTCTGATTCTTATTGGAGTTGGTGCCGGCATTTATCCCCCATCCGGGCTGATGATGATCAATTCGAATATTGATATTCAATACCGTAGTACGGCTCTTTCTTTTCACGAAATAGGTCCCAATGCTGCATTGCTTCTGGTACCGTTGATTGTCATCCTCCTGGAGCCATGGTTTGGCTGGCGGGGTGTTCTTCTATGCCTTGCCTTCATCAGCATTCTTGCCGCTGTGATTTTTCAGAGGTGGGGTGCACCATCCGGGGGGTATGGAACGGCTCCTGATTTTAAAATTTTCGGTTCTTTGCTGCGACAAAAACATGCAATTCTTGGAATGGCGGTCCTTAGTGCCGCCCTTGCCGGCCTCCAGGGGGTTTATGTCATTCTCCCGGCCTACCTCGTGGCGGAACATCATATTTCATCCCCCGTCGTTAATATGGTTCTTTCCGGCTCCAGACTGGCGGGTATTCTGCTTTTAATGCGGGCAGGTGTGATCATCAATCACTTCGGCCGCAGGCGGACCATCAGCGGAGTGCTTCTCTTTTCTGCCTGTTTTACGGCACTTCTCGGAATTGTTCAGGGACCCATGATTCTGGTTGTCGTCATCATTCAGCCTGCTATTCTGGCCGTCCTTTTTCCGGCTCTACTCTCATCTATTGGGGATATTGGGGATCATCGCTATCAGAATATAACCTATTCCCTGATCCTTGCTGTAGGCGTTTGTGTCGGTTCCGGAGTGGCACCAGCCTTATTGGGTATTTTTAGTGATTTAGGTCTAAGCGGTGTTGGGTTTATACTGCTGGCGCTTCTTATTATTCTACCACTGGTATTTTTAATCCGAATGCCCGATTTTGGGGAAGAGCGGAAATAATCTCTTATCAGTTGAGCATCAGGATCTTTGGCCTGGATGGTGGAATTCTCACTTGAATAAAAAAGACTGCTATTCTGGTAATCTATCCTTAAAATACTTATATTCATAATATGTCTTTAAGATTGATTTCAGTTGTGGTGTTCTTCTGTTTCAGTACAGCTTTGTATTCCCAGAATCAGGCTACCAGGAGTTTTGGACAGCCAAGGTTTACTCCTCAGCAGATTGTAGAGTCTCTTCATAAGGCCTATCCTGAGGCCATTGACCGTGTGGGAACCAGAAACGGCGATCAGGCTTTCAGAATCCGGGGACAGTGGTTTTCCTGGGCCGAAGGACGCCTCTTACCATCCCATTTGGCAAATAAATTCCAGGATTTCTCCTCCTGGCCATTTTATCCTTATTCCACATTGTACAATCCTCCCTTGTCCGAGTTTTCTCCTGAAGAGAAGAAATCTCTTAATGAAAGGCTTGATAACAGGGAAAGTTCTCCCATTAGCAGGTCGGGGGATTTTTATAGCCTTTTATACAGAATTACAGACAGGGAATCAGCCTGGAATATGATGAAAACTACATATTTTCTGGGGTTTAAGGTTCTCATTCACCGAGACCTTCTTGAAGATCTTGCCAGGGTAGAAGAACGTATTCAGAATTCTATGGTTGACAACCAGACTCTGAGGGAATATGTGGAATCCATTGAACTGCTCTCGGGGTTTAACTGGAGGGTAATTGCCGGCACGGAGACCTTGAGTAATCATTCTTACGGAATCGCCATTGATGTTATCCCCAAAAATTACAATGGCAAACATGCCTACTGGCGTTGGTTTAAGGCGGAATACCCAGAATGGTACAGCCTCCCCTGGGAGTTGAGGTATATACCTCCTGAATCATTTGTTAAAGCATTTGAACAGGAGGGATTTATCTGGGGTGGAAAATGGTTCTTCTTTGACGGCATCCACTTTGAATACCGACCGGAGATCCTCCTGCTCAATGGCATTCATAAATAATAACTAAGATCCTCTTTAAGGCTCTCGGACCAGGGTAGAAAACCTGCTATAATCTCTGGCATGAAAAAAAATAAAATTGCCTACCCCTGCACCTGGTCTTTCCGAGCGATAGGTATTAATAAGGAAGACATGATCCGGGATATCAAGATTATCATGGCCTCACGGAAGTATGAACTGAAAGATGCCAATAAGAAGGGGAAATACCTCTCTCTCAACCTTAGCCTTTGGGTTCACTCAGAAATAGAGCGAAATGGAATCTTTAATACCATTAAGAGCTGCGATAGTGTAACCGTGGTTTTGTAATTAGAATTGTTAAAACGTTTGGAATGCAGAGGTTATGATGAAATTAGAGGGATTTGGAATCTTTGTTAAAGACATGGCTGTCATGATTCGCTTTTATCGAGATGTTTTAGGCTTTGATATAAAAGAGGAAGAAAATACTAAGAATGTATACCTGGAAAAAGACGGAACACTGTTCTTACTCTATGGAAGAAGCGATTTTGAGAAAATGGCCGATCAAAAATTTGATTATGTAAAGAAATTAAATGGGCATAGTGAAATTGCCTTAGGAGTTGAGAATTATTCCGCTGTTGATAGAACGTATCATGATCTAGTTGAGAAGGGTGCTAGGTCTGTTATGAAACCAACAACAGAACCCTGGGGACAGCGAACTTGTTATATTGCTGACCCAGAGGGAAACCTAATTGAGATTGGATCATTTCAAAAAGATTCATGATGTTTTAGGAGTTTCGGCTATAGGATTCCCTTGGGACCTATGACTCTTTGTTCTGGTCTAAACAACTCTAACTGTCTGGAAACGCACTGTTAGCTCAAAAGTGGATGAACAAGCTGCTTTTCAGGATGATGAATCGCTGATTTCATAAAAATTTGAGATAACACATTGCACTTCATTTGAAAGAGACGCATTATTGTCGGACATCTAAAAAACGGAGAATTCATGATCCTGTTAAAAATTGTTCAAAGGTTTTGTAAATTGATATTCGGACTCTTTCTATATGCTTTAGGAATTGTTCTGACAATAAAGGCAAATATCGGATATGGGCCCTGGGAAGTCTTTCATGTGGGGCTGGGTAACACGGTGGGGATCTCCATCGGAAATGCGAGTATTCTTGTTGGTCTTGCATTAGTTGTGATTACCCTGTTGATGGGCGAGAAAGTAGGATTCGGAACCATTCTCAATATGATTCTTATTGGTGTGTTTCTTGATTTGATCCTGATGAGCAATCTTATTGGAATTGTTGATCATTTTTATTGGGGTATCCTCGTATTGGTCCTAGGCCTTTACACAATTTCATTGGGCTCTTTTTTTTATATCGATTCCGGTTTCGGGGCAGGACCCCGTGATGGTTTGATGGTTGCTCTCAAACGAAAGTTCACATTACCCATCGGTGTTATTCGCAGCATTATTGAACTAACGGCGACAACCATAGGCTGGTTTCTGGGAGGGATGGTCGGAGTGGGAACTTTGATCTCCGTTGTTATGATAGGTTTCTGCGTTCAAAGCACATTTGGAATATTGAAATTTGATCCAACAAAAGTGACTCATTCCACACTGAACGAAAGCTATCAAGAACTGAAACTGGCACTCAGATTGAGGAATAACACTTGATATTGCTGCATTTGAAGTTGTTAGATTGTCTTTTGACAAGCTGAACTGGTCCGGAAACCAACAGTGAGACTCTAACACTTAAAAAATGATAGGGTTCCTTCTGGTTCTATCTATTTATTTTGAAGGCATTCTGTGACTGGTACAGGATAAGGCGGTGTGGGAATCTTTTCGGTTGAATCCAGACGCCCTAATCAATGAAATCCTTCTGAATTTTGCCTATTCCTTCGTTTTTAGTTTTATCGATTCTCTTAAAATTTTATAGAGAATTTATGGTGATGAAATAATTTTGACAAATTAGTAATAAAAACGTACCATTTTCATATATTATATTTCTGATTAGAAAAATTTATCATATTTTGAAAATTATACAAAAAAAATTATTATTTCATCAATTTCAATTCAAAGAACCAGAAATCAGATCTATATGCTCCAGAAAACCCCCTTGCAAAAGCTCTACTTTTGCTTTTATCTAAGAAGAAATTTAATTAATCAACTCAAAAAAGGAGCATTTTGTGGAGTTATTTTCAAATATTGTATCCGCGGTGAACAGCTTTGCCTGGGGACCCGTGATGATCATATTTTTAGTAGGAACTGGTATCTTTCTGTCTATCGGGACTGGTTTTGTGCAGTTCCGAAAACTGGGACAGGCTTTTCATCTTCTATTTTCAAAAGATCATAAGGGTTCAGGAGATATTACACCTTTTCAGGCCTTGATGACCTCCCTTTCAGCAACCATCGGGACAGGTAATATTGCCGGTGTTGCTACTGCTATCGCTCTTGGTGGTCCTGGGGCTGTATTCTGGATGTGGATGACCGCTGCCGTGGGTGGGGCTACAAAATTCGGAGAAGCTGTTTTGGCTATCCGTTATCGTGAAACCAATGACCTGGGAGAGCAGTCAGGCGGTCCTATGTATTATATCAAAAATGGAATGAAAGAGAAATTCGGTGGTAGTTGGGGCTGGCTGGGATGGCTTTTTGCCTTCTTCGGTATCTTTGCTTCCTTTGGTATCGGAAGTATGGTTCAGTCCAACTCTGTTGCCGGGGCTTTGTCTACAGGTTTCAACGTTCCTCCCATAGCAACGGGTCTCGTCCTGACTTTACTAACGGCTCTTGTCATCTTAGGTGGCATTAAATCCATTGCCAATGTTACTTCAAAGGTTGTACCCTTTATGGCACTTTTCTTTATTGTAGGTTCCTTAGCAGTCCTCATAAGTAATGCTGCCGGAATCCCCGATGCCTTCTTAATGATATTTCGTAATGCATTCAGCTCTTCTGCTGTTTCTGGAGGTTTAATTGGGACTGTCATCAGGTTTGGTGTAGCGAGAGGTGTATTTTCAAATGAAGCGGGTTTGGGAAGCGCACCCATCGCTCATGCAGCCTCTGCCAACAATAATTCCTATACTCAGGGTGTGATTGCCTCTCTGGGATCCTTTATAGACACATTGATTATCTGTACTATGACCGCTCTTGTTATTCTGGTCTCAGGACTGGTGACAATAGGTGCTGATGGCTTGATGGTCGTTTCAGGAGGACTGAATGGTGCAGCTCTAACTTCCGAAGCTTTTGAGGCATCCCTTCCAGGATTAGGGAAATATCTTGTTTCTTTCGGACTGATTTTCTTTGCTTTCTCCACCATATTAGGATGGTTTTATTATGGCTCCAAATGCCTAGAGTACATTGCTGGAACAAAATCAATTGTAATTTATAAAATTGCCTTTTTAATCACATCCCTTGCTGGGGCAGTCATGAAAATCAGCATCGTGTGGGATCTTTCAGATACATTCAATGGTCTAATGGCCATCCCTAATTTGATTGCTCTTATTGCTTTGAGCTCCATCATCTTCAAAACAGCCAGGGATTCGCAGGATACAAGAATCAAGGCTAACGGAAAGATTATTCTGAAAAACAGCTGATACCACTTTTTTAGACCATTTATCTACTTCCTGGAATAAATGGTCTTTGTTTTTATCAGAATCGACAGGGGCAGAACTGCACATTCTTGGGTTGTTTCGTTGTTTTTAAAATCTTTCCCTTGCTTCAAGATATAGAAAGCTAAAATATTTAGATCTGGAGTATTATTCGCATAAAGATATGGTTACATATTGATAGGGCAATAGTATGGTTAGGAACGCTAATCAAAGTTTCTAAAATTGCCTTTTATCTACAGAGACCTTTATGGTCGGTGAATTTAAATAAACTGGTGTCAAGTATTTCACTCTGAATGAAAGTTGTTTCAAGGTGAAACTTCTACACAGAATGTGCTGACCATTTGAAGCTAATGCGGCTTGTTATCGCCAGATGGAAAACATTCCATTTGTTGATTATTAATTCTGGACATTCTTTTTAATAATAATTATATATTTTTCGATAATCTATTCTGTCCCAAATATTTTCTGCTCATTTTACACTATAAAAATAATGATAACGAGATTGGTCAAATGAAGATATATGTACTATAAATTATGTCGGTATTATATATTTCTCGACTTTCTTCTCTAATATAAAAGGTAAATTAATATGGAGTAATATTTTCTTGACTACATAGGTATGACGTGTTAACCTAAACATAGGACGACATACATTATAGAAGGGAGGACTCTATTTTGAAAGTTGATGAAATAAACCATAAAATAAAACTAATTCGTACAATGATGAAAGATGAGGCAATGGAGGCCGTTTATATAAAAAAACAGGCTAACTATTCTTGGTTAACCGCAGGAGGTTTAAACCAGGTTGGAATCGGTTCCGAAATGGGAGCTTTCGGATTGCTCTTGACAATGACCTCACTATATTGTGTCGCAACTAATATTGAGGCTACTCGAGCTAAAGTAGAAGAAAGACTGGAAGAGAAGGGTTTCGAGTTTTTGATTTTCTCATGGGATGATGAAAAAGGTGAAAGTCGATCCATCTCATCCATTGTATCACCAAAATCTATAGGCTCTGATTGTGGCATGGGGAAGGATCTTAACAGACAGATTCAAAAGCTCCGTTTCTCTTTGGTTGATTCTGAAATTGAGCGATATCGACTTTTAGGTGATCAGGTTTCTAGGTCTTTGGAAGAAGTGCTTTTTCGCGTTAAACCCGGTGATAAAGAATGTTCGGTCATAGGCAGACTTACAGAATCTCTTTGGGATCACCGAATTGATTATATCACGATATTTTGTGCTTCAGATCATAGAATTACAAATTTCCGTCATCCAATTGCAACAGAAAAGAAGATTGAAAAAAGAGTTATGTTGGGAGTCAATGCTCGAAAAGGAGGGTTGATAGTCTGTTTGACTCGCTTTCTTCAATTTGGGCCAGTTGATTCTCAGTTACATAAGCAGTATCGGGATAATGTGGAAATTGACTGTCGTATGATTGAGGCCACGGTTCCGGGAACACCTGTAAATGAGATTTTGAAGCTTGCTGTTAGAGAATACAGCCGTTTAGGGTATGAAAGTGAGTATAAAAATCATCATCAGGGGGGATCTATAGGATATCAGGGAAGGGATTATCGAGTGAATTTTGATTCTCCCTATCTTGTTCAGAATAACCAGGGGTTCTGCTGGAATCCTTCCATCTCTGGAACTAAGAGTGAAGATACTATTTTAGCTACAAACGGGACACCTGAATTTATTACTCACCCCTGCAGTTTTCCGACAATCACAGTAGAAACAGAAACAGATAGATATATAAGACCGGATATCCTTTCGGTGTAACCGAAATTAAATATTAAGAGGAGTTGTAAATGAAAAGGTTGACTTTAGGTATTGTGCTCACAATTATCGTAATGAGTATGTCGGTTCTCCCTGTTTATGCTAATGGCAGTGCAGAGAGCGATGTCTACCCGTCCCGAGAGATTGAGTTGATGGTACCGTGGGGAGTTGGTGGTGCTACCGATATTGCTTTCAGGACATTTATGTCTGTACTTCCAAAGTATTTGGGAACCTCCGTGGTTGTTGTGAATATACCTGGTGGAGGAGCTGTACCCGGTTACGCTGAAGCATTGGGCTACGATAATGATGGCTATTCTATGGTAGCATGGGCTACTCCATCTATTACCAAAACGCACATGACAAAAACACCTTATGATTATAAGAGTTTTGAACCTGTTATTAATCTGGTTTCCGCACCTTGTTGGATACTTGTTCCTAGTAATTCTCCCTATATGACACTGAATGACCTTATAGATGCTGCAAAAGCTGCCCCTGGCCAGATAACACTTGGAAATGCAGGTGCAGGTGGTGGAACACATATGATTGGGCTAGCTTTTCAACAGGAAGCCGGTGTTGAGTTTAATCATATTCCCCACAGTGGTGGTGGACCGGCTGTTATAGCTGGTGTAGGTGGACATGTCGATGCTATTATCGTTGGACCTCCTGAAGGTGTTCCTCAAATTGCCGGTGGTCAGTTAAGAGCTTTAGCCGTAACTCACCCCAAAAGGCTTGACGCCTTTCCAGATGTACCCACAGCTTTGGAACAAGGTATAGATTTTACACTGGGGCAGTGGAGAGGTGTTGCTGTTCCTGTCGGAACAGATCCTGATATTAAAAAACATATCCACGATGCATTTAAAGCCACAATGGAAGATCCTGACTTTTTAGTACTTGCTGGAAAAGCTGGCTTGCTTCTTGACTATATTGGTCTGGATGATTTTGATAAATGGGTCGAGAGTCAGAACGCACTGTATGAAAAAATTGTAAAGACTAATAAAATGGGTGATCGCTATCAGTACTGATAATTAATAATACTGATCCCTGAAATTTTGAAATAAAATTTCAGGGGTTTTTTTGAGGATAATATGAATAAGAATAATGATGTAATCTCTGGAGCTACTTTTGTTACTCTATCCATGCTGATATTTGCAGTTTCATTTCAAATTCCAGCTAGTCAACATGGGCTATCTCCTGCTGCATTTCCTCGCTTTATTGCTGCCTGTATCTTTATTCTGGGTATTATACAAGTTAAAGCTTCGATGAAAGGGGGAGGGGAGCAGCACAAAGCCCATGATGAGAGTAATGAGAGTATAAAGTCTTATGTATTGAGAGTCCTTGTTTTTCTGGTTTCCTGTTTCTTATACATTAATTCTTTAAAAATATTCGGATTTGTCATTGTAACACCCTTACTTGTTGCTGTCACAATGTATCTGTTTAATGAAAGGAAATGGCTTCGAATAGCCTCTGTGTCAATCTTGACAACAGTGCTACTCTATTCCATTTTTCGCATAATTTTTCGTGTACCATTACCACGAAGTTTATTCTGGTAGGTTTATAAATGGAATATTTAATTCAAGGATTAATATACGTATTTACTCCCATTCATTTTCTTTCTTTGTTTCTGGGTGTCACTGGAGGAGTGATCGTTGGGGCTATTCCTGGTTTGACAGGCTCTGTCGGTATCATTCTAGCTCTTCCATTTATATATAAAATGGATCCGGGAGCTTCACTTATTATGCTTTCGGGGATGTTTTGTGGTTCAATTTATGGTGGTTCAATATCAGCCATTCTAATCTCGACACCGGGAACTCCTTCTGCTGCTGCAACTGTGTTGGATGGATATCCTCTTGCTATGAAAGGGGAAGCTGGTAAAGCAATTAGTGTGGCTACCATAGCTTCCTGCAGTGGTGGGATTATATCTACTATCTGTCTGGTACTCATTGCACCCCAACTTGCTAAATTTGCTCTTCGTTTCGGTCCCGTGGAGTATTTTGCTCTTATGATTTTTGGGCTGACCATCATAGGAAGCGTTTCAGGATCCTCCCTTACAAAAGGGATACTCTCAGGCCTCCTGGGGCTTGCTATTTCTATAGTTGGTATAGATCCAACCTATGGGATTCAGAGATACACTTTCGGCAGCATCAAGTTATTATCCGGCTTTCCAATGTTACCTGTCTTGATCGGATTGTTTGCCATTTCACAGATTCTAACAGAGCTAGTAGATGTCAATAAGCCTAAGATTACTTTTGATCAAAAAATAAAAGGTTCTGTTCTCTCATTAAAAGAGTTAAAGAACCTTTTTAAGGTCATCATTCCATCCTCCTTTCTTGGAACATTTATAGGAATCATTCCTGGAACAGGAGGGGCAATAGCTTCTTTTCTAGCTTACAATGAAGCTCGGCGTTTTTCTAAAACGCCTAATGAATTTGGTAAAGGGCATCTTCATGGAATTGCCGCTCCAGAAGCTGCAAATAATGGGACAACTGGAGGAGCTATGGTACCACTTCTCACCTTAGGAGTTCCTGGCGACGCAGTTACATCTGTCATGCTTGGAGCTATGATGCTCATTGGTGTTCAGCCAGGACCTCTTTTGTTTAAAGAGAGTCCTCAGATTGTCAATAATCTTTTCATTGGTCTTATGTTTGCTCAGATCCTACTGCTAATAATTGGATTAGCTGGTATCAGAGTTTTTCCTCGAATCTTGAAAATTAAGAAATCTATTCTTTTTCCCGTGATTCTGATACTCTGTTTCATTGGTTCATATACATTGGGAAACAGTTCATATAATCTTATTGTTGCTCTAGTGTTTGGGATCATCGGATTTTTTCTAAAAAAGAATGGCTATGCTACAGCACCGGTTATTCTTGGGGTTATTCTTGGGCCTATTGCTGAAAGAGAACTTTGCCGTGCGTTGACAATCAGTCATGGCAATTGGGGTACATTATTTCATTCTTATATTGCAATTTTCTTTTATATTGTTTCTATTTTATCCATTATTTATTCTATAAGAAGTAAAAAAAAGGAGATCTGATATGAAGGGTTTAGGAATTGTTGGGGCTGGATTGATTTCAGAAATACATGCACACGCCATTAAAGATACAAAGAACAGCCGTCTGGTTGCTGTATGTGATGTCAATTTGCAAAGAGCGCAGGAGTTTGCAAAACTCTTTAAGTGTAAGGCCTATAGCAGTGTGACTGAAATGCTGAAAGATTCACAGGTCGAGGTGGTTACAATCTGTACACCCTCTGGTTTTCATCTTGATCCTGCTATGGAAGTCATTAACAGTGGCCGTCCTCTTTTGATAGAGAAACCAATTGAGATCAATCTGGAAAGATGTGATGCCATTCTTGAGTTGGCAGATAAGAAAAACGTCCTTGTTTCAGGGGTCTTCCAATCCAGATTCCATCCGGCATCTTTAGCGATCCGCCACGCCATGGAGCAGGAACGATTTGGAAGAGTGACTTTGGGAGACGCATATGTTAAGTGGTACCGTGCAAAAGAGTATTATACAGGATGGAAGGGAACTAAAAAAATTGATGGTGGCGGAGCTTTAATAAATCAGTCCATTCACGCTATCGATCTATTGCAGTGGTTTATGGGACCCGTCAAGAGTGTACAGGCAAAAACATCCACATTGCTCCATGATATCGAAGTAGAAGACACTGCTGTTGCCTTTCTGGAGTTTGAGTCTGGAGCTCTGGGTGTGATCGAAGGAACCACATCTGTTTATCCCGGTTATATGAAGCGGATTGAAATATCCGGGAGTAAGGGGACGGCTATCATGGAAGAGGAAGAAATTAAGGCATGGGATTTTCTCGAAAAAAGGGATGAAGATAAGGCCATTTTAGCCGAGTGCAGCGGTAGCAGTTCCAGCGGTGGTGCTGCCGATCCGGGTGCTATAAATTACATCGGTCATAAAAAACAGATTGAAAATTTTATAGAATCTGTTGAAACAAATAAAGCTCCTTTTATCACCGGAGAAGATGCGAGGAAGTCCTTGGCCATTATCATGGCAATTTACCAAAGTAGTTCTACTGGAAAAGCGGTAGAGCTTGAGTGACTGTGATATACAAGGAATACGAAAAGACATTATTGCTCTTAGACTTAAATTTTGTATATTATTATCATATGGATGTTTATGATGAGTATTAATGGAAAATATAATAGGCTATCAGATGTCGTCGTAGACAAAATTAAGGTTCTTGTATGCAATGGTACTTTGTCTCCTGGCGACCAATTGCCCAGTGAGCTTAAATTAATAGAAATGTTCGATGTTAGCCGAACAACAATAAGAGAGGCGATAAATCGCTTGGTTGAGCAGAATATTGTCGAGATTATTAGGGGGAAAGGGACTTATGTGGCAATCACTCCAGGTGTACAAAAGGATCCCTTTGGGTTTGAGTTTATCGATCCTGATCTTCTTTTTAGCTCACTTATAGATGCTCGAGTCGGTCTAGAATCAGGTGTTGCTAAAATGGCTGCAGAAAATGCACTTGAAAGCGATATAATAAAGATCAGTCAAAATAATGTAGATTTAAGATCTGAAATTCAGGATCATCATGTCCGCATAGGTTCGGAAATTGATTTTCATCTGGCCATAGCAACGGCCACCCACAATGATGTAATTATTCGGGTTGTACCTATAATTCTGAATTCTATATTTGTAATATACAGAGAACGGGTACCAACTGAGTCAGATCATTGGTCCGCATTAGAAGAACATGAAGAAATTTTAAATGCTATCAAAAAAAGAGATTCAGATAGAGCCTACACGGCGATGTATACACATCTGGTAAACAGTAAAATGAGGATTTTGAATCGAAATATTACTGAGAATCAGGAGTGAACTATAATCTGGTACGTGAAGTACACAGCTGCCAGAGCATCATCATATTCGGTTCCGTTGTATGCAGCCTTGGAGCTCTTCTCCGATCTCTCCACTAAAGCCTGTTGTAGGTTTTTCAAAGGATCAGATGAACTGGTATCTCCGGACTTGCAGTTTTCCAGTGACTGACGGCAGAACTCCCATATGGAAACCCAATTGCCTTTGCGAAACCACGTTTCCAGGGCCTTGTGGTTTTCATAGAAAAAATGCAGGTCTCTCGTCTGTTCCAGAAAATCGCTCAGTCCTTCACCTCTTTGAAGATTCTTTGAGCTGTAGATAGTTGAAAGAGGCGGTTTAAACTGGAGCAAGTCGGAGCTGAGGGAATAGTAGGTCTGTCTGAACTTCCCTTGGATAAAGTGGTCTGCATCTATAAATAGCTCCCTGTAGACCTGTCCTTCGGGGTCCATATTATTCAAGGCAATAAGATAATTGATTTTATCCCATACCTGATTCGCTTCTTTGGATAAGGTGCGAATCTTTTCGAGGGATTGGGTGTGTCCAATTCTGCTCAGCGATTTCGCGGCATTTGATTTTATAGAAGGTTCTGTATGATCAAGAAGATCCAACAGAAGATTCTCTACTTTCTTTCCAGAGTAGGCTCCGAGGGCAAAGATTGCATTAATCTGATGATATGAACCCGCATCAGAAGCCTCCTGTATCAATTCCGGCAAAAGTTCCCTACGAGGGTGATTAAAAAGTGACTTGATCACTTCTTCTTTTTCGGAGGAAAGGGGAGACGCAATGATGGCGCGCATTTCTTCTGTTGCTATGGATGCATCATTTTGACTGATAGATAAGAGAACAGTCCTTTTTTTGACAGGATCTTCAGTTGACTTTAATTTTCCTATATCAATATAAGCCTTCATTCCATCTATGGAAAATAGTATGGCTGCTGTTTCTTTGGTCGAGAGGCTTCCCCTATCGATGAGTTTAAAACTGAGGAAAATCAGGGTTAAGCTGAGCATGATAGCAAATATGAAGAGAAAACTGTATGAGTTGGATAGGATCATTTCTGTATTCTGGCCTGAATCAATTAAGACTCCACCAATGATACCGCTGAAAAATGAAAAGAATGCTGTTACAAAGTTTGTCATGGCATTGTAGCCGAAAGATTCGTTTTCCGGCATGGTGTTGACCAGAACCCGGGTGCCGAGAACATGTGTTGAGAATAGAAAAAAGTTTGTAACAAAACCAAGAACATAATAAATGTAGGCAGGCAGTTCATTGCCTTGGGAGACGGGCAGGAGCATCCACAAAACGAAGGTTATTGCCAGTAAGACTGTGACCCCCATGAGCAGAGGTCTACTTCCCAAGCGATCTGAGAATGATCTTGCAAAGAACCCAGAACAAATCTGGGCTAGGGTCATGAACATGGCATAGAGGAATACAAAATTGGATGTAAATCCTGCTTCCTTTCTCATGAAAACAATGATAAGACTGTTGATAACTAAAATTGATACGGTAATCCACATTAAAATTAAGGGATATCGTCTATCCTTGTTGACCATGGACTCCTTGAGAATGATAAATATATTTCGTCCTTTTTCATATTCTATGGTCTCTCGGCAGGGGATTTTTTTCAGTTGGGCAGATGCTGCCGAATTAAAAATCACACCGATGACCTGAAGCAGGAGAATCCCGATGATTCCTGAAAAATATTGAACTGATGTGACAAGAAAGCTTACAAGTTTAGACACCACCGAGGCGGTTTGGTTGGCGATATTTCCCTGGGCCAGAACGATTCCTCTGTTTTGAGATGAAGTCACCATTTTGACAAGGGGATTCCAGATTGAAACTCCGACCATTCGAAAAGAACAGAATAGGGTGTAGACAATAAGAATAAGCCATACAGCCGGTTTTCCCTCGAGAAAGAACAGGGCCAGGTATAGGAGAACGATGAGCCCACGGTAGAACCAGGCCGTCGACTGGACTTTGACGAGGTTTTTCCCGGAGAGAAGGCGGGGGAGAGCCGCGAGGATAAATCCGGCTAGAAATATGACCGAAGAAATATACCCAAGTTCAATATTGGAGGCTCCAAAGTGTATGGCCATGAGGTACACAGGAGTATCTCCCATGAAATTGAATCCAAAGCCGTTTAATGCCTGAAATTTGTACAATTTTGTCTGGCTTGTCTGTCTTTCGGTTTCGGATAGATATTTGGTCAGCATGTGTGCTCCAGCTTAGAAAACCATTTGCATTCTATCTTCATTTTACTCTTTAAATGATAGAATATTCAACTCAAATCCTTTTCCATATCTGGTTGCACTTCCTCTGAGAGAAGAGTTCACGACCATTTATTCATCATAGCTCCAGGGGATGACCGCTCTTATGGAAAACCCCATGGAAGTATTTTCATAAGACAGGCTCCCGTCGACTTCTGCCAGCCGTTCTGTCATGCCCTTTAACCCGATTCCCTGCTCAATATCAAGACTGCCCTTTCCGTCATCTTCTATGCTGATCTGAATGAGGCCTTCGTTTCTCCAAAACTGGATGCTGATATTCTTGGCATCTCCATGAGTCAGGGCATTGGTCATGGCTTCCTGGAGGAAGCGGTAGATGATATGATCGATCTTTCTGTTTAAAACCCAGGGAAGGTTTCCGAACTCAACCCGCACATTCACACCTGTCGATTCCATGAAAATACCTGTTAGATTCTGGATAGACTCGATGCTGTTCTTTTCTTTGACCTTCGTATTGCGGAGAATCCTCAGAGACTGCCTGATTTCACTATGGCCTGTTTTAATTATTTCCAGAGCCTGATTCAGGAGTTTTTCGAGCTTGACCGGATTTGTTTTTACAAGGTCTGTGCTGGCCTCCAGCATCATGAGGAGATTGGTCAGTGTGTAACCCACAGTATCATGAATTTCTCTCGTCATTTTCAGTCGTTCATGGACCATGCTTTTTTCTTCTGCAATATTGGCATATTGCTGTAACTCAGAATTGGAGGTTGATAATTTCTGGATAATCAGTCTCTGATTGGTCTGTATTTCTCTGTATTGAAGCAGGAGGTTGTGGGCATATTTGATGATGATGCACAGGATGGAAATCAGCAGTGTCAGAATGAGGAGAGACCCCTTTAAGTCCCATGTTCTGGTGCCCGCTTCAATACCCCAAAAAATTTCGTTATGGTCGGTAAAGAGGATGGAAGACATGATCACCGTGGTCAGAAGGAGCGTTTCTGCCGTAGTGAGGAGAATAATACTTTCTAACAGCATGATGATGATGAGGAAAAATTCAAACCAGATATTGGTGCTAAAGGGTTTGGTCATGATGTATTTACAACCCAATTGAAGGATAAACAGAAAGGCCGTCAGAATGCCCCTGGAGGAGGATTCTTCTTCGGGTATGAAGAAGATCAGGAGAGATGTGAAGAAGTTGAATACCAATATGGTCAGAAATTGGTAGGTCCAGCTGACGGGGAACAGGAAGCTCTTCTGATTGAAAATGAAAAGGGCCACAATGGCAAAGTTACAGAGTATAATCATTGGGAATACTATCCATTTCTGCAGTTGAATATTGAAGAAAATAGGGCTTCTTTTCATATAAGGTCATTTAATACTTGTTTTGAGTTTTAGTCAAATTGAGGGAGAGAGGCTTGGATAGAAAATTCAATCTTCCTTCATGAAGGGTAGGACGCTGTTGAGATTTCGCGGTACAATGTTGTCATAGATGATCTGCTCCGCCGAGGGAAATCTGCAGAATATTCCGTATAGAAATGCGGATGAGAGTAAACAGGAGTGATACCAGTGCATAGTTTTCGAGAAATCATGGATTTCGCAATTGCCCGCGAAAAGGATGCTGTTCTGTTCTATCAGTATCTTCAAAAAAAGGTCCGCTTTGAGAGCCAGAAAGAGGTTCTTAGGGAGTTTGAATTGATAGAAATCGGGCATGTACAGCTGCTGGAAAGAGTTAAAACACAGCAATCTATGGATAAGCTCTCCCGTAATCTGCCCGAGGATTTACAGCTGTCCAGTTACCTTCATGATGTCAAGCCCGATGAAAATATGACTTATCAGCAGATTCTTATAACGGCCATGAAGAAAGAAGAGAGATCTGCTGTTTTGTACTCATCATTGAGAGATCAATCGGAAGATCCGGATCTCCGAAAGATCTTTGATCAGCTAATGAAGGAAGAAGAAAATCATCGCCATCATTTTGAAACACTCTATGAAAAGGATATTCAGGAACAATCCAAAGACTAAGCAGTCTTTAGGACCTCCCATGCCCTTAAAGAGTCTTAATCCTAGTTTTCTGCTGATACCAGGGTTCCCTTATCGGCCAGGGACTTATAGTACCCTTCCATTGCCAGCAATTCACTATGTGAACCCTGTTCGACAATTTCGCCCTGTTTCATGACATAGATTCTGTCAGCCTTCATGATGGTGGACAGCCTATGGGCGATGATGATGGTTGTTCTATTTCTGGATAGCTTCCACAGGGCCTCCTGAATCAAACTTTCCGATTCGTTGTCCAGAGCGCTGGTGGCTTCATCTAGGATCAGGAGTTCTGGATTCTTTAGGAAAACTCTGGCAATGGAAATCCGCTGTTTCTGACCACCTGATAGGAGTACTCCCCGTTCTCCCACTTGAGTATCCAACCCCTCGGGAAGAGTGCTCACAAATTCATCCAGGTTGGCCATTCTCAGGGCCTCTGAAATCTCAGATTCGCTGGCTCCCTCTTTCCCGTAACAGATATTTTCTGCAATGGTTCCATCAAAGAGAAATACATTCTGCTGAACAATTCCTATGGCCTTCCTGAGGCTGTTTTGAGTAACCGAAGAGATATCCTGGCCGTCGATATGAATGGTTCCATTACTCAACTCATAAAATCGGGGAATAAGAGCCGCCAGTGTGCTTTTTCCGGCTCCTGACTCTCCCGCCAGGGCGATGGTTTCTCCCTTGCTGACATCCATATTTATATTTTTTAGTATCCAATCGGGCGATTTATCGTATTTAAAGTTCACATCTTTTAGAACCAGAGAGGCGCCCTCAACCTGAAGATCTACCGCCGCGGGACTATCCTTGATATCGGGTTGTATTTCCATGATCTCCTGAAAACGTTCAAAGGAGGACATGCCCTCCTGCAGTTGCTCTGTGAAATTGATTAATCTGTCTATGGGGGGAAGAATGACTCCTACGTAAAGGATGAATGCCAGAAGATCAACCAGGGGGAGTTTGTCCTGAAAAATCAGAATGGTACCACCGGCAATGATACAAAAATAGTAAATCTCTCTGAGAAAATCCATAAAGGAATGGAAACGGGCCATCCTCTGATACATCACCTCTTTGGCCATTCTAAAGGATTTATTGGTCCTGTGGAATTTATTATTTTCCAATGATTCATTGGCGAAGGATTTGACTTCCCGGATACCCTGGACAGAATTCTCCACAGTGCTGTTGATTTCGGCAATTTCCTTCCGGATGGCTCTGAACCCCTTTTTCAGCCTTTTTCCCATATAGAGTCCCCAAAATAGCATCAGCGGGATGGGGATCAGGGAGATCAGAGCCAGGGATGTATTAAAAACAAACATCATGATATAGGCCATGACCAGGATGATGATGGAAATGAGGAGATCTTCCGGTGCATGATGGGCTACTTCGGCAATGACGCTCAAGTCGTTGGATATACGGCTCATGAGGTGTCCTGTTTTTACCCTGTCAAAGTAGCTGAAGGAGAGTTTTTGAATATGGGAAAACAGATCCTGTCTCATGTCTGCTTCCATCCGGACTCCCAAAATATGACCCCACTTGATTCGGATGTAGGTCAATATTGATTTTATGATATAAATGGCCAGCATCAGGATCAGTATATTCCTGATAACGGCGATATTTTTTGAAGGAAGGTAGGTTCCCAATAGAGAACGTGTTAGGAACGGGAAAAAAATGGAGAGTATCGATGCGGCGATGGCACAGAACATATCCAGAATAAAAAGGGCTTTATGAGGTTTGTAATAGGCAATAAATTTCTTAATCATGGCCCCATGATAAACAAAGATTTCTGCTCTGCCAATGATCCTGTCTGCAGATTCTCTTCAGTTTACGAAAAATAAAACAGATGATCATTATATTCTAAAGAATCATGGATCAGTTCATGAGGGTAAAACAATTTTCCTCTTTGTTGTAATTGAATACTTCTCCGGTTTCTATAATGTAGTACCATCCCATGATTGTCAGCTTTCCGGCTTTAAATTTGTCTTTGATATAGGGATAGGTCAGTAGGTGCTTCATCTGTTCTACCACATTCGTCTGCTCTGTCAGCCATTCCCGGGCAAGAGTGTCATGTTCGGGCAGTTGTTGGTTTACTTTTTCCTTCACTGTTGCCGCCAGTTCCATCCATTTACTCGTATGGGGAAGGTTCTTCACCGAAGGCTGGTCATTCAGGGTCGCACATCCACCGCAGTTGCTGTGCCCGCACACGACGATCGTCTCCACTTCGAGAGCCTGTAAGGCATACTCAATGGCAGAGGTTGTTGACAGATATTCGTTGGCAAGGCGGTAGGGAGGCACCATATTCGCAATATTCCTTATGATGAACAATTCGCCCGGGAGTGTTTTCGTAATCAGGGCGGGTACAATCCTGGAATCACAGCAGCCAATAAACAGGGTGTGCGGTTTCTGCTCTCCTTTCAGGTTCTTAAAAAGAGTCTTGTGATCCTCAAAGTCCTGTTTTCTAAATTCGACAACGCCGTTCAAGAGTTTATCCATGATTTGAATTATACCGGATCGAACTCTTACATTTCCAGTCAAAATGCTCATATTATGACTCTTTTGCTACTGGGAGATGCATGGTATTCTTTGATTTACCAATGAATGTGGAAGGAGATTGACTATGAGAAAGACTGGAATCGTTGTCTTGTTGATATTAACACTGGTGATGCTGACAGGATGCCTCCCTGGAGATGGTCGAGCCAGTGAAGTTTCTCCTGCTAATTTTCTCTGGGGTATTTGGCATGGCTGGATGGCTCCTTTGTCTCTCATTGTCAGTATTTTTGCAAAAAATATAAGACTCTATGAAATCCACAACACAGGTATATGGTATGACTTTGGATTTTATATGGCCATACTGGGAGGGTTCGGAGGTCTGTCTACGACAAGGAAAAAGAAAAAAAAGGATGTTAATTAAAGAATCGGATCTTTATGATCCCCTAAAAACATATCTGGAACATCAGGGCTATACCATCGGAGCCGAAATTCAGGATTGTGATCTGATAGCCATCAAAGCAGATGAGATGATCATCATTGAATTGAAAACCAGGGTTTCGGTGGATCTCCTGATTCAGGCCGCACGGCGCAAGGATATCAGTGATGCCGTTTATATAGCCGTTCCCCTTCCTGTGGGGAAGAAAGACCTCCCCAAGTCCAGAGGGCTCAAAAATTTACTGAGGAAGCTGGAAGTAGGGCTCATCCTCGTCCGGTTTATGAAAACAAAGACCCGGGTGGATGTGGTGCTCCATCCACGGCCCTATGAAAAGCGGATGAGGCCGGGAAAACAGGCCTCCATTCTAAGAGAAGTGGACGGGCGGTACGGTGAGTTCAACAAGGGAGGGATTCCCAGCACTGAAGAAAGGATCACGGCTTATAAACAGGAAGCCATACGCATTGCCCTGTTGTTGAGAGAGAAGGGGGATTCTTCTCCAAAGGACCTTAGATCGTGCAGTGCCCGACCGGACAAGATTCAAGCTATTCTCGCTCAAAACCATTACGGTTGGTTTGACCGAGTCAGCAGGGGGCTGTACAGAATTAACCCTGCCGGTTGTGAGGCTCTAGATCGATACGAGGATCTTCAACCCGATCTCATGGCAATATTCCGTGAGCATGTAAGCTAATGGCTTGTCTCCTCCTTGACCTTTTTCCCTTTCACTTTTTATGATGCTCCCGTAGGTTTTCGTATACTAAAGGGGATATTATGAAGAAAGATCTCAAGATCCTGGATGGCAAACTCGATGTCATCGGTCAGTTTATCTGGCGCTTTGGTTCTTTTGTCTGCCGGCTTCTCTATAATAAAAGGCTGAATATTCAGTTTGAGAATTGGGATCTACTGGATTCACTGGAACCTCCGTATCTGATCGTTGGGAATCATGTTACCAATTTTGATCCGATTATCATTTCTGCCAACCAGAATCACTATCTCCACTGGGTTGCCAATGATGCGGTCTTCAGACACCCCTTCCTCAGATGGGCCATGACTCATTTGCAGATTATTCCTAAGACGAAAGGCATGTCCGATTTGGAATCTGTCCGGATCATTCATAGGAAAATCAGAGAGGGCTGTATCGTTGCCTTATACCCCGAAGGGCAGACAAGCTGGGATGGACAGAATCAATCTCTCATGCCGGCAACTCCCAAGCTGCTAAAGCTCTTGAAGGTTCCAGTGGTTTCAGTGCTCATCAAGGGGGGATATCTGACACAACCCCGCTGGGTCTGGCCAAACAACCTGCGCAGGAGCCGTATCATACTGGAAGCCAAGCTGATTCTTAGTGCTTCCGAATTAAAAAAACTGTCCCTGGATGAGATAGATGAAAAATTGAAAAAGGGTATTTTTCATGATGATTTTGAGTTTCAGAAACAACATCCAATAAAGCTCGAAAGCAATAAGAGGGCGGAAACCCTGGAGCTCTTCACGTATATCTGTCCCCGTTGTCACACATTGGATGCCCTTGTTTCTCAAGGGAATACAGTAGAATGCCAAAACTGCCACTGGGAGTTTTTCATCAATGAATACGGAGAATTCCCCCATGATGAAAATTTTCCATTTGAGAATCTTTCTGTGTGGAATCACTGGCAAAAGGATCAGACGATCCGGATGGTTCGTGAATATAAGGCTCTTTCTGAGGTACATCGTCCCATACTCTCCAATAAAAACCTCACAATCCTGACAGGCCTGGGCCTGGTTCCCTTGAAAAAACTGCTGAAGGGTGACTTGAACCTTTGGCAGGACAGACTGGAATTTGTACCGGAAGAGGGCGATTCTATGATTTTTCCCCTTGATGAAATTGAAGCCATGAGTATCTTTAAACAGCAGAAACTCGAGTTTTATCATAAAAAGGTCTTGTATCGTTTCCATTTCGGGACCCCTCGGGATTCAGCCTACAAATGGCTCTGTTTTTTAAGTGAAATGTGCCGAGAAGAAGACGAAAGCTCGGTGAAAACCGGTACAGACGGAGTCAAAAAAGCTCGCTGAGACCTCCCTAGAAGCAATAGTCTAAAACTTATCTATAAAAAAAAGCACAAAATATCTTGACTATTATATATATTGAAAATACTATATAGATATAATTTGAATATAGAAGAGGAACTTATGGATAAATTACTAATCATAGGCGGTGTTGCCGCAGGAGCCACTGCAGCTGCCAGAGCCAGAAGAATGAATCAGGATATAGACATTACTATTTTGGAAGCGGGACCTGATGTCTCATTTGCCAACTGTGGTCTGCCTTACTATATAGGAGGCGATATAAAGAGCCGGAGCAAGCTGATACTCCAGAGTCCCGAGAGCTTCAAAGACCAGTATAATGTAACCGTGGAAACCATGACAGAGGCTCTCAGTATTGATAAAAATAATAAAACTGTGAGCACCATCAATCATGAAACGGGTGAGAAAAAAGACTTTTCCTATGACAAATTGATCCTCTCCCAGGGGGGGAAACCCTTTATTCCAGGACTTGCCGGCGGAGATAAATCCCATGTTTTTTCCCTGTGGACCCTGGAAGATATGGATCATATTCATACATTCATCGAAGAGAAAAAGCCTGAAACAGCGGTTGTCGTAGGAGGGGGCTTCATCGGTCTTGAGATGGTGGAAGCCCTCAGAAAAAGAGATATCAAGGTTAGCGTTGTCGAAATGGCCCCCCATGTGATGGCCATGATGGAAGGAGAAACCGCTGGCTTCCTGCAAAAAGAGATGGAAGCCTGGAGGATTGGTGTTCATACGGGGCGATCAGTTACATCCATCGAGGATCATTCGGTAACCCTGGACAACAACGAGACCTTGAATGCCGATCTCGTACTTTTGTCAGTGGGGGTAAAACCGACCCTTCAATTAGCCGAGGCTGCAGGATTGACAATAGGGGAGGCCGGAGGTCTTGCGGTCAATGAATATCTGGAAACTTCAGATAAGAATATTCTGGCAGGGGGAGATATGGTCGAGGTGGTTCATACTGTTTCGGGCCATAAATTGAGAATCCCTCTGGCAGGTCCTGCCAACAGGCAAGGACGCATCGCGGCAAATAACGCCCTGGCAGTAGATCCGTCCGACAGGATGAAATATAAGGGGGCTCAGGGAACATCCATTGTCCGCATCTTTGATGCCGTAGCGGGAATCACGGGAATGAACCTGAAACAGGCTCTCCAGGCAGGTTTCAATGCCGAAGCCGTGGCGGTTCGGAAGGATCATCATGTTTCCTATTATCCCGGCGGGACTCCTGTGGCCATTCATCTTGTGTATGACAAAGATTCGGCACAGATCCTGGGAGCCCAGGTGTACGGTGAAAATGGAGTGGATAAGAGACTGGATGTCCTTTCTACGGCCATTACTGCGGGTATGAAGGTGCAGGATCTGGGAGAACTGGACCTCTCCTACGCTCCACCCTTTGGATCCGCCAATGATCCGGTCAATATGGCCGGGTTTGCCGCTGAAAACAGATTAACAGGCTACAGCCCATCCCTCACAGCTGCCGAACTGGAACCCTTTGTGGATGGAAAGAAACTGGCACTCATTGATATTCGAGACTATTTCACCTTTCAGAAAGGACATATTCAGGGAGCCGTCAATCTGGCTCCAGAAAAGGTTTTGGAAGAATTGGCCCAGGTTGCCAGGGGTGTCACCATTCTAATCGTTGATGAGGATGGCAAGACCGCTCACCGGGTGGTCCGGCAGTTGCGTCTGGCCGGGTATGAAGACTCTCTTTTTATCAGCGGCGGATATCCTGGATTGGAGTTCTTCGGCAGGTCTGGAGGATTCCAGTTTCTTCAGATTCCAATGAAGGCTCCCGACGAAAAGTCTCTTTTGAAAAATCAGGAAGATCCTTCATCCCTCGAGGCTGAGCATGATTCAAAAGGAACTGCGCCCCTGGACAAAACAACGGCTCTGGTGGTGGATGTCAGAACTCCCATGGAATTTGCAGGTGGAGCCTATCCTGACGCCGTGAATATTCCTCTGGATGAACTGCCCCGCCGTGTTTCAGAGTTGGGCCAAACAGACCGTGAAATTACAGTTTACTGCGCAACCGGGGCTAGGAGCGGGTATGCCGCCCGAATCCTGACACAACAGGGATTTAGCAATGTGACCAACGGCGGCGGACTGATGCAAATGATGGCCGGCTGATTGTATCCTCTTTTTGCATAAAAAAGCCTCGGGGCATTTAATCTCCGGGGCTTTTGTTCGGGCGTGATGGGAATTTTAAGAGGAGGATTAAAATATCAAAAAAGATTATCGAGCTAGATATTCCTCTTTGAGGAGACCATAGATGACGTGATCAACAACACGACCGTACAGGTTTTCCGCTCTTCTAATACATCCTTCTTCCTTATACCCCAACCTCTGAGGAATCTTGCGGCTGGGAGTGTTTTCCAGGGCACAATGGATTTCTACCTTGTGCATATTCATTTCCATAAAGGCGATTAGCTCTAATTCCTGAACGGCTCTGGTCATGATGCCTCTGCCCATCTTGTCTTCAGAGAGCCAGTATCCTATGTAAGCGGTTCCCGTGCTGTAATTGTATTTGTTGAAACCGGCCACACCCACCAGTTGATTTTGAAATAGGATACCGCAGGTCAGCTGTTCGCCCGTTGCAAAACGCTTGAGACAGGCTCCAATAAAGTAATCCGTATCGCCGGGTTTCTGAATCCCGTCTAACCAGGGCAGCCATCTTCTGAGGTAGGCTCTGTTCCTGGCAGTCAGATTGTACAGAGCCAGGGATTTTTCCTTTGTCAGAAGGCAGAGCTGCATCTCGATGTCAATGTACCTGAAGAACATAAAAAGACTCCTCAGCTGATTTTAACATGGTTCCCTGGAAATAATTCAAATAGAAAACTGTTTTTCTGGAATTACTCCCTGCCTTCTCTTAGATTTAAGACATGGAACACACATCCCCTTTAACGGTTCAGGTCGAAGAAAAACGAGTGGATCTGAATATTGCTATTCATCCCAATGAAGGGAGCGACTTGAAGTTGTTTACACTGGAACATCATTTTACGTTTTACGCAGGCAGCTCTCTGGACAATTTCAAATCCGGTTCCGGGCAATTAGGAAAAGGTACTTTGTCTCTTCTCAATGACTGTCCCCCGGGGGTACTGCAGGTTTCCGAGGCGATGGCCTCTAAGCTGGCATGGTCGGAAAAAGTGATGCTCATATTGGAGGATGACAAAATATTTCTGACCTACACAGAAATATAAAAAATCAAAGCTCTTCTAAATGTTCATCATCCTGTTCTTCGGCTCCGCTGATTTTCATTATGATGGCTCTATACCTGTTCTTAAGAGAAAAGTAGGACCTTTTGTACAGGTCATTTTGAAATCTGATAAGGTGTATCTGATCCATCAGTTTCGTATTCTGTTCCTCTAGATCCCGGGCTCTCTCCTGAGCCAGTTCCAGGGCATATTTCATTTCAATCTGTTTTTTATGATCTTTGATTCTCTGATTCAATTCATTAAATTGGCTGATAAAATTGGCTCTTATCTTACCATCTATTTTATTGAGGTCCGTAAAATCTATTTTGTCCACATAAGAGATGAGCCGGTTATAAATATAACTGACAGGAATTTCAATATTGAGCCTGGAATTTCCATCTGAATTTCTTGAAAAACTGATATTGTTTTCGAGGCCGGCAATGTGGAGGACAAAGAGTTCATCCTTGACTTTCGGGTTCAAAGTATTCAGCCGTCCCAGCTTCTTTTCTATAATTGCCGACGAGGAGGAGAACTTCTTTAGGAATAGAAGGGTCTTATTTCCCTCGTTTAGATTGAGATCTTCCAGACGGATTCTCTCAAAGATGCGGGTAATATAGTCAAAAAGAGTGGTCAATAACTGATATAGGAAGTCTCCGCCTACCTGAAACTGTTTGTTCTCCCTCATAAGGTTCTGATAATTCTTAGATTTTACATACTCATCCATGATCAGGATGATGAGATGAGACTGTCCTTTATCGGGATCATGTTTTAATTCCGCGTTGAAAATCTGAACTTGATTGCCCAGTACTGTATTATTATTCATGTTTCTTTCTTGATATTATTAACGACCTACTGTGTGTATAAGTGGACTAATATTTCTAATCTTTTATTCATTATTCAATAAAAGAGGCAGCGTGTCTCTAAGAATCTGTGCTGTGATTCCCCAAAGGACTCCATGAGTCGTGGAATATGCCCAAATTCTATGACGTGAATCACCTTCCCAGGGGTGGTGATATCTTTCGGGGAGTTTCATTACATCCGTGGGGAAATGGTATTCCACTTCTCCTGTCAGGGGATCCTCAGAGTAGGGATGAGCCCTGATGGGAACTTTAAACTGTGTTGGAGGATTCTCTGCAAACCAGCTTAATGGAATGGTGAACAGAGCTTCCACTTCTTCCCTATTGGCCTTCAGTTCGGATATATCCTGAATTTGTAAAACTCCCAGGTAGGGTTGAACTAAGATATTCATGGGGGTCACCAGAGTTCCTGTTGATCCCAACACATCAATGTGGCTGGTCTGAATTCCGATTTCCTCCGAAGTTTCCCTGAGAGCTGTCATCAAAAAGCTTTGATCCTTCTCTTTGTCAAAACGCCCCCCCGGAAAGCAGATCTCGCCTCCCTGACGAATATGGGGTGCTCTTTTTTGAAACAGTATGGAGGGACAGCCTTTGGGCTCTTTCTGATTGAGGATGAGGGGGATCAGAACGGCAGAGCTCAACATATATTCCCTTCCAATGATTCTGGGGCAGTGGTCATCCGGGATAAGTTGTTCCCTTATTTTCTGAAAATTCATTCCTTTCCTCCCTCAGACCCCTGGCGGGACCTTTGATGCTGCCGGAACAGGCGGAAAAACGGCCGAGATAGATGCCCATTGTGTTCAAGTCCTCCACATAGAGATTCGCTCTTCCAGGGAGGGCAAGTCGCATTATTATCCCTGCACAGCGCGGAGTGTTCCTCCTAGGACAAGCGGAGGTCTAAGCGCCTTTGCAGATGCTATCAGGGGCAGCTCAAGGGTCAGCTCAAGGGTCAGCTGTCCATATCATCATAGTTGATATCAACGGTCTGGTCTCCCAGTTCAGGATCAAGGGTCAGTGAAAAAGAGTAAGTATCTTCATCTTCATCAATACCCTGAATATCGTAATCGATGGTTGTGTCATCCTTGAAGAATAAAAGAGATATGGATTCTTCATCGGGGAGGGTTGTTTCGCTGTCCATAAAATCAATGCCGTACATTGCCGAATCGCTGGGAGAGACAAACAGATAGTAGATTTCAAAACCTGTCAAATTCCTGATTTCAAGAGCAATCAGATCATCTTCCAGAGTATCAAGATCTACTGTATCGATTTTCAAATCTTCAGAAATCACAAATTTTGCTGGAGTTCCGTCGGTGATTTCTTTTTCATACAGTTCATAAGTATTCCCAAACTCATCTATGGCCATAAAGTCAAAAGTATTGGAGTTCTCAGGGTATGAAATATAGAATTCCGCCATACCTCCCGCATCCAGGGTGTTATTGCCGCCTAAAACGTCGGGTCCCCAGAATTCACTGTCTCCGGGTGAACAGAAAAGGTAATAGATTTCACCCTTGGTCTTATTATGAAACTCAACGGTATTAAAAAATTCTGACTGAGCCCACAAAGCCGTAGTCAGGGTCAAAAAGAGGCCCAGGGCCCAAGTTCTTTTATTCAACATACTACTCCTCGAACGGTTTGAAGCAAAGGAAAAAGATCTCTGCTCCCTTCTATTATCTTACAGAACTGTTGTTTTTGAGTACAGCCGCATGACATTATATTTTCTATGGTCCCTCCATTTTGAGTTTTTCTGGAAAATGGGGAGAAAAATCACTTATTGTTTAATATAGTTAATGAATGTCATACTTTATCACAAAGAGGAGTGCTTTCATGTCATCTGGCGGATCCCCTAAGAAAAAGAAACTCAATAAAAAGCTCTATGAAGAAGAATTGCATCGCCTGCAGGAAGAGCTCGTTATGCTGCAGGACTGGATCAAACAGAAAGGTCTGAAAGTCTGCATCCTCTTTGAGGGGCGAGACGCCGCCGGAAAGGGAGGCGTTATAAAACGGATCACCCAGTATATGAATCCAAGATTCTGCCATGTGGTTGCCCTGGGGAAACCGACGGATAAAGAGGAGTCCCAATGGTATTTCCAGCGTTATATTCCCCACCTTCCTGCCAAGGGAGAAATGGTGATTTTTGATAGAAGCTGGTATAACTGCGTGGGAGTAGACCGGGTCATGAACTTTACGACAGCCGATCAGTGGGAGGAGTTTTTCCGCAGCTGCCCCGAGTTTGAGCGGATGCTGGTACGTTCCGGAATCATCTTGCTCAAATACTGGTTTTCCGTCTCTCCCGAACAGCAACTCAAACGCTTCAAGGGGAGAATTGAAGACCCCATTAAACGATGGAAAATCAGCCCCATGGACCTGAAATCCATCGAGCGCTGGGATGACTATTCCCGGGCCAAAGATGAAATGTTCGAACACTGCCATACCGAGGAAGCCCCCTGGTATGAGGTCCCTGCGGACAATAAGAAGAAGGCGCGGCTGAACTGCATCCACCATATCCTGAGCCAAATCCCCTACAAAGAGGTCAAACCTGTTGTGATCAAACTGCCTGAAAGACCGGAAGAAAAGTATAAGCGGCCACCTCTGACAAAAGAAAATTTTGTGCCGGAACTGTACTGAATCCTGATGCATGAAGATTACAAACGACTCCCCCAGTTACGGTTTATGGGCAACAAATACCGCCTCTTACCCTGGATTCATTCCGTTCTAAAACCCTTGGAATTTAATACTGTTCTGGATGCTTTTTCAGGGTCATCTTCCGTTTCCTACCTGTTTAAAACCATGGGGAAACGAGTCTTCAGTAATGATTTTCTCCATTTTCCCTATACAATTGCCCGGGGAGTCATAGAAAACTCATCCTCCCGCATCACGGGGGGGGACAGGCTGTTGCTGCTGAAGAATCCGGGGGATGACTTTATTGAGAGGACATTCACAGGCATATTCTATACCCCCGAAGACCTTCGTTTTCTGGACAGAATCTGTCACAATCTCAAGGCCTTGAACAATCCGTCTAAAGAAGCCCTTGTGATGAGCGCAGTTCTGCGCAGCTGCGTGAAAAAACAGCCACGGGGAGTCTTTACCATTTCCGGGGATCTCAGCCGTTATGATGATGGGAGGAGGGACCTCCGGCTCAGTTTAGAAGAGCATCTTTGGGAGCAGATCGACCTCTACAATGAGGCGGTTTTTTCAAACGGACGCCGGCATAAAGCCTTCCAGGGGACTGTCTTTGATTTTCCGAAGGATCGTTATAAAGCCGATCTGGTCTATCTGGATCCTCCCTATGTGCCGCGGTCTGATGATAATTGTTATATCAAACGCTATCACTTTCTCGAAGGCCTTTCAAAATACTGGAAAGACGAAGAAATCCTCTACGAGACGAAGGTCAGAAAAATAGCCAAGAAATATACACCATTTTCCTACAGGAAAAGCGCGGTGGACTCCTTTGACAGGCTTTTTCGGCAATTTAGGAAGAGTACTCTAGTCCTGTCCTATTCCTCCAATGGATACCCCGATTTAGAGGTCCTCACGGAGTTGATGAGCCGGTATAAGAAGTCCATCCGGGTTGAACAGAAAGAACACCGTTATCATTTTGGAACACACAGCAGAGTTCAAAGATCAAAGGTCAATGAATTCCTAATCATTGGAGAGTAAAGAATTAAGTCATGAAGAAAATTATACAGCAAACAGAAGACATCCTGGATTCCCTGAGTTCCCTTGAAACCGATTGGAAAGACGCCTTTTCCAACAGGGTTGTTGACTATCTGGATCGGTTTTCAGAACTGGATGCCGATCCCTGGACTCTTGTACGTCTCTTAGATGAAGATTTTGAAGCTGCGACTACGGTGATCAGACTTTTTCTAGAACTGTCAAAGGATGAATACAACACAAGGTTGAGAGCTCTCTTCTCCAGCCCCCGGCTGGCCGGCAAAAGCGGATTCAAATCCAACCCTCTGGGCTATGTGGAAACCCTGGAACCTCTCTTGTTGAACAGCATCATGCAGGAGACCATGAGTCGGAGCTATACCTGGAAGGATATTCTAACCGAGCGGCTCAAAGGAGGCCGGGGGAGTGCCATCAAGGGGCAAAAACGCGGGCGTGAACTGGAAGATTTTGTGGAGGCCATTGTCTCCTCGGTCTTTACCGATTACGAGGCCAGGTGCAGCTTTGTCGGCATGGATGGAATCTCTACGGAAAAAGCAGATTTTGCCATTCCCAGCCGTGAGAAGCCTGAAATCCTGATTGAGGTCAAGGGCTATGGGGCCACAGGAAGTAAGCAGACAGATGTCATCGGGGATATTAACAGGATCATACAGGAAAAGAGGCACGATACGGTACTGCTGATTTTTACCGACGGGATAACCTGGAAATCCAGGGAAAGTGATTTCCGGAAGCTTGTAGACTTTCAGAATTCCGGTTTCCTCTATAGAATTTACACCAAAAAAATGCACATTCAGTTCAAGGAAGACCTGGTGATGTTGAAGAATGAAAAAGGCTTATGACTTCACAGAAATGGCCGGTACTTTATTTGAAAAATTATAAACAATTGGATTTCAAGGGCAGGCATTAGTATACTCAAAGTGCAATAGAACATTCAGATTGGCATGTTTGTCCAATCCCGAAAGGAGATACAGTGAGAAAGGTTATTCTGGCGGTCTTAATATTGACATTTGTAAATATCAACTTGTTTTCTGCTGGAAGCGGAGATTCTCTGCCGCCCTTTGAAGAGCGGCTTGATCATCTGTCCTGGGAGGATATCCTAGACGAAGCAAAGGGTCAGAGTGTCTATTTCTTCATGTGGGGCGGAAGCGAAACTTATAACAGCTGGGTGAGCACATGGTTGGGCGACAGGTTGCGTTCAAAATATGATATCCGCCTTGTCATGGTTCCCATTGACGGAGCCGGTGTCTTTGTAAACAAGGTCCTGGGGGAAAAACAGGCTGGAAAAACCAAGGATGGGGCCGTCGATCTGATGTGGATCAACGGTGAAAACTTCAAGACCATGAGGCAGGCCGACTTACTCTTCGGGCCCTATGCTCATAGGCTTCCCAATTTACAGTACATCGATCCTAAAATCATGAAGTTTGACTTTGGCTACCCCATCGAGGGGTATGAATCTCCCTATGGAGCCGCCCAGAGTGTGATGGAGTATGATAGCGCCCGTGTATCAGATCCTCCCTCAGATATAGGAGCTCTGTTCCAATGGGCCAGGGAGAATCCCGGTAAGCTAAGCTATCCGGCGCCTCCGGATTTTACGGGCAGTGTCTTTGTCCGTCATGTGTTTTATTATGTTGCCGGGGATTCGCAGCTCCTCATGGGACCATTCGATGAGGATATTTATGATGATATAGCGCCCAGGGTCTGGGACCTCCTTAATGGCATTGAGCCTTATCTCTGGAGAAAAGGAGAAACCTATCCCGAATCATTTGCCAGGGCACAACAGCTATTCGGGAATGGTGAAATTTATTTTAATTTGAATTACGGAGCCGACGGTGCGGCTGATGCCATCAGCAAGGGGCAGTATCCGGATTCTGTGAAGACCTATATGTTTGAAACGGGGATGATTGGGAACACCAACTTTGTTGCCATCAGTTTTAATTCAGCTCACAAGGCGGCCGCCATGGTCATGGCCAATGAATTGCTGGACCCGGAGGTTCAGTACCATGCAGCCAGCCCCGAGGGGATGCGCTGGATGACCCCCCTGGATATGAATCTGATACCAGCTGCCATGAGGGAGCAATTTGAAGGACTGCCTCTTTCACCCTCCCGTCTTCCCACATCGGTTTTAAATGACCTGAGTCTTCCCGAAATGCAGTCAGACTGGTTGGTCCGCATAGAAGAAGACTGGCAGAAATACGTACTCAGGAAGTGATGTTGAATTCGGAAACCCGTGCTTACACACTCTTAGCTCCCTCTTTGTTGATCCTGATCTTACTCTTTTTTGGTGGGTTTATCCTGGGCATCTTTCAGAGCCTGAATTACTTCCCCCTCATCGGGCTTGAAAATCCCAATTTGGAGGCCTATGAGGGTGTTTTTCATACAGAAGAGCTTCTTTCCTCGGTTTTGCTCACCTTCTTTGTGTCTCTCACAGCCACGATATTGACAGTTGTTCTGGGAATTATGACCGCCTTGGCTTTGAGGGGCCGTTTTACCGGGAGCAAAGCCGTTTTGTTTCTCTATCAGTTCCCCGTTACCGTTCCCCACATTATCATTGCCCTGGGGATGCTCTTATTTTTGTCTCAAAGCGGAACTCTCTCCCGTTTCTTTTATTTAATTGGGGGAATTCAAGAGCCATCTGAATTTCCTGTCTTAATCAATGACCGCTGGGGCTGGGGCATCATCCTTGTGTATCTCTGGAAGCAGGTGCCCTTTATCGGCATCATCGTTCTCTCCGTTTTGCAGTCCCTTGGTGACCATTATGAAGAACTGGCTGTGAGTCTGGGAGCCCGGAGGTTTCAAATCCTGCGGCATGTACTCCTTCCCCTCATCCTTCCTGGAATCCTACCGGGGAGCATCATCTGTTTTGCCTATGCCTTTGGGTCTTTTGAGGTGCCTTACCTCCTGGGCTTACCCTATCCATCTATGCTGTCCGTTCTGGTTTACAGATATTTCAGTCATTCAGACCTAGGACAACGTCCCTCGGCTATGGCGCTTTCTGTCCTTATGACCGCCTTTTTACTGATCCTCGTTGTGGCTTATAAACGGGTCTTGAGGAGGGGAGCCCATTATGAATAGACCCCTCTCGGGTTTTCTCTTTGTTAGAAGGCTTCTCCTTCTGGGAATCCTAATGGGGGTGATTCTGCCTTTGCTGCCCCTGCTCGTGTGGGCATTCAGTCATCGCTGGCTCTTTCCTGACATTGTTCCAGAGTCTCTGAGCCTGAGGAGCTGGACCTATATTGTTCATCCGGGGAGCCGGATTCTCTGGGCAATCGCTAATAGCCTTATCATTGCCTTGGCCGTGACATTCCTGGCTATGGTAGTAGGAGTTCCCGCGGGAAGAGCCCTCGGATTGTACCGCTTCAAGGGAAAAATGGTCGCAGAACTGATTCTTCTGTCTCCGGCCTTGATCCCTTCCATGACGGTCACCATGGGAATCCAGATCCTTTTTATACGCTTTGGTATAACAGAGTCCCTCCTGGGTGTTATCCTGGTTCATTTGATTCCAACCATCCCTTATATGACCATCAGTATGAGCGGAGTCTTCTCTCATTATGATATTAGTTTTGAGGAGCAGGCGCGTTCTCTGGGAGCGGGAAATATACAGATTTTCACTCACATCACTCTTCCCGCAATTTTTCCGGGAATCGTCGTGGGATGCCTCTTCTCATTTCTGATCTCCTGGGGCCAGTATATACTGACCCTGATGATTGGCGGTGGTAGAATCATCACTCTGCCGCTCTTGCTTTTCAGTTTTGCATCCTCAGGAGACAACGCTTTGACAGCGTCCCTGGGGCTGCTCTTCCTCCTTCCTTCGGTTTTGATTCTAATTTTTACCAGCCGGTTCCTCACAGGAAAGTCTTCCGGTTTTGGCAGTTTTGGCGGCTTATGATTGATATAACACTAAACAATTTGACAAAACAGTATAATAAAAGTGAACCTGCGGTAGTCAAATCCCTGAATATGACCGTGTCCCGGGGAGATCTAGTGGCTCTACTGGGTCCTTCCGGCTGTGGGAAAACCACCATTTTAAAGATGATTGCCGGCCTTCACAGCGTCAGCGATGGAGAGGTCTTGTTTGACGGGAAGGTGGTCAATCATATTCCGGCCGAAGAGCGTGAAGTGGTCATGGTCTTCCAGAACTCTCTGCTATTTCCTTTTATGACAGTTGCAGAGAACATCGGGTTCGGATTGAAGATGCGTCATCTCGGCAAAGAAGAGATAGACCGCAGGGTTCATGAAATGCTGGAACTCATACAGATGGATGGCATGGGAGAACGAAAGTCCCATCAGCTTTCGGGAGGACAGAAACAGAGGGTGGCCCTGGCTAGAGCCCTGGTTATCCGCCCTCAGGTCCTTCTTCTGGATGAACCCTTGTCAAACCTCGATGCCTATCTCAGAGATGAAATGAGAGATCTCATCCTCCAGGTTCATCGGGATTTTAAAGTCACGACTATTTTTGTCACCCATGATCAGGAAGAGGCCGTCTTACTGGCCGACAAAGTAGCCCTCATATTTGAAGGAAGGCTGCATCAATATGGGGCTGTGCGTGATTTCTATGAAAAACCCCAATCCGAAAGGGTCGCCTCTTTTTTCGGCAATAGAAACTTCATCCAGGGAATCTGCAGCAAACAGGGCATCGAAACCGAGGTCGGTACGTTGCAGTCGGCATTGGCAAAGGACAGGCATGGAGAAAAGGTCTGCCTCATGATCCGTCCCGAACATATTTTGCCTGAAAAAGGGAAAGAGAATACCATCTTGTGCCTGATCAAAGAAAAAATTTACATGGGAACCTTTGTGAGGTACAGAATCGAATTTGCTGACAACCTCTGGGATGTACTGGATTCACCGGAACAAAGGGCAGGATATGACGAGGGAAAGCGGGGCTGGTTTACTTTTCCATCCCATCGCATCTGGATCGTTTAATCCCTTAAATATCTTAATATTTATTATTGAATTAGGGATGAAATAGTAATGATTATCATCTATAATTAAGGAAAATACTTATTAAAGAGGAATATTATGGGATTAAGTAAAGAAATGACAGATGCTTTTAACGAGCAGATTAATGCGGAAATGTACTCGGCTTACCTGTACCTTTCCATGGGCAGTTGGTTTGAAGAACAGAATCTCATGGGTTTTGCTAGCTGGTTTCGCTGCCAGTACCTTGAAGAGAACATGCACGCCATGAAGATGTATAACTTTGTCAATGAGAGAGGCGGACGTGTTATTTTGAAAGCCATAGAAGCACCTGAAACAAATTGGGGTTCCTATGTAGAAGCTTTTCAGCAGGTTGCCGAACATGAAGCTTATGTGACTTCGCTGATCAATAAGCTGGTAGCCAAATCCAGAGCTGCCAATGATTACGCATCCGAAAGCTTTCTCATGTGGTATGTGGATGAACAGGTAGAAGAAGAGGCCACCGCGGATGAAATGCTCTCCAGGCTGAAACTGGTTGGAAGCAATCCTAATGGCATTCTTCATATGGATACCGAGTTGAAGAGCAGGGGACCATCTCCTGATGTACTTCCCATTCACCTTGGACAGCCTGTTGCCTGATTGGCACCGTAACTTATAAATAAAAAATCCTCCAAAAGGAGGATTTTTTATTTGTCCAAAAGGACTAAAACTTTTTATATATGGGGTTTAAGCCTAGTAGCGATTGTCCCGGGGTCTTCTTTCGCGTTCGATCGCTTCGTTAACCCGCAGGTTTCTACTATCCAGCTCCTGATTGTTCAGTGCGGAGATAGCAGCTTCTGCTGCTTCGTCTTCTTCCATTTCTACAAAGCCAAAACCTTTGGATCGGTTTGTTTCTCTGTCAAAAATGATTCTTGCGCTGAGAACAGTTCCAAACTGAGCAAAGTGGTCAGCAAGTCTATCCTCATCAGTGTTGTAGTTTAAGTTCCCTACATAAATTTTCTTGGGCATCGTGCATCCTTACCGGTCATACCGGAATTTAAAAATAAAAGTTCATTGAGAGTGCAACGATCTTAATACACAACGTCTAGTCATGTGATTCTAAATCAGTCGTTACTCTAAGTAAGGATGTACTAAAAGGAAAACGAAGACGGAAATCAGAACAGAAAAGAATATGCGTAATTAAAAAGAACATTGCGGTTTCCCAACCTATTTATATACATAACAGGAAATCTTCTATCGGTCAAGAATAAAAGTATGCAAACCCAGTGAAAAATGAATATTTGCTGTAATATTGGCTCAACTCCCTCGGAAAAACCCTTGATAGCTCCTGATTTCTGATGTATCATGTGATATATCACATGATAGCTTAAGGAATTCCACAGTGCTACTTTCCCGGGATGTATACAATAAAATCTTAGAACAGCTGCTGGCCGGTGAACTCTATCCGGGACAGATTATCAATAGGCGCCAGATTGCCAATGATTTTGGCGTGAGTGTGGCACCGGTGCTGGAAGCCATGCTCCTCCTCGAACATGAGGGCCTTTTGGAAACCATTCCCCGTAAGGGCACTCAGGTCCGGTTGATCCGCCAAGAGGATGTGCTCGGTCAATTCATGGTGCGGGATGCCATTGAAAGCAAGGCGGCCCGGCTCTACTGGAATACAAAACTCCCCGATGCCTGTGAAGATATGATTGATTTTGCACGCCAGGTTGATACGGCCACAGAAGATTTGCTGGAAGACTGGCGTCTTGAGATCCTGTTTCATAAGGAATTGGTTTCCTTAGCGGGTATCCCGGCCCTTACAGCGGCCTTCGACAAGACCATGAAGCTGAGCCTTTTTTTTACAATGGCCCGCACAGTGAGTCCTGAAAATAAGAGTAGTCGGGACAACCATGAAGTCCTTATCGAAAATCTGAATAATGCTGCTTCGGCAGATGAAGCAGAGGATATCATCCGGACCCATGTCTGGTATGCCAAAGAACACTTGATAGAAGGCTGCGGTCAAATTTAGACGCAGAAAAAATATAAACATAGAAGACGTATCCATAAGGAGGAAGAAATGAAAGTCGTTATTGCTTCGGATTCATACAAAGGGTCCAACACAAGTATCAAAGTTGCCGCTGCCATCGAAAGGGGAATCAAGAAGGTTGATCCTTCACTTGATGTGGTTAAACTGCCTGTGGCTGATGGAGGGGAAGGGCTTGTACAGGCTCTGGTTCCCGAAGAAGACAAATGGGTTTATGTGAATGTTACAGGTCCCATGGGCAAACAGGTGAAAGCCGAATACGCCCTTTACAATGAAGATACGGCTGTCATTGAGATGGCATCTGCCTCTGGTCTTCCTCTGGTGACAGATTCCGTGAAAGACCCCCGCAAGGCCACGACCTTCGGGACCGGAGAGCTTATCAAAGATGCCCTGGATAGAGGGTGTAAAACCATCCTGATCGGTATTGGAGGCAGCGCCACCAACGATGGGGGATGCGGAATGGCCCGTGCTCTGGGTGTTAAGTTTCTAGACGCCTCCGGTCAGGAAGTGGATGCCGTCGGTGGCAACCTGGACAGCATCAAGGATGTAGACCTGAGCGGACTTCTTCCCAGCGTTAAAAATGCCACAATTAAAGTGGCCTGTGATGTGGATAATCCCCTTTGTGGAGAGCAGGGGGCCAGTGCGATTTACGGACCTCAGAAGGGAGCTACTCCTGAAATGGTCAAGGTTCTGGATGCCAACTTAAAGTCACTGGCCGAGCTGATGAAGAGCAAAACCGGACAGGATATGGCCGAAGTTCCCGGAGCCGGCGCCGCCGGTGGATTGGGATTCGGTTTAATGGCTTTCTGTGGCGGTGTCCTTGAGAAGGGAATCGATCTTGTTCTCGATTCTGTTGGATTCGATGCTTCCCTTGAAGGAGCCGATCTGGTCATCACCGGAGAAGGGCGTATTGACGGACAATCTGTTCGTGGAAAAGTGCCCGTGGGGATCGCAGCCAGAGCCAAGAAGAAAAATCTTCCCGTATTGGTCATTGCCGGAGACATCGGTCCTGGAATCAGCAACCTTTATGAATATGGAATTGATGCGGTAATGAGTACTGTCAACAAGGCCATGCCCCTCAAGGAAGCCCTTGAACGTTCCACAGAATTGTTGGAAGATGCAGCAGAAAGAGCCTTTAGAATGATTAAAATCGGGATGGATATCAAAGCTTGAAAAAACAGGCCATCATATTTGATCACGACGGCACATTGGTAGATTCCATTGATGCCGTCGTGTTCTGCACAAATCTCGTTATGAAAGAAGCCGGGTATGCCGAGGCAACACCGGCTGAGATAAAACGTGGCATGGCCTATCCCACCCTGGCCCGGTTTTCCTATCATACAGGAAACCGGGATTCTGATTCACTGAATAAAATGAGCCGGCTTTTCTATGAGGCAATGAACAGGAAGGCCGTGGAAATGGTCAAACTCTATCCAGGAATGAAAGAGGCTCTGGACCGCTTAGCCCGGGATGGATATTCCCTGGGACTTCTAACCAACAATCAGGGCATTTTCACACGCCGTGTTGCAGCCTACCTCAAATACTCCTACGATATGGAAGTGATCCTGGGGGAGGACAATGTTCCGGCTCCCAAACCGGATCCCCAGGGGGTACTTCAGGCCTGTGCCGGTTTGGGAGCGCGGCCTGAGGACTGCTGGTATATCGGCGATGGCGTACCCGACTATGAAGTTGCCCGGAATGCCGGACTGAAAAGCGGTCTTGTGACATGGGGTGCTCATCCAAAGGAAGAACTCCTGTCACTTCATGGGGATCAGTACTTTGATCACGCCCATGAGCTGGCCGACTTTTTCTGCGGTAAACAGGAGCGGTAAACATTTTACCCAGTCAAAGTCCCATCATAAACTCATAGGTCTTATCGTCAAAATCGGGTATGTCTTCGTGTCCAAAATCGGGATACACGATCATCTCCTTGGTGGCTTTTATTCTGTTGTACATGGCAAACTGGGTAGAAGGAGGGCAGATTGTGTCCATCAGACCCGTGGCCAATAGGACTTTTGCCTTGATTCTGGGTGCCAGAAACTGTAGGTCTATATATCCCAAGGTGGTGAAAATTTCCTCTTCACGTTCATGGCAGGGGTCAAATTTCCTAAAAAAATACTGGAGTTCCTCATAGGCCTTCTCACCCAGATCCAGCTCCCAAACCCTCTTGTAATCACAGAGGAAGGGGAAACGGGGAGCGGCCCTCTTGATTCTGGGTTCAAGAGCGGCACAGGCCAGGGTCAGGGCTCCTCCCTGTGATCCTCCCAGGGCTCCCACTCTGTTTTCATCCACTTCGGGGCTGTCAAATGCAATCCTCGCCAGGGCCACCGTATCCAGGAAAATCTGCCGGAAAAGAAGCTTCTCCGGGCTGTCCGACAGGCCTCTGATGATTTGACCCCGCCAAGTTGTTCCGGATACACCGCCTCGGTCCTCTGATAAACCACCCTGACCCCGGCTGTCCAGGGCAAACACTGAATACCCTGCGGAGGTCCAGCTCATCAGTTCCGACCAGGGAGGAGTTTCTCCTGTGTATCCATGAAAATGGAGGATCGCCGGGTGCTTTGTATCCGGAGAGGCATTTGCCGGCCGAGCATACCTTGCATGTATCCTGGAGCCTCCCACCCCAGTGAAGTAGAGGTCAAAACACTCCGCATGGGGAACCTTAAAATCAGCGGGTATGAGCTGGGGATTCAAGTCCTGGGATTCCAGCTCCTGCAAAGCGGCCTCCCAATACTTATCAAAGTCCGCTGGTTTGGGATTGATCCCCTTGTATTTCTTTAATTCTTTGAGAGGCATATCAACGCTGGGCATAACGATCTCCTTATGTTTGCTGTAATTTAGAAGAGCTGTTCTTTGCAGTCCTATTATTTTATTTATCAAATCATATCCCTTATTTTCTCTCTTAGCCAGAAAAATTCTATTGACCTATTGGTTAACCAGATGTATTAATGGGTTGTATTGGTTAACCAATAATGGCTCCGGGAGGGCTTTTTGTGGGGAAAAATGCAATAGTTGATATCGAATACTTCAAAGAAGGAGATACAGAACTCAATCCGGAAGAATTCATCCTGCAGAGAATCCGGGATCTGGTGCACAGTCATCAGCTTGAGCCCGGTGCCCGTCTTCCCTCGGAGAGAGTCCTGGCAGAAACTCTTCGTACCACAAGAGGCTCCATCCGTAAGGCCCTGCAGAAACTTGAGTTTTACGGTCTGGTGGAAATCTCTCCTCAGAGCGGGACCCGCATCAGCTCCATGAGGCAGGAGACCATTGAGGAACTGATGAGCTCCATCCCTGTCAGCCGGGATCAAAAAATGGCCGACCTCATGGAAGCCCGATTTATCCTGGATGTCCAGTGTGCCCGCCTGGCGGCAGAACGGAGAACAGAAACGGATTTAAAATTCATAGACGAGAGACAACATCTCTTTTTGGAGAGTTTTTACACAAAGAGCAAAACCCGGAGCTATCTGGAAGAAGACTACCTTTTTCATCTGGCCATTGCCAATGCCACACAGAACCATGTCCTCGTCTCCCTCCTCAGCCAGCTGACCCCCCAAATTGTCACCAGAGATCAGCCCCACCTGAGCCAAAGGGATCAGGACTTCTCCAGAATACCCCAGGAGCACCGGGAGATCATTGACGCCATAAAATCAGGCGATCCTTATCTGGCGGAGCAAGCCATGACCAGTCATCGGAACTGGGCCCTGAAAAGAATATTTAAGGAGTAATCAGTTGAAACAATTGAACCGGAAAACAGCCCTTGAGGCTGGAATGAAGTTGAAGGATAGACCCGTTAGAATCCTGCAGTTCGGAGAAGGAAATTTCCTCCGGGCTTTCATGGACTGGATGGTGGATGACATGAATCACCAGGGGCTCTATGACGGGAATGTCGCTCTTGTGCAGCCTCTTCCCCAGGGTACGATCGGGCTCATGAAGGATCAGGATTATCTTTATACCCTCCTTCTGCGGGGGATACAAAAAGGGGAGGTCATTGTTCAAAAAAAGATCATACCTGTGATTGACCGGGCAGTGAACCCCTATGAGGACTTCAAGGATTATCTGGCTGAGGCAGAAAATCCAGACCTGAGGATTATTGTATCCAATACCACAGAGGCGGGTATTGCCTTAGCTGAGGAAGACCGCCCAGATGACGAGCCGCCCCAGTCCTTTCCAGGCAAGCTGCTTTTGCTCCTCAAAAAGCGGTATGAAATTTTCGAGGGATCTCCGGATAAGGGCTTTCTTTTCTTCCCCTGCGAGCTCATCGACCGCAATGGGGATACCCTCAAAAGCATCCTTTTAACCCTGGCTTCTTCCTGGTTCCCCCAGGAGCCTGGATTCAGCAGCTGGATAAGCAAGGCGAATGTCTTTTTTAATACCCTGGTAGACAGGATTGTCAGCGGCTATCCGCGGGATGAAGCGGAAGAGCTCTGGGATGAGGCGGGATATAGGGATAATTTGATCGACACCGGTGAAATCTTCCATTTTCTGGTCATAGAGGGGCCTGTTGAATATGAAAAGGAGTTTCCCCTTCTGCAGGCCGGTTTCAATGTCAAATGGTGTGACAATATGACCCCTTATAGGACCCGCAAAGTGCGTATCCTCAATGGGGCACACACTATGACCGTCCTGGCTGCCTGGCTCTATGGGCTTGAAACCGTGCAGAACTGCATGGATGACATCATCGTTTCAGAATATATCCGCAAGGGCCTCTTTGAAGAGATAATTCCCACCCTGGACCTACCGGCAGAAGAGCTGGAAGAGTACGGGGCTGCCATACTGGAGCGTTTCAGTAATCCCTATATCAAACACTTCCTCTTGAGCATCTCCCTGAATTCTGTCTCCAAATTCAAAACCCGGGTGCTTCCCTCTCTTTTGGAATACATAGAGCGGAAAAAAGAGCTGCCTGAGCTGTTGAGTTTTTCTTTGGCTGCCCTCGTCTTTTTTTACAAGGGACGCCGGAGCAATAAAAATGATACGACCCTGGAAGCCAAGAGGTCTGTGGATGATAAGGAGTACTCCATCAAGGATTCTCCCGAAGTTCTGGATTTCTTTTCATCCCTCTGGGAGGGAAAAAGCGCGGAAACTATGAAAGAAGCGGAGCAGATAATGAGCTCTGTTCTGTCAAAAGAAGCGTATTGGGACCTCGATCTTAGCTCATTGGTGGGACTCAATGAAAAAACCTCTACATTTCTAATGCGCATGGTCAACGAGGGAGTACCCGCTGTCATGAAGGAGCTTGTCAATGAGTGATCCCTGGATCAAAATATCTGACCTGGATAATGTTGCTGTTGCCTTGAAGACAATCCCTAAAGGAACCAGGGTTCTGGGTGTAAGCGCTCAAGAAGAGATTCCCGCTGGTCATAAAATGGCCTTAAAAGACTTGCAAACAGCTGATTCTGTGATTAAATACGGCTACCCCATCGGGCGGGTCGTTCGGGATGTGAAGAGGGGAGAACATCTTCATACTCATAATGTCAAAACCCTCCTGTCGGGGACTCTGGAATACAGCTATGACCCTGTCTCGCCTGCAGTTCTTCACAGCACTGCCCGGGGGAAAACCTTCCTGGGCTATCCCCGGGCTGACGGCCGGACGGGGACCAGAAATGAAATTTGGATCATCAATACCGTGGGCTGCGTGAACAAGACCGCTGAGATCCTCTGCCGCCTGGCGGAAAAAGAGAATGACCGCCGCTGTGACGGAATCTTCAGTTTTGCCCACCCCTTCGGCTGCTCCCAGCTGGGAGAGGACCATGAAACCACCCGCACGATTCTGGCAGACCTGGTAAAACATCCCAATGCTGGTGCCGTATTGGTTTTGGGGCTGGGTTGTGAGAACAACAACATACCCTCCTTTAAAGAGGCTCTGGGACCCTACGATAAGTCCCGGGTTAAATTCCTCTCCACCCAGGATGTGGATGATGAACTGGAAGCCGGCATGGATCTGATCCGTCAGCTTTTAGAAGAAGTCAAACAGGACAAACGTGTGGAAACTCCCATATCCGAGCTAGTAGTGGGCCTTAAATGCGGAGGTTCCGACGGACTTTCAGGCATCACGGCCAATCCCCTGGTCGGACGCTTTTCAGACAGTATCGTGGGAGCTGGGGGCACCTCCATCCTCACCGAGGTCCCGGAGATGTTCGGAGCAGAGACCCTTTTAATGAACCGCTGTGCCGATAAGGTTGTGTTTGATAAAACCGTCCATCTCATCAATGACTTCAAGGACTACTTTACTAGCCATAATCAGGGGATCTATGAAAATCCATCCCCTGGGAACAAGGACGGGGGCATCACCACCCTGGAGGATAAGTCCCTGGGTTGTATCCAAAAAGGGGGGAGGGCCGCCGTGAGGGATGTTATCCCCTATGGGGGACGGGTAAAAACCAAGGGGCTCATCCTCTTAAACGGACCTGGAAATGACATCGTCTCCACCACAGCTATGACAGCCGCGGGAGCCACAATCATACTCTTTACAACCGGCCGGGGGACACCTCTGGGAGCCCCGGTCCCCACGGTGAAGATCGCCAGCAATACAGATCTGGCCACAAGGAAGAAAAGTTGGATCGATTTTAATGCCGGAGCCGCTGTGGAGGGGAAAAGCCCGGAGGATATCGACCGGGAATTGACAGATCTGGTTCTGGCAATTGCATCGGGAGATGAGGCAAAAAATGAGAAGAACGGGTATCGTGAAATATCTATTTTCAAAGACGGCGTCATCTTGTAGACTAGTATGGTATAGAACAGTTTAGCAGATCCACATGGAATGAAAGAGGAGAATAGAACATGAAATTTATTAATGATGATTTTTTATTGGAGAATGATGAGGCGAAAAAGCTGTATAATGAGTATGCCTCAAATCAGCCAATCATAGACTACCACTGCCATCTGAGCCCTCAGGAAATCGCAGAAGATAAAAAATGGGATAACATTGCCCAGATCTGGCTGGGAGGAGACCACTATAAATGGCGCTGCATGCGGACCAATGGAGTGGATGAAAAATACATCACAGGGGACGGTTCAGACAGAGACAAATTTCAAAAATTTGCGGAGACCATGCCCTACCTGCTGCGCAATCCCATGTACCACTGGTGTCATCTTGAACTGGCCCGCTACTTCGGCATTGATGACCTTGTGCTCAACGGCGATACGGCCCAGGAAGTTTGGGACCGCTGCCAGAAGGTCATCGACAAGGGGGGAATCAGCGCCCGTCAGCTCATGATAGACAGCAATGTTAAAACAGTCTGTACAACAGACGACCCCATCGATACCCTGGAGTACCATAGCTCCCTGGCTGAAGAGGGATTTCAGGTCAAGGTCCTTCCTGCCTGGAGGCCCGACAAGGTCATGGCCATAGACAAATCCTTCTGGGGAGACTATATCCTCTCCCTGTCCAAAGCTGCGGGCATTGATATCAGAGACTATGCCTCCCTGATCAAGGCTATTGAAATCAGGCACCAGTTCTTCCATAATGCCGGATGCCGCCTCTCCGATCATGGCCTTGAAACCTGTTATGCCTCGGCCTACACGGAAGATGAAGTGGCTCTGATCTTCAACAAGGCCCTGGCAGGTGAGGGGCTCACAGACGATCAAATCGATCAGTTTAAGACCGCTCTCATGGTCCATTTTGGACGTCTGGATGCCGAAAAGGGATGGACAAAGCAGATTCACCTTGGTGCCCTGAGGAACAATAACAGCAAAATGTTTGAAAAGATCGGCCCCGACACGGGATTCGATTCCATTGATGATAAAAATATCGCAGGACCTCTGTCTGCCTACCTGAACATGTTAAACAGCCGGGATCAGCTTCCCAGAACCATCCTCTACAACCTCAATCCCAGAGACAATGAAGTCATCGCTACCATGCTGGGTAACTTCCAGGATGGGTCTGTTGCGGGAAAACTGCAAATGGGATCTGGCTGGTGGTTCCTAGACCAGAAGGATGGTATGGAAAGACAGATGGAAGCCCTCAGTCAGCTGGGGCTGCTCCGCCGCTTTGTGGGAATGCTCACAGACAGCCGCTCCTTCCTATCCTACACCAGACATGAGTATTTCCGCCGCATTCTATGCTCCATCCTTGGAAAGGACATGGAAAAAGGACTCATACCCCATGATTACACCCTGGTTGGAGCCATGGTCCGTGAAATCTCTTATGAGAATGCAAGGGATTACTTCGGTTTCTAATCTTGGCAAGATATCTGTGCATCTCCCCGGTATAGCCGGGGGCGTGCTCTTCGGGGGCCTCGTCCACATGTGTGGACCGCTCCGCGCCCCTTCGATCACTGAAGCCTTCGGTCGAAAAATGATTCTTTTTGCTGGCAAAAAATACAGGACTCAGGTTAGTATACACTCATGAAAAAGTTTTTCCTTCCGCCATTCATTCTCCTCGCACTGATCCTCCTTACGGGCTGTGATGCCAATGGCAACCTCAACTTCTTTTCGATTCAGGATGATATAGAGTTCGGCCAGCAGCTGGATGCGGAAATCCTGGCAAATCCTAGCGAGTACCCCCTCCTCAGCAGATCTGCTTATCCTGAAGTCTATGCCTATGTGGAAGGCATCATGGACCTCATACTCCAGTCAGATCTGATCCGCTACGAAGACAGCTTCCCATGGCAGGTGCGCATCATCGATCAGGATGTCCTGAACGCCTTTGCCGCTCCCGGAGGGTATCTGTACTTTTATACCGGCTTTTTATCATTTGCAGAATCTGAAGCCGAACTGGCGGGAGTCATGGCCCATGAAATTGCCCACTCCGACCGCAGGCACTCCACCGAAAACATGACCAAGGTCTATGGCCTACAGGTCCTTCTCTCCCTCCTCATAGGGGAAGAACCGGGATTGTTGAGCGAAATCCTTGCGGGTCTTACTGTGGGAGCCAGCAATCTGGCCTTCACCAGAGAGAACGAATATGAGGCGGATGAGTACGCCCTCAGATATATGAACAGCGTCCGTTCTACCCGGGAGTATGAACTCCGGGCAATGCAGGAATTTTTCAACAGAGTAGAAGATGTTTATGATGAGGAAGGGGAAGGAAGCACCCTGGGTGCCTTCTTCAGAACCCATCCCTATAACGACGATCGAGAAGATGCCATGGACGAAATCTGGGAGGAACTGGGCGCTTATAACGGAGAGTATTACAGGGCCGCGCATGAGGCCGTCATCGCCCAGCTTCCCTGATCCTGCTAAGAGTTCCTCCTCCTCATATCCAGTTGATTCAAAAGCCTCAAGAGAAGAAATAAAACAAGGCCTAGGATCAGGCAGAGCCCCCACATCTGTGTTATGCCAAAAGAATCCAGCACAAACCCCGAAACCAGTGGAGCCAGAGTGCGGCCGCCTCCCTTGGAAATCAAGAAAAGACTGTTAAAACGTCCTCTATGATTCACAGGGCAGTGGTTGGCAATGAAAACACCTCCACTTATGGCATCCAAGACCTCGCCTGTGGTCCACAGCAGGGTGGTGAAGAAAAACCAACCGCCATAGGGCACCTTAAAAATCAAGAGTCCAAACCCCAGGCCGTAAAAAAGTTGTCCCATGGCGATCCGGATCAGGGGTTTTTTATGTACACACAGATAGTTCAGCAGGGGGGTGAGGACCAAAACCGCCAGGGCATTAAAAGACATGATGAAGCCAAAGAAACGGGGACCATCCTCTTTGAATAGATGCAAAATCTGGAGGGGAAGGGTAAACACGTGCTGAGAATAAATAAAGGATGAAAAAACGCTTGCCAGGGCATACCAGGCTAGAACGGGACGCTTCAACAGCGCCTTCAAGGAAGAGCTGCTATCATGATTCTCATTGACCTCTAAAATCATTTCTCCTTTCACCGGTTCTTTGATAAAGACCAGAATCAAGACAATTGTAATCATCGTTGTCAGAGCATCTCCCCAGAAGATCCACTGTCTGTAATGGTTAAAAAGAAAACCAGCCAGTATGGGTCCTGCCGATACGCCAATATTGATCCCCAAATAGAGGAGAGAAAACGCGGAGTTCCGCTGATTTTGGTTTGTCAGATCTGCCAATAGGGCCGAGTTAATGGGTCTCACTGCTCCATTGAAAAAAGTAAAAATCAGAAGCAATAGGGCAACCAGGGGTTTATCGGGGATAAATCCACAGATCATGACAGAGAGAGCCGCCAGTCCCTGGAGGGTAAGCATGATTTTTTTGCGGCCTATCCAGTCGCTAAGTCTGCCTCCCAGCAGGGCTCCGGCCATCATGCTGATACCAACCAAAGAGAGGACAATACCCGTTTGTTTCTCACTGAATCCCAAAAATCTGGTGAGATAAAGGGTTAAAAAGAAATTTGCAAAGTCGCCCATCCGGTTGATTATCTGTGCCAGAAAGAGAATATACACTGAGCCGGGCAAGTCTTTGTATGGGGAAATGACTTTAGCTGCCTGGCGAGTTATAAAGGAGATCATGAGTTATTAAAACAGAGTTTGAAAAAAGAGAGAAGGTCTGGTGCATAAATGAACGTAATTGAAACTAATTATGGAGGACAAGTTCTGAATATGGATTTATAAATTGACTGCTGCATATTCATATCCATGTTACAATTTCTGTAATTATCACGATTCAGTATAACTTAGGTATTTAAGGTGGAAAGCTGTCATTTTAAAGGAATTAGTGGTCGATTTAGTCAATATCTTTCGGCAATGAGGCTTTTAGTAATAAATTCATAGAACAGCTAAGAAATAATGTTATAGAGATATATGATTGAAGGAAACTAATTAGGCAATATTTATGGAAAAATATGATTCCTTGATATATGGGAATGGACTAAATCTCAATCTTTTTACTCGTATTTCAAATGAAATAAGTTTGAATAGTTATTCAAAGCAATATCTTGATTTTGGGATATTTCTAAAAAATTTGCTTACTAAGCCAACTCATAGTTCAATTTGGAGAGACTTTGAAAAAAAATTTGATAATCATAGTGAATCCGCAAAAAATACAAGGCTATCAACAAGGAATAAGCTCTATAATGAATTAGATGAAATTTTGGAATTAGGTTTTGAGCAATGGGTTTCAAAGTATACATTTATTGAGCCGAGTAAAATAACATCGAATGAAAAAACATTTTTATATTTGGCTTTCAATCATTGGGCAAGTTTAATAGATACAAATATTTTTAATAGAAAGAATGTTGAATCTATTCTTCAAGAATACGCAGATAAAATAAATACTAAGGTCAATAATAATCAAATTTATACCTTAAACTTTGATACATATTTTGATAATTTCCTTACAGCTAGACACTTACACGGACGATTTATCTCTCCACTACGTAAGTTTTCATCAGTTTTATTAAGTATACCTGGTAATGAGACAAATCATGAATACACCTATCTATTTGGAGGGAATGGGTTAGAAAAAAAATCGAGAATAAACACTCTAACGAGCATTCAATGTGATACATATGATTTTAATTTTTTTAATGATAATTCAGATTTAGGAAATGTACTAATTTATGGAGTCGCATTCGGAAAAACTCAATTCATGACCGATGATTTCTTGAATGAACATAACGTTCATTATGATAATTTCTTAGTTAGGTCAGTTGATGGTCATATTTTAGAACGGCTTTCAGAAAAACTCAAAGATAATAAACTTTCTAGCGTAACCATCACTTATTATAATGAAAATGATTTTAAAAGAATTAGTGAATGGATAGACATCTCGGGCTTAAAAAATGTTACAAAATTGAAAAGTTTAAATGAGTATGACTTATTGGAATAAAGTACTCTATAACAAGCTTTTGCAATTGACAGTCCTACTGTCACATTCATTGCTACGAGGAGCAGTAGAGCAAGTAGAATGCAATGAAAGCGCCAGCTTAACGGCCTGCAAATGAAAAGAATGTTACACAGAATTAAAGTTAAATTCATTTGCTCAGTATATTTATTACCGCAAACTAAATCTTTTATTAGATTTCATTATTTAGATTATGCTTCGAAGATAAAATTTAATCTCCGATGGTAGATTAAGCTTCGAAGAGAAAATCCAGACGCATGAAGAAAAATATAGGGAATATGTCTGGATTGAGTATAGAAACAATTGATTTACAATGCTGTTGATAGTACTATTGTTAGTGAGGTAATTGATATGTTAAATAGTATAACCGCCAATGATTTGAAAGTTAAGGGTGTCTCAATTCTTGATCAAGCTATTTCTGCTAGCAGCGAAGCAATTATAACTGTACGTGGTAAAAGTAAATATGTTGTCTTATCAATGGATGAATATAATCGCTTAAGAGAATGTGAGCTAGAAGCAGCATTAATGGAAGCTAGGAATGATTTTGAAGCAGGTAATTATCATGTTGGGACTGTTGAAGAACATATCAACAGAATAACTAATGCCTAAAATCATATTTACTCACAGCTATGAGAAAAAAGCTGTAAAATTTATAAAGAAACATCCAGAATTAAAAAACCAATATATGAAAACCCTTCAACTGATGGAAATTAATCCAAAACATCCGTCTCTACGCTTGCATCAATTAAAGGGTAAGCTCTCAGATCTACACAGTATTTCAATAAATATATCCTACAGAATTACAATTGAGTTCATTATTCAAGAAGATACAATTATCCCGATAAGTATTGGGACTCATGACGAAATATACTGATTGAGTAAGAAGAATCTGTGTAACAAACAGTTGTACATTGACATTGGTTATTGTCATCAATGTTGCTGTTTTTACTCTTTTGATACAATATCAAAAAAACAATGATATACTTTTTACAAAGTATAGGTTCTGCAACATTGTTGCCAATGCCTGGTCTTTCAGCCCAGGCCACCAAGGCAAGTAAACTGGATGTTATACATATTCAAGGAGTGAGAATGATAAATGACGCGAAAATTGTACTTTTTGACACTTCAAATTGGATAAAAATATTAGATAATGATAATGAAATACAAAATATTTTCAAAAAGTTGATTAAAAAAAATATTATTCCTTATATAACAATTGAAAACTTAATGGAAATATTTACTACAGAAAACCATATCCATCCAGATTTTGAGATACGGTTAGAAAAATTGTATCAAGTGGAAATATTTGCTTCTATTTGTAGCGGAACAGAAATCCTATTCAGTGGGATTGATGATCTTTTTTCAAAAGAAGTTGAAGCAATATCAAAAGGTTTACATAATTTTGTTGACATAAAAACTTATGTATTTGAAAATGTTGAATTTAAAAAGTTCCCTATACTTTCTAAAAAAGAAAAATCACTACTTAAACAAAGAGTTATTGATTTAAGAATGAAAACAAAGTTTGCATCAGCGTTGAATAGTTATGCGACAAATCCATTATATAATAAAAAACTTAAAGATATAAAAAATACGAATTTAGACTTTGATCAAGAATTCAATCTAGAAAAAGTCCATAAGGGGAATAAGGTTTATCTTAATAATAAAAAAGTTGCAAATAATTATATAGAAAATTTCAATAATGATTTTTCAGAAATAATAAAGGCTAACAAAATACATTATAATGGAAAAATCAACATAATTGATTACATCAAAATAATGACGGGAAATAATAAAATTGATTTAAACAAAAAATATAAAGATTATATAATTAAAAAAGAATATAAAGATATTATTGGGAAGTACTCAAGTAGTCCTTTGACAAATGAATATTACAAAAATACTTATAGCATAGATACTTATCTAAAAATCAAAGATAAGTATCAACAAGTACTAAACTCAGATAAACCAAGAAAGCTAGAATTAAGTAGTTTTACTGATTTTCTTTTCTGTTCATATTCAAACTATTTCAATGTGGTAGTTGATAAAAGAACTAAAGAATTATTAAAGCAAATAGAAAGGCATACTAAAATGGATTATTTGCTGCTTGATGAAAATGATATCAATGAAATTATATGTGAGTAAAAATGTATAACAAACAATTGAACTTGTCATTGCTATTGTCAAGTTTCTTGCTGATATCTGAACCTGATTAAAATAATTTTTTCCATTTAGAAGGATAGGGGATAAACTGAAAGCAAGAAAATCGCCAATGCCTGGCAAGCCAGGCCGCAACGCAAGTTAATTGGATGTTATATAGTTACGCATCCCTGTATTTCTCCGATTTCTTTATATTGCTATTATGTAAAGAATTAATCAATATTTAATTCTTCAAGATTCCAGTATTTCTTTTGATTTCTATCTATTTTGATTGACTTTTGCTGACACAACTGCATACAAGTATATATAGAGAAATTATCTTATCAATATTCAATCTTGTGCATAATCGTATTGTGGTTTATTTACTACAGATAACCACCCTTCTATCTACTTACTTATGGATATGTAGATAATACCCTAATTAAGAATAAATTTGGATTGCACCTAATGCACAAATTTCAGTCTACAAATCAGATACAATCATGATAATTTATCTAAATAGAATTGTTTATTAAGGATTATTAAATATGAAGATTGAAGTTGTTAATAAGACTGACTACCTGACACTTATTTGTATCTGGGAAAAGTCTGTGAGAAACACCCATGATTTTCTTGAAGAAGGGTATATTGAAGAATTAAAACCTCTCATACTTGAGCATTACTTCGATGCTGTAGATTTACGCTGTGCTAAAGATGATGCTGGGATCATCAAGGGATTTTGCGGTGTACAAGAAGGTAATATAGAGATGCTTTTTATTACCCCAAAATATAGAGGGCAGGGTATCGGTCGGGCACTGGCTGATTATGCAGTTCATAATCAAGGAGCTTTTAAAGTTGATGTGAACGAACAGAATTATCAGGCTGTAGGCTTCTATAAACATTTCGGATTCAAAGTAATCGGACGATCAGATCTTGATGGTCAAGGCAAACCTTATCCACTGCTCCATATGGAACTTGGACGCTGAAAATGATAATAATCACAATAGGAAATACCACTGATAACTAGCGTTCTGTCTATTAAGCTACCCTTTTTTAACTCTTATAGGGAAACTTATATTTACATTTGAAGAAATAGTAAACATACTTAACACGGTAGCGGGATACCGCTGCCGATAATGTGGCGTTCTGCCTACATACGTCTATTTATGATATTCTACTGATAATTGTACTTCTGCTGACTAATCTAAATTAAAAGGAGAGAAATATGAGTATCAGTGATAAACATAAAGTAATCTATGGCATTGCCAAGGGTTTAAGATATGGTGATGAAAAAGGTCACAAAGAGATGAAAGGTTCCGAGCTGGCCGAGATCCTTAATGACCTTGGATATCTAACAGATGATGGAGAGAAATATACTGTAGGTACCATAGGTATATTTAGCTGCATTAGCGCTGCATATAAGAGTTTCAAGAAACATGATGGTGATGATCATAGAGCAGGTTGGATTGCTACTGCATTTGTAGATCGGAACGGAGAATATGCATGGCAGGAATAAATTAAAAAACACGGTAGCGTTAAACAACTGCCGATAACCGGCCTTCTGTCGACTTAATATGAAATTCAAACTAAGAAGCTACAGATTTTTTAGTCTGATTACGTTTCACCAATATATAATTATAATATTATTTATTTCTTTCGTTATCTTCATATGCTGTCATAATATCAATAAGATTAAAGACACTTGAAATGTTTTCCTTTGTTATCGAGAGAATATCCCTCTTTCGAGTCTTGGTCATTTCATCGTTATCACTGATTACCAAGCTGATACCTGTATGAATACTATTAAGTGTTGGCCAAATCTGTTTAATAAATATTGTTAAATTTTCAGAATCTTTATCAATTATATTTAGAATATTTTTACTTCTATCATCCATCTGTATATTTAAATCGGTGAATTCTGTGTACACTTTGTTTTCCAAATTGTAGTAGAGCACAAAAAGCAAACCGATAATTCCGCCTAATAACATAAAATAGAATGCCATTGTCAAATGTGTGAATGCAAATGACTTCTTTAAAATCTCGAGAAAACCAAAGGATTCTCCTTTTGAAAAATCAATAATGAGATATGAGACGGGATGCAGAATAAAATAACCTAAAATAATCCCTGATAGTATGTAAACACAAGTTCTAATGAATGTTTTGTTCATGATTTTCCCTCTAATAAAGAATTAAAATTAAAATGCCAGATGATCGATAAAGAACATAAGAATATGAATTATGAGATCACCCTTCAGTGTGAATGAACCTGCTGATAATATATAAAATTAAGGGAGGGAGTAATATCCATTGAAATATAGGGACTAGTCCTATACCAAAGATTTCAGGCATTAAGGCTGAATAATCCCAGCTCTGAAGCTTATGAACATTCCTGTATTCGCTTATGAGGGTATAACAAGATCCTAGAAACAACACTGTAATGTAATGCTTCTTTTCCGGTTTATAAATCCATGATATTTTTCGATATATTAAAATTGTACCCATCATTGAAAAGAAGAGAATCATTATATCACCAATCGTGCAGTGAATTCTGTACCAGACTATTGTATTCAAATCATTTGTGATATCAACAAAAAAAGGTGTTTGTACCCACTCCCAGGTTGCAAAGATTACAAATGAAAATAAGGAATACCAAATAAGGTATTCCCCCAGTCGTTTCATGTTCAACTATTTCTTCTTCCCAAGAACTTCTTTCTTGCTCAAATACTCAACCTCATTGATTTCTCCATTCACATATCGTTTCTGAAGCAATTCTAGAGGGGATTCTGAACTATCTGATTTCAAAAAAGAATCTTTCTTGAAAATAAAATACGCAACAACCAGTATTACTACTAAACCAATTCCCATCATAATAAACCCTCCACTATGAAATTTGCCAAACGAAGAAAAACCATTACAAAATTGCCCAAAATTACCAAACATAAATTATCTCCTATTCATCTTAATTATCATGGGATACAGACTCATCCATACCCAGGAACCCACCATGCCAATCATGATACCAAACATCACCTGATACTCCATTGACACTTAACATTCCAACGATTTGCCCCTCTTTCAAAGTGTGAAGAGTATAATAACCATCAAATGTTGAAACATGGTCATCTGCTGTAAAACCTGACTTTTTATAATCAAGATAGTCTTGAGCTATTGTGACAGACTCTTCTGCTGATATTTTCACTTTTCCATTATTCCAGAATCTTCGCCCCATATGACCATAACTCTGATTCCACATCATATTAGGACCTGGTTCAGGAAAAACCTGGCCGGTAAAAGGATCTATAAGGAGCTCTACGGCTAAATGATCCTCACCCTCTTTAACGACTTGAGCATAATAGTTCCTCTGGAATTCCATGATTTCTTCAATATGGAAATCCTTTCCAAAAGCATCATTGATGTATTGTTTCAGATTTTCCTCAATCTCATCATGGGTCATTCTTTCCCCGGTATTTGAAAAGGAGTTGTTATAAAACCCATACCCCATCATACTATGTCCATTTCCATACTGACCTTGTCCCATATGCCCATAACCACCGCCGCCCATTCGGCCAAAACCTCTCGATCGATTGTAGTTATACTTGTCATCTTTATTGCCATTGGCAGATAAAAGACTTGTTATAGCCAATAAAAAGAAAATGAATACTGATAATTTTGTGACTCTACTTTGGTTCATAAGAACCTCCTTAACTGATATAAATATATATTACTAATAAAGTATGAATAGAATATGTTCCTAAGATAAATAGAAGATGTTACTTCTTTTTTTTATCAAGATCGCAGCAATCCAGTCTTTGGGAGCCATATAAATCCTGATTGGCCTTAGCCAATTTGTTAAGATAATTCATCCATCTTTTCTTTAAGTTCACCTTGAAAAATTTCATATTTGCCCTCCTTGAGAGAAAAAATCATAATGGTGTATAAACTGCTTCTCGAATTGCATTCTTTACTCGTTATATACTATACCCCCCTACCCTATATAAAAAATGATAGGCCACTCCTACTCATCCGTCAATAGATGAAACCTTAATTCTTTGTAATATACTATTATATATTTGGAATGAGCCCTATTTGATGCTAAAGACAGTAGTTGTCTCCGCTGAAAATTTGATACTTTTCGTAACATATATTAGCTTTTATATATGTGTATAAGCCCCTGGAGTTAGAGGACAAAATAGAACCAAGGCTACCCTAAGGCCCATAGCGGATGAAATTTGAGGCCGTTTATAACGGGTCATTGATGTGCTTTATCAGAAGTAGATTTCCAAATAAATATAGACTGAAAAGTCGGAGGATTAGATTTTGAAAAATAATGATATGAACCATGAACATATGAATCATCAAAAACATGACCAGCATTCCGGTCATCAACATCAGGGACATTCTGGTCATCATGACCACAATGCCCATCACCGCATGATGATACAGGATTTTAAAAAACGATTCTATATAACACTGGTATTAACCTTGCCTGTCCTGGCCCTGTCACCCCTTATCCAGAAAATTCTGGGATTTTCCTTTGGATTTCCCGGCTCTGGATATGTGGTTTTTGCTCTGGCGTCGATTATCTTTTTATACGGAGGTTGGCCGTTTCTTTCAGGGCTCGTTAAAGAACTGAAGGACAAGAGTCCGGGAATGATGACCCTTATCGGTCTGGCCATAACGGTTGCCTACGTTTATAGCGCTGCCGTTACCTTCGGTTTAGACGGAACCCCTTTTTACTGGGAGCTGGCCACTCTGATTGCCATTATGCTCGCAGGGCACTGGATTGAAATGGCATCCATACTCGGTGCCTCATCGGCTCTGGAAAAACTGGCCAAGTTAATGCCCAGTGAAGCCCACCGAAAGAAGGATGATGAAGTAGAGGATATACCTCTTTCTGAGGTAAAGAAAGGGGATGTGCTAGTCATTAAGCCGGGGGAGAAGATTCCCTCCGACGGTGTCGTGCTAAAGGGTGAAAGCTATATTAACGAATCCATGCTCACCGGAGAATCAAAACCGGTCAGAAAGGGAAAAGATGACAGGCTTATAGGTGGTTCTCTGAACGGCGATGGCTCTCTGGAGCTCCGAGTTGAGGGGGCGGGTGATGAGTCCTACCTGAATAAGGTGATTAAGATGGTAGGAGAAGCCCAGGCTTCAAAATCCAAGACTCAAGCCTTATCTGATCGTGCTGCATTCTGGCTGACCATTGTCTCTCTCTCCGTAGGTATCGCGACTCTTATAACCTGGCTTCTGGTGGGGCAGGACCTACAGTTCGCCATAGCAAGGATGGCAACGGTTATGATCATTACCTGTCCCCATGCCCTGGGACTGGCGATTCCCCTGGTGGTCGCAGTTTCTACAGCGAAGTCAGCCGAAAACGGTCTGCTCATTCAGAACCGTACGGCCTTTGAAAATGCCAGAAAGATCTCCACGGTCATCTTTGATAAGACAGGAACCTTGACTACGGGGACATTCGAAGTCACCAGTGTGGATATACACGACAAAAAATATGGGGATAAGGAACTTCTTACCTTTGCAGGTAGTGTGGAAGCCCTTTCAGAGCATCCCATTGGAAAGAGTATTGTTCTGCGTGCAAAGAAGGATGAAATTGACCTGCCTGCTGTTGATAATTTTCAGGCAGTCAAGGGGAAGGGAGTCAGCGGTACTGTGTCAGGTAAGAAGATACAGATAGTGAGTCCCGGATATCTTCAGGAGCAGAATTTAGAGATTCCCGAAGGGGCGGAGGCTAAAGGCGGCGTCACACGGATCTTCATTCTTGTTCAGGGAAAGGTCGCCGGTTCTCTGGCCTTGTCGGACACTATCCGGCCTGAATCCTATCAGGCAATAAAGGCTCTGCAGAAGCTGAATATAAAATGCTGGATGCTCACCGGCGATAATAAGGAAACAGCCAAGGCCGTAGCCGATGAATTGGGGATGGACGGTTTTTTTGCAGAAGTACTGCCTGATGAGAAACAGGCAAAGGTAAAAGAGCTGCAGGCACAAGGGGAATATGTGGCCATGGCAGGAGATGGAGTAAACGATTCTCCCGCACTTGCTCAGGCACAGGTCGGTATAGCAGTGGGATCGGGAACGGATATAGCAGCGGCATCGGCGGATATAATCCTGGTGAATTCCAACCCTCTGGATATCACGGCGCTCATACTCTTCGGCAAGGCCACCTATAATAAGATGGTTCAGAATCTGATTTGGGCCACTGGATATAACGTCATTGCCATCCCCCTGGCGGCGGGTGTTTTATATAATGTTGGTATTGTCATGCGTCCGGAAGTCGGAGCCATCCTGATGTCGGCTTCTACGGTCATTGTGGCAGTGAATGCACGTCTTCTAAGGGTTAAGAAAGAGGAATTAAAGGAGGCAGGGAAATGATGAGTGGCTTTGGTTATGGCAGAGGTATGGGCTGGGGAACAGGAGGGGGAATAGCTTCCCTTCTGTTTATAGCAGTATTCATTGTCGGAGGCGTCTTTTTTGTCAGATGGATTATGAGAAAATCCGAAAAAAACGGATTATTTGGAGAAGAGCCGAGTGCTCTGGAAGAGCTGAAAACACGATACGCAAAGGGAGAAATTACCAAAGAAGAGTACCTGGAAATAAAGTCTGTTATTGCGGACGAAACAAACAAAATAGAATAAGAAGATAATCAGGAAGTAATTCTTCTAAGGAAGGATATGCGTATATTTTAAGCATTGTCGTAGCCACTAAAATAGCTAAAATCAAAAGACTTCATATTCTGACCATTAAGAACTACTTAACAGAAGCGGAGGAATCCTCTACCGATAAAGTCCTATTCTGTCTATATTAGCTTTTCTGCTCATATAAACTTCTTTCTCTGAGGTATGTGAATTTTTGTTTTAAAAAGGGGAAGGTCTATGGTCACCCATAACACCCTGTAGCTTTAGACGTTTGCTCGCTTCACGCAGAGCCCCCAGAGAGCCTCCGGGCGTTTGAACCGAATACAGTTACCAATTTAGGGTGAATGAAAACTCCTGGCGCCTCCAGCAGTGATCTACAGATTATTTATAGAGGAGTCTACTTCCGGAATGTTGGATTTTTAATAATTACCCAAACTGAAAACCTCATACCAGGTGAACCCTTCCACCCAGATCCGTCATCAGAAGGCTTTGCCATCTTCTGCCGGCCCCGGCTTCCAGGGAATATATCCCTTATGGATTGATAAGCCCGTGAGAATTGAATTGGCAAAGAGGTGAGGGGAGCTGGTGAGGGAAATGATTCAGCCAGCCGCGCCGCAGAGGCTTAAGTCATCCAGGAATAAAAAGTCCCCACCTCAACGGACCGCCACTGCTCCGCTGAATTTTTTCCCCACTTACTGATTGTTCAAGAAATGAGTATTGTTTCTCCGTACCTTCCACTCCCGCTTTTCAAGCCGGAGCTCCAGGGCTGGTTCTCTATGGTGCTGCTCCGCAGCCGTCCTTCTGTCACGGCATACGCCGCTCCGGTTCCAGACGTCTGCTCCCGCATCACCATCGGTTTTCACGCCAACCCCCCGCAAACCGCCGTTCCGGCTTTCCTTTGCGGGCTTTTTCCCGATCGGGACTCGAGGAGCCCTCAGTGCAAACATCCCTGTTTGCCCGGTACTCCCTCTGGACTTCACGTGTGACATCCCCACTCATAAGGCCGGTCTGGTAATAATCAGTTTTATTTTCCCGGCTATAGGTGAAGAGCAAAGAGGAGCAGCCTCATTCGTAGGTCTGCTTTCAGCTCGGGCTCCCCCGGACGGCAGCGCTGCAAGGTAGGGTTCATTTATTGATGCCCCCCTCCCGTCCCCCGTTGGGGGAAGTGTCCGGGTCCGCCCGGCTGAAAGACCAAAGGCAGAACATCTAGGGCAAACGCATACAGCGTCAGAAGGCCAGAGCTTCGCTCCCGCCTCCTTCCTTGCCGCAGGGTGAGGGATAAAACAGACTCTAACAGAAAGGGACAAGCCCGGTAACCGGCTTCCGATACCGGCTTCGCCGGCCTCTCCAGCCGGAGGGCGTTCAATTTTTTAGATTTTTAAATAGACCTGTGTGGGCGTGTTTTTTTTCCTTTGTTGATATGGTCCTGGGAATTTAGTGCAGGGAAGGGAGAGTCAACTGTTTCAATTCTTTCATATCCTCTTTATAGACTCGTTTCATACGTTTTATAGTTCTTTATAATTCTATACCTTCTTGACTACATCCTTACATTAAATGAATTCAGAAGGATTATAAAAGATTAATAGAGAATTCTGTAGAATTCTCTGGATAGCCATTGTTTGTACACCAACCGATGTACCGTCTGTAGCAACCTAACAGCGATAGGGGTTGGAGGGGAAAGTCCTATCGTTGTGGTGTACCTTCAAAGATGTAATGATAAGGTGATTATGAGAAAATACCGTTGGGGTGTATTATCACAGGACATAAAAGAGGCCGCATTATATTCCGAAATTTCTACTAAATCAGTTTGCGGTAAATAATCGTATACATGTTTTGAAAAAGACCAAAGAAGAATTAGATCTGTAAGCACAAAGGATGCTGGTTTTATTCAGGATTACTATACGATCGATATTGACGGGCTGGCAAAAAATGATCTGGAAAATGCTATCTCTGAAGTCGAAACACCTGCATCTCATATCATACGATAAATTGATTGATCCCATGAAATGCTTACCATGGATGAGGATATTTCATATCTTTTTTGATCTATAGCTTCCCTGGCGGCTCGAGAATCTGTCATAGGTGAGCATGCTGAAAGGGGATTACAAGGAATCATTAGAGCTTCAATTTCCCAAATCATTTCTAAAAAATATAATATGATTCGGAAATGTGTGCTTGAAAAGCATCCATATGCTCCGGATTTTTCTAGAGAAAAGATATAGATCGAAAATAATTGTAATCTCAGTAATCCAACTCTTCCAAAACCCTCACACCAATCCAGAATATTCCCGGGCTGAGCCGGACCTTATCCATGCCTGAGTCCGAGAGCATCATGCTGAAGTTGCGGTTGCTCTTGGCCCTCTCGTTATTCTTCTCGCACCAGGCAATATAGGTCGCGTAGAGCACGCTGGACTGAGTCATGGACTCCTCCTCAAAGACGCAGCAGTCAGTCAGGAACATCTGAATATCACTCATCTGATTCCGATATTCTTCGGTGGCATCCTGGATGGCCTCCGGATTGCCCAAACCTTCTTTAAGCCATTTCAGGCAGCCTTCTACCATCCAGGTGAGAATACCAGGCAATTCCTTCTCCAGTTTCTCAGGCAGTTTCTTATCCTGCTTTTCCTCAGAGAAAGTCACCTCAAATGGTATGAGCTTTATTCGGCGCCAAATAGCAAAATCCATGCCGCTGATTCTGGGCTTGTGGTTGGTGGCCATCACGATCTTGAAGGTGGGAATAAATTGAAAATACTCCCCATAGAGAAAGCGGGCGCTGATTATATCATTTCCTGTCAGACGTTTGATCACCGACTCGGCCAGACGACCTCTCTCATCGCTCTCTGTGGCCGAGACAAAGCGAGCACCCTTAAGCCGGGCGATATCGTTGGTGGCCTGTTCTCCCTTTTTTTGCATAAAAGTCTCTGTCGGTGTGGTCATGGCGTAGTCTCCCATGATTTGAGTAATAACGTTAATAAAGGTGCTCTTCCCATTCGCTCCGGTTCCATAGAGGATAAACATAGCCTGACTAGACATGTCCCCTGTGAGACTGCAGCCTACAAACTTCTGGACAAATTTAATCAGTTCCCGTTTTCCATCGAATATGTCTTTCAGAAATTTCTTCCAAACGGGACAGGCTGACTCTGGATCATAGTTTACCGGTGATACTTTGCTAATGAGCTCCTCTCGATTATGAGCTCTCAGGCGTCCCGTATGGAGGTCAATAATCCCATTGTGGCAGTTGAACGAGTAGATATCTCTGTCAAAATCATCGGGGCCCAAACGAATGGATGGATCGGCGCGGACTAACTGCAGCATTGAGTCTATTTTCCGAGCGGTAGAACTCCTCCTACTATGGGCAATCATAGCCAGGGCCTCGTCGGTATTCCAGCAGTCAGCTGCCTTGTCCATCATTGCCTCGATGCTGAGCTTTCCCATCTCAAAGATGGCATTCCGATCATCCACCTTCCAGTGCCTGACATTCCATATCATCCACATCTTCCAGGGGGCGCAGTAACGGATATCTTCTCCCCAATCCTCAATCATCATACGGGCATTGAAGAAGTCCGAATAATTCTCACCTCCCTCAATCCGGTTAGTAGCTAATATTCTTAGAGCCTCCCGCTCAATATGTTTGTTCGCTCCATTTGCAGGAATCTTTGGTTCTTTCCGGGTTTTCAAAGCTTTGGCATAACTGAGCCAGCGTAATTCAAAGAACCGAATGTCGTCTATTTCTTCGCCTCTTGTCTCATCCAAAAGTTCGGTATAACAGTTGAACATCAGAGATAAAAGACCATAACACTCATTGAGTCGTCCCTCGGCGGACAAAATCATTATTTCCTTCACATCTTCAGGAAAGGTTCTCTCCTCACTGAGGGCAATCGTAACGGCGTTACATTCCATCTCCTCATACCGCTTCAGTCGGATCATGAGTTTTTTCAGTTTCATTCTCTCAGCCATCAGCGTCCCTCCCGTCTGATAAAAACCTTCTGTACATCCCCGGGTGCACATTTGTCTCCTGTAAAACGGACCCAAGCCCAGAACCTCCAGTGCCCATACTGATCAATATCCCCTTCAGACACGGTATAACTGATAATCCCTTCAAGGGAATCTTCGATTAAAGCGGGAAAAGCGCCGTCCGTCCCATCGGGTTTTCTATAACGGATTTGGCACTCTACTGCTTCCGACAGGGAACAGCTTGTATGGGTGCGGATAACCAGACTCGATTGCCCGGCGTAGATTCTATTCATATAAGACTCCTTTAAATAGGGGATTTAAGATCGATACTGCGGGTGATTCGGCTGTAAATTGTCAGCTCTTCAGAGATATGGGAGGGATAGGGATTAAAAAAGTCCCAAACCGCCCAGCTTTCCATGATGGTGATAAAGGAAGAGAGTCGACGGCTAAAGGCGTCTTTCAAATCAAGAATCTCCGCACTCAGCCTCTTGTAAACGGTACTGAGACTCAAAATATCCGTAGAGCCAGCTAGGGTCTCGATCAGTCGTATAAGTCCTCTTGAGGCGTTGATCTCCTCAGTCTCCCCCTCATTGTCACTGGATTGTCTCAGATATTCAGCCTGTTTAAAGAGCACTTCATCAGGCTTGATCCTTCCACTAATCTCCACATTCCAGGTGGTCACCGAGATAAAGTCGAAGTACTGGGAAAGGAGGATATCGGGATAGCTGTAAGTGCTGCCGCAAACCTCGGGTGGAGCATCAAAGCTTGAAGGGTAGTGAACCCTCAATTGAGCACCGTCCACCTCATCGAAGTAGGGATAGTAGTAGTACTTGGCCATCAGTCCAAACCAGAGCTGGTCTCCCGCCGATTGCTGTATATTGACGTTAAAACTTCCGCTCTTCCAGGAGGGGGAGTCTCCTGTAGGAACATAGAGATTTATAAAAGGAGCGTTGTTGCTCACAAGGTTTACAGGCAGGTTTCCATCATAGAGAACGGGAAAACCACCGGCTTCCCATTCGTTCTTATAGGAGTAGTAATAGGGAGTACAGGCTCCGGCTACTGGCAGATCGGGATTCAGTTTCTGAATAGCCATTCCAAGATCAATGGTGGGCATTCCAGGCTCATCATCAAAGAAGTCATAGTTTCCGGCTCCCACCGAATCAGAACCCAATCGGGGATCGACGGTCACGGGATAGCGTGCCTTCTTCAGCCAGTCTTCGTCCACCCTAATCATTAGAGCCTTACCGTCGTATTCCAAGTCCCCCCATATCCATCTTCCGGCAGCATCGATGATCTTAGGACGGTAAATATGACAGAATTTTCCGGTCCTGTACTTCCCATTGTTCCTCTTCCAGTAAAGAGCATAGCTACCTTTTACTTCTCCCATCATACGGGAACCCTTTCTGATCCCCTGCTTATGAAAGGAAAGCCCCCGGGGTACCTCCAGGGGGATGGGAAAGACTGGCTTTCGTGGAGGGGAGGCCAGCTGTATATCGTACTCTATGTTCCCCGTGTCCAGACGGCGGAATATATGTTTCCGGTCGAAGCAGATAAGTTCTGTTCGATCCGCTACGGTCTTCACACAGCGAACCTTTTCTCCAAAAATCCCCGTCTCCATAATCAGGGTGACCTCTCCATCCCATTTCTCCAGGCTTAAAAGAGGGGTCCTGCTCACTCCCCAGGGACCTCCTCTTACACGGCAGGGCACATCATCAAAGCTTTGTGTATGAAAAAAACCTGTGGGACTGAAACCTAGACAATGTTTCTTATCAGGTCCCATAAAAGGTGATCTCCCAGTCTATCTGCAGAATGTCGTTGGCCCCTATATTCACCTCAGGGGTGATCTGGGCATAGGCCAGACATATCCCGGAAGAGGATGCGTTCATAAGGGCGGCCTCATTGATACCTGTGGCATCCAGGCTGCCTGCGGGGAAGGTGGCCCGATAACAAGCCTTATCATCCGCCGATTCTCCTAAGGTTCCCTTTGTCGCAGGATAATCGTTGTCCATCCCTTGGCGGGTACCTGTAGGTGTATTGCAGCCTCCCGTATTATCCTTGGGGCTTAGCCCTGTCCAACCGGTTCCCACCTCTATATGGCCGTTTGCACTGTCTACGGCGGTCATTCCGCCGCCCACCGCCAGGTTAGCCAAGAGGGCATCGCCATAGGTCGTCACCACATTGTGGAAGGTAAAATCATTCAGCTTTCCAGGGAATCCCAGAATTCTTCGGAAGAGTCCTGGCTTACTCCGTTTGATTCTACCATCAGGGCTCAACACTCTCACTCTAACCCGTCCCTTAGTTCCTAGTCTTTCTTTCATCAGAACAACCCTATCCTGTCGGCAGTCCATCCCCCTCCCAAAAGAAGAGCCGATCCAATATTCGTAAATCCAAGAACAAGACAGCGACGCTGCAGTCTTTGTATTTCATACTCTTTTTGTTTTAGGGTTTGCCGTTCCCGTTCTGCCAGAGCCTTGTAATAAGCGGTCTTCCCCGCTTCCTCGGCTACTGCTTCCCTGGCAGCCTCCCGGCTGGTTGTCTCAATCTCCTCCAGGGCTATTTCCATGATCCCCAGAACTATCTGGGCCACTTCGTCGCGACTGTAGGTATCTTCGGCACCGATCCACAAAGCGACCTCCTCCATCGAGAGCATGTCGGGATACAGAGGGATAACGCTCATCGAAATCAGCATCAGGGAGAGAACGAATCTCCTCCCGTTTCCGGCGGCTGATCTCCTCCAGCTCTTCAAACCTGTTCTGCTCATTCTCATAATCTTCAGCACTGTGACTCTCCTCCTTTTCATTCTCTTGTTCCTCATTCCAACGGGACCACAGCGCAGTCCCGAGGACGCCTCCCAGAATCCCGGCCAGCACAAAGGCTCCCCGGGTCAGCCATCGTTTAACCTTTATCAGGAAACTCATAACTCCCTCCTCATCCACTGCTCCGGCGAGTCAGTATGCTTCCGGCTACCTTTAATCCGACAATGCCAAAGAGCACCATCATCAGCACTGCCAGCCAGACCCACTGGCCAATATGTTTATTCACAAGCAACCAGGTCGCTAGGTAAAGACAGAAGGGTTTAAAGCCGAGCATCTTGGAGGGCAAGGCAATCATGCGCTTCAACAGGATGATAAAGTGATAGCCAAAGCTCATCTCCCATACAGCCTTATCCGACAGTATTATTCCGTCTCTTTCTTTCATACTTACTCCTCCAAAAGATGGACCTGACAGTCCAGGCCCCGGCTTTCGTGATAGTCCAGTACCAGCTTTTCAACCCGGCACAGAACATCTTCTTCCTCCCTTTCCAACAAACACAGAGAACCAGATCGGATATAAAACAATCCCAGTTCGCTCTTGCCTTTAAAGCGACGCCTCTTTCTGATGCCCTTGGCTAATTGCCTATAGACCCAGTCCTCAGGATGAGAGCGGTATACACCATCCACTCCCATGACCTGGTCGTCCGAAAAAAAACGACTGTCTCCGCTTTTGATCCGGATGCCGCAGGTAGCAATCTCATCCGGATCAGAGTGATAAAAGGCCGCCCCAGGTCGCATCACGATAGGGCGTCCCTTGATAGATAGTTTTTTCAGACTTCCTGCCAGATTACAGTTCAGGTTGATCAATGCCTTTTGGCTCTCATAGTTGTAGTGGCTAATGGTCAGTCCCTCAGTGCCATCTGTACCGGATTGGTCATCAGCATCAAAGATTAGATCCGCTTCCAGCTCTGTTTGGTCTTGGATCTGATCGGCCCAGAGTACGGGGAGCCTCTGATACTCCTCCCTGACTTCATAGTTCGCGGTAAAGGGATAGCTCTCATCCTGTATGGGACGGCTTCCATCGGGCAGGAAAGGATAGCTGGGAGTCATGTCCGTGTCGTAGCTAACCGGCGGCTCTTCATAGCACCAGAGAAGCTGGAAGGCCAGTCTCTCGGGGCGGTTCCATTTCAGTCGGATTGAATTGGTATAGGCATCTCCTGCCTCCTCCTCGAGTAGCTCATGAAAGAGGCCGCTTTTCAAAAATGAGGCTTCCTCTTCTGTTTCATCCTCCTGGTAGATAGAGCTAGAGAACAGGAGCTTCTTTTCCACCCCTCCTTCAAGCAGAGCCATACAGGATGAAGCTAAGGCGCATAGCTCGTCCCAGGGATTCCCTGATAAAGCGGCATAGACCAAAGACAGGGGAACAGAACAACTATCCAGATCCTCTGATGACAATCCAGCACGGGAGGCGATAAGATGAAGTAGGCTTTTTTCCGGTAGTGCCTTATCGCTCATCACAAGATCGGTAACAACCAGCTTTTCTTCCCAGTTCCGAAGGGCTCCGAGTCGCTTGATTCGGGTTGGGGTATCTTCTAATACGATAGAGATACGAGTTCTCATGCCACTGACGGTTCTTATAAATCCAGAGTCGTTTACATACAGGGTAAAGCGGTGGAGAAAACGGCCGCAGTCTCCGGCTGAGAAGAGGATATGAACCTCCCTGTTACTTCCGCTGAGATCATTCAAGACGCCTGATTCATCCACAAAGGTGACCCTGGCCGAGACACAGTAGCCGCCAAGAGAATCCCTGTAACTTGTTATGTAGGCCGACTCCACGGCGTCATCAGATAAACGGAGGATTTTCCCCTCATCATCGATCATTTCCAATACGATAAAGACCGATTCAGTCTTGCGATCCAGGCTCTCCTGTAAGGCGGGGTCCAGGGTAAAAAAAGCCATTACAGACTCCCTCCTTTAGCTTTTAGGTGTGTAAAAACCCGGACCTTCAGAGGACCGATGATGGTATAGTTAAACTCCCGCCCCCAGATCCCTTTATTATCAGGAAAACTCTCTTCTCCCTGGTAGATGGCCTCGTTTATGCTAATCTCAAATCGTACTCGCTGACCCTTCTCATAGAACTCCCTGGATTGGATGATGAGGGAAGCTGAGATCCGCCGCCTCATCATTGAGTAATTTGTATCGACGCAGTCCTTTCGGCGGATCATAAGGGTATGAGTGATGACCTCATCGGAGAAACTACCCTCCAGGGAGAAGGCTGCTAGATCGGGAATGGTCTCTCCCTCCAGGGAAATCTCATCTCCAGACAGATAGAAAAAGGCCTGATCGGGAAGAGAGGGGGCTCCTTCCTTACCAAAGCTTCCAGATTGGATGTTCATCCCTTCCAGTACCAGCTTTAAAAGGACAGGCTCAGTCCGTCTGCCCGTAAGGGAGAATCCACGGAGGATTAGATCTTCCAAAAGCTGGATAGTCTCATCATAGCTACGCATAAGTGTGAGAGTTGTTACTTCTCCGTCACAGGTCTCCAGTTCATGACAAAAAAGGCCTTCTGTCTGAGAGACAGGGCCGGATGATGTGATAGTACCGGTAATGAGAAGGAACAAATCAGGAATGATATCCCGGTTCAGCCGGAGGGAGATACTGCCAATTAACTCGTTACCTAAGTTGATCACCCCGGGGCTGTGGCGACTCTGCCCCAAGGGTTTTAAAGATTTAATCTTCTCCCTAAACTGCAGAGTTTCCCGCACATGGGCCAGAGCGGCATAAACTCCATCTCTGCGGACAAGAGAATAGCGAATCATTTGATGCGGTCCCTATAAAGGCGAATGGTATAGGTGGCCTCTGGATAACCTGGTGCACCTGTCATAGAGAGGGGTGAGACCTGACACTCATCCAGGATAAAGCGGTCTATAAGGGATGATATTGTTTCATCGTTATCCAACCATTTCTGGATCAAAGCTGCGTAACGGTAGGCTATAAAGTTCGGGGCGCACCTCTCAAAACGGCATTCCAAGATTAGAAAATACTCTCCCAGTTCAACAAAGGGATCGCTGCTCTTTTTTTTGACCTCATTCAAGTGAACTCTTACCAGGGGGAGAGGCTTTAACTCCTTTTCATCATAACTGTCTATTACAGAAGAAAAAGATTTGATCCAATTCTCACCCTTTTGAGCATTACAAAGACTGACTAGTTCAGGGAAGAAGCCGTTTAAAGATTCAAAGACGGCAAGGTATATCTCTTCTTCTGGAACGATGATGATCTCTAAATCACTCATATCAATAGCTCTTTCTTCGGTAAGAATTGAGAATGGTTCTGGCGTGTTCGGGGATCTCTTTGGAGTACATCAAAGTCGAGTTTTGACTGGAACTGCTTTTAAGGAGGTCTATACCAATCTGCCGGGCCTTCAGACGTCCAAGCATCCATGTGATGATCTCGCAAAAGGCGGTTTTCAAATCTTCAGGCATGGTCTCATCCGTGTAACCCGCTGTATAGCTTATACGAATATTGTTGCTGCCTCTGGGAAAGGTATATCCAGGAAGGAGAGTGAGTTCTATAGGCTGATCGGATTCTCCTGGTAAAGGGGTGAGAGAATAGAGGGTAGGATCGATGCTGCGGTACTGGAGATCCCGACGGCTTCTAATCTGGAGAAGATTGAACTCGGATACTGGATAGTCTAACAGGTAAAGGGCATCAGAATTATGTCCATCCTGATACTCAGATTTGATGCGATTTATAAGTATACGATGAGTGTATTTTTCAATTTCGATGCTGACAGATAAGGAGAGTAGTGTTACCATATTTTCATCTCTGTCATCTAGGTTCAGGAATTTCATGATCTCAGGAACCGGAAGCAGCGTCAGTTTGGACATCGTTCATCCATGTCCTTGGTGATGATTTGACCTTTTTTCCTGTCACCGAAACGTCGCAGGAATTCCTTGCGGGTCATCCTGACTTCCTTTCCTTTGATAATAACCTTGATGGTCATATAGACCTCCTATAAGTGTTCTGGGAATAGTGTGAAGTAGAAGTTCAGGTTTGGAGGGTAGGGTTTACCCTACTTTTGAGAGGTAATGATACTGAATCGGGATAAGAATATTGTTATGTTTAAAAAGGTATAAAAAAGAGAGAATATGGAAAGGCGAGTACGAAAACTTGAAGCAAATCTTGATAAGAGTCAAAGCAATATTCTAAATCTTCAAAAAAAAGTATTTAGTAATAAATATAGAGAACAAATAAAATGGAGTACAGATGAAATCAGATTAAGAAAATGTTTAGTAAAGCCTGATTTAAAAAAAGCAACAGTACTGACAGATTCTACATGGAGATATGTATGGATTTATTTAAAACAAAATAGATGTGAATCAGCCCTATATTACTGGGAACAAGCGGAAAATTTCTACAAAGCTTCAATTTCACTTCCAATAGATGCAAGGCCATTAACCCTTTATTATTGTTATTTAAATGCAGTTAAAGCTTTGTTGAAATCGAAATCAATTTCATTTGACACTAAACATGGAGTCTCAGGTGAAAGAATCAAAGGTAGAATAAATATTATAAATGAGAAAATTAAATTAAAAGAAAAGGGTGTTTTATCTGGACTTTCGAATTATTTGAAAGAACCAGTTCCTGAAGGTGGAGAAGACTATGAGCTAAAAGATATTCTGTACAATTTAGCTTATATTCATAGATCATTTTGTTTAACATTTCCTCGTTCAACAGAACTCTATATCCCAATTAAAACACCAACATTTGTTCAAGACAAATCAAGGAAAATAGGTTGGGTCGAATTTGAGTTATGTGACTATTTTAAATCTAATACAATTATTAATAACCTTGAAGGTTACTCTGAAGATAGGTTTTATAATGATAAAGGGAAGAGGGTTTTACGAAGGAATAAAACATTTAAATGGGAAGCTCCAAGAAATTCACCAACACAAAAGAGTATCAATAATCTGTATTCTTACTATGAGAAAGTAAGACCAGATTTTCAGTATATTTATAGTCCAAATAGATTATGGTATTTAAAAAGAAAGAATATCAGACATGAGATTAATAGAAATCCTTTGGTTTTAACATATGCTGCTATGCATAGGCTAAGTGAACTCGCGAGATATGAACCAAAAATCCTAAGTCAGCATTTGGAAAGACGGTCCAGTTGGTTGATTAGTGAATATATTGATCGCTCAGTTGATCAATTTATTGATGGTATTTCATCTGAGATCACTAAAGATGAGTTTAAAATTGCAGGAACAAGAAATTGACTATATAACGAGCTATTGAAGCAGTCATCTCTACGGTCATGAAATCAGCTATTCTGCTTCGCAGGCAGATTTCACGTCAGCTTACGAGCTGCAGCATAAAAGATAGTTCGATGGACGCCTTCGGTGCAGAGGAGTATTTTATGGAACGAAATAATGGAACGAAAATGATAAAGATAGTTATTTTTTTTATTGTTTTCTTATGGGTTGGCTTGTTTTCTTTAAATGCAGAAGAGAACTTAATTGCAACAACATCAGAAGGTAAAAAGGTTATATTGAATACTGACGGAACATGGTCTTATATAAATGAGACAGAACAAAAAATAACAATTGTAGATTTTGACATAATTCTAAGAGACAAGAATTATGATGAAAGTAGGTACAATAAAGATGCCATCTTGAATTTGAAAGTTAAAAATATATCAGGAAATAAAATAGGCGGCTATCGCATAACTGTCAAAATGGAGAATGGATTTGGCGATCTATTACATACACTCAAATTAACATCTGGGAATTCTGTTCTTGATAATGATGAAATCGATAATGCAAACTTTGTGTTTAAAGATAATCAATTTATTGATGATGAAGTATATGATGATTTGTCAGCCTATAGTAAAAATAACTTGATAATAACAATTGTTGATTCACAGGTGCTACAATCACAATAAAACAAAAGGAGTTAATGGTATGACAAATTTACTCAATATGAGTTTAGTGGAACCGGTATTCAGTCATATTGCAGGTATTAAGAAACTAAATAGATTTACTCTGCATTGAAAGCAGAAGGTGAACACTCAATGGCGGCTGTATTGTATGGTGCATAATATTGGAAAAATTAAGATTGAATGAGTATAGAATGAGGGTTGATATGGGATTCTGGTTAGAATGAGCCAGTGGCATATGAAATTAAATGTAGTGGGTTTCTGATTGATATCTCGATTGGATTCTTTATTTGATAATAAATATTGAGAACTGGTCAGTAATTATCAGGAAACGGAATACTGAGAATCGAGAAGTAGTTTTTCTATAGTCTCGTTATGTTTATAAAGGCAAAAAAGCTTAGTAAAAAAATTGAATCTATTAAATTTACCTAGAGGTGATTACATGACTGATGAAACTCTACATAAAATACTAAAAAATGTTAAAGAATTATCTGAAAGTGATTTATTATTTTCAAAACCCATTTCAGATCATGTAGATGTAGCTAAATATTGGGAATCAAAACCAATAGAAAATGATGATATTATAGCAAATTTTAATTCAATTGACCTTTTCCTAATAAAAAATGAAAAAAAAATATTTGTCGGAATTGTATATGATATGTTCAATGACATTCACGTCTTCATAAAGCCAGAACATAGAGGGAAAGAATATTTAGACAATGCATTAAATAAGACAATATTTCCTTACCTTAAAACCGTAAAATTACGAAAAAAAATCTGTATTTCAGTTGAAGATGATAATGAGTTTGGAAAAAAAAGTGCATTTCGTAATGGATTCGTTCAAATAGAGAATGATAAATATGAAAAAGATATATCTTCTATTTCTGATTATCAAAAATATTCGTCTAAGACATCTACAGATACAACTGAAATAGAAAGACTTAGGAAGAAAGCATACTTTATATATAAATTGCTTTATAGATTCGATGATGAACTAAAATATAGGCATGATATTGATTTAGGTATCAAAGATATTAAAGAAGAAGTACAAAATATTTACTTAGATCTTAAATATAACATTGTAAATCAAAATCCTTAATTTAAGACAATTCACATATATAATGATTTGAGAAATATTTATTGAAGATAATTTAGAGAGTAAAAAATGCAAAAATACACTTTAAGTTTACAATTGTTTGATGCATCAATATTAGATTGGCAAACACTTTCATATTTTGTGAGCCTAATATCAATTATTCTCTTGATTTTTACAATGATAGAAATGATTCGACAAAGACGCGAATCATATCGACCTAAATTATTAATAAAAACTGAGTCTATTCAAATTGAAACGAATAATAAAAATATACCAACAGTTTGGAGAAACCCTACTAATAAAGATAAAAGAACAGAAGGATATTTTGATCTTAGAGTATATAATATTGGATTAGGTCCCGCTACAGATATTCAAATAAAATGGGAAATACCAAAACAAAAAATAATAAAAAAGTTTAAAGATTATTCACCGGTATTGAACAACAACAATAAACTTCGGTATGTAACAACTAAAGGCTCTTTGGAGTATGAATTATTTCAAGAAGATGATTTATCAATACGTAAAGAGTCATTTCTTATGAATAATGATTTTTTTTATATATCGTTACCAACAAGTATTTTTTACTATTTTTCTATTATAAGCCATTATATTAGTAAAAAAAGTAACTATGGAGAAAGGATAGAACTCGATCCTATGAAATTAGAATTATCATATTTTGATATTGGTAAAAAAAAGATTCAGGAGAGAATGACATTAGATACAGAGTTTATTTCTATGTACAATGACGATGGTCGTGAAAATGATCAGGTAATTGCTATTGGAGACATACATGTAATTAATGACACATAACAAGCAAATGAACATTGTCAGCACTACTGATCACAGTTCTTGTATTCACAAGAACTGCGCCAGTTGACGGTCTGTAAGTTCTTTGCATGTTCTATAGAATCGGGGAACCAAATTATGGTTATTGATAAAATTAATACTTGGCCAACAGATTTGATAAACTTTTTTGACAAAAATTACAAAAAATTTATTGGATGGGAATGTAAAGGAGAATACTGTTTATCTCCAATGAAATATGATTTATTAGTCCATGATTTGATAAATATTTTAAAGAAATACTGCCTGACAGGTTATCACTGTACAAAATTACTTCAACAAGAGATTGATAATATTTACAAAAAAGGTTTAACGCTTCAATGCAGATCATCTATGCAGAAAAGAATTGATTTAATTGAAATAGATCCTTCTAAACTCAGTATTCTTGAAAGATTAAAGCTAGAAAATCAATGTGATGAAATAAATCGTAAAGGAATGATTTGGTTTTGCTTTTTTTATCCTAAAATGGCTGATGATCATGGAATTATGAGATTCTTTAGATCTTGGGGAGGGGAAGCTTTATATAACTCACATGAAAGAGATAAAGAAACAGGACAATTTCTAAGGGAAATAGGTATTCCTTGTATAATTGAAGCTAATGTTCCAATGAAAATAATTCCAGATATTCGGCTTCCATATGGTCAAGTTACAAGAGTATATCTAGAGTATAAAGGTTATGAATTAGAAAATCTGTATGAATATGAAGGATATATTATCCATAACCTTCCATCTAAAAACATAATTGACATTCATAATTACCCAAGTAAAAGATTTATAGAATTAACAGGTTGTATGGATTGGGATTATAGATTTGAGAAGATAAAATAAGTAAATGATTGAGGTTATATGAAAGTATTATAGTGCTCCTAAGAAGCTGTACAGCTCCTAAATTAGAAATTACTGTATAATAAACAGCAGAAGGAGTACAAAAGATGCGCAAAAAGTGGAGCGATTCAGAAAAAGCAAGAATTGCGCTCATGGCGATTCGCGAAGAGAATACGATCAGTGAAATAGCTCAGGAAACAGGGGCACATCCGAACATGATTTCAAAGTGGAAATGAGAATTACTGGATAATGCCGATTCTGCTTTTCGTAATGGGAAATCAGAGAAAGAAAGGGATCTGGAAAAAGATAAAGAAGAGTTGTTCACGCAAATCGGGAAGCTGCATGCAGAGAACGATTTTCTAAAAAAACTTAAAGAAAATGGGACTCCTGTAAAATCCATGGTTGAACCGGATCGAGATGATGTAAGCATTTCCCGTCAGTGTCATTTGTTGGGCAAAAGCCGCAGCTGGTACTATTATCAAGAACAGAAAAATCCCGTGTTGGAATATAGAGATAATATTGAGAAGAGAAAGATTAAGAAGCTTTGGGAGTAGCATTCCTTTTATGGCTACAGACACATCTATAACCATCTCAACAAGAATATGGACCATAATACCTCTCTGAAGAGAGTTTACATACTTATGAGAGAACTGGGGATCAAGGCTATTATTCCGAAACGGTGTCTTTCCAAACCCGGCAAGAACCATAAGAAATATCCCTATCTGCTCCGGAATCTCGATATTACCCATCCTAAACACGTTTGGGCTTCGGATATCACCTATGTTGTTCTTCCCGGAGGAATTGTTTACGTAGTCGCAATAATCGATCTGTACAGCAGAAAAATCCTTTCCTGGAGTGTAAGTAACACGATGGACCCTATAGTTCAAGATAGTTGTCACAGTATTTAATATGGAGGACAACATCAATTGAGTAAGTACAGTACAGGATTTCGAAACAGCATTTTACGGAAAGTTCTGCCCCCTGAGAGTAGGTCTATTGCCCAGGTAAGCCGGGAAGAAGGAATCTCAAATCAAACAATTAGGAATTGGGTTGCCAAGGCTAAAGATGGTACACTGGATGCAGCTGCTGGAGAGTTATCACCAGATCGGAGGAGCATTTCAGAAAAGATGTCCCTTCTCTTAGAGAGCCGATCAATTTCAAAAGATGAGATAGGAAATTGGCTTAGAAAGAATGGTCTCCACAGTGAACATCTATCCCTCTGGGAGCAGGAGCTGCGGCAGTCTATGACAGAAAAAGAAAAGACCATCCAGGAACAAAATCATCAATTGAAGCTAAAGACTAAAAAGCTTGAGAAAGAGCTTGCTCGTAAAGATAAAGCCCTGGCTGAAATGGCAGCCCTACTAACTCTTAAAAAAAAAGTGGATGCTCTATTGGGGGACGACGAGGACGATTAATTACTCAGGATCTCAGAGATCTAGCAGTTTCATTGTTAGATGAAGCAATATCAGATGGAGCCAGAAGATCAGAAGCCTGTAATGTAATGGATATATCTGTCCGGACATATCATAGATGGAGTGATTCTTCTTGTGGTGACAAAAGAAAAGGAGCAGTGAAAAAGGTTAAAAGAAAGCTTGCAGAGTATGAACGTCAAGAGATTCTCAGGATTGCCTGTGAAGATAGATTTGTGGACTGTAATCCATATCAGATTGTTGTAACTCTTTTGGATGAAGGAGTATATATAGCATCTGTAAGTACTTTCTACAGAGTGCTGAGAGATGCAGACATGATTCACCACAGAAAAAGAAGTTACCCTGCAAGAAAGCAGAATAAACCTCCTGAGTTGGCAGCTACAGGCCCCAATCAGGTTTGGAGTTGGGATATTACTTTTCTCAAAACAGATGTGAATGGAATCTTCCTTTACTGCTATATGATCGTTGATGTCTGGAGTCGTAAAATTGTTGGTTGGGAGATACACGAATCTGAATCATCGGAGCTAGCCGAGCAAATGTTTAGAAGGTTAAAAATCATTCATAAACTGGAAGGAATCAGGCTGCATTCTGATAATGGGAATCCCATGAAAGGTGGTACCATGATTATGACATTGTATGCATTAGGAGTGATCCCATCTTTTTCAAGACCCAGAGTCAGTGATGATAATCCCTATTCTGAATCTTTGTTCAAAACTTTAAAATATACGGCCGGATACCCAAAGTATTTTAAGGATATACATCAAGCTCGTGTATGGATGGCAGATTTTGTGAATTGGTATAACAATGAGCATAAACATTCAGGAATCTCATATATTTCTCCAGCCCAAAGACACTGTGGCGATGGTTCAGAAATAATGGAGAAAAGGAATAAGGTCATAAGAAAAGCAATTAGCAAAACTCCTGAAAGGTGGAGTTCTGATCAAAAGATATGGGAGGATCAGAAACATGTGTATCTGAACCCATCTTTAGAGACTAAGAAGCAACTGATTTCAGCATAAAAAAATCAAAAGTTGTGACAACTATGTTGAAACATTCCGATGGATACGGCTTTTGTTATGGAAGCTCTGATGCAGGCCATGGTGAGGTACGGTTTACCGGAAATCTTCAATACCGATCAGGGCAGTCTGTTTACCAGCAACGAGTTCTCATCTCTTCTTAAAGGAGAAATGGTGCGGTTCAGCATGGACGGGAAAGGCCGCGTTCTGGACAATATTTACATTGAAAGATTCTGGAAAACTCTGAAGTCTGAAGACATTTATCTCTACCGGTATGATACTCTAAACACTCTCCGAAAGGGAATGATGAAATACTTCAGATTTTACAATTCAGTCAGGCCTCACCAGAGTCTGAATGGGAACTCTCCGGATGAGATATATTTCCGGGAGTCTAACTTAAAAGTGGCATAAAGCTGTTTGACTTGAAGGTGCACTATGTTAAATAACATAAAATTATAATAATTTTTGAAACAGTTAGATTTTTGTATTCACAAATAGGACTCCAATCATACGGAATTAGTCCTGTATTTTTTTAGTAGCGTATTATTACACAGATTTTTAATTGTCTTCTCCTTTTTTCCAACGTCTAATGAAGATCCTTATCAGACCATCAGGAACCCGTAAAGGCCTGTGCCCCTTAGGGGTGCCTTCGGCAGCCTTTACTGAACCCTGTTGGCCTGATGAAGGTGGGGTAAGCCGTTGGCAAAAGGGGAGAGATTCTCTCTCCGGATGATGTTATTTCTTTTTTTATTGGAGGGTTCTATGGATAAGAAAGTGTATACGCCTCAGATTCATGTGGATTCTGCTTTTCTGCTACGTCGTGTGGCTTGGGCAGCTGAGAAGCCTATGACATACACATTAGATGAGTGTATCAGGGGGTTGGTGAATCAGGTAGACAGGCAAAAGTTATGTGGAGCCTGCCGGGATCACCGCTGTTTGGAGTGTCCAGTTAGCCAGTATTATGGCAAATCTGGTCTAGATTCAATCCTACGTTGATCCTGTATTCAGGGCTTACCCTTTAGTAAGCCCTGGCAATTCCTAGTCTTTCTGATGCTGATCGATTTGTTCATTCAAAATAGCGATATGATTCGTTAACTGATGAATGACATCTTCTAATCTTTCAATTTCCTTTTGATAATCCTTCTCTGTCATAACCTTGACTCCTTTAAAATTGATTCTGTAAGAATCACAGACAGAAAGAAGCTGGTGCTTCAAAGTATTGAAATGTTTTTGATTTTTTCTTCTCAGCCGACCAGATAAGCCCATTTCTCGTTGGAGTCTTTTGTGGGCTTGAAAATGGTCTTGGCTTTCTCAATGGCAATGGGGATATTGTTTCCCTTGTGGCTTCTGTAGCCGGTCATATAGTCGCCATAGGGATCATCTATCAAGAGATATGAGATAAGCTTGTTGTGGACCATATAACCTGCTAGGGAGACCATATGGTTGATGTGTCCATTGATGTAGTGGGGGAATCGACCTGAGAGGACGGCTCCGCCTCCGTTATCTATATGGGCGATAATCTTTTTCAGGGATGTTGCTGTGCTAAAGCGAACTACTTCCTTACCTAATAAAGTGTTTACTGCCCATTCCATCAAGCAGTGAAGTTCATGGGGCGGGATCAATGGTTGCATGGTTTCTGTGTCGACCAGATCGGGGGCCAGGAGGGCCATTTTTGCTATGGCCTGTTTGGAGTTAAGGAAATGAGTCAGATAATCCTCGGGCTGCATGTATGAGGGGAAGGGGAGCCTCACTCCTGCCTGCTTCAAGGCCATGATCATGCTGGTGCTGTTGCAGGAAGAGTGAGGGATCAGCTTATTATTCCTTTGGGTATGATAATCGATGTCCCTGGAATAATTGACGACCATGGGGTTACCTGCTGATGTAGATAACAGTGGCGCCGTTAAACTGGACGGCACTGGTTTCGTTGCTTATAGAGAGGATCACAGGGTAGCAGAAGTCACAGGCAATGAGTCTGCCGGGGCTGTCATCGGCTATCAGGGTTTCGGCTCCAGCTTCCAGGGGGACTCTCTGGTTCAGTTCACTGTTTTCTTCGGCGATGATAAGAAAGCGGCCGTCTACCTTTACTTCGCTGATGTCTCCGGTAAAGGTATGGATCTTGGCAACGGAGGCGGAGACGGCCAGGAAGATCCACCCGCCGTCTTTGGTCTCTAGGGCTATCAGTCGGTCCGTCAGATCCGTTTCTGTATCTTCTACGGCGACGGTCTTGGCGTCGATGTCCAGGGCCACAATCGCGTCCTGGGTTTCCACCTGGCGAAGGGTGAGAACCTGGGCATCAGCGCCGCAGCTGACCGACAGTTGGGGGATGGTGATCCTCATACCGTCCATACCTTGGATGGGGATCAGGAGATTCTCGCCGATGGTGCCGGCCTTCTGGCCTATGGGCTCTACCCGTTCGGGATAGAAATTAAAACTCATAATCTATACTCCTTGTACTATTGGATTTCGGTATCAGCCCTTACAGCGCAGGGTGACCATGTTCTTCTCTGGTCTGGTGACCAGAAAACCATCTCTCTTACGGAAGCGGAGAAAGATCTCTCCGTATTGCAGACTCTCTGTTGTGCCGTCAAACCTTTTTAGTTCCAAGCCCTTGCGGTTGCCATGCTGGATGCGCTTGGGGTTCATAAAGACTGCGAAGGGTTCACTCTTCTTTACTTCTCCCGCCTGGGGTAGAAGATCGCACTCCTGATAAGGGTACCCGTCTACAAGGCCGGGTTTACCGTCTGAAGGGCCTCTCCACACGGGGCGGCCGTCAGAGTCCTGGATACTGGTAACCCGGGAGAGGACAGACTCATGGAGGAACCAGCGGCAATGGCGCCTTTCTTCAGCAGGGACCTTGAGGACCGCTTCTCTGAAGTCCAGGTAGGTCAAACCGTAGGGGGAGGCGCTTTTGATGTAGTGAGACAGGGGTCCCTTGATGGACAAGACTCCCGTAAAGGGTGACTCATTGGCGGTCAGGCACTGGCGGTCAAACTCTTGGCCATAGGCATCTGTAAACTCCTCTATAAACATCTGGCCCAGCTCGGCGTAGATATCCTCTTCAAACTCATCGTACCAGGGGATAAAGCCTGCCAGGGTATAGGCTTTCAGTTCCACACGCTTTCCCATCTGAGGTTTGCTGTCGGTGATCTGCTGGCCATAGCTTGTGAGCCAGTTCAGAATCACCCCGCCTCTGTCCCTCTGGGGGAGGAAAAGGGAGGGGCCTGTCATGGGACGATTGGAGACCAGACTCATCATGACGCTGGTCTTGCGGGCGTCACTCATGATCTGGGTCTCGTAGATGGGATTGATCAGATACTGATCATTGCTTGTCATATCCCCCATGGGGGTACCCACTGAGTCTTTACTGACCCAGCCCTTGCCGGCAACCCAGTTCATGTCCCTGGGATTCACCCAGCTCTCACCCTTAATATTGGGGATGGCCTTGAGTTCGCCCAAAGAGGCTTGATTATTCCGCCAGACACCGGCGATGGTTTTACCAAGGTTATAGCAGAACTCCTCTCGGCTTAGGACTTTGGCCGATGAGGTTGTGGTTTTGAGAGAGTCCTTCAAGGCAGATATGGTGCTCTTCATTGCCTGCAGTTCCCGGCTGTTTTCCTCATCCATCTTGGAAAGGGCTTCGGCCATGGATTCCAGGATTTCTTCTTTCTCCTGGAAATACTGCTTAGCCAGCTTTTCATCTGGAAAGCCCTCCGACTCGATCCGCTTCATGGATTTCAGAAGCTCCGTCAGTTTCTTTAAGATCTCATTCATAATGTCCTCCGTGTGATTTGATTATTCCTTTCCAGAAGGACGGGATGGTCTCTTCTGATACAAGGCTGAGTTCTTCTGGGGGGATAAAGTCGCGGTTCAGGGCCATGGGGTTGCTGGGGATGTTGCAGATGGAGAACTCCAGGAGCTCCTGGCTGCGGAATATAAGGGTGGACTCGCCATCCACCTCAGCGATCTCTACTTCCCTGACCATAAATCCTACGCTTCCAGCTCTAATCACACCGGCAGCCACGCGGCGGCCTATGCCCCAGCCAAAGGGATCAATCTCTTGAGAATTGAATAGGATATTACCGCCCAAAATTCTATCTTTTACGGCTGTATCCTGTGAGAATCCTATGGCAGGGATTCGGCTGTCGTGGGCCCAGAGGATAACTGGATTCTTGAGATAGTGCTTCAGGTCCCATCCGGCGGGATCAATACGCTCGTCGTCCCGGTCCAGGTCGAAGGTACTGAAAACCCAGGGAAAAAGTTCTTCCTTTGGATCATTGGATTTCCTGAAAAATGCTCCCCCCATAAAGACTTTGAATTCCTCTTTGAGAACGCCTTTGGGGCTGACAAGGTCTCCCTCTTTAAAGATTTGAGCCAAAGCGTTGAAGTTCCTGATTTCCTTTCCTGTTTCCAGTGCCTTGCAGTCTATGAACATATACTTTCCTCCCTTTCGATAATGCCATTGCGAATGGCAAAGTGGATCAGCTGGTCTACACTGGATAGTCCGTACTTAATCCTTACAGTGTGCTTGTGTTTCTCTACAGTCTTTATATTCAAATGGAGCATTTCGGAGATCTCAATATTTGTGTAACTCCTGGCTGAAAGTTCCAGGATCTGAGCCTGACGAACAGTAACGTCGGTGTATTTCTGGAAGTACTTTTCATAGTCGTTATCCCTTAAAAGCTCCCATACTTCTTCGGGGTATATCTTTTGCCCCCAAGAGACCCGCTCCAGGCAGTCATAAGCCTGTTCATAGGTAGCCGAGTAGTCGATCAGACCTGTGGCTCCTTGCTTGGCGCATTTGACGCCTATCATCTTGTTCAGCTTCCGGCAGTAAGCCAGGATAAGAGGGTGGTAATCTCTGGATTGGATACTTTTAAGAATCGAAAGGCCGTTCATGCCAGGCAGGAACAAATCGAGGATTATTAAATTGGGGCGCATCTCTTCAATACATCTGAGCGCTTCAGGTCCCCGGGAACAATAGGCACAGATTGTACCCAGCTGACTTTGTTCCACCGTATGTGTGATGATGGAACCGATGAAGGCATCCTTCCCGGAGACCATGATTTCCTTGGTCTTCACAGAATGTCCTCAGTGAACTGTTGTTCATTAGACGGGCACTTACCGCCCCATTTTCCCTTGAACTGTGGATTTTGATCTTTTGATTCAAAAGAATCTGCATTTTTTTTATTTTTTTGAGGATTCTGGTGCCATTTATCTCCCCAGGGCTTGGGAGGGAGACCTCTTTCAGCGAGAACATCATTGATAGTCTTCAGTCCCGCTTCTATTTCCCGGATATCTCTTTGGCTCTTTTCGTCCGCTGATTCCTGCAGTTCAGGAATGCTGCTGAGATCAAAAGATCCACGTTCCTTAAGGCCAAAACGGACAAAGAACTGTGTCTCTAAAATCTGTTCAAAGTTTTTGAGTAAGGGGATGATAGTATACTTCCAAAAAGCGCTGTGCTGACTGGCGGTATCGCTGCCGCTAAGAGAGCTCTTTGAGTCCTGGATATTGGCTACCCGGGGAGGTATCCCGTAACGGGAGAGAAGGGTATAGAGATTCCATCGTTTCAGGTCGAAGGACTTGAGGGCTGCGGGTGTAACGGTCAGAGACTGGAAGGAGGTTCCTTTACCTAGGACGGCAATGGACCGAGCCTTCCGGTTACGGCCATAGCTGGACTCCCAGCGCTTCTCCAAGCGATCAGCCTCTTCTTCTCTGAGGATCTGGTCGGTCTTGAGTATTCCTTCAGGAACAGCATTATTTTTTAATAGCTTGCTGATACTCTTGTTGGATCGAATATCTTGCAGAATCTCATCCGATAGGGCTATGAGAGGTGTTACTCCGCGGTGAGGATTCCAGGGATTCCAGTCCCGAAAGTGAATCAGTTCATCGGGGAGAATGGGTATCTCACCCTGATCCGTGGCATAGAACCATCGAATGACCTTGCCATATTCCACCCAGGCCCGCATCTTACGGGGATTGAGAACGTAGATTTCCCGGGGTATTCCAGCGCTATATTCGTCACCGAAAAACCAGAAGGCTTCGCCTTCTAGAAACCACCAGGCTGCCGTCTCTTTCCATAGATCACAGCGGTTCATACCGGGGTTAACATCGCGGAACAGATTGAAAATTAGCCCGGAGGAGACTTCCTTACCGTTCATGGTGATAAGAAAAGGGGCCCTGCCGATATTTCGTATCAGAATACTGATGCAGATATTGACCCAAGAGTGAGACCGGTAGGGATCTGTAACTGTCTCAGAGGGCTCCCGTTCAAAAGGATTATCAAGACCCATAAACTCGGAAAATGAGAGCACTTTGAATATTTTTCTGAGGTTACGACCCCACCGGCTTCCACTCATAAGGCCAGTGTAGAAAGAAATAAAGTGATCTGGGGGTAGGGTTTACCCTACCTTTTTAGGAATATTCTGTTCTTGTTTTAGTGACTCTTACCCCCTGGGTGTTCTTTTATTCTTATGACACGAGTCATTACTAAACATTGAATGAAAAAATAAGAATGAAGTAAACAAATGATAAGTATTAAGGCTAAAGATAGGATTTTTTCACAATAGATAGAAAAACAATTGATTTTTATATTTGGAGAACCAAAGTATTATTTACCCAATATTTAAAAATTCAAATCATCAGGATCTTTTAGTTGAATGAAAAATAAAATACTCCTCATAACCTCTTATCTGTTTCTTTCAATCATGCAGATTCAGGCTGCAGATCATGTTCGAGATCGTTTTCTAGTAATCCATACATTCTCTCATAATTTTGAATGGACAAAAAATATCCAACAGGGAATACAGGAAGTTCTAGACAAAGAGTATCCAAACGCTCTTATCAACACCGAGTATATGGATATTAAAACTCTGGATATTACTGACTTTGATATGACTTTTAAAGAGTACCTGAAGCGAAAATATGGGCATACCAATATTACGGGAATCATTATTTGTGACGATCCGGGACTCCAGTCTTTTATAAAATATAAGGATGAGATATTTCCCGATATTCCTGTTGTCGCCTGTGGTATCAATAGGCTGACCGACGAGTATAAGCTTAGCTCCATAGACTCATTCATCTTTGAAAGAGCGGATATCATTGGCAGCTACAGAGGACTTCTTCAATTGAATCCTCAGTTGAATTCCATCCATGTTGTCTACAATTCATTAAATGTAACGTATGAAATATTTACAAGCTATCGCGATTCTCAAACTTTTGTAGGAGATAGGCTTAACGTAAATTACTATGATAATTACTTTGACAGCGATTTGCAGTTAAAGTTCTCCACGCTCGGCAAAAATGAAGTCATTTACCTAATCCCATCTTCTGGTAAAGATAGGATTGATTCTTTTCATTTCTGCTATTTGGAAAGAGAGCTGTCACTCAACAGCAATGTCCCTATTATTGTGGGATGGGATTATCAAGTTGGTAATGGAGTTCTGGGTGGATCTGTTATCGACTCGATTCAAATGGGGAGGCAGTCCATGAAAACCCTTCTTCATTTGACACGAGGGGAAAAGCCAAAAAGGTTCATTTACAAATATGATGGGATGTACAAACATCTCTATGATTATCAGGTGATGAAGCGATTCGGAATAGAAGAAAAACAGCTACCAGAGGGTTCTCAGCTTATCAACCGTCCACCCTCATATTTTGAATCACATCCCATGTTTGTATCTATTGTCTCCTTTTCTTTTTTTGTTCTAATCATAGTTTTTATAAGTTATTACAGGCAATTAAAGAAGCAAAAGATCATTGTTTCTCAAAAACAGAAAATCCTTACGCTGAGAGAAGGCTATCTTGATTCCCAGGTGGAAATGATAGAAACACTGGGTGAACTTATAGAAAAGCGTTCCCATGAGACTAGTTCTCATGTCAAACGTGTTGCTTATTTAGCTGCCCTCCTGGCTGAAAAAAGCGGGATTTCAGAAAAAGAGGCAAAGATTCTGGAACTTGCTTCTCCCATGCATGATATTGGGAAGATTGCCGTTCCTGATCATATCCTTCAGAAAAAGGGTGCTCTGACAAAGGAAGAATTCGAGATTATCAAGAATCATACAGTACAAGGATTTGAGATCTTGAATAATTCCAACCATCGGCTTTTTGAAGTTGCCCGGACCATAGCCTATTCCCATCATGAAAATTGGGATGGAACAGGCTATCCTTTAGGTTTAAAGGGAGAGGAAATCCCCATAGAAGCCAGAATCACACGTGTTGTTGATGTCTTTGATGCTTTGTTGAGCAAAAGACCCTATAAAAAAGCCTGGCATTTTGATGATGTCATGGTTTATATGAAGAAAGAACGGGGAAGTCTTTTTGATCCTACCCTCCTAGATCTTTTTGTGGCAAATATCTCCGAGATTATTGAGACTTACTGGGGCTTGGAAGATCCTGAATATTATGAAGCTCTTGTTCTACAAAGAAAGGTTAAAAATATTAATCCGGTGATAGATCTGATATAGGAAATCAATTTTAAAAAATGAATAACATTTATTTACAGAACTTAGGAAAAAGCCACAATGAAGGCATCGATGGTATTATCTCCCTTGATAAATTTGGATTGGAAAAGGTCTATGTACAAACGAAACGATGGAAAAACCAGGTTTGCAGCTCCAAAGTTCAGATATCTATGGGAATCTTTTCCTAATAAACGGTCCCAAGCTTACTTCATTGATGATTGAATTTGGAGTAGGAAATCAGCATCGTATTATCAAAATTGCAAAAGTTGATCAGGATTATTTCGAATAATTGAAAATTAAGCCTTAACAAATGCATACTATACTTTCTATTTCGATGGTGAATTGTTATTTGAAAAGAGAAAATTGAATGCAGTGTCATTACCTTTAACTAAACACAATACCGTTTTGAATTCTGGAGAATATCCCGTACCTCATGGCATCCATGTAATGGTCGTTAATCTTGATAATGCGGTCCTCTTCGTCTCGGGCATAGTCCCAAATCTCGGACAGGACACCGGTGCAGGATGAGCAGACGTAAAAGAGGTTTCGCTCTATCAGGCTGTTGATATAATCGATTCCCGGTTCTACGGCGTTATTGGCCTTCTGACCTCCTGTGATCTCCTGGATACGTTCTCCTCCTGCTGGGTCGCAGTAGACAGGTAGATCTTCGAGGAACCAGCCCTGGTCTTTCAGTTGGTCATTAAAGCTTCTTGTGGTGATATTGTGACCACCATGATCTTTCACTATATAGACCCTCTCACCAGAATAGCCAATCTTTACATTAGTAATATTCAATCCGAAATCCTGACCGGCAGTGTAGTAATCCATTTCCGGGAGCTCTTCTGGCGGGATGATCATGGACTCTTCAAAGCGTTCATAGATGCAGCCTTCGCCCTTTACCCAGAGCCCTTTGAGGAAGCGATCTTTCTGTTTCTCGGGGAGATTATCCAGTACATCGTCGATATAGCCTGAGTCCAGGTGGTCAAGATTGTCCTTTGGATTGATAAGCAGGGAGGTATAGAGCCCTGGCTTATTCAAAGGATCCTCTGTCTTGAAGTCAATCTTCCGGACGAAGATCTTATATGTCCAATGGAGAGGGGAGCCCGGGTTGCAGTCATAAAGGAAAAGGTTCCGGCATCCCGGGGTCTTCATGGCCAGGCGGGAATAGGCCGTGGTGACGGCGTGATAGGAGAGCTGAGAGACTTCGTTAAAGTAAATGGTGTTGTATTCATGGCCGAGTATACGATCGACCTGTTCCCTGTCTCCCAGGCCGCCAATCCAGATCTCACTTCCGTTGTACAAAGCAATGTAGTTTTCGTGTTTAATAAAGTGGTAACGATCAGGACCAATGGTCTTGTCCAGCCAGGGCAGAAGGGTTTCGTGAAGGACGGAGCTTCGGGCGTCCTTCAGGCGGAGCCGGCAGATCAAATGACGGCTCCCGGCATACTGGATGGCCCTGTAAATCAGAACCATCACCAGTAGGGTGGTCTTCCCGCTCCTGGACCCGCCGTAGAGCAGGATGTGTTTGGCTTTACTTTTGACGAGAGAGAGAGCCTTCCTCTGGGCAGAGGTCGGCAGAAACTTGATTCTCATACACCCTTGAAGTCTTCAAAGAAGGAGATCTCCAGTTGCTTCAGGGTGCCTTTCTCCTTCTCTTCGTCTTTCAGGATATCCGTCTCGATCTGGCTGCAGTTCTTCATCCAGTCAAGGATAGTTCCCTGAGACAGCTCATCCGGATCCAGCTTGTCCAAACGCTTATCAACCAGGTCGAGCATCTTCTTGGACAGTTCAAGGTGCTTTGCCTGCCGTTGTCGGAGGGCTTTCTCATTCTCCTCCAGGCGGATTTTGTCCAGGTGGGCATCATACTTCTCGGCGCGGAGTACCCAAGCATAGCGCTGGGACCAGGCTAACCAGATACCGCTTCGGCTGGATGGGAGCTCCTGATCCTTTAGCACCTTTCTGACGCTACGGCTCCCGCCGTAGTCCCGGTAGAGGCAGAAGGCGGTATAAGCCGCACCAGTCTCTCCGGGCTGACGGAGCCAGCATTCCTCTTCAATAAAAGTTCCTGACTCAATGATACTCGTTGATGCCATGGTCAGCGGCTCCTGGCCGAAAGCTCTTCGATAACCTTCAAGCAGTTTTCGAACTCAGCCTCCCAATCTTTCTTCTTCACAGTCTTGGCATGTTCCTGTCTCTTCTTAAGAAACGAAAAAGCTTGCCTGATAGTGGCTTCGGTAAGATAGGGCTTCTTCATTTCTTTTCCGCCTCTCCGGCCGGAACTGCATTTCCTATGATCCACTTTTTGAGCTGGATTTGGTCAAACAGGAGACGACTCCCCAATTTGATATGGGGAATCCGCTTCTGTGACGCATAGGTGTACAGGGTCTTAGTGCTGAGTCTGGTGAAGTCAGCGGCTTCTTCTACAGTTAACAGTCCTTCCATCTTTTTACCTCCGATAGATTGATATAGGGTGACAACGAATCCCACAATCTTCTCTTTGGTAATACGGTAAATCCTTTTCTACAGTCAGGAGGGTAGGGTTTACCCTACTTTTTCATACAACTTTGTGAAATGAGAGGATCTTGGATTGAACATCCCCTATCTCTTTTAAATCTTCAGCAGCATAATGTGTATAGTGGTCGGTCATGACAGATGATTGGTGTCCGGTCATACTTCGAAGCTTACTGTCTGAAATATTGTTGCTTCTCATTACAGTATTGAAGTAATGCCGCCAGCTATGAAAGGTTATGTTCTTTGCCTTGATTTCTTCAGCTTTCATACCGGACTTAACCAGGGCTGTTGTAAAGGCTCGTGAAATGGAAGTAGGGTGCATGGGATCACCATGATTATGAGTAGAAGCTAGAATATAATCTTCGTCAGATCTTCTGTCTAAATTCAACAGTTCATCGATCAACGATTGTGGTAGAGGCACCTCTCTGGATTTATGGTTCTTCGTATCGGTAACACCAAATTTTGCATGATATTGCCTGGAAATTGAAACTATCCCTATGCCAAGGTCTGAGTACTTTAATCCGCGGACTTCACCGATTCTCATTCCTGTACAGGCTGCTATTAAGCTGGCATAGTAGCATTTTTTATTGGGCCAGTACTCCATGATATTAGATTGGTCAAATATTTTTCGAACAGTCTCATGGGATAGTATCCCTCTAGTGAATTCAGTCTTTTTGAGCTGAAGAACTTTTCGGCTAACATCTTCTTTCAATATGTCTCGGCGGATTGCCTCGGTCATCATGATCCTGAGAAACCTCAGATAGTGATTAGCAGAAGTATTAGACTGGCCGCTGTCCACCAAAGATTGCAACCACTGTTCGATATCATAAATTCTGATGTCAGCCAACCTCATATCCTTAAAGTAGGGCATGATATGATTCTTTAAAATAAGTCGTCCTGTACTGGCATAGCTTTTTGAGATGTTTCGCCTGGTGCGTTTATACTTAAGGTATTCGCATTTATCCCAATCCCACCAATTCTTGGCATAATCCCTGAATGTTATTCTTCCCACCGTATCGGGCAAAAGCTTTCCCTCACGTAGGAGTTTCTGGCAGATATGACGGGCTGCAGACTTAGATGTCTGGCCTGTAGAATAAGCGCTTGTTCTTTTTCCAGAATCGTCATAGGTTTGATAGTACCAGATGACTTTTCCAGATCTCATTTTTCTTGGGTATACTGTAAATGGCTCTCTGTATCTCACTGTTTCCATCCTTTATGGGTGCCTTCAGAACTGCCGACACACCATGAATTGGTAATGTAGAGAAAACAGTAGGATGTTTAGTAAATCGTTGTCAGGTAAAGAATAAATCTATGTGTTTCTTTTGTCAACTTTTACTTACGCTTAATTGGATGTTATATCGCAAAACGGTTAGCTAAAAATATGATATATTGGATAAGGAGAAAAGATATGGGATTGAATCAAGAATTAGAGAAAGAAGAAACAAAAATAAAAACTGATAATTATCCGATGTCAATTGGTGAAATAATCAATTTATACTCTGATAAAGATATAAATCTAACACCTGCTTTTCAAAGGTTGTATCGTTGGAGTGAAGCTCAGAAAACAAGATTTATAGAATCTATTTTACTTGGAATTCCTATTCCACCAATATTTGTTTCTCAAAAGGATAATGGGAAATGGGATGTAGTAGACGGAGTTCAGCGATTATCTACCATTCTTCAATTTGCAGGTGAACTAAAAGATTATGACCCATTGAAATTAGATAAAGGTAAATTACTCCCATCTCTTAATGGGATGACATGGGAAAAAATAGATGCAGATATTAGACGAAAATTTAAAAGAAGAAAACTGGGTATTAATATTCTTTTGACAGGAAATAATACTAAATCTCAATATGAACTATTCCAACGATTAAATACAGGTGGTACTGATTTATCTGGTCAAGAAGTACGGAATTGTTTACTGATTATGCTTAAAAAAGATCTTTTTGAACAAATAAATAATCTTAAAATTTATAATTCTTTTGAAACATGTGTTCCGCTTACAGATAAAGCTAAAAGTGAAGAATATCATATGGAATTAATAGTCCGGTATTTTATTTCAACACTCAATGAATTAAATGTTAACGAATATAAACCTTTTGGAAGTATTGATTTTTCAGAATTTTTGGATATGGAAATCATAAAAAGTATTGATAACACCCAAATAAATTGGAGTAATGAATACATTAAGTTTAAACAGGTTTTTGATTTTCTAAAAGATTTATTAGGAGAAGGAATATTCAAAAAAGCATTTGAAGTAGATGGAGAAATAAAATTTCAAGGTCCATTTACTCTTACTTCTTTTGAAGTATTAATTCCTGGAATATATAAAAATCTTGATCAGATAAAATTAAAAGAAAAGGAAGATATAAAAAGCCAAATTATAAAAATATACAAACATTCTGAATTTAAGAAAAATATGCGTGTTGGTAGAAATTCAATACAAAGATTTATTTGCTTAAAAGAATTGTCAATAGAGATATTTGATGAGTTCGTATGATAGATCCAATAGAAAAGTTTGAAGATTCATTAGTAAAAGATCTCGCATGGAGAAAAAAAGAACTTCAAATTCTTAAAATGGCAATTATTGATACTGAAAATATCATTTATATCAAATCCTATTTATTGTTGTTATATTCGCACTGGGAAGGTTTTGTAAAAAAATCCGCATTGAGTTATCTAAATTTTATTAACTCTAGAAAAATTAAGCTCCATAAACTAAATGACAATTTTCTTTATCTAAAAATAAAAAAAGATATTAATGATTGTAGTCTTTCATTAAATAATCCAAGTATAGGTAATGAATTAAAACTAATCCGGAAAATTGATAAAGCTAAAAATGAAATATTTAAGATAAAGATTAGTAATAATGACAAACTCAAATTTATTGATACAGAATCAAATTTATCTTCTTCTGTTTTTGAAAAAATTCTAAATATACTCGGTATTGAAATACCAGTTGATTTTTCAGAGTTGATAATCGATAAAACAAATAGTTATAGATATAAAGCAAGAATACATCTTATTGATTTTTTACTACAGGAAAGAAATTCTATAGCACATGGAGATGTAATATTAGAAGATGATATAAATGACATCTTAGATAGGTCAGTAAAAATTGTTGAACTATTGGATTTATTTATAATCACTTTAGTAGAAAATATTCGAGTAAAGAATTATTTGAAAAGTGTATCATGAAATGATTGCGATATAACAAAAAAATGGAGCAGACAATATTTTTGTCACCGTCTTTGCATGCGCAAAGCCAGCGCCAACCCTACGGGACAATCTTGCTGCTCATTTAGGGCGTTATATAGATTAAAGAGGTTAGTGTTGGATTATAAAAAAATGATATTTCAATTTGGTGTTTTAATTGATACCTTCTCTGACTCTTGTGATGATAAAAACTTATCAAAATTAATTTCAGAAATAGAAATATTTGTAGAAAAGGAAAAAATAGAAAAAAAACTAAGTGCAATATTGTTCTATTATCTTGGTAATGCGTGGTCGTCACTAGATAATATAAGAAATAGAAATGATTCAAATATTTGGTTATTGAATAGAGATGAATTTGATCAATCAATCATAAACTATAGAAAAGCAATTAATCAAATAGATGATAATGGAGAAAATAGCAATCTTAGTTGTTCTCTTTTTACTAATCTAGCAAATGCATATAGTCAAATAGGAAGGCCAATAAGTGCTATTGCATTATGGAATAAATCTCTATTGATTAACAAAAATTTTCAGATGGCTATAGGAAATAAGGGTCAAGGACTATTTGAATATTCAAAGATGATGTATGACCCAAGTCATAGAGATCTCATAGGTCGTGAATCATTTTTTTTACTATCAAAATTAGATTATAAAAAGCTTCATTATACGGCATCTGAAATATTTAAAAACATTAAAGAAAAACTAGGTTCATATTTTAGTGATGAATATCTTAGAAAAGAATTTGATACTGAAAAATATGAGTTGGGAAGCAGACAAAATGAAATAGATTATTGGAATTGGGTTTTAAACACATCCCTTTTTCTTAATCCTTTAAATGATATCAATAAATCAAATACAGTAGCACACGATATTTTATCTCTTCCATCTATGATTGTACCAAAAGAATTAAAGCATGATGAACCTATATTCCATAGGCTGTTTAATGAAATTAAACAAGAATTTATAAGTTTAAGATATTTTTACTATAAGTATTTAATTTCTCAAGAAGATTTAATTCATTTTTCTGATAGTAACAGAAATTTAATTAATACTCTTGATTATTCTCAGCTAGGATTAAAATATGAATATTTGAAAATATCATTCAGAATGGCATATTCAATATTTGATAAAATATCATATTTTCTGAATAAATATTTAGTTTTAAATATTCCAGATCATAAGGTTTCTTTTAAAAACATTTGGAGGGAGTATGATACTGGAAAGAACAAATTTACAAAAGAATTATGTATACACATTATAGACTTAAAAAACAAACCCCTAAGAGGATTATATTTTATTAGCAGAGATTTTTATGAGCTTGATGAATCATTAAGTTTAGTATTAGATCCTGATGCAAAAAATATTGCAAAGATTAGGAATTATATAGAGCATAAGAGTTTTATTATCCATTGGGATATTGCAGGCTGGACTGAAAAAGAATCGTACAGTTATCATATAGCAGAGAAAGATTTCTCTAATAAGTGTTTCTTTCTAATTGAAAAGGTTAGAGAAGCAATTATTTATTTATCTTTATCAGTTCATTCAGAAGAAGAAAAATCGGAGAATGATGATATAACTATTCCAATAATAATGCCTAGTTATGATTACTAGTAATAAATAAGGATAACTATGAGTATACCAAAAGAGTATAGCGAGTTAAAGCTTAGTGAATTACCTCATGTTGTTATATTAGGAGCTGGCTCAAGTTGTGCAGCAAATCCCAATGGTGATAAAAATAATAAAAAACTACCGATGATGAACCAAATACCAGACGTTATTAGGTTATCTGATATTTTAAGTGATGAAGAAATTGAATCAGCAAAAGATAATTTTGAACTTTTTTTTGATGAACTCGTTCAATCAAAAAAAACAGAAATAACTGAAGAAATTGAGTCACGGTTATATAATTATTTTGACTCACTAGAACTATCAGATGAATTAACTTTATATGACAGACTAATATTTTCTCTTAGAAGAAAAGATTTAATTGCTACTTTTAATTGGGACCCACTTCTTTCTTATTCTTACAGAAGGAATAGCTCTCTTAAAACATTACCTCACTTAGTATTCTTACATGGAAATGTATTACAAGGTGTTTGTAATGAAGACAAGATACTTGGTTGGAAGGATGATGTTTGTAATATTTGTAAAAAATCCTTTTCACCAACAAAACTTCTATATCCTGTTTCTAATAAAATATATGATATTGATGATGTCATTAATGAGCAATGGAAAATTCTTGAAGATTATATTTCAAATGCCTATTACATTACGATCTTCGGTTACAGTGCTCCGTTTACAGATATTAATGCAAGAGAAAGGATTATTAATCACATAAAAGAAAACAAAAGAAAAAGATTCTTGCAATTGGAAATCATAGATATTAATGCTGAATCACTGGTTGCTAGTAACCTTAAAGATATCATTGTAGATACTCACTACTCATTATTAAATTCATTTGATAAAAGTTGGTTAGTTCTGCACCCTCGTTTTACATGTGAAGCATTATTTGAAGCAACAATGCAGCTAAAACCTCTTACTCCAATTCCTTTTCCAGATGGGTCATTACAAGAATATCAATCATGGGTTTATGAATTAAATGAAGCCTTTAGTGGATTTGAGAAAGAAGGGAATGAAAAGCAAGGCTGAAATATATAACGAGCTTTTGAAGCTGTCAGTTCTACTGTCATATTCTGTGCTGGTCTGCTACGCAGGCACAGAAAACGCCAGCTTACGAGCTGCAGCTTAAAAGATAGTTATGTACACACAATGAACATGATAACTAAAACGTGTTCATAAAAGTGCAATATATGCACACGATGACATTGACATGTACTAAAAATGGCTTACAATGGACATGATATGTGTAAAATAGCGAATAATAATTTACCTGAATTACCTCCAAAACAAGAAATTGAGACTAAGAATGTTTTAAAACATGCTATTTCTTCTAACCGAGAGCTAGCAAGGTTAAAGGGATACTGTTCTCTCTTACCAAATGATTCAATATTACTAAGTTCTATAATCTTGAAGGAAGCTTCAGCCAGTTCAGAGATAGAAAATATCATAACAACCCAAGACGCTCTATATAGGGCTATAGTTGCAAAGGAAAGAATAAATGATCCGGCAACAAAAGAGGTTTTAAGCTACAGATCAGCTTTGTGGCTTGGATATAATGAAATAAAGAAAAGCGACATTTTATGTGTAAATACAATACTCTCAATTCAAGAAGAGCTTGAACAAAATTCGGCTGGTATAAGAAAATTACCTGGAACAAGTTTAGTCAATGATACAACCGGTGCAGTACTTTATACTCCCCCTGATGATGAAGAAGTAATCAATAATCTTCTTACAAATCTTGAGAAATACATAAATTCAGATGATGAAATTGACTCCTTGATAAAGATGGCTGTCATCCATTATCAATTTGAATCAATACATCCATTCTATGATGGTAATGGTAGAACAGGTAGAATAATAAATGTCCTTTATCTTGTTTTAAAAGGGTTATTAGATACACCAGTTCTTTTTCTTAGTTCATATATAATTAAAAATAAAACACAATATTATAGGCTACTTCAACAAATGCATAAGTCCGAAAATTGGGAAGATTGGATAGTATATATGTTAAAAGCTGTAGAAGAGACAGCAAAGGACACATATAAAATCATTTCAGACATTATGGAATTATTAGAAACGACAATTGAAGTCTGTAAGAGTAGACTTCCCAAAAACATTTATTCAAAAGAGCTAGTTGAATTATTATTTGTTCAGCCGTATACAAAAATTGCTTTTCTTGTGGAGGCAGGTATTGCTGAAAGACGAACTGCAAGTAAATACCTAAAAGAACTAGAGCTGATAGGAGTATTAGAATCATTTAGATTAGGAAAAGAAACAATATTTGTTAATCGTCCTCTATATGATTTACTGCGGAAATAATAGTGGTACATAACAAGCTTTTGAAGCAGACAGTCGGGATGTCATGATCCTTGCATTCGCAACGATCCCGCCATCTTTCCTCCTGCTGCTTAAAAGAATGTTATGTGGATAAAGGAAGAAAATGAAAATTCTATTAAGAACATTTATATTACTTTTAATAATAAGCTGTAACTCAAAAGAAGAGACTGTAAAACAAGAGCTGGTAAAAGAAATTGTTGATAATGAAAACATATTAGCTGATCAACAGAAAGATCATAAACCTACAGAACTTAAAAGCAACATGATTATTGGAAATTCAACCATAAACTCATTAAGAATAAGATCCATTCCAGACATCAATTATGGTGAAATACTAGGTAAGGTTGATTTAAATGAAGAAGTAGAAATTATTAGCAGAACCCAATGGAACACTTACACAGACAATATTACGGATAGATGGTTAAACATAAAAACAAATAACGGAATCAATGGATGGGTATTTGAAGGATATTTAGAATATGATACAAAAATTAGAATACCAGAATCAGAAGATGAATTTGAAATTGAAAAATCTTTTATAGTAGATAAGATTGAAGAAATTATTTCTAATAAAACAAGTGAGATTGTATTCCCATCAGAATTTGATGATAAGCATCAGATAATTCCAACAGGATATGTTGAATATAATGGAATACTACTATGGACACATGGTTCGAGCTTATGGGCCTTTAATGGGAATAAAATAGCACCGATTTTCAATATTAATATTTTGTCCAAAGATAATAAATATATGATTGGACCTATCTATAAATTCAATGAAAATAAAATATTTATTACCACTGCCTATGGAAAATTCGGAGGATTTTCAATTCATCCATATTTTATTTTTGATCTGAAGACTTGTATGATTGAGAAAGACCTTGATGAAAAATTTAATGAATTGATCAAAAACGAAGATATTTATCCATATCGCAATAATTGTAATCTTTTATACGAAGGATATAAAAAAGTTTTCAATGGTAATCTATATGGGGTTTTTCGAAATAATGACAAAACATCAATATTTATATTTGATAAAACCGAAATGAAAAAATTGAAAAGCATTCCAGAAGAATACTATGGATATGCTATGAAATTGATATCAGAAAGTGAATTAATTATTTATCAGCCAAAAAATGGGTGGTATGATGAAGATACAGTAGGGCCATATATAACAATAAAATTCGATTATATTAATGGTATAATTGTTGAAAAATCGCTAATAAGTGAAGATATTATTTGGGATTATCTTAAGCAATTTGATTAAACAGATTTACCACATAACATAGATTTGAAATTGTCATTCCGGCTGTCATATTCTGTGCAATTCTGCTTCGCAGGCACAGAATTCGCCAGCTTTCGGTATGCAATTTAAATCGGCGTTATCCAGCCTTCGGCCAAAAAAATATTAAAAGGATTGCTGATAGTATCATATGATACTATCATTGAAGTATGAAACCACCGTATGATATTACGAAAACAATATTGGATTTATATGGGCAAATAACAGAAGCATTGGGTATCTGCCAAAGCTTTATGCTTGTTAAACCAGAAGCACGACTACGCCGTCAAAACCGAATTAAAACAATCCAATCATCTCTTTCAATAGAAGGTAATACACTCAATATTGAGAATGTAACAGCATTATTAGATAATCAAAGAATTATTGGTCCAAAAAAAGACATCATCGAAGTACAGAATGCTATCAAAGCATATGATCAGTTGAATGAATTGAGGCCATTCAATAAAAATGATTTTCTTTCAGCACATGGAATACTAATGAAAGATTTAGTAAAAGCACCTGGAGAATATAGAAAATCACAAGTAGGAATTATGAAGGGGAAGGAAGTAACACATATTGCCCCCACATCAGAAATGGTTCCTGGCCTAATGAATGACTTATTCAAATACCTTAAAGAAGATACAGATTTAGAAATTATCAAAAGCTGTGTCTTTCACTATGAGATGGAATTCATTCATCCCTTTGAAGACGGAAACGGAAGAATGGGGAGATATTGGCAAACACGCATATTGATGAAAGTAAATCCAATATTTGAATTTGTACCAATTGAAAAGCTAATTAAAGATCATCAGAAAGAGTATTATCAGGCCTTATCAATTTCAGATAATACCGGAAAATCAACTGTATTTATTGAATTCATGCTAAACATCATAAATCAAGCATTACGTGATACGATTAATGAATCAAAGCCAGCAAGCCCAGATTATCAAAAACGCACAGAAGTTGCTCTCTCTCAGCTGGATAGCTGGTTTGATAGAAAAGAATATATGAAAGTATGTAAAGGAATCTCTAGTGCTACAGCTAGTAGAGATTTAAAACAGTTAATTGAAGAAAACAGGATTGAGTCTACAGGTAAAGGTAGAATGACAAAATATAGAATGGAAAAGAGTGGATAACAAACAATTGAAGTAGAATTACCTACTGTCATGGATCAAGCTATCTACTACGTAGGCATGATCCACGCCAGCTGACGGCAATCTACTTAATTGGATGTTATCTAGAAATAAGAAATGATATAAAGTCAAATATGTAGTAAAATAGGAGTAATCTATGAATTATCAACCGATTTTTAACAAACTGACAAGAGAATCTCTATACAAATTTATTAAAGCTAATGAATTAAAAGTAAAAAAAAGTGGTTCTAAAGAGGAAATAGAAAAAAACTTAGTTGACCACTTTGAGAAGAATACTACAGATAAAGAAAAATTTGATAAGTATTATATTGATACAGAAAGTGCAGGTAGGAAACACTTCTATTTATATAGGTTCAAATTTAGTGACGGATTAATTCAAGATATTACAAAAAAATGTAATATGTACCACTTAGAAAATGATAGAACATTTAATCCTTTAAAAGATGATAATAAAATTTACTATGTTAATGAGAATAACTGTATAACGATCAAGAAAATCCAGATTAAAAAAGTATATACTTTACTTGATGAAGGTGAAAATGATGATAAGCTTATAAAAGAATATCAAATTACTCATATTCATTTTGTTGAGTTTCTATATTTTGATTTTAACCATAATAGAATAATTTGTGGGTATGATACTTATGGTGATATTCTTGAAAAAAGAAACCTCGATAAGAGTTTGTTTGAGTTTTTAGAAGATTTTATACCTTCATATGAAGGCAGTCTGGAACAATTAATAACATCAGACAGTTTAGAGAAACTTCGATATCTTCCAAACTGCCTTGTTTTTTCCATACATAATCAGGCAAATAGATATGATTCTGCAGTGTTCAAGAAAGAAAGAGCAGATGTTGAAGACATACTTAGGGATTTAAAACAGGGTAAGTATAAAATATCAGAAATAAAGGAAAATAACCCTGACTTTGACGTACAAACAAATATGTTATTTGAGGCTGGTCAATCAGTAGCAATAGATTCCGATATTGATTTATTTAATAAAAAGATTGATTTCTATTATTTTACCGAAAGAGGTGGTATTGTATCTACGTTTAGATTGAGAATGGATTCAATAAAAAGCCAGATAATTACATTTTCAGAATCAGTTACGAAACAGGAGCTTTGGGATGTATTCAATAGAATTAATTAATATATTAAAAGCAATTCCTGAGTTGTCACACCAAAACTTTTCAAAGATTGATAATTTGTTGGGTAGTGTTGGTACTGGTGGTATTTTCAGGAAATCTGAATTACTCCGAGTTGTTAGTCAGAAATCTTTGATATCAAAAATAGAAGCATTTTTAATTCAAAATACAATAATTCAACCATACAAAAAAAATTGTCCTACATGTGGCAATGAGTACGCAAAAGAAGTTGATAAGTGTGACTATTGCGATACTGATTTAACTAATCCAACAAATATAAGTTATTTTAAAATAGTTGCAGAAATACAATTATCAAATGATGAAAAGAAAGTTATTTCTCAAAAAAAGATGAACTTAGATATTTCAGCTTTTAAACTATTAATACGAAAAATTGAACGAATTAAAAGAACGCAACGCAACGGATATTTAGTATTATTTGACTTAGCAAATTCTACAGAGATTCGTAAGGAAAATATGTATTTTCATTCATTGTTATGCAAGCAATTTAATTCTTTTATTAAAGAATTTGTAAGGCCCTATTTTTTGAAATCAAATGCAATTGTTGTGAAATCAGAAGGTGATTCAGCGTTTGTTTTTTTTACTAACCAAGATGATCTTGAGTCATTTATAATGGATTATCATGAAAACATAAAGTTTCAAGATTTTTATAATAAGATGATTGAATTCAATGAAGACAATAAAGTTAAATCGTATATAAAAACATATATTTCCGCATCTGATGTATCTGAATATCACCAAACAGATATGTTAAGTCTCGATTTTGAAAGTATGGAAGCTTTTACATTTATTAATCGAATAGAAAAGATTGGTAAATCTAAACTCGTTGAGTCTTATGGGGAAAATGACTTAATACCATATTTTATTTTAAGTAGAACTGAAATATTTCCAAGTAAAGAGTTCATGTTAAGTAATGTGCAGAATTATGGAAATGTAAATGTTTATTTATCTCTATCAAAAGACATAGATTCAACAATCTCTAGATAACAAACATTTGAACGTTGACAGCCCTACTGTCACAAATGCTGCTTTTCGCTTCGCGGCAGCATTTCCGCCAGCTTAACGGTCTGCAAGTTAAATGGGCGTTATGCCGATCAAAAGACATAAGTTCCTATTGTAAAAGGATTAATTAAAAACATAGGCATTGCTGCATCTAAAAAGGAAATCTCCGATGGTAGCTTATGCTTCGAAGAGAAATCCAGACCAAGGTGAGGATGAAGAGAATATCAAACCATAAGAAGTGTCTAATGAGCAATAGTATAAAATAGACCTACACAATAGAATGTGTTATGCTTTACACTAACTTGTATTTGGAGGTTGTTATGGCAACTAATTTAGCAATAGATGATCAATTACTGGTGTTAGCGCAAAATGTCGCTGGTATAAAGACTAAAAAAGAAACAGTAAATCAGGCTCTTAAAGAATTTGTTCAAAGAAGACAGCAAGAAGATATTATCGATCTCTTTGGAGAAATTGATTATGACGATGATTATGATTACAAAAAACTGAGAGATAGAAATTGAAAGTACTTGTGGATACATCTGTTTGGTCTCTCGCATTTAGGAAAAAGAGCCCAACAGAAGATGAGAAGAGAATAATTAATGAACTCAAAGAGCTGATACGTGAGTTACGTGTAGTGCTAATTGGCCCAATTAGACAAGAATTACTATCGGGAATCTCAAATGAGATAAAATTCCAGTCATTAAAAGACAAAATGAGGGCATTTGATGATCTGGTTATTACAACACAGGATTATGAATATGCAGCTAAAATTTATAATGATTGCCGAAAGAATGGAATACAAGGTTCTCAAGTTGACTATTTGATTTGCAGTGTTGCTAGATCAAATAACATCAGTGTATTCTCAACTGATAAGGATTTTACCAATTACAATCAAGTAATTGAGCTTAAGCTGCATCAGGTGAGAAAAGAGATATAAGAGACGGCATAACAAGCTAATGCACCTGACATTCCTATTGTCACACCTTCTTGCTCAAGATCTATTCAATAATAAATAATTGCTTTTCAATATAGTGTTGATGATTTACCATATTGGCAAGAAGTGGGCCAATACCTGTCCTGCGGCCAGGCCGGAATGCACGTGATCAGGATGTTGTGCAGGCAAAAATGCTAGGATTCAGATTTCTGATATTTTCTCATGAAATATTTAGGGATTTTCCTTCTCTTGTTGGTATCTGTCTGTCATGGATAAATGTAGCAACCTTGTCGGCTGCGGCTGGCAGAAGTACAAATATAGTGGAATTCGCCTGCGCCTTATTCAACTGTTTTAAAATTGACCCAGTTCTGGCCGTTGAATTCTGAAGTGGGGGTGCACAACAAACTAATGCACCTGACATTCCTTTTGTCACACCTTCTTGCTTAAAGTCTTTTCAATAATAAATATTGCTTCTCAATATAGTGTTGATGATTTACCATAATGGCAAGAAGTGCGCCAATACCTGTCCTTTGGCCAGGCCGGAATGCACGTGATCAGGATGTTCTACAGATTTAAGAATTAATAAGTCTTTAAATCAAAAGAAATAATATAAATTTTAGTAAAATAAGAGAAATAAATCAAACTCCAGTGGAAGCTCAGCTTTGGAGTAATAAACCTCCGGTGGAAGATTATTATGTTAGAATGAATGATCAGGAAATGGACTAAGTACGAGATTAGATGTATATTGAACGTACGGATAACCGTACGGAGGATGCCATGAGTTCAATTAATGTAACAAATGCAAGGAAAGATCTGTATAAAATTGTTGAAACTGTCAATTTATCTCATGAACCTGTACATATAACAGGAAAAAACAGCTCTGCTGTTTTAATAGGAGAGGATGACTGGAAGAGCATTGAAGAAACGCTTCATCTCATGTCCATACCAGGCATGAGAGAATCTATCATTAAAGGAATGAATACTCCAATAGATGAATTAGATGATTCTTTGGATTGGTAAATGTTCAAATTACTCTATACAAAACAAGCAAAAAAAGATGCAAGAAAGCTATCTGAAAGTAGTCTAAAAAAGAAAGCTCAGCAGATATTAGAAATAATAGAAGTCAATCCATTCCAGAATCCACCCCCATATGAAAAACTGATTGGAGATTTAACAGGGGCTTACTCAAGAAGAATAAATATTCAACATCGTATTGTATATCAAGTACTTGAAAAAGAACAAATAGTTAAAATATTAAGAATGTGGACACACTATGAATAAAGAGAACTGTAGAACAAGCTTTTGAAGTAGTCAGTCGGGATGTCATGATCCTTGCATTCGCAACGATCCCGCCATCTTTCCTCCTGCTGCTTAAAAGAATGTTATGCCGATCAAAAGACATAAGTTCCTATTGTAAAAGGATTAATTAAAAACATAGGCATTGCTGCATCTAAAAAGGAAATCTCCGATGGTAGCTTATGCTTCGAAGAGAAATCCTGACAAAGTCAGGATGGATACATGCATTTTATATCACAAAAAGATTTTATATCATCCAATTAGAATATTATCAAATTGATAAAACATATCAAATGTGGTATAATCCATTGAGATGAATGAAGTATTGATTCTTGAACCTGCAAAGGAATTTATTGATTCTCTTAGTATTAAAATGCAGGCATAAACATTTAGAACAATTGATTTGTTGCAGGAATTTGGATTCTCATTAGCAATGCCACACTCAAAAAAGCTTACTGGTTATGATCTATATGAACTGAGAGTGAAATTTGCATCAGATATTGTTCGCATGTTTTATTATGTCCACAATGGAAAGATATTCATTATTTCATCTGGATATATAAAAAAGACAAACAAGACCAGTAAAAATGAAATTGAAAAAGCTATATCGTTAATAAATAGATACTTACAGGAGGTTGAAGATGAAAGCATATAATTATGAAGAATTTAAGAAAGAGCGACTATCTGATCCCCATTTAAAAGCAGAATATGATTTCTTAGAAGAAGAATTCACATTATCAAAAGAAATAATTCAACTAAGGAAAGACAAAAACTTAACCCAGAAAGAACTTGCTCATGAAATAGGAAGCTCACAACCAGCAATAGCGAGGCTTGAATCAGGGAATTACAGAAATTTATCACTTTCCTTCTTAAGAAAAGTTGCTACAGCTTTAGATGCAGTACCAGAAGTACATCTAAAAAGAAAGGCAAATTAAGAACGAGGCATAACAAGCTAATGCACCTGACATTCCTATTGTCACACCTTCTTGCTCAAGATCCATTCAATAATAAATAATTGCTTTTCAATATAGTTTTGATGATTTACCATATTGGCAAGAAGTGCGCCAATACCTGTCCTGCGGCCAGGCCGGAATGCACGTGATCAGGGTGTTATGCTGAAGAAAGTCTGATTTGCACAGAAGGAAGTTTTATGAGTGAATATTCTAAGAAAATATTTCCACAATTACGGATAGCAATTAAACGAGATTTAAATATCGATGATATATTCAAGCAATCAAATTTCTTTCAAAATGCACAAAAATATGAAATAGAATTTGGAAAAGTAATACTTGATAATGCTTTTCCTATCCATAAGTATCACATAGCTCTATATAACATTTTTCCATTAAAAAATAAGAGATTTGAGTTCAGATTAGCTATTATATATGGAAATAGAGAACTTAGTAAAAATTATAGTTCGAAATATAATGAAAAAAAAGAATATGAAATAAGAACAGGTTGTATATTACATGGAAAAGGAAGAGAATCCAATAATAATCTAGAAATATTATATAATGACTTCGAAATATTAGAATGGAATACTAATGTTTCATATCAGACTTTGAAAGATAAAGTTGGTTGGATTGCGAAACCTGTGTCTCATTCTTTAACAGATGAATTTTTTAAAGAATATAAAATAGATGATTCACAAAAGATATTTGTTAGCAATCATGGAAAAGTACAAGACGAAAATAGAAAAGATATTGAACCGATATATGATAAAATATGTAAACTTTTATATGTGAAAAATAAAATTTATATTCACCAATTAGTTGCTTCCCTTTTTTCAATCAATAGGAATAAAACTCTATGTACTCAAGTTCACCATATTGATAATAATGGATATAACAACTCTGTAGAAAATTTATTATACGTTTCAGCAGAACAACATGCTTGCATACATACATTTATGTGGGATAAGTATTATTTAAAAGATTACATTTTGAATTTTTATAGGCTTTGATTGGGCTAAACCTTAAATATTTATTTGTTTAAAGAAATTACATGATTTACTATGTAAATAGGAAAAAACAAATAATGCAATAATGAAAACTAAACAATAGGAAAATTCAGCATAACAAAGCCATGAACCAGATTTTCCTATGGCATACTTTCTGCTTTTCGGCTCCGCCGGCAGAAAATACGCCATCTACGGAAAACAGGTTATGGCGGCGTTATCCAGCCTTCGGCCAAAAAAATATTAAAAGGATTGCTGATAGTATCATATGATACTATCATTGAAGTATGAAACCACCGTATGATATTACGAAAACAATATTGGATTTATATGGGCAAATAACAGAAGCATTGGGTATCTGCCAAAGCTTTATGCTTGTTAAACCAGAAGCACGACTACGCCGTCAAAACCGAATTAAAACAATCCAATCATCTCTTTCAATAGAAGGTAATACACTCAATATTGAGAATGTAACAGCATTATTAGATAATCAAAGAATTATTGGTCCAAAAAAAGACATCATCGAAGTACAGAATGCTATCAAAGCATATGATCAGTTGAATGAATTGAGGCCATTCAATAAAAATGATTTTCTTTCAGCACATGGAATACTAATGAAAGATTTAGTAAAAGCACCTGGAGAATATAGAAAATCACAAGTAGGAATTATGAAGGGGAAGGAAGTAACACATATTGCCCCCACATCAGAAATGGTTCCTGGCCTAATGAATGACTTATTCAAATACCTTAAAGAAGATACAGATTTAGAAATTATCAAAAGCTGTGTCTTTCACTATGAGATGGAATTCATTCATCCCTTTGAAGACGGAAACGGAAGAATGGGGAGATATTGGCAAACACGCATATTGATGAAAGTAAATCCAATATTTGAATTTGTACCAATTGAAAAGCTAATTAAAGATCATCAGAAAGAGTATTATCAGGCCTTATCAATTTCAGATAATACCGGAAAATCAACTGTATTTATTGAATTCATGCTAAACATCATAAATCAAGCATTACGTGATACGATTAATGAATCAAAGCCAGCAAGCCCAGATTATCAAAAACGCACAGAAGTTGCTCTCTCTCAGCTGGATAGCTGGTTTGATAGAAAAGAATATATGAAAGTATGTAAAGGAATCTCTAGTGCTACAGCTAGTAGAGATTTAAAACAGTTAATTGAAGAAAATAGGATTGAGTCTACAGGTAAAGGTAGAATGACAAAATATAGAATGGAAAAGAGTGGATAACAAACAATTGAAGTAGAATTACCTACTGTCATGGATCAAGCTATCTACTACGTAGGCATGATCCACGCCAGCTGACGGCAATCTACTTAATTGGATGTTCTACGGACAATTTGAGACGGATTATTTATTATTCTGAACTGTTTCATTTTTCAAATTCTGAACAAATTAAAATCCTCCTCCGGAAGATCAAGAAATATGGACTATAAAAAATCAAATTGGAAAGAACCAGAATGGAATAGGTGTTCTGAATTGATATATTGGTTCATTAATTAACAATATAAAATTAGAATTGGAAAGTATGAAATGAATTTCGGTGTTGTGATCAATAATCTCTGTAGAAGATTATGTCTCGAAGAAGCAATTTTCATTGACTGGAAGTATAAACAAAGTATATATTATTAGTATGGAAGCAAAAATTCAGAAATGGGGCAATAGCCTAGGTATTCGTATTCCAATCAATATCATTCGTGATCTAGCACTGGAAAACGGCTCAACTGTTGATATCGAAGAAATTGAAGATCGGATTATCATTAAACCAAAACGCAACCTCGAAGATTTATTAAGTTGTATTACAGAAGAGAATTTACATAATGAAATCGATTTTGGTATGCCTGAAGGGAATGAATCCTGGTGAAAAAACAATATATACCTGAACGTGGAGACATAATCTGGCTAAATTTCACTCCTCAGGCCGGACATGAACAAGCAGGAAAAAGACCAGCAATAGTTATTTCACCCTCTTCTTATAATTCTAAAACGGGGCTAATGATTGCTTGCCCAATTACGAGTAAAATAAAAAACTACCCCTTCGAAGTACCGGTTATTGGAAGAAAAATATCAGGTGTTGTTTTATCAGATCAGGTAAAAAACTTAGATTGGCGAGTTCGAGAAGCTGCATTTATTGAAAAAGCAACAGAAACTGCTTTTTCTGAAGTACAAGAAAAACTCGCATTATTGATAAAATAATAATACAATATTTTAAAATGAAAAATCCGGCATAAAAAGAGGCCGTAGAACAAGCAAATGAACGAAGACAGAATTTTTTGTCAGGCTCTTTGCACTCACTTCGTTCGAATGCAAAGAGCCCGCCAAATCCTTGCGCTTCGCTCCAGGAACAATTCTGCTTGTTATTTGGATGTTATATTTGCATGAAACAAATTTATGTCTTACAATATCGGATAAATTATTATTTGAAGGAACCGATATGGACCCTAAGTTAATAAAGAGTATTGAAGGTAAAAAAAGAGAACTAGATTCAAATCGACCACTAAATACCTCCATAGTTAAGAAATTGAATGAACAATTCGCAGTAGAATGGATATATAATTCAAATGCTATAGAGGGGAATACACTATCTCTTAATGAAACCGAGATTGTTCTGAATTCTGGTGTAACAATCGGTGGAAAAACAGTAAATGAGCACCTTGAGGTTATAAACCATCAGGAAGGTATTCAATATTTAGAATTACTCATATCCAAAAGAACTGATTTCACAGAAGATTCGATAAAAGAGCTCCATAGACTAATTCTCAAAGGAATTGATGATCTTGAAGCAGGAATTTATCGTAGGCATAACGTAAGAATTGTCGGAGCAAGAATAATACCTCCCCAAGCAATAAAAGTAAAAAGCTTAATGTCAGAACTCATGTCCTGGTATTACGAAAATATGCTTAGTTTACCTATATCAGTATTAGCAGCACAGTTTCATTACAAATTTGTCTGCATCCATCCCTTCATTGATGGGAATGGAAGGGTCGCCCGTTTGTTAATGAATCTAATACTAATGAAGAATGGGTTTCCCCCAACAGTTATATTGAAAGTGGATAGAAAAAAATATTACAGAGTATTAAATGAAGCAAATATAGGAAACGAAGAGTCTTTTGAGAATTTTATTGGTCGCTCTATTGAAAGATCACTGATAATATATCTCAATAGTATCAAACCCAATACAACAGAAAAACAAGGTTTCATAAATCTCAGAGACGCAAGCAAATACTGTAATTACTCCCAGGAGTATCTTTCGTTACTTGCTAGAAAGGGAAAGCTTTCAGCTGTTAAAATTAATAAAGAATGGGTTACAACTCGTGAAGCAATTGAAGATTACGTTAAAGAATTGAAAGAGTGAATACCATATCGAAATAAGGTGTCATAGATAGCAAAGATTTGAAATGGTCCTTCCTGCTTGCACAATTCTTGCGGAAACTGCAGATGGATGGAGATATTTTTATTCGGTGAAAAAGTTCCTAAGAAGCCTGGGAAGGCAAGAGGTGCGCCAAAACCTGTCTTGCAGTCAGGCTAGAATACACGAGATCCCTTTGTTTTTGTTAACATATTCGTTAAAAATACATTTTAAATAATACAATTATGCGATTATTAACGAATATTAATGCATATTAACGTCTTTTGAAGAGATTATTCGCTAATCTGGCGTGTAAAATTCCATAAAAACTAAATATTCCAAATAATAAATCCCATAATAAACCATTTTGAAAAAATAGTTACTAGACAGCTATGATCAATAGGTGTTTAATATTTATATCACCCTATGCGGTGAATAACATAAATAGCTAATAATAATATTATTAGGGAGGTATTTTTTATGAGCGCTGTACTTATCATGGTACTAGCCTTCGCAGGTTACATTATTGCGTACCGTTTGTATGGAGAATTTATTGGAAAGAAAATTTTTCAACTCTCCAACAAGAATCAGACCCCTGCAGAAGAGTTTGAAGACGGTGTAGACTATGTACCGACAAAAAAAGGCATTATCTTTGGTCATCACTTTACTTCTATTGCTGGTACCGGCCCCATTGTTGGTCCCGCAATCGGTGTCATCTGGGGATGGCTGCCTGCTCTTATCTGGGTCGTTGTCGGTTCTATTGTTATGGGTGCCGTCCATGACTTTTCTGCACTGATTATGTCGCTGAGAACGCAGGGAAAATCCATATCGGAAATTGCATCACAGTATATAAGCAAACGTATCCGCGTTGCTTTCTTTCTGATTGTATTTATCGAATTGTGGCTTTTCCTTGCTATTCTCGGTATGATTATTGCTGTTATTTTCCATATGTACCCGGAAGCCGTATTTCCTGTATGGATGGAAATACCTATTGCCTTGGCATTGGGTTATGCCGTTTATAGAAAAAATGCACATGTTGTCAGAACTACCATTCTAGCAGTTATTGCCATGTATATTACCGTTGTCCTCGGTCATTTTATTCCGATGGATATGCCTATGATAGGATCTATGCCTGCCACAGGTACATGGACCTTGATTCTTTTTGCGTATGCCTTTATTGCATCAACTCTTCCTGTAACAACACTTCTACAGCCTCGTGACTATATCAATGCCTGGGAACTCTTCATTGCTATGGGCTTGCTCATTGTTGGGATAATCGTCTCGGCTTTTAATGGATTGTCAGTTGTAGCTCCTGCAGTACAGTCCCATCCTGAAGGAGCGCCATCAATGTGGCCCTTCCTCTTTATTACAATTGCCTGTGGTGCTATTTCCGGTTTTCATGCTGTTGTTGCCTCTGGAACTACCGCTAAACAGGTTGCTCATGAAGATGACGCCATGTTTGTTGGGTATGGTTCGATGCTGATGGAAGGTGCTTTGGCTGTTCTGGTAATCATTGCAACGGTAGCAGGGATCGGTCTTGCCGCTAAGGGAGATGTGGGATCTGTTACCGGTTTGGCCAAATGGACAGAACACTATGCTTCCTGGGGATCTGCTGCGGGTCTCGGTGCTAAAGTGGGAGCCTTTGTAGAAGGTTCTGCCAATATGATTACTTTTCTAGGAATCCCTAAATATCTGGGTATTATTATAATGGGTGTTTTTGTAGCTTCCTTTGCCGGAACCTCATTAGATACAACCACTCGTCTCCAACGTTATGTCATTCAAGAGCTTCTTGGTGCCAACCGTGTCGGTGCTACCGATTCAAAGAGTTTCTTTACCAATAAATATGGTGCTACCTTATTGGCATTGATTACTGCTGGTATTCTGGCCTTTTCATCCGGGGTTGATGGAAAGGGTGCCCTCACTCTGTGGCCTCTTTTCGGTGCCAATAACCAAACACTGGCGGCTCTTGCACTTTTTACAGCCTCAGTTTACTTGAAAAAACGTGGTGGAAAGGGATTCCTTGTGACCCTTCTTCCCGCTTGTTTTATGCTGTTTATGACAATGTGGGCATTGATCCTCAACCAAGCCAGCTATATGGCTGGTGGACAAGTCATGCTGGGAGTCATAAACATTGTGATTATTGCTATCGTTGTTTTTGTAGCCATAGAAAGTATTTTGGCCCTTTCTAAGAAACAACCAGTTGTTGCCACTCAGGCTTGATATTTTTGTTTTGCGGTCTGTCTGATTTTTAATCGGTCAGACCGTATTCTTATAAGGTGGGCATCATGCTGGAGAAGGCATTAAAAAAAATAAATAGACTGACATGGATACACATTTCTGTAATCACAGTCCTTTTGATTACACTGACAATCTTTCAAAAAATCGAGGTTTCTTCATGGGGAGCAAACCGGATTAATTCGGTGATTGGCCTTCTAGGAGCAGCCATCTTTTCTGTGGCTCTGCCGATTCTTATCAGAACTCTGGAATATCAGAGGAGTGTTAAGAATGCCGGTATGAGTGTCAGTCGCTTCAGGAGGATGAAAACCCTATCTCTCTATTCTGTAGATTTGGGAGCTCTCTTCGCTTTGTTTTCCTGGTATATTCCGATTTATCGATATCACATGTATCTGGCTATATTAATGGGGATATATGGAATCTACTCTGTTTTGCCTATCAAGGGTGGAAATAAACAGGATATCAGAGGCTTTGGAGTTTTAGATGAATAAAACCAATTTTTTGGTATCCATAAAAGGCTTTCTGAACGGTTTTGCGCAGGCTATGAACCATAAAGCAACATCTCAGATTGCTTATGAGATCACTGAAATGGAACATTCTTTTGCTCTGATGTTGTATGGTAATTTTGTGGGTTTCCCGTCGCCGCCCATGGCCATTGCTTTAGAACTTCTTCCTGTAATGCAGGGAGATTTGGAAAAGATTCTTACCCGGGCTTCTCAGACAGGTAATGGATTGAGTGAACTGGCCAGTGTCATGGGGGAACCTTGATGGGAAAAATTCAAATTTTTATTGGTAAGGGAGGAGTTGGTAAATCCACCAGCTCTTCACTTTTTGCGGTTCGTTCTAGTGAGGAGGGAACCATAACTTTGCTTGACTCATTTGACCCTGCTCATAATTTGCATGACATTTTTGAAACAAAGTTTTCAGGAAAAGAAAAAAAGGTTTTGAATAATCTTTTTGTGCGTGAAACTGATATGAATAAGATCAGTCAATCCTATATGAAGAGTGTTAAAAAAAATCTTAAAAGTTTATATCACTATCAGCAAGCTCTGAATATTGATAAGTATTTTAATATTTTAAAGTTTGCTCCCGGAATGGAAGAGTATGCGGCATGGTTAGCACTGGAGGCATGCTATGACGATACACACTTCGATCATATTATTATTGACACACCCCCAACAGCGCTGACAATGAAAACTCTTGCTCTCAGTTCGGTAAATCTTCTTTGGTTGCGCCAGCTTGAGGCCATGCGTAAAGAAATTATTGAAAAAAAGAATTCTGTGGGAAGAATACGGAAGGAAAATCTGGATCAGTTGGATGATGATCCTGTTTATATTCGGCTGCAAAAGATGAAAACACGCTATGAAAAAATGTTGAGGGAATTACAGGACAGAGAGAGAACCGAAATCGTTTTAATTCTAAATGAGGATGAATTAAGTTTTTCAGAATCCATTCAAATTAAGGAAGATTTAACAAAACTGGGAATTAGCATCGCTAGAGTTATTATTAATAAGGGCGAAATTAGTTCAATACGGACAAAAGCTATTGCCCGGGAATTTGTTGAGTCAGAGATTGATATCATTGAAGACTATGGTCAGTCCATCACTGGTTTTGATGATCTAAAGGAGCACTCCCAGCAGATCCAAAGGGTTGAAAAGTAAATTCAGAGCGCAACGACCGGTGTGGGGATTATCTGAAATAAGGTTGATATATCCAAATATCTTTTTAGATCAAGACCAGAGGGAACATGAATAGACTCCTTTGGGGCAGCAGAACGCTAATCATCTTTTTCAAATAAAATATATAAAAATGTTCTATGTAGCATTAAACAAACTCATTTTAGAGTTTCGTTATTTTCTATGTAGATCTTCGCTATAAATAAAATAATATATAATATAAATTATATGTGACTGACGCATATATATGTTACATGCATCTTGAGGAGGGATTGGTATGGGTGCATTTCAACATGGCCATCATGCCCAGGCTTTTATTTTATTAGCGTTAACAGAAGGACCGTCTTACGGAGTGAAGCTGCATGAGCGCATTGAAAAGAAAATTCCGGGTAACAAGCTTGATAGGCCTTTCTTGTACCGGACTTTAAACCGTTTGGAAAGGGAAGGAAAGGTCAATCTTCATCTTGATGATTCACAGAGTGGACCAGTTAGAAAGTATTATAGTCTGACAGAAAGAGGGTGGAATGAATTGGCAGAATTTGAGAAAGATATTCGGTTCCGGGTTAAGACCCTTAGCTTTTTTCTGGATGAATATGGAAGGATTATGAAGGGGAAATAATGGAATCTATTCTTTACTATTTAGCGGCACTTGTTCTGCTGATAATCACCTTAGTGAAAGACAAAAATAAGGCTAGGATGGCTCTGCAGAAGTCTCTTAAGGTTTTTTTGCACCTGCTGCCTCAGATGTCATTTATAATGTTATTAATGGGCTTGAGTCTGGCTGTATTTTCTCCAGAAGCTATTTCAGGAATCATTGGTTCAGATTCGGGTGTAACAGGTGTTGCCATTGCTGTCTTGGTTGGTGCGGTGACTTTGATTCCCAGTTTTATAACCATTCCCTTAGGAGCCACTCTTATTGAAAGTGGTGCGGGATTGGCCCAAGTTACCGGTTTTATATCTGCTTTGATGGGAATCGGATTTGTAACTTATCCAGTGGAAAAAAAGTATTTTGGCCGAAAATTTGCCCTTTACCGGAATATCGGAGCCTTTTTTATGACTGTTTTATTCGTAATAATTGTTTCAATCACTCTGGGTGATGCCTTATGAAAGGTCTAAAAGATTATGCTCTAACCCTATTGATGCTCATCATTTTAGGAGTCCTTTTCTTTATTAAAAAGGATACGGCTACTTCCGCCCTTCAGATCTCTTTATCCAGTGTGGGAAGCATGTTGAAGATTCTCCCTCCCATCTTGATTACCATGAATCTTCTGGATGTACTCATTCCTAAAGAGGTGGTAATAAGACACATGGGACATGACGCTGGGCTGAAAGGCTATCTCTGGGCTCTTATTTTGGCTACCTTTGCTGCGGGGCCACTGTATGCTGCATTTCCCATTGCTGCCTTGTTGGGGAAGAAAGATGCCCGTTTATCCTATTTAATCTTTTTTCTGGGGATGTGGACCGTAACAAAGTTACCTGTATTTACTTATGAATTGGAATTTTTCGGTGTTCCTTTTACGAGTATTCATGTCGTAACAGGTATCATATTCTACTACTTTCTATCGATCATTCTAGAAAAGGTCTTTCTTAAAAATGAGAAACAGCACATATACAGATCTTTGGCTGAAGTCTAAATCAAAAAAAGTCTGTAAGAGAGCTTTGTGTTTCATTTAAAAGGTTCTCCCACGAAGAGCTATGGATTCGCTCCCTTTGTCAGTTGACAGGGGCTGTTGATCCTCTTTTTATCAGATGCACCGGTACTAATATCTTGAAATTATCATGAACATCCTTTCTTATTTTATTATTAAGAATCCAGACGGCAGTTCTGCATATTGTTTCAATATTAGAATGAATTGTCGTGAGATCAGGATAAACATATTTAGCCTGAGAAATATTGTCAAAGCCGATTAAACTTATATCGTCGGGAACGTTGTATCCTGATTCGTTGATAACCTTCATCGCACTAATCGCCATTTCATCGTTGAAGGCAAATATAGCAGTGGGTAGATCTTTTTTATTCTTTTCAAGAAGATCCTGAGTTTGAAAAATCGCTTTATCTGCCAGCCAATTTGCGTTGCGGATATACTTTTTATCGATTTGCAATTCTGATTCACCCAGGGCAATGGTAAATCCGGCTAAGCGCTGACGACAGGACATATCCTCCGTATTTCCTGTGATCAGTCCTATTTTACGATGACCTAATTCAATTAGATGTTTTCCTGCAAGATAGCCCCCTGTATAGTTATCAGGAACAACAGAGACCGCCTCGGTATAATCATTATTTACTGTAATAAAAGGTATATTGTTTTCTGAAACATAGTGAAGATGTTTCTCTGAGACTCCGTAACTAGCAAAAATGATCCCCGCATAGGTCTGCTGTTTCAGTAAATCTTCAATATTATCGTTTTCACTGATCGTTGAATAAATCGTCTTATAGCCATTCCTTTTCAGTTCATTTTCCAGATTAAAGAACATCAGGGAATAATATGGTTGGGTTAATCGATCCATATTTTCCTTTGTTTTAGGAAGAAAAAATAAGATCGTATCACTCTTTTTTAAATTGGAGCTGGCATTCTTCACTTTTTCAGTACTGATAACCTTAGCTCCAAGGCCTTGGAACTTTTGGACAAAACCATCATCTACGAGTAATCCTAGAGCTTTTCTTACTGTGGTTCTTTCTACCGAATACATTCGACCTATCTCTTTTTCAGAGGGGAGCATTTCATCCAGTGCAAATTCTCCTTTTGTGATCTTATTCACAAGATTTTCATAAACCTCTAGATAGCGATATTTTTTCTTGGATTTATTATCCACAGTTTTATAATTCCTTTGAATATTTAGATTTAAAATTACCAGTTCTTCAGTCATTGAGCAAATACAGAATTTTATTCTATCAACACATCCTCAATGGCTCAACAAGAAAATATCTTATTGGCTGAAGCAAAATAAAGCTCCCTGGTACCGAGGTGCCAACTAAAGCAATAGGGATACAATGTAAAATAGCACTCTCTGGTCTTCATATTAACATGCTAAAAAAGCCCATGTAAAAGATACATGTACTTAAATATAATGATACATGGTTCATGAAATGTCAATTAAAATACGTTTAAATGCTTTTTCGTTTGAATATATATTCAGTTTATAAAAAAAAAGTTGCGTTCAGGTAAAACCTATGGTAGCGTAAATAGAACATGGTTTACAACATGTACCGTTGTATGAAAAAAATGGAGGATTCAGATGAAGAAATTGATTTTAATGATGGTTCTTTTTGCAATGACCATTCCCGTTTTCTCAGAGGGAGCACAAGATTCGGGTACAGAAGCAAAAAAAGGTGAATACGTACTGAAAATGGCAACACCCAGCAACCCTGCAGACAACAATGTTAAAGCCTTTTACTTTTTTGAAAAAAATGTTGAGGACGCTACCAATGGAATCATTGATGTACAGGTTTTTGACAGTGGACAACTGGGCGACCACGCTGACTATATTGCCGGACTGCAGATTGGAAGCATACAGGGCGCAGAAATCAATACATCCTTCCTTAGCTCCATAGATCCAGCTTTTATGATCTTTGATCTTCCCTATATTGTCGAAGGAATGGACCATGAAAGAGCCGTTCTCGATGCAGGATTGGATGAAACTCTTTCCGCAATTCTTGAAAAGAAAGCAAATATAACGATCGGTGGATGGATGATCAGAAGTCCTAGGAGTGTTTACAGTTCCAGAGGTCCCATAAACACAGCAGATGACTTTAAAGGCCTTAAAATCAGAGTTATGGATAGTCCCATTATGATCAGAACAATGGAACTATTAGAAGCTACACCTGTACCTGTTGCCGCTTCAGAAAGATATATGGCTCTGCAGACAAAGGTTGTTGATGCTGCCGAAAACTCTCCTGCCATTGTTGTTGCACAAAAAGAGTTTGAAGTTACACAGTATCTCTCTTTGACAGAGCATTTCTGTACACCCAATACTATTGTATTTGACAAAAACTTCCTGGACAGCCTTCCTGCTGAACTGAAAACTATTGTCCTCGACGAAGCAGCCAAGGCAGGTTTGTATGCACAGGATCTTGATCAAGAAGGACTTATGGAAACATTGGCAACTCTTGAGAGCGCAGGAATGACCATAGTCTCTGATGTAGATAAGGCTTCCTTCAAAAAGAAACTGCAACCTCTTTACAACGACTATTCCGATCAAATTGGAAGCGATATCATTGCAGCATTTTTAAAATAATCGAGAGGTATCAGGAGACATGAGAATGGATAAATTCATAGATATTCTATATGAAAAAATTGTAGGTAATCTTATTAAGGTCATAGGACTCATTATGACACTTTCAATTCTAATACAAATTTTTTCCAGAGCCTTTATGAAGGTTCCATTCTCATGGACCGAAGAGCTTTCCCGTATCATGTTCATGTGGTTTTGCTTCCTTGGAAGTGGTCTTGCGTTGAAGAAAAAAGCACATTTAGGTATCGACTTCTTTGTAAATAAATATGGCCAGAACTTTAAGTATGTTAACCAAATTATCATCAATCTCCTGGTTGGATTCTTTGGTTTTTTCATGGCTTTTTATGGATTCAAAATCGCCAGGGTAATGCATAAGCAGGTTTCCTCAGTCATGAGAATTCCTATGTCCTATTATTATGCGGTCATCCCGGTCACGGGCATTTTGCTTCTTATATTGTCAATTTATTATTTAATCCAAAACTTTAAAAAAGAGAACAGGAGTTAAAATGGTAACGATTATATCATTTGCAGTCATGATCGGATTGATGTTTATCAATGTTCCTATAGCTGTCTGCACGGGTCTGGCTGCAATCGCCGGTATATTTGTTACGGGTAGCGTTCCTTTAATGGTGAGTGTCCAGAGAATGTATGTTGGAATGGACTCCTTTACGCTCATAGCCGTACCTTTGTTCATTCTTACAGGACGATTCATGGCTCTAGGTGGAATCACCACAGACCTCATCAACCTGTCTAAGGTCATGGTTGGTTTTTTAAGAGGAGGTTTAGCCTATATCAATATTGTTTCCAGTATGTTCTTTGCCGGAATCACAGGATCTGCTACATCCGATACTGCCTCTGTGGGCGGGATTTTAATCCCTGCTATGATTGACAAAGGGTATGATAAAGACTTCTCAGTCGCCGTTACGGCAACTTCATCTACAATTGGAGTTCTTATTCCCCCTAGTATACCCATGGTCGTGTACGGAGTTGCTTCAGGAGCTTCCATCGCCAAGCTCTTTCTTGGAGGAATGCTGCCGGGTATTTTAGTGGGGATCGCTCTTATGATTGTCACTTTTTTTATAGCGGCAAAGAGAGATTACCCTGTCGATTCAAAGATTGAATTCAAGGAAGCGCTCATTATCATCATAAAGAGTATTCCCGCACTTCTAACAATCATCATCATATTGGGAGGCATCATCACAGGTTTTTTCACGCCTACCGAAGCTGCAGGGATTGCCGCTCTCTACTCATTCTGTCTTGGTGTCTTTTATTACAAAGAACTGAAACTTTCCAACATAGGCGATATCTTCATCGAAGTTTCTATTACAACAGGAATGGTCGCCCTGATGATTGCCACAGCTAGTGCTTTAGGCTGGTTATTTGCCAGTCAGGGAGTTCCAGCTATGCTGGCAAATTTAATTCTGGGTATCACCGGCAATAAAATCATAATAATGCTTATGATCAATCTCCTGCTGCTCTTTGTGGGTACTTGGCTTGATTTAAGCCCGGCAGTCATCATTTTTACTCCCATATTGCTTCCTGTCGTGACTGCTTTGGGAATCGATCCAGTTCATTTTGGCATCATCATGATTATGAACCTGGCTATTGGTCTGTTTACACCCCCTGTGGGAGTCTGTCTCTTTGTGTCCTGCGGAATAGCCGGTATTAGTATCTCTGACTCGATTAAGGCATTTATACCTTATTTCTTTGCGATGATTGTCATACTTTTACTCATTACCTATATCCCTGGTATTGTCATGTTAATACCAAATTTCTTTGGCCTGTGATGAACAGTTATCCTATGAAAAATTATATTGAACTCAGTACTTAAGATAAAATAAAGAATAAAAACTGGAGATCGTCATGTTAAAAAATATACCCGAAACTCTCTCGCCCGAACTATTGAAGATTCTTATGGAAATGGGACATTTTGATGAAATTGTTATTGGAGATGCCAATTTTCCCGGAGCCTCTCGGGCTCGTCGTCTCGTAAGATTGGATGGATTAGGTATTACGCGGGTCTTGAACGATATCCTTCAGTTTTTTCCATTGGATGATATTGAAAAAACATGCGTCACAGTGATGAAAGTTTCGAGAGAAGGATATGGAGTTCCTTCTATTTGGGAAGAATATAAGGCTTTGATCGAAAAATGGGAAGGAAAAACAGACTGTATGGCCATTATCCCTAGAGCTGATTTTTATGAAAGGGCAGGCAAGGCTTATGCTGTTATCGCCACCAGTGAATCGGCATTATTTGGAAACATTATCCTCACCAAAGGAATCGTTAAAAAAGATTAAACCGTAAAGATTAAGGAGATATTAATGGGAAATTTAAAAGATAAAAATGTATTAGTGACGGCAGGCTGTCAGGGAATAGGATTTGCTATTTGTGAACAACTCATCAGAGCCGGAGTCAATGTTGCCACAACATATTTAACAAGCAGCAAAGGAGCTGATCTCCTCAATAAATTAGCTTCCGAAGAAGGGGTCAAATTCTTAGCCATTCAAGCTGACCTGACAACAAGAGAAACCTGCCAGAAAGTCGTCGATGAAGCCTGCACCAAAATAGGTCCCCTCCACAGTGTGGTCAATAATGCAGGATCATTGATAGAAAGACGGGGAATTGAAGAACTGGATACGGACTTTATGACACGAATCATGGATCTGAATCTCTCCAGTACCATCTGGATCACCCAGGCTGCCGCGCCAATCCTGGCCAAACACAAAGAAGGAAGCTCCATCGTTAATTTGGCCTCTCTGGCGGGAAGGAAAGGCGGTCACCGCGGCTCAATTGCCTACTCAACATCCAAAGGGGCCATCATTACCTGGACCAGACATTCATCAACGGAGTTAGGAGACAGGGGCATCCGGGTCAACTGTGTTGCTCCCGGTTTAATACTGGGCACATCCTTTCATGCCACTCATACATCCAAAGAATCGGCAGACAAAACAATTGAGTCGATCCCTTTGAAGCAGGCAGGATCTCCCAATGATGTGGCCAGAGCCGTATTGTTTCTTGTAGGAGAATACGATGGATTTATATCAGGTATAACCCTGGATATAAACGGTGGTGCTTACGTAGCGTAATAGAGAATCTTTAATTAAGCGTATACATCGAAGTGGTAAAACTTGATTCAGATCCTAAGAGCTGTACTCTTTCTTCAAATCAGTCTTTTTTGGGGGCCTTTCTACCATGCGGTTCGAGTTCTATAATCATGTAATCTTCAATTGACAGGAGGAAATAATCCTTAGAAATGGAATTTCCTACTGATTATTTCTTCTGTTTAAGATAACCGTTATCAATAATTTTTCAGGTAAAAAATGTAACATTTTATGTGTCTAGAAAATGGAGGACCCTCTATGCAGCATCAATCTAATTTAGGGGCAGAGCCTTATAATACTATAGACATATATATGTAAAAACATAATAATCTGCATATGATATGAAAGAGTTTATTGCAAAAATATTTAACACCGATTTTACGGATTCTTCTGGCATCGAAGATGGTGAACAAATACGTAAACTCACAATGCTTTTTTTCCTCATGGTTCTTGGAATCCTCATGCTTATCGTAATGGGATTTCTCCTCTTCAGGGAAAAAAATTATTTTTATTCGTCCCTTAATTTTATTGTTTCAATATTAATCGTAGGACTGATTTTTCTTCTTCGTTCCGGAATAGGACTGATGTTCTGCAGTATCCTGAGTATTCTGCTTTTACAGTTTTTCTTCATGTTTCTATTTCATTCCGGTGTAAGCAATCAAATGGCCTTTGTGTGGTACTACCTTTTTCCACTTGTGGCTCTGTTCCTTCTGGGTACAGGATTAGGCTCTTTCTTTACCCTCTTAATGATATGCTTGTCTATTTTACTCAACTTTTTTGCAGGAGAGTTCTCATTCATTGTGCCATTCTCCTCCCCGTTCATGATCCGCCTGGTTTTGAGCTATTTAGGGGTCTTTCTTTTTGCCTTCGTATTTGAGCAAACAAGAATGTCGACACATAAGAAACTTAATATTGCCATGGATAAAATGAATGAACTGGCAATCAGAGACGGCTTAACGGGGCTATACAATCGTCGTTATTTGGACATTGTGGTCAAAAACATTATACAGCAGTTCAACCGTTCCGGTATCTCGGTCGGATTTATAATGGCCGATCTGGATTATTTTAAAAAATACAATGACAGTTACGGCCATCAGGCTGGTGATAGACTATTGCAGAATTTCTCCGAAATGCTCAAATCTATGGTGCAGCGCAAGTCAGACTACATATTCCGTTATGGAGGTGAGGAATTTGCTTTTCTACTGCCATCAGCCAATCTTGAAACAACAAAAAGAATGGCTGCCAGTATCGTTGAGAATACTCGCGCCCTTAATATACCGCAATCCTCACATCCAATGGGGCATGTTACTGTCTCTGTAGGTGTCTCCTTTATCGATTCTGATCATAATAATTCAAAGCGAAAGAAAGGCATTGAAGAGCTTGTGGAAACAGCAGACAAGGCACTGTACATGGCCAAGAATGCCGGCCGAGATCGTTATGTGGTGAAAGATCTTTAACCGGGGACTCTGTGCAGGTGACATAGAAGCCCATCTGGGTTCAGTCATAATTTTCTTTTCATAACCAAGCTGTTCTATACAGTATTTACAAACAATCTTTGACGAACCCTGCAGGCTCTAATGCAATAAAAGTGAAAATAAAATGGAGGCGAAGATGCAAATGAAAGTCGTATTTCACATAGATGAGAATGATAAATGGAACTTGCTTCTTTCAAATGTAAAAAACTTAATAAATGAATTATCAGACAAAACATTTGAGATAGAAATTGTGGCTAATTCAGTGGCAGTTAAGGAATATTTAATAAAAAATAGTCTTTTTTCTAAGGAACTTAAAGATCTTTCAGAAAAAGGGATTCATATCTGTGCTTGTCTTAATTCATTGAAGGGAATGCAAATAGAACAAGATGATATCTTTGAGTTTATTACAATTGTACCCGCCGGAGTGAAAGAATTGATAGATAAACAACTCTGTGGGTATGCTTATATTAAACCATAGATTGTATTTTTAAACTTTTTTTAAAGAAGAATGAGAGATAAAATGAATACAACTGTCATGGTGACCAATCCTTGAATCAAGGTGGCCACCGTGAGTGATTTGTAGGCTGTTTTAACATCCATACCGGTAAACTGGGCAACAACCCAAAAGTAGGAGTCGTTAGCATGTGAGACCACCATGGCTCCGGCACCGATGCTCATAACCGTTAGAATGGAGCCTATGGGACTATTCAGCCCTAAAGTACCGAGAAGGGGAGCTATCAAAGCCGATGTTGTCACAAGAGCTGTTGTCGATGAACCCTGGGCAGTTTTCAGAGCGGCAGCGACGCAAAAGGGCACTAAAATACCAAGACTCCATCCACTCATGGATGCCCCCAGGAAAGAGGCGATGGATGTTGCCTTGATAATAGCACCGAAGGCTCCACCAGCTCCTGTAATCAATATAAAGGGACCGGCTGTTCTGATGCCTTCGCCCACCCACCTCATAAGCACATCTTCATTCATCTTTGGTGCCAGTCTTAATGCAAATAGAAATCCTATGAGAAGGGCAGTCACAGGTTTCCCTATGAAAGATATAAAATTAATCAATACTTCTGTTCCCACTGTGAGCTGCGGGACTTTACCGGAAAGAGAGCTTATTCTCGGGATTGAAGCTATTGTTCCCAATGTAATCAGGAAAATTGGAATGATAATGGGAGAAAATGACATAAATGTGCTAGGTAGTTTGCCATACATGGATTCAATGGTTTTCTCTTCTGTTTCCAGATCATAAATGAGGGCTTCTTCATTGTCCCGGTCTTCCTGAAGCTCCACTCTTTTACCTATATACCCAGCCCAAAGTATTCCTGCAGTTAAAGGAAAAATAGAAATTAAGAGCCCATAGAGGATGAGCAGACCAAGATTTTTTTCAAGTCCCAAATTTGCGGCTGCTGCAATAGGACCCGGAGTTGGGGGAACCAGGGTATGAGACGCATAGAGTCCAGTGGCCAGGGCTATGCTCATCATCGCTGCAGACACATGGGCTTTTTTTGTCACCGATTTTCTCAAGGCTGATAGGATGATGTATCCCGAATCACAAAATACTGGAATTGAAACAAACCATCCGATGATGCTCATGGCCAATTCCGGCCTCTTGGGGCCCGTTGCCCTTATGATCGCATCCCCGATTTTTATGGCAGCTCCTGATTTTTCCAGAAATACCCCAATGATTGTTCCAAGAGCGATGACTATACCGATGTTGGCAAGAATTTTTCCAAAACCGTTATTGATGGTGGGGATTATATTTATCAATTCAAACTGTCCTAAGACAGAAGCTCCGAGCCCAACGAAGAGAGAGGAAAAAATTAAAGCAATAAAAGGGTGTATATTGTAAACTGATGTCGCAACAACGATCAGTATGATTGATGAAGTAAATAACAATATCATTATCAGGTCCATATGAATGTCTCCTTCAAGCCCACTTCGGTTGTAATTTTATCATACTCTGATCAATTGATATAAAAAAAATTGTCTTTAGAATCGGAGAAAGAAAAAGGAGAGCAAAATTTTTGCTCTCCCTTTTTCATTGTGAAAAATACGTTTATATTTTACAAAAGAAATAAAGAAAGAATAAAGACAACAATAATACCAACAACTCCCTGTATCAAGGTGGCCACGGTTTGTGACTTGTAGGCCGTTTTAACATCCATTCCGGTAAATTCCGCTACGACCCAGAAATAAGAGTCATTAGCGTGAGACACAGTCATGGCTCCGGCACCGATACTCATTACAGTGAGGACAGCCCCCATGGTAGAATCGAGACCAAGTGAAACCAGGAGAGGCGCCATCAACGCGGAAGTCGTTACCAGAGCTGTTGTTGAGGAACCTTGAGCAGTTTTCAGAGCCGCGGCAATGAAAAATGGTACAAGGATACCAACGCTCCAACCACTCATGGACTGGCCAAGAAAATCGGCTACTGGAGTCGCTTTGATGATCGCTCCGAAAGCACCACCGGCACCGGTGATTAAAATGATGGGCCCGGCGATTTTTACACCTTCTCCAATCCACTTCATCAGAACTTCTTCATTCAATTTAGGAGCGAGGCCAAGAGCAAATAGGAGACCCACAAGAAGTGCCATCACTGGTTTTCCAAAAAACTTAAAAAGATTAGATATAAAGCCAGTTCCCATCAGATCTCCTGGAAAAGAGGCAATGGTTCCCATGGCAATAAAGAAAATAGGAATAAGGATTGGAGCAAAGGACATAAAGGTGGAAGGCAGTTTGCCGTATGTCTTTTCTATTAGATCTTCTTCGACTTCAAATCCGTTTTTGAAGAATTCTTCATTGTCGCGATCTTCCTGAATCGTAATTTTTCCACCAATGTATTTTGCCCAGATAAAACCGGCTATCATTGTGAAAAGAGAGACAAAAATACCGACAAGAATAACAAGACCGAGGCTGTCTTCAAGACCCAGGTTTCCAGCTGCGGCAATAGGTCCTGGAGTGGGAGGTACCAGAGTATGAGAGGCGTACAAACCTGTTGCCAGGGCAACACTCATCATGGTGGCAGAAACTTTTGCCTTTCTTGTCACAGATTTCCGCAGGGCGGAAAGGATGACATACCCTGAGTCACAGAATACAGGTATTGAAACAAACCAACCGATAAAACTCATGGCAAGGCCTGGTCTTTTGGGACCTACGAGTTTCAGGATTGTATCTGCCATTTTAACAGCCGCTCCTGATTTTTCAAGAAACACCCCTATGATCGTTCCCAGAACAATGACGATTCCAATGTAAGCCAGAATCCCACCGAACCCGTTTCTTAAGGTCGTTTCTACTGCCATTACATCAAACTGACCCAGAGCGGATGCTCCCAGCCCCACAAACAGTGCCGCAAAAATTAGGGCAATAAAAGGGTGTAATTTAAAGAGTGATGTTGCCAATACCATGAGAACGATTGACACAACCAGTAATAAAACCATGATCAAACCCATATTGATTAAACCTCCATAATTTTTCATCTGTAGTACAGGTGCGTATGTTTCAATGCAATATTCCGCATAATAAGCCATATATACAAAGAAATAGTGTAATCTGTACTACAAGTTGATGGTATCATGGGTTTTTAAATAATGCAAAAAATAAATTTCATTTTTTGCTTTCTCATGAGAAAATCATTTTAAAAGATATTTCGATCTGTAGAGAACTGTGTTTAAATTCTGAATATGTAGTAAAAAGAGTTAGAGGCTAGAGAGTGCTGGACAGCCAGGGATTCCAGCGTTTTTTGTCGGGAATCGGATCAGCTTTTTTGGACTCAGTATGAATAGGTCTTGTCAAATGTCTGACAGTATATAATGTGGCTAGTTCCAGATCATTTTCTTTGATGCTCTTATAGATTCGCTTATGTTGGGTTACTATCTCCTCTAAACTGAGGATATACAACTCATTTTTAGGAACATTATGCAGCAGATCCCAAATCAGCAAGTTTATCGTATGAAGCAGAAAATTCCCCGTTAGATGGGAAATAGCCGTATGGAATTCTCGATCAAGATAAAAAAAAGCCTCTTTGTTATGATTTTCCTTTACCATAGCTTTTATGGATCTATCCAGCTGATCATAATCGTTGTCTTTGTGGTTGTTAAGACAGAGTTCAAGGCTTAATTTTTCAAGAGCGCACCTAATGTCCTGAATCTCCTTTAAATTCCCTGTATGAAATTTTAGAGTGGGAAGTATGGTGTTGAGCAGTTTGTCCATACTCTGTTCTGCCACATAGGTTCCCCCACCTTTCTTTCTGAAAACCAGTCCAATGGCGGATAATTTTTCAAGGGCTGCTCGAACCGGACCGCGTGAGACGCTATATTTGTTACACAACTCTGATTCAGAGGGTAATTTATCACCAGGCTTGAGATCTCCCTTAACAATCTGCTTCTCAAGAAAGTCATAAATCACCGTGCTTTTTGATTCCATTACAGTTAAGATACATGGAATGAACTTCGATTGACAAGATCTGCAAAAAGCAGGTCGCTTTTGAAGTTCACTCATCTCTACCAGTGATTCTCGTCGTACATATTGATACAATAGTGAATATCTATCTTGATAGTAAAAATTTGCTGAGTCAAATTTACCGGATTTGTGAAATGGAAGGTTCAGACTCATATTTTGATCCCTACTGGAATATTTTTAATCTTTCTAAATATTGATCACTTTTTGTCTCCATCAGTTCCACACGCTATTGTTGTTATAGGTTTGATTCTGGAACTGACAATTCTGCCGTTTGTAAAGAAGTCTATGAAATCGCCTCTTAAGTATATCATTGAATTTCTTGACCAACATAAGCCAAGTTTTACTTTCTATCCTATTTTGTCTTTCCTGTTACTAACTAGTTTTACCTTTCATCGAACATTTTTCATGTCTTCATTTATTACCCTGATATTGTCTACATTGCTGATTTTCTTCAGTTATTATCTGATTGCTACTTCCATATCAGGTGCTAGGCTGCATCAGGAACATGAACGGATCTCAATGACTGATAGCCTGACTGGCCTATATAACAGACGGTATATGGAAAAACAAATTCAACAGGAATTTGACAGGTATAAAAAATGGTTGTGAGTTTGCACTGGTCAGAGCGGATATTGATATTTTAAAAATATCAACGATTTCTACGGACATGATTGTGGAGATTCGGTATTAATGTCCATCACGGAGAATATTCGTAAATCTATTAGAATATGTGACACGATAGGCAGGCGAAGAGTTTTTACTCTTGTTGCCGGGAACTAGTAAAGAACATGCTTTGACATTGGCAGAACGCATCAGAAAGACTGTCGAAAAACACAGATATGAATTTGAAAGCGGTAAGCAAGCCGTGGCTGTGACAATAACTCTCGGAGTATCTGTTGTGAATCCACGGGGTATTATCAGGGAAAGGTTCATGCTTGAGATCCGAAGAATATAGGTCAAAAAATCTTGGTTTTCTCAATCTTAGAAATCAATTTGTTAAGTGGAAAAATTGCAGGAATATTCCTCATTGATGAAAATATAATACTAAAAAACTGGTATATAAAATATGGATTCCAAGAAGAAAATTAAAAAACTGACTATTTGTTTTTTTAAATTTGTTCAATGAATTTCATAATCATTAAATTTTCAATAATTCTGAATTACCTGTGAACATAAAAATGTTCAAGACTCAAGTTTTCAATGAACAAGTATTGGAAATCAAATGAGTTGCTTATTTAGCTCTCAATTTTTGATATCTAAGAGAATCATTGTGTGTTAAAATTATTTTTTAGATTTTTAATTAAAGTATTCCTATGATGATAATAAAGAATTATATTTGTGTTAATTAAAATTCAATTTGTAAATGCCAAGAGCACAGGAAGGATACAATGAAAATAATAACCAAGATTATGTTACCGGTGGCGATCGTTTTTTTAATAAGTTTTGTTTCATTGTATTTTATGACAAAAAAGAACCTGAATGAAAACTATACGGCTATGATTGAACTTCTTGTGAACGAAAAGCTCGATGCTTATCATAATTTATTGGAAGGTTCTAGTGAAAATTTGAGGGCTTATGAAGAAGAAACATTAAGTGCGACTAAAGACCGATTGCTGAATGTGGTTCAATTAGCAAAATCAGGAGTAGAGCATTTTTACAATCTGGAACAAAGTGGTCAGTTCAGTAGGAGTGAAGCTCAGTCTCTGGCAAGAGAGTATATTGCAAATTTATCATTTGGCGCTGACAATTATTTATTTGCATTTCAGGATGATTACACGAATATCGTAACTCCCGTTGCTGCATTGCTAGGAAAGAATCTTGAGGATAGACTCGATGTTAAAGGTAATCCCTATGTTAAGCAATATGTGGATAATTGTGTTAAAGACGGTTATGCCTTTACAAAGTATTGGTTCGTAAAACCGGGAGACACTGAGGCTTCAGAAAAAATCAGCGCTACTATATATTTCGAAGAATGGGGTTGGATTCTTGGCACGGGAGAATATATAGATAATATTCAAATCAGTCTGGATGAAAAAACAGCATCAGCTAATGAAATGTTAAGAGAGGCTATGTATGGTTCCTCCAATATTGATCTCAGCGGAAATCCTGAATTAGAAAAAATTTTACTGGATGCCTATCCTTTTATTGTTAGCAGTGATGGTTCTTTTGTATATTACAAGGATAAAAGTCTGGAAGGAACAAAACCGGATTTAAGAGATTCTGAAACAGGAGAGGAATTATTACCGCTCTTTCTTGAAATAAAAAATGGGAGAGTTGAGTATCATTTTACTAAAAATGGCGAAGGATCTTATAAAAAAACTTCATTACTCAGGTATGTTGAAGAAGATGATGTCGTTATTTCTTTTTCCTACTATCAGGATGATGTTGATAACCTAATAACAACAGTATTTATTGGTATCTTTATACCTCTGATTATAAGTATGATCGCAATCCTAGGAGTGATTATAGCATTCACATTGATGGTTGTGGGTAATATTAAAAAAACGAATAACATGCTGAAAAATATTTCTCAGGGAGATGGAGACTTAACCCAGGTTCTTGAAGTCAAAACCAGAGACGAATTGTACGAAATGGCGGAAAGCTTCAATTATTTTGTCAATAATTTACGCATCTTAATTGCCAATGTAAAAGAATCGATTGATGGTACCAATAGGGTTAAACAAGAAATAACCGCCGGAACAGAAGAGACTACAACGGCCATTGAGCAGATCAGTGCGACCCTTAATTCTATTGGAACGCAAATTGATACACTGGACAAGAATATAGGTGGAAATGCTGTTGCTATAGAGCAGGTTACTACTAACATGGTCTCAATCGATGACCAGATAAATGACCAGGCGTCTATGGTAGAAGAGTCAACCGCAGCTATTACAGAAATGATTGCATCACTCAAAAATGTAGCAAATATTACAAGTGCAAAAAAAGAATCAACCACTGCATTATCTGAAATGGCTGATGAAGGGAAGAAGAAAATTGATGAAACATCTTCAGCTTTTAAAGTTGCAGTAGACCAAATTCAATCCATTCAGGTGATGGCTAATACAATCAATGCTATTGCATCTCAGACGAACCTTCTATCAATGAATGCCGCCATTGAAGCGGCTCATGCTGGTGATGCCGGTAAGGGATTTGCTGTAGTTGCTGATGAAATCAGGAAACTGGCTGAGACCTCGGCCTTGTCATCTTCCAATATTACAAAGATGATAAAGGAGATCACTTCATCTGTAGATATTGCTGATAACAATGTTGATGCCACTTCTATGGTATTCGACTCAATTCTGAAAGAAATTGTTGATACGGTTAATGCGTTCTCAGAAATTGAGGCATCGGTTGCAGAATTGAATATTGGTGGGCAACAAGTTCTTGATGCATCAGGTCAAATTAATGATGTGACATCCCAGATTAAGGCAGGTAGTAATGAAATCAGCAATGGTGTTCAGTCAATGCTTAAATCCTCAGACATGATTAAAGAAGTCTCTCAAAAAGTAACTTCTGGCATGGCTGAAGCCCAGGCCGGTACTCAGGAAATTGTCAATTCAATGCAGTTTATGATTGAGCTTTCTCAGAAGCTGGACAATATCGTTCTAGAATTAAAAGACAAATTTGGTACTTTTAAGACTGAGTAGATAATTCATCCTCCAGAGCTGTCTTTCCAAAAAAATCCCCTCTGAAAATAAGGGGCTTGGGTGGTATGCATCGTATAGTCCGATAATGGCTAGTAAACACCCCTTCTGTCTCTGACATAAGGGGTGTTTACAGTTATTTTAGTGATGATCTATTTTAAAATCTGAAAGGTCGTCTCATCTGTAGGCTTTCCACCGATGGTCGCCCTTATTGTGGCAATCCCCTCGGCTTCGAACGCTGATGCTACTTTTTCCTGAAGGTTTTTCCCGGGGGTCAACGCCACCATATATCCTCCACGGCCTCCTCCTGTGACTTTGGCTCCTAAAGCACCAAGAGACAAAGCTTTATCGCACAATTCGATGAGTCTTTCGTGAGAAAGTCCCATCTCGATGAGGACCTTATGGTTTTCATTCATGATCTTTCCTGTCTCTTTCAAGTCTGCCTTGGATAATGCCTGTCCTAGGTCTTCAACCTGTGTTCTGATGGTATTCAGTCTTGAATTGAATAGTTCCGGATCGGACTTTTCCTGTTCTTCTAGGAAGCCTTTTAAAGAGGCAGTGTTGGCGGTTACTCCGCTGTTACCCAAAACAATTTCTATCGGATTTTCAAGTTGAATTCTTTCAAATTGTTTTATCCCATCTTTTATTCTGTACTTAATGACACCACCGTATGTTGATACTGTATTATCCAGACCACTGGGTAGGCCGTGGTATCCGAATTCTCCTTCCCAGGCGACATGATTGATATCGAGTATGCTCATGTTCAGATTAAATTCTTTGTTGCAGGCCCGGGCAAAGGAGACACAAATAGCCGCACTGGCTCCAACACCACTGCCTGCTAGCAGATCTCCTTCTACGGTGATTTTGATTGGATTCTTTGCAAGATCCAGCTTCATAACTTCGATCATTCGATCAAAAGACACCTGGCAATCTTTTTCTTTTGCTTTTTTATACCCTGGTACTTCGATTCTTTTATCATCGAGAATCCATCCTGATCCTGAATTCAGTCTTTCCACAGTGCATTCCGTTTCAAAGGGAATCGCCGCAAGAATAGCCGGAATTTCCCAGAGGACAAACTGATCTCCAATTAAAATTGTCTTTCCAAAACCTTTACCTGTATTCATGATTTTCCATCCTTTTTATGAAGAACATTCTCCATTTCATTTATTAGCATTTCTTCTTGCCCTATTTTGACTGTTGTGGCGGCTGAAAGTCCGTGGCAGGCATCGGAGAAACCGCCAAGCCTCGTTGTGGCTTCGGGGAGGAAGGTATTTAAACCAGGGATTTCTCCTTTTCTGATCTTTTCTGTCAATTCTTTTGAAACCCGCATTGATATCTTGGATGAATCGAAGTTGATTTCACCGAAACCTGGAACCATATCGGGAACATTTTGAAATCCTGCAAGATATTTAGTTGGATCGAGGAAAGGCTCATCTTTTATCTGTGTACAAAAGACCCCGATCATCTTTACTCCCATCGGCCTGAATCTATCCTCAACATTGAACCATTGTAGATGGTCAGTTGTTCTGATATTTTTCTGCAAATTCTGAATTTCCCTATCAAATATCAAATCTTTTTCTTCTAACAGTTGATTCATATAGGATGCAATATTGGGATTTAAGCCATTTTTACATATTTCAATGCCTAAGGAGGGACCGTCACTGTAGTATCCAACACCTCCAATCGTATCTAAAATGGTGCAGATTTCCAGAGCCGCATACTCTGTATTTCCTAGTTTAATAAAGTATGTCTCTCCAGTTTCAGATTCTTCAACACGAATCAGATTCTGTTCTCTTGCAATTTTTAAAATATCTCTGTTTACTCCGGAAAGACATCCTTTTACCAGAAATCCATCTCCAACAGCTCCAAGCACTCCAAGGTGTGGAGAGTAAGACTCTTTTGAGTCAAATCTTTGTAGCAGAGCCCGCGCAAAGAGGGTGCAGGTGGCCGATGCAGAGATATCACGGTCGCCTTTCAAGTCATATAACTCACCATCCATGTTGAATACAGATTCATCACTTACTCTCTCAGCCGGATGATGATCCAGAATGATGACTAGATTTCTTCCGGCGTTTAACCTGGAAATCAATGGGGCTATCTTACCAGCAAAATCAGTGAAAATAATGACTTGATTCTGTACGGTGAAGATCTTGTTCAAGACCTCAGGGTAGGGTTTTTCAAGCGAATAACGCGAGACTTCCCAGCCCATGCTTTCAAGAGCCTGCAGCAGGATCGTCCCCGCACACAGTCCGTCTGTATCATTGTGATGCAAAAGGGTCACTTTCCGGAACTTTGAATCAATCAAAGCAGAAATGGCCTGTTCCATTGCTTGTGTTAAATCTTCAACCATCAGTAACCCCTTTCTCGTCTTTCTAAATGGATAGAATGAATGATATCGAACATTATAGACCCGGTAAATGATCGAAATCAACCAAAGATTTCAAATATGTTTGTTGCTACAAGACCCTTCAGGGAATATAATACGGTTATGAAAGAGAATGATCAGGTAAGACAGCTCCAAAACCAGCCCAAGAGGCAAAAAAGGATTCTTGAGCTGATTCACAGGGATGGTCATGTCCGAGTCCCCGACTTGAGTAAATTACTGAATGTCTCGGAGATAACTATCCGGAGGGACCTCTCTATTCTCGAAAATAAGAATCTTCTGGAAAGGACCCATGGTGGTGCTATTTCCACAAAGAGAATCTATAAAGAGGTCCACTATAACAGCCGTTCCTACACAGAGATGGAAAATAAAGATGCCATAGCCAAACTGGCTGCCGGTTTTATCAACGATGGAGACACTTTGTTTATAAATGGAGGCTCCACAACTTTTCATATATTTCGATATATTAACAAAGAGAATGTGAAGGTTGTGACTACAAATGCGGGTTCAATCGGGCAGATTGAGAATCCCGAAATCGAGCTAATACTGGCCGGAGGGCTCTATCACCCCATGTCAAACTCATTCTATGGCGGTTTTACAAATGACATCCTCAATCAGGTGAATGCCAATAAGGCTATTCTTGGTGTTCATGGAATCAGTTGCCGATATGGTTTGACTACGCCTATGCAGCATGCCGCTGAAACAAGCCGGCTCATGATGAACAGAACCAAGGGAGAAATTATTGTTGTGGCAGATCATAGGAAGATTGGTTTGGTTTCTGACTATGTTACGGCGCCTGTCAATAGAATCTCAACACTGATCACAGACTGGTTCCTTGATAAGGAGTACATTAAAGACTTCGAAGAGCAGGGAATCACTGTCATCCAGACTAATGCCCTAGAGGCTTAAAAAATTCTATCCTATTCCCAACATACAATTCTTGGTTTTTGAATTTTAAAAGTGACACGATCCATGGAAAACCATCCAAATCGATTCAAATTCCATCTTTCTAAAAATAATAATTTGACAGTCTCAATTTATCGGGTTAATGTTTCTTAATGATCATAAACGATCATTGGGGAGTGTGGTGAAATATCACACTATCACTAACATTTTTGTATGACCTATACTAAAAGGAGTGTCAGATGCAGAAAAAAGCTTTATTCATGGTCCTGAGTATTTTATTACTTGTTAATATGGCCATTTTTGCCGGTGGAGCAAAAGAAGCAGAGGGTGATCAGGATTATAAACTGGTCTTAAAACTCAGCCATGTGTTCAGTCCCGCTGAACAGCTCACAATTTCTATGGACGCAGTTGCTGCCAGTATTCTTGAAAAAACGAATGGTGCAATTGAAATTCAGACTTTTCCACAGGCACAATTACCTGCCTATAAGGAAGGAGTGGAGCAGGTGGTCCGAGGGGCAGATTTCATTTCTGTAGAAGATCCCTCATTTATTGGCGATTATGTTCCCGATTTCAAGGCTCTTTACGCTCCCATGTTATATCAGAGTTTTGATGAATATGTTGAGCTGACAAAAAGAGACATTGTCAAAAATATGATTGCCGAAGCCGAAGAACAGGGAATCAAAATTCTGGCTCTTGATTATATCTATGGATTCAGGAATCTCATCACAACCAAAGTTATAAGAACTCCAGAAGATCTAAGTGGTATGAAAATTAGAACTCCCGGTTCTAAATCCTATATTGATACATTGACAGCCATGGGTGCCAATGCGACTCCTCTTCCATGGGGTGAAACTCTCTCTGCTGTTCAGCAGGGTGTTGTCGATGGTCTGGAAGGCTCCGAGTTTACAAACCTGGGAACTAAGGTGTATGAAGGGCCTACTAAAAATGTAGCCACTACACGCCATATTCTGGGTACCTGCGGGGTTTATATTTCCACTGATGTCTGGGCCTCAATTCCTGAGGAATACCAGAATATTATTCAAGAAGAGTTTACCAAAGGTGCGAACGATATGGTAAGCTTGCTTAAATCTCAGCACAGCGGTGTTGTTGAAGAGCTTGAATCCTATGGCGTCATGTTTAATGAAGTAGATGGTATGGCTTTTAGAGAAGCCTTGGCTCCCTTGTATGACGAGCAGCCTGGGATGACTCCCGGTGTTTTTGATTCAATATTTGCAGAATTAGATTCTATGAGATAATCATATGTAAATCAGGCGCAGGAACGAACCTCTCCTGCGCCTTTTTTTTAGGAAAAAAAATGAGATCTTTTTTTAAAAAAATATTTCAGGATATTGAAGTATTTGTGAGCGGTTTATTTTTAACAATTACAGTCTCTATAGTCATCTTGAACGTTATACTCAGATATCTTTTTCAGGGGGGACTCTACTGGGTTGAAGAAGTGTCTACTACCTGCTTTATCTGGAGTGTTTTTATTGGCGCGGCTGCGGCATATAAATACAAAATGCATATTGGGATAGACTTGATTACAGCCCTGTTCCCCGAAAAAATCAGAGAGCTTATTTCCATCATTATCAACTTTCTTATGGTTGTGATTAATGGATATATTTTTTATCTCAGTACTCTGTTTATTCAGGCCAATAGTTTAAAACGGACTCCAGTGCTTGATGTTCCGGCACTTTACGTCAATCTGGCCATTACTGTCGGGTTCGGTTTGATGACTATTCATGCGGCACAATTTTTGTACAGGGAAATACGTCTATTTTTTGGTTTTTCAAAATTAGATTCACACATAAGCCAGGACGAATAGGGGAGAGAGCATTATGTCCATTTTTCCAATTGTTATTGTCATGATCCTTTATTTTTCGAGTATTCCCATTGCTTTTGCTCTATTGGCAGCCACTCTGGCGTATTTCACCTTTGGTGATACGGGAACACCCCCAGACTTGATTCTTCAGAAATTTATCACATCGGCATCATCATTTCCTCTCCTCGCAGTTCCATTTTTTATTATGGTCGGGGAAATTATGAACTTTTCAGGTATCAGTTCGAGTCTGATGAAAATGGCCGACGTCTTAACAGGCCATATGAAAGGGGGCCTGGCTCAAGTCAATGTTGTTCTTAGCACCATGATGGGCGGGATTTCCGGGTCTGCCAATGCCGATGCGGCTATGCAGTCCAAAATTCTGGTTCCTGAAATGGAGAAACGGGGGTATGACAGGGCGTTTTCTACGGCCATTACCGCAGCCTCTTCGGCCATCGCTCCGGTTATTCCACCTGGAATCAATCTGATCATTTATGCCCTTATTGCCCAGGCCTCTGTGGCGCAAATGTTTATTGGGGGCTATGTCCCCGGACTTTTGATGTGTATCGCTTTAATGGTTACGGTGTACATTATTTCAAGGAAGAGGGGATATCTACCGACCCGTGAGAAGATGTCGCCTCCCAAGGATATTCTGATACAGTTGAGGGAGTCCATTTGGGCTCTCCTGCTCCCTTTCGGGATTATTATGGGAATCCGGTTCGGAATATTCACACCCACCGAAGCGGGTGCCATTGCCGTCCTTTTTTGTACCATCGTGGGAGCCTTTTTTTACAAAGAACTGAAATGGAAACATTTTCCAATCATTCTAAAAAATACGGTTTACTCCACGAGTTCGGTTGTTCTTATCATTGTAGCTGCTTCTGTTTTTGGTCAGTATATGAGTTGGGAGCGTATACCGCACCAATTGACTCAATCTCTGATGACATTTTCAGGATCTCCCTGGCTTATGCTCGTTGTGATCAACCTCTTTTTACTCTTTCTAGGTATGTTTTTGGAAGGCGGAGCCGTTTTGATCATTGTCGCACCCTTGCTGGTTCCTGTCATACGAACCATGGGAATTGATGTTGTTCATTTTGGTCTGGTTCTTATTGTCAATATTATGATTGGAGGAATCACTCCTCCCTTTGGATCTATGATGTTTACCACTTGTTCTATAACCAAGGTTTCAGTGGGTGATTTCATGAGGGAAATATGGCCCTTCATCATAGCTTTGATTTTGGTTCTTTTGGTGGTTACATACATTCCGGCTGTCGTGATGTTTTTGCCGAATCTGCTTTAAGCAGAATCATCTTAGGAATGCAAGAATAAAGGGGAAAGCCATCCAGAGGCTGAAAAGGCTGAGAAAGAGAAAACTGCTTAATTCTAGATAGGCAGATATGCTTTCCAGCCTTTTTTCTTTCTTTTTGAATACATTAAATAGACCGGTTCTTCCAAAGTAGGCCAGATATGCAACCAGGGAGATGGTAAGGCCCATTCCCAAAGAGAGGGCTATGATTGAGAGTATTCCCAGTTTTAAAAGGCCCAGGGCAATTGAAAAACTGAGAATCATGATGACACCTGGGCAGGGGAAAAAGCTGGAAATCAATAATGTGGAGTAAAGATTCTTATCTTTCTCCTTGGGTCCATGATGATGAGCTTCTTTTTTAATAAGCCTGATCACCACTTTGATTGAAAAGTAAAGACTCAGCACAAAAAGAAGGATAAAGCTGATCCCTTCCATGTACTGACTGATATTGTTGATCTGAACAGAGGCCATTTTTTGGAATACATATTGAAAAAATAACACCAGAAACACGGCGGCTGATGCATGAGCACCAGCGGACATCATGGCCGCTGCCAGAGGTTCATACCATTTGGCTTTCCGTGATAAGAAGACGGAGAAAATGACCGTTTTTCTGTGACCTGGGCCTGCTGAATGGAGTATTCCATATAAAAATGCAAGGCCCAATATTCCTATTAAGAGAGCCGAATCATTTTTCTCCTGGGATTCCAGAAGCATGTTTCCGATGCGATCCCTAAACTCAAGTTGTTGTTCAATCAGAAATCCAGCATGTCCGGGAGGTCTCACCGAGGGTGTTTTCTTCCCTTCATTGTTTCCAAGAAAGGGATTGGCTTGGGCATACAGTCCGGCAATCATCATCAAAAAGATCAAAACAGATCTTTTATCTCTTCTAAAATCAATAAACAAAGTGAATTTCCTCGGGGTAGGCAGTCTCAAGACCGGGGAACCAAAAATCATGGGTCGTATCATCACCGACGGCTGCATAAGGATCATAATAGACAGGGTAGTCTTTATTTTCCTTCACAGAATAATCAAACTGAAAATCTTCATCACTGATGACCCTCACCGTGTCAGTTTCTTCGTATGTACAGGAACAGAAATAAGTAGGATCAAATACGGATAAAACAACTTGCCTTTCATCGCTGTCTTCAAGTTTCATAAAGAATCGGTAGCTTATATGATTGTCCTCATAAGAGAGGGAAAAGTCACTGACTTTCTGGGGAGAACTCCTTTTATCACCATCTCTTATGCTGATAAAAAAACCATAGTTTTCGAGGTTAATGAAGGCATTATTATATACTTCTAGGGTCTCTTCCGAATCAAAGATTTTATTTTGATCCAGGTCAAAAGATTGGAGTATGTCTATGGAGAAGTACTTGTCAAAACGATAGTCTACCCATACTCCTGTGAGTTCCATGTCTTCGAAAGTAAAGCTACAGCGGGTTGTTATGGACATGTGAGGATGAGCATGGATTTGAAATTGGATTAGGAAAAGAAATACGATGAAGAGCATGAATTTTCTGGAAGTCATATAACTTTTTAGATTACTTATATTCTATTGTCAAGCTTTGGATTTTGATTGGATTTTTAATCCATGGAAGATCCTGCTATTCATAATATAATAATTGACACATTCTTATTAAAACTGCAAATTGGTATGAATCGTAAAAGAGGAGATTCTAATGGCAAGCAGACAAACACATCATCTTCGGGGATATCTCTTTGCCTTGTTTGCTACGGTTCTGTGGTCAGGAAACTTTATAATAGCAAGGGGACTCAGTGGCGATCTCTCTCCCATCAGTCTTTCTTTTTACAGATGGTCCGTCGCTGTTCTTGTTTTCCTTCCTTTTTCAATTAGACAGTTTATTGTTGATTTTTCAACATTGATGAAACATAAACTCTACATTTGCATTAATGCCTTGTTGGGTATTTCAATTTTTAATACCTTGATCTATAGAGCAGGTCATACAACGACAGCTCAAAATCTCTCCATGATTGCCATAATTTTTCCTGTTTTCATCGTCTTAATCTCCGTTATTTTCTTTAAGGAGAAAATATCTATTCGCAAAATTGCAGGGATCATTATTGTCTTTACCGGTGCTACTCTATTGGTGAATAAAGGGCAAATTTCCAATGTTTTAAACATGGATTTCGTTGTTGGAGATTTTTGGATGCTCCTTGCATCTCTCATTTTTGCTATATACAGTATCCTGTTAAATTTCAGACCTGAAGGACTGAGGTTGATTCCCTTTCAGTTGAGTACCTATATTCTGGGACTGGTGTTTCTGACTCCCTTTTATCTGTATGAACAAATAAGTTCTCCCCAGATACCATTTGATTATGGCTCTCATGTTTTTATTGCTGTACTGTATGCGGGGATCTTTGCATCTATGTCTGCCTTTGTTCTATGGAATAAGGCAATCAGCTATATAGGACCCGTAAAAACAGGGATGATGTATTATAGTCTTCCGGTTTTCAGTTTCATCGAAGCCTATTTTTTCCTGGATGAGACAATTCATCTTTATTCCATCCTCTGCCTGATCCTCATTGTAACGGGAATTTTATTGGCCGTAGTTCAATCAACAAGGAATACATAGTTTAAATAATTTTGATCAGTATTGTGAAGGAGTCTCTGTTGTTGTTTAGAATGTAAGTTCTGAGATCTATGTATGAGGATCTCCGGATATATTCTCAAAGTATATAGGCATAAGAGATAATCCATTTTTTTTATCATTCTATCTTCTTCTACTGGATCAATTTACCATATTCTAATATGATCGTTGTTCAATGCGAAACCAGCTTAATAATATATTCATCATTTTTATTTTCTTGTTTTCCCTTGTTTCTGTTTTCCCAGAGAGTAATAGTATAGGATACATTTCATCATTAACACTTCCCTGGTACAGCGGAGGAGGTTGGGATGATTTCTTAGAAGATTCTTCCCAGGAACTCTCACCCACAGCGGTTGAAAATACCTCTCTCATTGGGTTTTCACTGGGGCTTATAGCTGTATCTCCAATTAACAGGTCTCTGTCTTTAAGATGTGAGGTCCTGCTTTCAGCTCAGGGCGGGGGATATACCTTTGAGTATCCAAATGGAGATTCTGATGCAAATCTGATCAGTGAAATCAATCTTGGTATTCCCTTCTCTTTAAAAGTGAATGTCCTCTCAGTTCAGAATAATGTGTTGTATTTAATTGGTGGGTTACAGATGAGTGCCCTCCTGAGCCAGGCTGAATATGCGCAACAGGGAGCTGTTTTCAATAAAACTAAACTTGATCGAGATGATTTCTCAATCTTGAATTTCTCATGGATAGGCGGGATCGGGGTGGATGTTCCCCATAGAGATCATATCATTTTTTTAGAGCTCAGCTATTTAAGAGAAACAGATTCTACATTGATCATTTATGAAAATGTCCACCAGAATGTTTTGAAGATGTCCTGTGGCATCCGGTGGGTTTTATGAGAAAAGGACATCTGCTTCCCTCTGTCTGTGTATTCCTATTCATAGTGTCTGCAGTTCCTGCTGTTTCTCAGGATTTCAAGAATTACAGTCTGGGCCTTTCTGAAACTATTTTGAGCAATAATCTGTTATGGGGATTTAATCGATACATTCATCAAACTGATTATGGAATGATAACCATGGATTCTGTGCAGAAAAATGTGACAGGACCCTGGGTTTGGGACCAGGATGAGTTTATAGTAAACCATCTGGGACACCCCTATCAGGGAGCTGTCTATTATAGCTCCGGACGATCTTCGGGTAATAGTTTCTGGAGTTCTGCCTCTTTGACCCTGTTGGGAAGTTTGTCCTGGGAACTTTTGATGGAGACGGAGACTCCCTCAAAAAATGATTTGATTATAACGACTTTTGGGGGAGTCACCTTCGGAGAGATGTTATTCCGAATTTCTGAATCTCTCCGCTACGGCGCGGAAGGGGATGAAAAGAGTCCGGGATTTTTCAGGAGATTAGGAGCCAATATCATAAGTCCATTTTCCGGGATCAACGACTATTTTGTACCAGGGAAGAAAGCCAGGACCGTTCACATTGGTGGATATCAATCTGTAGGAGTGGGACGGAGTTATTTTATTGTTCGGTTGAAACAAAGTCCGGAAGAAAGTTTTTCCAGTGATGGGGTAGACCTCATTTATCATTTAAACCTGATCTATGGAGAACCAGTTACCGGACATAACACAGACCCTTTTGATTTTTTTACAATATCAACCGAGATCAATCTCTCTTATGGCAATGAGTCATTTTTGAGTTTTTTTACAGAAGGGCTGATCTATGACCGGGCCTTTTTTTCTGATGGAAATTTTAAACAAAGTTTGGGGCTCTACCTGAATTATGACTTTGTGAATAACAGAATTATTAATCTGAGTGCAAATGGAGCGGGAATCGGGTGGATAAGTGAATCATCCATTGGATCGAGCTGGTCCTACAATTCCTCAATATACATAAATTATATTTTTATGGGTGCCAGCAGCATCATATATCTAAAATACAATGACCTTTATCTGACAGCTCCTGAATATGAAAGGCGGAACTATAGCCTGAATACAGGATATAATGTCAAAACAAGTTTTTCTTTGAGTTGGAAGGAGTCATTATTTTTTGATGCGTATTATGCCTTATACAATCTCTTTATCATTGATTCTTCTGTCCCGGAAGACGGTTCCAAAGGGAGTGAGTTTATAGGAATTATAGGTGCATCCTGTCGAAAAAAAATCTCTGATGACTTCTTTGTGGGAATTAAAGGTCAGATTTTTCATAAAGAGAGTTTCTTTGAAAACCAAAAAGATGCGCATGAAATTGTTCCCGTTTATTCAATGTATTATGGCTTTGAATTTTAAAATAATGTGGACGAATATCAGATCCTTTCATTGTATTTATTAGACCTTTCTCTGTGGGATTCCATTTTTAGAACTCCTATGTAAATTGCATTTGTTCTTCAAGTACTATAAGATGTACTATCCTTTTTACGAAGTAGGATTGCATGACCACTCTACCTTTCTATAATGTAAATTCTGAAGTCGGGAAGCTGGAATCTGTCCTCCTTCACAGACCGGGAAAAGAACTTGAACGATTAACACCTCAATCCCTAGAAGAACTTCTTTTTGATGATATACCATGGCTGGGACGGATGCAGGAAGAGCATGATATGTTCGCAGATGTGCTAAGGAGTCGGGGCTGCCAGGTTTTCTACTATGACAGACTACTGGAGAAGATCCTGGAAGATGAGTCTGTTAAAAAAGAGATGGTAGAGGAGCTTTCTGTTTTAACTGGTTTTGGACGATTAAAAGAAAAGGATGCCATCTTAGAACACCTTCTATCCAGAACCCCGGCGGCATTGACTGAGATCCTGATTGCCGGTCTTCATAAAAGCGAAATTTCCTATAAAGAGGACCATAGAAGCCTCTCTTACTATATTGCCGACGAGTATCCTTTTTATATCAATCCCCTCCCCAATTTATACTTTACTAGAGATCCAGGTGCAGTGATCGGAAATGGTATCTCAATCAATTCCATGAAAACATCAGCCCGGAATCGGGAAACCATGATCCTTTCCTATATCAATCGTCATCATGAAAAGATCAATTGCCATGAAGTACCACAGTGGTATGGATATCATCAGAATGAGCCCATTGAAGGGGGGGATATACTTGTTCTGAGTAAGTCTGTTCTCGCCATCGGTTGCAGTGCCCGATCTTCAGCGGTGGCCATTGAAAAACTGGCGGAGAATCTATTTAAATCTAACTCTTCTATTGAAGAGGTTCTGGTGATTCAGATACCTTTTAAGAGGGCTTATATGCATCTGGATACTGTTTTTACCATGCTGGACCGGGATAAATTTACGATTTTTCCGGGAATCGAGAATGATATTAAGGTATTCAGTCTTAAAAACTCATTGAAGAAAGCTGGTTCTTTAAAGATTACTGCCCGTACTGATCTGAATAAAGCGCTTTGCAAGGCCTTGAAACTGAATCAGGTTCTGATTATTCCCAGTGGTGGGGGGGATAAAATTACAGCGGCTAGAGAACAATGGAATGATAGTACCAATACGCTGGCTATTTCACCCGGAACTGTTGTAACATATCGGAGAAATACTGCTTCCAACGATTCTCTGCGTGAAAATGGTGTGGAAGTTGTTGAAATTGAAGGATCTGAACTTGTACGCGGACGGGGAGGTCCCCGTTGTATGAGCATGCCTTTGAGAAGAACTGATTTAGATTAAAATAATGTTTAAGACATGTTGAAGGAGAATCATATGGCTGTCAATTTAAGAGGAAGGCATCTACTTACACTGAAGGATTTTACTCCCGAAGAGTGCCGTTATCTTCTGGATCTGTCACTGGATCTTAAAAGAAAGAAAAGAGCCGGGATCAGAGGTAATCTTCTGGACGGTAGGAATATAGTTTTGCTTTTTGAAAAGGCCTCTACAAGAACCAGATGTGCCTTTGAAACCGCTGCATTTGATGAAGGCGCTCAGGTGACCTTCCTAACCAATAGCCAGATGGGCAAAAAAGAGTCTATTGAAGACACGGCGAAGGTCCTGGGAAGATTCTATGACGGAATCGAGTTTCGGGGATTCAAACAGGACACAGTGGAAGATCTCGCGAAATATTCAGGCGTTCCTGTCTGGAACGGACTGACTGATCTGTATCATCCCACCCAAATCCTTGCAGATTTTTTGACCGTGATGGAACACTGTAATAAACCTCTGAATAAGGTTAAATTTGTCTATGCCGGTGATGCCCGTAATAATATGGGAAACTCTCTGATGATTGGTGCTGCCAAGATGGGTATGCATTTTGTTGCCCTGGCTCCAAAAGAACTCTTTCCTTCAGAGGCACTGGTTGCCGAAATGAAAGAAATAGCCAAGGAAACCGGAGCTGTTATCGAATTGTCTGAAAGTCTGGACGCCGTGAAAGGGGCTGATGTCCTTTATACGGATGTCTGGGTATCCATGGGCGAAGAGGCCATGTTTGAAGAAAGGATCAAGCAGCTGAAACCCTATCAGGTCAATATGGAGATGGTTAAAAAAACAGGCAATGACGACGTACTGTTCATGCATTGTCTGCCGGCTTTTCATGATACAGAAACAGATATAGCCAAAGATGTGAAAGAAAAATTCGGACTGGATTCCATGGAAGTGACGGATGAGGTGTTCAGAAGCAAGCATTCTGTGGTTTTTGATGAAGCCGAAAATAGGATGCATACCATAAAAGCCGTTATGGTCGCAACCATAGGCAATGTCTGACCCATCATGAATTTACTAGCCCATAACCCGTCTTGGGTGTGGGCCTTATTAAGCCTATTAAGAAAGTGGAGGCACAGCTGAGTGCAGTCTGAAAATAAAAGGGCTACTAGAGCCGTAATCCATCTGGATCGCATAGTCCATAATCTGGATTGTATAAAATCATTGACATCAGGAAATCAAAAAATCTGTATTGCCGTAAAAGCGGATGCTTACGGACATGGGGCTCTCCAGGTCTCCCGTAAGGCTCTGGAATGGGGGGTCGACTTTCTGGCTGTGGCAACCGTAAATGAGGGCCGGCTTCTGCGTGAAGGGGGAATCACCGCCCCAGTGCTCCTCTTTGGCTTTGCCTTAGATGAGGAAATCAACGATATCGTTAAGTATGATTTGACTCCCTTTGTGGGAGATGTGCACTATGTTGAGAAACTCAATAAAGAAGCTCACAAGTTGGGAGTGGTCCTCAATGTGCATTTGAAAATAGATACAGGAATGGGCCGAATCGGAGTCACTCCCGATGAAGCTCTTCCTTTGGCAGAACTCCTTGGGACAATGAAAAACTTGAAAATGGGAGGTATCTGTACGCATCTTCCGGTGTCTGATAGTTCTTCTACAGACGATGTCCGCTTTACGCGGGAACAGATAAACCTCTTTGCGAAGACCGTTAAAACTCTCAAAAACAGCGGGATTGATCCCGGTATTGTTCACGCGGCTAATTCGGGAGCCATCATTGCTTATCCCGAAGCTCATTTTGATATGGTCCGTCCTGGAATCTGCCTTTATGGATACTACCCTGATCCCGGAATGAAGAAGTCTGTAGAATTTAGACCTGTCATGGACTTTATTTCAAAACTGACTTTTTTGAAACGGGTTAAAAAGGGTACCGCAATCTCTTATGGCAGAACCTGGGAGGCGCCCCGGGATACTTGGATTGCCACCGTACCTGCAGGTTATGCCGACGGGTATAACCGAATGCTCTCGTCCCGCGGGAGGGTTCTGGTCAATGGTAAATCCTGCCCTGTGGCCGGTCGTGTCTGCATGGATCAATTTATGATTGATCTGGGCGATGAAACAGAGGCCGCTTTGTATGATGACGTATTACTTTTCGGCAGCCAGGAGGGGAGCCTGAGCGCCGCAGATATAGCAGCAATTGCCGGGACAATCCCTTATGAGATCACCTGTAATATTAACAAACGAGTTCCCCGGGACTACAAAGAGTAATCCCTTTGTTCTATACATGATTCGAGCCGTCCTAAGGACGGCTCTGTCAAAGCAATACTACTTTCTATATCACCTCATGGGTTTCAAGAAGAAGAGTTGGATTTAACGGATTCTTCGGCAAAGGCCAGAGCCGATTGAATGTCTTTGAAGAGGCATGACTCATCGGCAATGTTCTGATTCAAAAACTTCTTGATGATCATTTCATTCACACCCGAATAGAGTATTTTGACATCTTTTTTTTGAAGATTTCGGATGATGTTTTTGAGTTTATTTAAACCAGAAGCATCGACAATCGGAACGTAGCGAAATCTTAGAATCAGAATGGAATGATTTGGTTTTATTTCCTTATTGATGTTCAAAAGGTGATGGACCGAGCCGAAGAACATGGGGCCATTCAACTCATAAATGATGATATTCTCTGAGTGTTCACCCAATTCATTTGAGAAGAGTTTTCCATCTCCCGCTTTACTTGTTAGAAGGGGAGATATCTCGACTGAATCGGCCATCCTTTTCATAAAAAGTATTACGGCCATGATAAAACCGACGGGAATGGCAATGGTCAAATCAGTAAAGAGGGTAAGCAAGAAGGTCGCTAACAGGACCAGGGCTTCATATCTATTGATTCTTATTATATTTGAAAACTCCTTGAACTCTCCCATATTCCAGGAAACAACAATGAGTATTCCTGCCAGGGTAGCCAGGGGGATGAATTTTACCACAGGCATGGCCACAACATAGATGACGAGGAGTGTCAGAGCATGGACAATTCCTGCAATGGGACTCCGTCCCCCGTTTTTGATATTAGCCGCAGTTCGGGCTATGGCTCCTGTTGCGGGTATGCCACCAAAAAAAGGTGTTACCACATTGGCGATTCCCTGAGCAATCAATTCAACATTGGAGCGGTGAGATCCACCAATCATCCCATCTGCTACAACAGCAGACAGCAGGGATTCCAGAGAACCCAAAATGGCGATAGAAAGAGCGGGCGTGACCAGGGCCCCTAGAGTCTGCATATCAAATTCTGGAAGCCCCGGCTTAATCATCTGAAAAGAAATATTGCCAAAGCGGGTATAGATGGTTTCGACTGGTATCTGTGCTAGTTTGACGACCGCCGTGGTGAGAATGATGGCTGTGATAGCCGGGGGTATCTTCTTTGTCAACTTGGGCAGTCCCATAAGGATGAAGATGGTTACCAGGCCGATAGACAGAGATGCAGGATTTATCTTTCCCAGGTTCCGAAAATAATACAACCATTTTGTCAGAAAGGGTTCGGGAATTCCTGGAACATCGATCCCTAGAAAGTCTTTGATCTGGGTTGTGAAAATTATAACGGCGATCCCGCTTGTAAATCCAGTGATGAGAGTTTGGGGGATGTATTTTAGGAGAGAACCCATTTTCAGTAGACCCATAAGGATCAAAAAAATCCCGGCCATGACTGTGGCGATGAGAAGTCCCTCTATGCCGTACTGGTGGATAATCCCCGCAACAATGACAATGAAGGCCCCTGTTGGACCTCCTATTTGAACACGGCTTCCCCCCAGAAGGGAGATTATAAAACCGGCAATGATGGCGGTGATGATTCCCTTATCGGGTGAAACACCCGAGGCAATGGCAAAAGCAATGGCCAGAGGCAGGGCAATGATCCCCACCAAAATACCCGAGATGACATCCTGTCTGGCCTGTTGCGGACTGATTCCTCCCTTTAAAAGGGAAAAAAACTTTGGTGTCCATTCTTCTTTGATCATTATATAATACGCTCCACTTTGCTGTTTCACTTTGTTTTTAGATCACAGGAACTCTATATCAGATATCTGAGATAAACATAAGTACTGGAGACAATCAGAGAACAGATCATGATGATCATCCCATACTTTGTAAACTCCAAAAAACTAATTTTATAACCGCTGCGTCCAGAAAGGCCTGCGCTCACCACATTGGCTGATGCACCAATGAGTGTTCCGTTTCCTCCCAGACAGGCTCCGATGGCTAGAGACCACCAGACAGGATCGATATTGGTACCCATATCCTGGCTCAGACGCTCCACTAAGGGAATCATTGTAGCCACATAGGGAATATTGTCCAAGAAGGCGGATAAAAATCCGCTGACCCAAATGATCGATTCTGAGGTAATAAAGAGATCACCCTTGGTCAAGACAAGGTATTTTTCGGCCAGAAAGTTGATCACACCCAGATTGACAAGTCCTCCAACCATAATAAACAATCCGATGAAAAAGAATATAGTGGACCATTCTACCTCATGGAAAAACTCTTCAACATCCTCGGATCCAACAATCAACATGAGAACTGCCGCACCTCCCAGAGCTATGGTGGAGGGTTCCAGCCCGGTTATCCCATGGAGGAGAAAAAATAGGAGCACTAGAAACATGACAACCAAACTCTTGATGAGCAGAGTTTTATCCTTAATGGATGCATTTTCGTCAAAGTCCATAATACGTGCTCGTCTTTCCATACTCACATTCAGATCTTTTTTGAAGAACAGGAGGATCAAACAGGCATGCATGACCATGAGGATCAGGGCAAGAGGACCAAGGTTGACCAGAAAGTCCGTAAAACCGAGTCCGGCAGCACTGCCGATCATGATATTGGGCGGATCTCCGATGAGGGTCGCCATTCCTCCAATATTGGAAGCCAGGGCAGAACTGATAATAAAGGGGATGGGATTCAGGCCAAGTTCCACCGAAATCAGGATGATCACAGGTGTCAGGATAAGGACAGTGGTCACATTGTCCAGAAGAGCTGAAAGAACTGCTGTGATTATTGAAAAAAGGATCAGAATCTTAACAGGATCACCGTGAACAGCCTTGGCAGATTTGATGGCTATATACTGAAACAGACCAGATTTCTTGGTGATGCCCACGATAACCATCATTCCTATCAGAAGGAAGATAACATTCCAGTCAATCTCTTCATAGGCCATGTGTTCGTTGAGGATGCCCAATGCTATAAAAAGGACGGCTCCCAGGAGAGCCAGAATCGTTTTATTGATGACTTCCAGAGAAATCAGAATAAATATGAGTATAAAAAAAGATACTCCAAGAACTAATTGTATCATCTCAAGCCCTCAATACTTTTTTTAAAATGTCAGTCTCACAGACCATACCCACCAGTTTCTTGTCTTCTATTACGGGGATATGACGGACATCTTTTGTGGTTATCATCATCACGGCTTCGATGATGGACGCCTCTTTGCTGATCTTTCTACTGGGGGGACGCATGATTTCCTGAACCAGAATTCTATCTTCCTCCCGCAACAAGGCCTCAAAGGGCTCCAGAGTTTTCAGGAAGCTCACATAGCCCAGCCTTTTGACATAGTCGGGAATCCCCCGGGAGAAAAGATCTTTGATTGTTACTTCTCCAATCTGAACATTGTTTTCATCCACCACAGGGATATAACTGAGATTCTTTTGATAGAACAAGTCGGCGAGCTGAGCCAGAGTTGTCTGTTTGCTAATGGATACAGGATTGACGGTCATAATGTCTTCGATGGTGATCTCTTTTTTTATATCCATCGTATTGAGAAGGTCATGGATTTGTTGAGCCGAGAGGCCAAGAAGGGAATCCAAAAACTCCTCTTTCCCGAAGTATTTACCAAGGGAGGAGAGCATGGGGAGGTAGAGGGATGAACCAGCCTTGGATGTTAGAAAAAACATCAGGACTTTTACATCTCCCTGATCCGTTTCCAGAGTCTTTGAGGGAATCCACATGCCAATTAAAATATCCTCATATCCGTCAATACGCCCGTGTGGAATGGCTATTCCAGGAGGAATTACAGTGCCTCCCAGACGTTCTCTTTCCAGAACGATCTCCTGAATCTTCTCCATAGAAACGGGAAACTTTTCATTTTTGGCAAAGATCTCAATGAGGGCATCAACGGCTTCCATAACAGATGAGTACTTATCTCCTGTCAGGATGTATTCTTTTTGAATCAATGAACCTAATTTCATGTCAGACTTCCTCCATTTGGACTGCTTTATGCTCGAATTCTGACAGTCTGCGAGAAATGAGCTGTTGTATTCGTCTGTATTCGATGATTCCCTCTGCATGACCCTCTTTGTCTACCAGAGGAACAGATGCGATATGACTCTTTTTGAAAAAGTTATAAATTTCGGCAGCGCTTGTCTCCAGGGTGCACTTATAGACCACCTTATCCATGATATCATGAGCCAGTAAAAAGTCTGAGAATTCAGAGGATATAAAAGTATCCTTTAACTTATCAATTGAAAGGATTCCTGTTAAAATTCCTTCTTTATTGACAACGGGATAATATAAATTGTCTCTTTCTGCGAAGATCCTCAAAATGCCCTTGAGTGTTTCGTCTTCTCTGATCATCGGAATCTCTTTATCCGCCAGATCGCCGGCTTTACTCTGTAGAATCAAGTCTTCTTCGGTTACATTCAGGCCGGCTTCACCGCTCTTGGTGACTGCATATTTGACAAAGGCGGGACCGATGATCTGAACCACAAATGTGGTTGCGGTGATCACCAGAATAATTGTATCGCCAATGGGGCCCTTAAAGGTTTGTCCTGCCACAATGGAAAGTCCTATGGCGACACCTGCTTGGCTCAATAGGCAGAAGGGAAGATATTTTCTGACAGTTTTGGGAGCTTTGGAGAGGGATGAACCCAAGATGGCACCTATGGCTTTTCCGGCGATCCTACCGATGATATAGATCAGGGCAAGAATGACCGACATGAACGTTAAGCCGGTGACATCCAGTTTGGCTCCTACAAGGACAAAAAATAAAATGTATACCGGGGGAGTAAACTTCTCTACAAGGTGAAATGTTTTTTTACTCCTTTGGGGAATGTTGTTGGTCACAAAGAAACCAAGGGTCATGGAAGCCAGGATCATGTCGACCTTCAGGAGCTGGGCCGTCCCTATGATCAGGAGGATCGCACCCACTGTGAAGGCTAGAATCTTATCGTCATCCACAAATGATTTCATGGCTCTTTTGATCATTGTTCCCGCTAGAAGTCCCACCAGAATTGCGGCTCCTATTTCCCATACAAGTTCCATCAGACTGTAGCCCAGGCTGATGTCTCCCTGTCCTGTTAATAGACCTGCAACGCTGGAAGCCAGTGCAAAAAGTAGAAGGGCAAAGGCGTCATCCATGGCGACGATGCCGAGGACCATGGTTGTTAAAGGTCCTCTTGTCTTATTTTCCCACAGTACGTCTGTCGTGGCGGCCGGCGCCGTGGCAGACGAAATAGCTCCCATCAGCAAACCGAAAGAAATGGCAGTGGCTTTGTCTTCGAAAAACAACAGACCCATGCCGATCATCAGGGCGGATACGATGAAAAAGGCTCCCAGAGATTCAAGGACGAGAATTGTAGAAAATTGTTTTCCAAATTTCTTCAGCGTACTGATTCTTAGCTCCCCACCGATCATGAATCCAATGAGGCCGAGGGCAAAAAAGTTGAACGGCTGCAGGGATTCTAGGGTATTGAGGCTAATGATGTTGAATCCTGTTTTTCCCAGGATGACTCCCAGACAGATATAACCCACAACCTGGGGTATTTTCCATTTCTGAAATAGGCGCCCTACATAGGTTCCTCCAAAGAGGATAATCCCCATAAGAAATATGAGGTTTAAGTGTTCAACGGTAACGTGTTCGATTATAAAGTCTATCATCATTGTTCTGATCCAATAAAGGCTGTTTTAATTTCTTCGGGAGTTTCTGCCTCCAGAATTCTATTAATGCTGGATTCGTCTTTCAGACGGTTCACAAGGAGGGATAAAATCCTGAGATATTCCTTGTGCTGATCTGCTCCCACCAGGATCATGATAATAATCTTGACTGGCTGTTTATCCAGAGATTCATAGTCTTCAATTCCTTTAGGATTGATTCCAACTAGAATTTGAGGTTCTGTTATTCCTTCATACCGGATATGGGGAATTCCAAGGCCCTGGCCGATGCCGGTGCTCATGATCTGTTCTCTGTAGAAGATTTCTTTTTTGACGTTTTCTGTATCGCTGATGAGACCTTCAGATTCGATATACTCAAAAATCTCATGAAATGCTTCTGTTTTGGTTGTGCTTTTCAAAATGAAACATCTTTCTTTCTTAATTAAACTGTTTATGTTCATATTTTTAATCCACCTTATGGAAAAGTATTTGCGACTTCTTACTGTATTATTCTAAACAACTTTTAGGAATTTACTACGTGATTTTTCTACACAGTTATTTTTTGAGTTTAGAAAGGCTAATAGGCTGTTGATGGTGACTTCTCCTAGCAGTCTTCCATGGCTATCCACAACCGCCATTGCCTCATGGGAAGATGTGGTGAGATCCTGAAGGATTTCGGAGAGTGTATTCGTCAGACTCAAGGTCCTGAAATTTTGATCAATAAGATCTGAAAGAGAGATACTCTTTAGTTTTTCCATGAGAGATACCGTATGCTGTTCATCCAGCAGAGGCAGCATGGGGGCTATAAACTGGAGAACTGTCTTTTCGCTGAGTATTCCTTTGAGAGTATTCTGGTGGTCTACAATATAGCAGTTAGCAGTCTTTTTTTCCTTCCTGGAGAGAAAGCTGTGTAATGAGTCGCTTTCGCTCAGACAATTGAGTTTTTCCCGGCTCATCATTTCATGGATCTGTTTCTTTATCATTTCTGGAACTCCCTATTTGTTCATGCAATTTAGTCATTTAGTATCTGATATGAAATATTACAAAGAACAGAGAGGGGGAGCTCGAAGGGACTGTGAAAAAACAAGGTAAAGATCTTGTGTGAATATTGAGACTTTAGGGAGTTCTGTACTGGCAAGGAGCGGCCCATATATCTCTTTGCCCAATATAGAGAGAAGAATCGTTTGAACTCTTGTTCTCCCTTCCATTTCTTCAGTATCCTCACTGAGGAGACCAATTCCTTCTTCTCCGGGGGATTGGTCGTATCCGTTTCCGGACAGCTCAAGGCTGTCCAGGATGACACAGTTATCCTGTGTGAGGATCTCTGTGCCCGCTGTGCTTGCGAAGATAAATAAAAATAGACTTGTCAGTATGACAGCTTTTCTCATATTCCTTATATGTAGTCCCATTTGAGAAACAAGTCAATATTAATCATCAATTACTATGGAATATAAAGGAAAATAAAGGAACTTAGGGGAATTATGCTACCATTTCGCACTCCTGTGTTTCAGTTTGAAGGGTGAAGTTCTATGATTAAACTCTCTTCTGTAAACATAAGCAGGATCAGGGGAATCTCTATGAGTAGAGATGAACCGTAGCGATTAGAGCTTATTTGATTCGTGAGTTCCATATTTGAGTCCTCAAAGCGTATTTTGGGATAGGGATATTTTCTAAGATCACCTGATAAATCCAAAAGCAAACGGTATTTTGCGCCGGAGAGAAAGGCAGCTCCAAACTCATCTGTTTCTTCATCTGCTTTCCCCATACCAGGAATCCTGATCTCATACATATGATTCTTATAGACAGGAATGTATTCTATTTCATTGTCCAATGACCGGGCCATGTCTTTCATTGAGCCCGCTATGTTTAATGCAGCCCCTATCTCATATTCTGTGTCTATAGAGCTGATGGTCCCGTTGATCTCTTCAAATTGATCAAAAATATCGATTCCTTCATTCAGCAAGTCTTCATAATCTGTTTCTTCTCCTGAAAATGAGGCACCCATTTCCAAAATGGCTTTCTGGATTGTGAATTTCATTGTCATTTTGACTTGGCCTTTGTCCAGGGAAACGGACTGAAAAATATCAATACAACCGGTCATCAGGAAAGTGCAGAATAGGAGGAGCAAGGTTAATTTAATTTTCAATTTGGGTTTCCTTTATGCAAGTTACTTCATATTAGTATTAAAATTATAATATAATAATAGGTCATTCTTGAATTTCTTCTATTATTATTCTTTTGACAAATGTATGTATAAAATAGTATATTGATTAAAAACTATATAGGGAGAAAAAATGAACAATATATTGATGACTGTGTTTATCCTCATTCTGGCTTTCTTTGGCTTCCAGTATTTTATGGTCTTCAAGATGAAACTCAAAAAAGGAAAATCTGCCCCAGAATTATCAGGTCCCTATGGAAAAGCCATAAAGAATAAAAAAACCGCTCTCTTCTATTTTTATAGCCCCTCCTGTGGTGCCTGCAAAAGCATGACTCCCATAGTTTCAGGGTATACGAAAAACAATTCCCGTTGTTTCAAGGTAGACATCAGCAAGGATATGGAAACTGCCCGTGCTTTCGGTGTGATGGGGACTCCTTCTACTGTTCTCGTTGAAGATGGAATTATAAAAGAATTTATAGTAGGGCCTAAACCGGCTAGTGAGTTCACCCAACTTTTAGAGCAAACTAGGGGCTGAGCCTTTTTTTTCAACCTGGGACATGTTTTCCTAAACCATAGGGTCTGTTTGTGTACCAGGTGGAAAGTCATTCGATCAGATGCTTGTTGTATCCCTCTTGGATGAGATATTTGTAAGCTGACATGACAGTTTCTGGAATCTGCTGGGAAATCTGAAATCCTCTTGCAGGGTATTCGATGATTCTCTGCATGTCGCCGACCATGAGGTGTATCATCTCCTCTCTGCTTATCTCCTCGTTGGGATAATCCTCCAGTGAGAGAGGAGGAGAGGTGACCAGCAGTTCTTTCTCCGGCCAGTTTACTTGTAATGTTGCCAAGGCACGCCGTTCCATATAGGGCTTCTGCACAGCCAGAATTTTGTCAAAAAGGATATGTCTCTCATTGAGTAGCTTTTCAGTGAAGCGGATATTCTCAGCAGTATTGCTTGCCCTGCATTCCAATATCATCTTTTCACGGGGAACCCCTGCCTCTGCCGCTACCTTTGCGAAAGTTTCTGCTTCACTCAGAGGCCAACCCGTTTCAAGAAGATCGCCCTGATGGGCATGTCCTCCTGAGAAGACGATCCAGGGAGCCAGTCCTTTTAAGAAAAGGGAGGCTCCATACTCTGCTACCCTCAGGTCATGACTTCCTAGGACAAATATAATGTCAGATTTTTGAGGGCTCAGGTTTAATTGGTGGTAGTTCCACAGCAGTCTGACTGCTTTTTCTAAGGACATTTATTCTTCAAACCTGCCTTGGTTCGCAGTTTTTCCTGTACAACTGTAATTCATGCATCCTACCTTGTTTCATTTAGTTTCGGACTAATCCTCATGAAAGAGTATAAATCGCCATAGCAACCCTAGGGGTAGAATACCCTATTCAGGGGTTCTATATCCACATTATGATTTCAGAATCCTTACAGAGGATTGTAGAGATCTCATTTTCTTGGTTCTTTGTAGAAAAAAACTCTTTACATCTGTGGTTTGTGGGACTACAATCTTTATTGTACTATAGAGCTAGTACAATGGAGCATTGAGACAATGGCTTTGAAAGAAGTGGCAATCAGAAAACTGGACTTTACTTTAGACCCTAAAAGCGGGGTGCCTTACTACAAACAGATCATCATGCAGGTGGAGCTGGCTATTATTGACGGTCGTCTTGAAAAGGGAGAGCAGCTACCAACAGTTCGGGCTTTGGCTGTGGATTTGAGAATCAATCCAAATACAGTGGGCCGAGCCTATAACGAGATGGAAATCAGGGGTATTGTCACAACCCAGCAGGGAATGGGGACTTTTGTAAGTAATAAGAAAATCAAAATGGATGATCTTGAACGGGAAAGGATTTTGGCCCAAATCGTTAGATCTTTTATTATCAAAGCCGGTTCCTACGGTTTTGCTGTGGCTGACATTGTAGAGTATCTGCAGCAGATGAACGGTAAGATGGCGAACCCTTCAAATGAGGAAGGGGAGGAGACATAAATGAATATTTTTCAACAAAAACTGGAACGTGTTAAAAATCAGGGAAAGCCTATTCTTAAGAGAGACTACAGTTATAATGCTTTTTCTTTTCTTATCCTGGGAGGCTTTCTTGCCTTGGGGACCCTGGGACAGTTTCTCTGGGGGGCTGAATTTGACTTGGAAAATATAGTTCAATATTCAGCAGGCATTCTGTTTGGAGGAATTGTACTGATTCTGTTTCCTCTGTGGGTGATGAATCTCCTCATAATCATAGCCTCATGGATGTATTTACCATTGGAATTGTCCACAGCTTACTATCCTCTGGCTCTTTTTTCATCTGTAGGAATTTTGCTTTCAGCCTCCATTGAACTGATCTACCATTGGGACAAGGTGGTTGTCCTCAGGATGGGCCGATTCCGTTCTGTTCATGGGCCGGGAATTTTTATTCTTTTACCCTTAATTGACCGGGTGGCAGCCTGCGTGGATACAAGAATCCGGGTTACCGATTTCAGTGCGGAGAGGGCCATCACGAAAGATACGGTTCCCGTGCATGTGGATGCCCTGTGCTTCTGGATGGTATGGGATGCCAAGCAGGCTATCTTGGAGGTCGAAAACTTTGAGGAGGCTATCAGTCTCTCATCTCAAACGGCCTTAAGAGATGCTATCGGCCGCAATGACCTTTCCACTTTGTTGTCCGGACGGGAGCAGCTGGGGCATGAAATCCAACAGGTTCTGGATGCCAAAACCAACCCCTGGGGGGTGTCGATCATGTCCATTGAGTTCACCGATGTCATCATCCCCAGAGAACTGGAAGATGCCATGAGCAAGAAGGCACAGGCTGAACGGGAAAAACAGTCCAGGATCATCCTAAGTGAAGCGGAGAAAGAGGTGGCAAAACAGTTCCGCCAAGCGTCTGAGATTTATGGGGATAATCAGGATGCCCTTCAACTGAGAGCCATGAATATGGTTTACGAGGGAATCCGTCATAAGAGTTCTTTGATGGTGCTGCCTTCATCGGCTCTGGACAGCATGAATCTCGGCACTACCATGGGGATGGCTTCCATGCATCAAAAGAATGTCAAAGAGAGTGAAGGAACACAGGAATGATCGAAATTCAAGGTGTGAAAAAGACATACAAGGCTGGTGATACAACTGTGAGAGCCCTCAGGGGAGTCGATCTCGCCATTGATAAGGGAGACTTTCTATCCATTGCCGGACCTTCGGGTTCCGGGAAAACAACCTTGCTTAACCTCATAGGATGTATCGATAATGTGGATGAAGGGTCCATTTCAATCGATGGTCTGGAGGTCTCAACACTTCCCAAGAATGAGAGAACCAGCTTCCGAAGAGAATCTTTAGGCTTTATTTTTCAAAGCTATAATCTGATTCCCGTGTTGACTGCCTATGAAAATGTGGCTTTTTCTCTGCAGCTCCTCGGTTTGAAAGAATCGGAAGTCAAGGAACGAACCATGAAGATTTTGAAAGAAGTGGGGCTGGAAGGAATGGAAAGCAGAAGACCTTCCAGACTTTCAGGGGGACAGCAGCAGAGGGTTGCTGTTGCCAGGGCTCTGGTGAAGAATCCCCTCATCGTCTTGGCTGATGAACCGACGGCAAATCTGGATTCACACACAGGAGAGGAAATCCTGAAGTTAATGAAGACCATGAATGAAAAACACGGCACCACTTTTATCTTCTCTACCCATGACAATATGGTCATGGAATATGCTCAACGGCTTGTTGAAATCCATGACGGAGAGATCGTTTCAGACGAGAGGAGAGGATGATGATCTTCTTACCCCGCATGGCCCTTAAAAATCTATTCCGATACGGTCGCCGAACCCTGATTACGTCTACGGCCATTGCCATTGGTATTATGGCCTTTATCATTGTCGACTCTCTGCTCAAGGGAATCAATGATGACTCGGAAAGGAATTTGATCTGGTATGAAACGGGATCGGCCGCGTTTTTTAATCCCGAATACTGGGGAGATAAGGATTACCTCCCCCTGGACCGTCCTGTGAAAGAGTCTCAGTCTCTCATAGAAAATTTGAGGAGCAGGAATATTGAGGCATCTCCCCGCATCGATTTCGGGGGAGATCTTATTCTGTATAAAGATCCCTTCCCCGAAGACGGGAATCTGCAGGTCCATCTCACCGCCATCGATGTGGACCACGACAGCGATGTCTTTAAAATCAAAAGCAATGTGGCCCGGGGCAGGTATCTGGAAGCAGGAGAAGATGGGCTTTTGATGGGGCAGTGGCTGGCCAAAGATCTAGGAGCAGAAGTGGGCTATGATGTCACCGTTGTGACCAGAACCTCCGGGGGATATTTTCAAACTCTGGATCTGACCATTGTGGGAATCCTGGAGAGTGATAATCCCGTTGTAAATCGGTATGGCATGTATCTTCCTCTGGATACGGCACGGTATGCCCTGGATATGGAGGACATGGCCACGGGAATTTATATTTCATTGCCCCGTGGATCGGCTGAAACAAAAACCCTGGCTGAACTGGCTCCTTTGGCAGAGGAGCTGGATCTGTCACTATTGGACTGGAGGGTCATGGGTGCCGATTTTATTTCCCTGGCAGAAACAAAAGAATCAGGCAGTTCCATTATTCTGTTTCTTGTTTTTTTGATTGCCGCAGTGGGTATTTCCAATACTCTCCTCATGTCAATTTTTGAGAGAGTTCGTGAACTGGGAATGATGAGGGCTTTGGGCATGAAAGACGGGTCCATCAGAGCCCTCTTTCTTATGGAGGCCGCTGGTATCGGTCTTCTGGGTTCTTTTGGAGGAGTCGCTCTGGGAGGACTCATAAATATCCCCTTGGTCAACAAGGGGATCGATTATTCACAAATCATGGAGCAGGGGGATATGGGGTACCGAATTTCTGGGATCATGTATGGAACATGGGACTTTTCTACTTTTGTGACAGCCTTTTTTATAGGAATTTTCATGGCAGTCCTTGTTGCCTGGCTGCCCACTAGACGGGCCCTCAAACTGGAAATTCCCGATTGTCTCAGATTTTAATAGGATCTGTGACTGATGATTTTTAAATCCTTGTCCCATTGTTCCTTAGGTTCCTGTAGAATCTGAGAGGAAGGAGATTTTATGAAGCTGGGATCTTTAGCGTTCCGCAATATATTCCGTAATTTCAGAAGAAGCCTGTTGTCTGCCACAGCCATAGCGGTGGCGTCGATGAGCATTGTTTTGCTCTACTCTCTCTTGGGGGGGATGGAGCAGGATATGAAGTACAATCTGCAAACCTACAGTACGGGAGCCATCCGCATCCGAAATCTGGAGTTTACAAAATATGAGCGTCTTAATCCTATGCATCTAACTGTGGAAAATCCTGAGACTCTGGGTCAGACGCTCTATAAGATCAATGGTGTCTCGGCCATAAGCCCCCGCATCGGATTTCCTGCCCGGATCTACAAAGGAGACGCCACATTCAATGCCATGGGGCTGGGGGTCAACTTTGAAACCGAGGGGAATTTTCAGGATCTTGGTGACGCTGTTGTTCAAACAGGCCGTCTCCCCAGAGAGGGGCAGAATGAAGCTCTACTGGGATATAAATTAGCACAGGAGATTGGCGTAACTGTGGGTGATAAGCTGACTATTCTGTCTACCACCGCAGTCCGGGGGACCAATGCCATCACACTGACTATTAGCGGTGTGGCTGTGTTTCCCTTTCCGGCCTTGAATGAGAAGACATTTTATGCCCCCTTGGATCGAGTCCAATATTTTCTGAAGATGCCCAATCAGGTTCAGGAAATATTAATCAAGACAAATGAAGCTGCTTCAGCTTCCCAAATCGCCGAAATCATGAGGGGATGGCCTGGAATGAGCGCCGAGCTTGAAATTATGGATTGGAAGTCTATAGACAGCAGTTATTCCATGATAGAAATGGCTTCTACCGTCTACGGGATCATGGCTTTGTTCTTTTTCCTCCTGGGGTCCACTGTTATCCTCAATACGACCATTATGATTATTTATGAACGGATGAAAGAGATTGGTACTCTGGGTGCCATGGGAATGTCGGGGAGGCAGCTGGTGACTCTCTTCTTTCTGGAGTCTCTGTATATTTCCATCATTGCTTCTTTTTTAGGAGTCGCTTTGGGGATGATCATTACAGTTATTCTGCAAAAGACGGGTATCGATCTGACCGCTTCCATGGAAGGGGTAGACATAGACATTTCTTCCGTACTCTATCCGCAGCTGAGTCTAAAATCTACGGTTTTAGTTTTCTTTTATTCCGTCATTGTCGCATCTATCACATCGCTTATACCCTCAAGACGGGTCCGCCGGATCGAACCGGTAGAAGCCTTGAGGTCTGTTTAACAGGAGGTCCATCATGTTACCGCTTTATAAAAAACATACAGTCGTCCTGATTCTGGGTACATTATTGCTGATTCCCAGGATTCTTAGTGCTCAATCTGCGGAATCGATCATACAAAAAATGGATGAATTGCAGAGTTTTGATTCGTTAAAGAGTACAGGATCACTCATCACAAAGGATCGATTTGGAACCAAGACCGTTACCTTTATCAGTTGGTCCGAAGGGAGTGATTCTTCTCTCATCGAGTTTACAAGTGCCGCTGAAGCGGGACAGAAAATATTGAGGACATCCGAAGAGCTTTTTCTCTACTTTCCTGATGCGGAAGAGGTCATCCGTCTCCAGGGAGCGGCCCTCCGTCAATCCATGATGGGGTCGGACATCTCCTATGAGGATATGACCGATGGGAAGGATACGCTCGATAAGTATGAGGTTGAACTATTGGGTGAGGAGCTGGTGGAGGGACAGAACTGTTATGTCATCGAGATGACTGCTAAGAGCAGAAGAGTACCCTATCCAAAGCAGACCGTATGGGTTCTCAAGGAAAGCTTTATTCCTCAAAAAGTTGAGTATTTTTCGAAGTCGGGTAAGCTTTTGAAGGAGATGCGAGTCCTCGAAGTGATGGACATGGACGATAAAATGATTATTTCCAGGATGGTCCTGGAAGATAAACTAAAGAAAAACTCCAGTACGGAGATGATTTTGGAAACAATTGAAGTTGATGTTTCACTGCCGTCAAATTTCTTCTCCCTGGATCAGCTCTCCTGGTAGGATTCTTCTCCAGGATTAATAAGGAGTATTATTATGCGAAAAAAAATTGTTCCGGTTCTGATTCGTCTCCTATTCCTTCCCATGCTGTCCCTGTCAGCCGAGAGTCAGATTCTATCGGATATGGAGTTGTTCAATAGCGTATACAGGGGGAGTGATGACTGGTATTACGCCGGTTCCGGGAATGCGTCTGTAACCATCCGTTCTCCCAGGGACCCCCATGTTTTGGGTCAGACGGAACTCGAGTTTTACCCTGTAGATATCAAGAATACCGCATCCACCGGGATGACAACCCTCTATGTTAAAAAAGCCTATATCAGAACAAGGATGCCCGGTTTCAAGCTGACCATGGGGAAAACCAGGCTGGCTTGGGGACAGGGCTCTGTTTTTAATGCAGGAGATGTCATTTTTGCCAGCCTGAATCCGGTTCTGGATCTTTCCCAGTCCGAGCTCCGTTCCGATACAGCCTGGCTCACATCGGTGAATATACCTCTGGGAAATTTTTCATTTATAGAAGCCGTGGCCCTTCCTCCTGCCCTGGATGCAGAAACCGGTAGCATCGGAGGATTGAACCGGTCTTCCATTGGTGGTCGGGGATACTTTCTAGCCAAGGGGATCAAATTCGAGGGGGGATATCTCTATAAGGGAGAGACCAAGGGGACGGGAGACAGATTGGGACATCATCCCTACATCAGCCTGCAGGGGAATTGGGGACCCGACTGGTATCTAGCCAGCTCTCTGGCTGTACCGACAGAAGCCCAAAAGGAGAATGATGCGATTTCTGACAATTGGAAAGAGAGTTGGATAATTTCCTTTGGTTTGTATCATAAACAAGAAATCAACAGAAACCACACGATCGACTTCAGGTTGGAAACTCTCTGGTTCCCCTACCAAAACTGGGAAGACAGAGAGCAAAGAGATACCATTTACGGTGTCTACTTTTACCCCGAAATCCTCTGGGCAAGTTCCAGTAGTACGTTTTTCAGTCTCCAATCAGTCCTCTCGCCTTTGGATGCTTCATCCATGATCACAGGCGGGGCTGGGTGGAATATCTATCAGGGATTGACTCTGTTGGCATACTGTACATTTTATCTGGGAAATGAAACATCCACATTTTCTTGGGACAGGAAAGATCTCTGGGAGGCCGATAGAGATGGGATACAGGGATTTTCAATGATGACAGGGCTCCGATATAGTTTTTAAAAAAAGCGGGAGTTCTTAGCTGAACTCCCGCCTGGAGATGCCTCCTGATTGATAATGGTTTTTTTTACTCGTTTTAACCTATTTTAGAACGGCCTGAATGAGATTTTCGATGGATCTGATTTTTGACATGACAGCCTCATCGGGTTTGTCGTCCAGTTTCAAGGTACAGACGGCTGCTCTGCCGCCGGAAAAAATAGAATTTTCCATCTCTTCAATGTTGATACTGGCACTTCTTAGAACTCCAAGAACGGAGGCCAGAACACCTACCTTATTATAATGGCGCACAACCAGGTTGAAATGAGCCTGACTCTTCTCCTGACTATTTACCTGATGAAGAGGTTTTCCACTATCTCTATAGGCCTCTACAATTCTGACTACTTCGGATGCGATGGCTTCGGATGCCTGATCTGTGGAGGCACCGATATGGTGAGTTCCCGTGATCATTGCGGCTAGATCCGCATCCTTGAAATCTTTCTCTGTGGCTCCCGGTTCATTTTCATAGACATCCAGTCCGGCTTTGATTCCCTTGGATTTAATGGCCTCTTTCAGAGCAGCAGTGTCAACAACTTCTCCTCTGGATGTGTTCACTAAGATGGCTCCATTTTTCATGGAATCAAAAACTTTCTTACCTATGAGATGAGTTGTGTCTTTGCCTGCCGCCAGATGTATGGATAGAACGTCCGCTATGGAGGCCGCTTTTTCTATGGAAGAACAGTAAACCACGCCCCATTCCTTGGCTTTTTCCTCGGTCAGGCTGCGGGACCATGCTGCGACTCTCATGCCGAGAGCCTTGCCTATCTCCGCTGTGGCCCGGCCAATGGATCCCATACCAATGATGGTCAGTGTTCTTCCTTTTAATCCCGAAGCACTTCCATAGAGCTTTTTATTCCACACGCCCTGTCTCAGATCCATTGTTCCGTCTGCAATTCTTCTATCTGCGGCAATAATCAGACCAATGGCCAGTTCTGCCACGGCATCCGCATTCTTTCCGGGACAGTTGGCAACATGAATCCCCCTGGAAGAGGCTTCTTCCAGATCAATGGTGTTTACTCCAGCTCCGGCGCGAATGATAAGAGAGAGATTCTCGCCTCTCTTGATGGTGTCAGCGCTTACTTTTGTAGATCTGACTATCAGAATCTCTGCATCAGAAACGGCATCGGGTAAATCCTTTGCAGTCAGTCCCGGTTCAAATCGAATACTGGCCCCTAGGGCCTTCAGATCCGTCAAGGCGGAATCTGATAATTTATCGGCTATTAGTACATTCATGGAACTAGAATAATCCCGATTTTATCAGAAGTAAAGTTATTAATTGATCAATTGGTCAATATCAAATTGAGAATTCTATATATCTATAAATTGACCCAGAACAGGCGTTTATATTTTATTCTACTGTTTCTCTGAAGATCATCAGAGCGGACATCATCCTGGGAAATCCGGCACTGGGAGCAGTCAACAGGATGGTATGCTCAATCTCTTCGGGGGTACAGCCCGCCTGCAAGGCGCGTTCTATATGAGTTTGGAGGGCATATTCAAACTGAGATGCTGCCGAAACGGCAATTTTCACGAGCCATCTAGTTTTCTCGTCCAGAGGACCTCCTGTTTCATGAAGAGAGGAGCCAAAGTTCTGGTAGGCTTCAAAAACATTAGGATGCTTCTCCTTAAAGTATTTTAGATTTTGTTTTCGTTTCTTTTTCATGTCCATGTTTTCTCTCCATATGCGGCAGCTCAAGGATTTGTGAGTCATGCCTTCAGTGTCATAGAACCTCTTTGCTGTTGGATCACAATCCTTTCGTCATTTATGGATTGATCAATCTCATTTTTTTAAGATCCCATATCGATATTATAGGCCAATCATGGTAAGATTACCCGGATAAATGAAGAAGCAAAATCAGATAAAAATTATGACTCTCTTTGCCTTGTTTTTCTGTTTTCAATGGTTTGCCCAATTGGCCGTAAAGAAACTATCAGGAGGGGAGAGTCCTTTTTACCTTCTGATTGTCTATGGTGGCTTTTTTCTCCGGTCTCTGATCTGGGTGGAGCTTTTAAGAGATTTAAAACTGATCACCGCCTATAGTATCAGCAGTCTTTCCTATCTGATTATTCCCCTCTTATCCTGGTTTGTTCTGGGAGAAACTTATGATCTCAATTTTTTTATAGGGGGAGTCCTGATCTTAACGGGGATTAGTCTCTTTTCTGTTGGGGATCAAAAAGAGACACTCTATATGGAAGAGGTTCATTAAGATGGCCTACATCCTTATGGTTTTTATTCTTCTCATGGTCGCCGCAGGACAAACTCTCCTTAAAAAAGGAGTCCAGGCGGGGCAGGCCCGGGGTAAGAGCCGTATCGCCTCATTATTTCATCCCTTTGTGGTTACCTCTTTTATTCTAGTGGGAGCATCGCCTTTATTGTATGTACGGGTTGTGGCTTCTCTCGGCTTGAGCAATGCCTTTGGCCTCAATGCCCTGAACTATCCTCTCATATTCATACTTTCCCGTCTGTTCCTTTCAGAAAAATCCAATTCCTGGCACTGGTCAGGTCTCACACTCATTACTCTGGGAGTTTTCATCTGGTCGCTCTGACGGTGGTTATACCAATTTATAAAGCATCCATGCATATTGATAAACTCTGGGAATCTCTGATTCCTGTTCTGCAGAGCTTACATCTCTCCTGGGAAATCCTCTTTGTCGACGATGGGAGTCTCGATGATACAGTTGAGAAGATCCTTACACTTAGGACGGATCTGATTGAAAAATCAGGAGCCTTGAATCGTGTCAGAATCATTCGTCTGAACGGCCATTTCGGGCAGCAGAGTGCCGTTTATTGCGGTCTGGAACAGAGCCATGGAGATAGAATCTTAACCATGGACGATGATTTGCAGCATCCCCCCCAGTTTATTCCCCAGTTCCTGTCAGCTTCTCAGGAACTGGATGTCCTTTTTGCACTGCCTCAAAGGGATGAACGGAGTCACACACTTCGCTGGGGGAGTAAGATGCGGGACAGAGTGTTTCGACTCCTGTTGAAGGCTCCTCGGGGAATAAAGCCGGGCAGTTTCAGAGTCTTCAATAGAAAATCTGTAGACCTAATCAAAGGTTCCAAAGGACCTTTTGTCTATGTGTCTGCTCTTTTATTTCGAAGGGGCGGGAGTCTTAAAATGGGAAATATTGACTATGAGACGCCTCCAGCACAGGAGGCTAAGTCCCGGTTTACCCAAACTTCCAGAATCGTTCTTACCCTGAAGCTCATGTGGTATTATGTTTTCATCCCGCTCTTCATAAAAAACCATGAAGAGGATCAAAAACCCTATATAATGAGAGAAGAATTATGATCTTGCACGTTTTGGGCGCTGGTCCAGCTCAGTTGAATCTGATCAAGAGAATAAAGGAGATGGGCCATGAGGTGGCTGTTTCCGATATGAATCCCCGGGCACCCGGGCTGGCTCTGGCAGATTATCCGTCTGTGGCCAGTAGCTTTGATCCCGAGGCTATCAAAGAGGCTGCCCTGGAGGCCCGATCAGATCGATTGCTGACCATGGGGACTGATCAACCTGTTTTAACAGCCGCATTGGTGTCGGAACAACTGGGACTTCCCTATTTTCTGACAGCAGAACAGGCGACCCTTGTGACGAACAAAAAAGTGATGAAAGAGATGTTTTTGCAGCGACAGATCCCCACGGCACCCTTCAGATTCCTGTCTTCCAGCTTTGATGATTCTGAACTGGAGGGGCTCCATTTCCCTCTGGTTATTAAGCCACTTGACAGCCAGGGGCAAAGGGGAGTCCTCAAGGTGCAAAATATATCAGAAATAAGAGTCCGAATGGATGAGGTCCTTGGCTTTTCCAGAGAAAATCAGATTTTGGTAGAAGAATACTATCCCAGTGAAGAAGTGACTGTAAGCGGCTGGGTCTGTGATAAAAAGGTTCATCTGTTTTCAATCACAGACCGCGTCACCATTGAGAACGATCCCTATATGGGAGTCTGTGTCTCTCACCGTTATCCTTCGCTGTTTCATAGAGACTGGAAGGAGCTGGAAGATCTCACCCGTAAGATTTGCCATTCTGTGGACATAAAAGAAGGTCCGATTTATTTCCAGATTCTGGGTGGTGACCAGGGATTCCGGGTCAATGAGATTGCCTGCCGTCTCGGCGGAGCCTATGAAGATGAGTTCTTACCGGCACTTTGTGGAGTGGATCCTTTGACTCTTTTAATCGAGGAGAGCCTCGGTTCAAGCTGTGAGGACCATTCCCTTGAAGCCATGACTACCCGTCGGGAGAGCCTGTATTGTTCACTCCAGATGTTCTTCTGCCGTCCCGGGATAATCTGCAGCCAAACTGGAATGGACTCTCTTTCCTCGATTCCGGGCTTTGGAGCCGGCCGGTTTCTTCTCTCTAATGGAACTCAGATCCTCAATAGAGAAAACTCGACTCAAAGGGCCGGGTATTTTTTCTTTTATGGGAACTCTGCTGAAGATTTGAACAAGAAAGTCGGTAGAGCCTATGATGCCTTGAGTATTTTGGATGAGAACGGAAAGGAGATGATAGAACGAAGTGAAAAGGAACAATTCCCAGATGAGTAGACCTCAGAGAAATGCCATATTGTTTCTTATGTTAGGAGTCCTCCTCCTGTTCAATTCTTGTACCAGGACAAAAAATTCAGTTGTTATTGCTCAACAGTATGGTCTGGCCTACGCGCCTGTTCAGATTATGAAGGATTTGGAACTCCTTGAAAAAGAGATGCCCGAATATACGGTCAAGTGGGTTCAATTGTCCAATACCGCTGCTATCCGTGAAGCAGCCCTGGCAGGAGATATGGATGCCGGATTCATAGGGATTCCCCCCTTCTTGATTTCCCGGGATCAAGGGATGCCCTGGAAACTCCTTTGCGGCTTGTGCCAGGCGCCTTCCGGTCTGGTTGTTCCCGCCGGACGGTATGATTCTTTGAACAGTATTCCCGAAGACGCCCGCATCGCTCTGCCTCAACCGGGAAGTATTCAGCATATACTTCTGGGGATGGCTCTGAAACGAGAGGTCGGTCAGGCGGATTTTCTGGATGATCATCTGATCTCTCTTAAGCATCCCGACGGCTTGAATGCCCTTCTTTCGGGATCGGTAGACGGACACTTTACCTCTCCTCCCTATTTGTTTCAGGAGTCTGATTTACCCGGGTTTGAAGTCCTCTTATCCGGTGAGGCGGCCATGGGCCTTCCCTTTACATTTATTGCCTCTGTGGTCACTGAAAAAGCAGTTGCAACGAATCCTCTTTTTTTGCAGGCCCTGAAAACGGCTCTGGAAAAGTCCATTCTCTATATGAAGGAAAACCCCGAAGAATCTCTTCTTCTGCTTTCTGAGTCCTATGATCTGGAGAAGGAACTCCTTCGGGACTATTTGGGTCGTTCCGGTTTGATTTTTGAAACTGAATTGAGGGGGGTTGAGCAGTTTTCCGCATTTATGGTCGAAGAAAGATACCTTAAAAACCCAGAGGACATGGGAGGACTCGTATTCTGATGAAAAAGTTAAAACCCGCCTTGACCGGTGTTTTGCTGGTTCTTCTCATGGCTTTACTCTGGGAGGGTCTGTATTATAGCGGGCTTTTTCACCCCCTTGTATTTCCATCTCTTCAGGATATTTTAAAGACGACAGCCAGAGATTTCTTATCGGGAGAACTGACCCTTTCCATTGTGACATCCATCCTGCTTATTCTTTTTTCATTTATTCCGGCGGTCCTGGTCGCCCTGATATTGACAGCTCTGGGACTGCATTCTGCAATTTTGAGGAGTGGAATTCAAACTCTATCCAATCTGGCACATCCTTTGCCCGGAGTCGCCCTCTTGCCGATCCTTATTCTATGGACAGGGCTGGGGCAGCATATCATTCTTTTAGTAGTCATTCATTCGGTTCTTTGGCCTCTGGTGATTAACCTTCAAAGCGGCATAGATGAGACTCCCGAACTGTGGTTGAACCTGGGCCGGAATAACTGTTTGAGCCGGAAAGAAGTTTTTTTGACAATCCTTCTCCCAGGTTCCTATCCCTATCTTCTGGCGGGTCTAAAAATCGGGTGGGCCAGAGCCTGGAGAGCAGTCATATCCTCTGAGATGATATTTGGAACAATCAGCGGAGGAGGAGGATTGGGCTGGTACATCTTCAATAAGAGAATCTTCATGGACAGCCCGGGAATGTTTGCGGGAATCATTGTGCTTATGATCCTGGGTGTTCTGGTGGATCAGGTTCTCTTTTCTCCTCTGGAAAAGGGGATGAATAGACGCCGGGGGAAGAGTGTATGAGTTTGCTGAGAGCCGATCAGATTCACTATTCCTATCTCCTTCAGGGAAACAACAGGCTGGATATTCTTAAAGATCTCAGCATGAGCCTCAATCATGGGGAAATCCTGACTCTTCTGGGTCCTTCAGGTTGCGGTAAAAGCACTTTGCTGAAGCTCTTATCCGGATTCCTTACTCCCCATAAGGGCCGTATTTTTCATGATGAAAATCTTCTTATAAATCCTTTTTCTCAAGGACAGATGATTTTTCAGGATAGCACACAGCTGCTGCCCTGGTTGACCGTATCAGAGAATATTCTATTTCCTGTTTGTCGGTCACTTCTTCCCGGATTGAAACCTCGCCCGGACAGTGTTCAGAAAGATATGTTACAAGATATCCTGAAGAGAGTAGGGTTGGAGCCATTCAAAGATTATCATCCCGGACGGCTCTCAGGAGGGATGAAGCAGCGCTGTGTTTTGGGGCGGGCTCTCATGGCGGAGCCGGAGATCCTCTTTATGGATGAGCCCTTTGGGTCTTTAGATTCACCATCAAGAAAGGAACTGCAGGATCTCCTTCTTAAGCTATGGGTAGAGCGTCATTTTTCAATTCTCTTTGTGACTCATGATATTGCCGAAGCCCTCTCTCTTTCCGATAGGATTCTCCTTTTCAGTGGATTGACCGAGCCGGTTCAGGAACTCACAGTGAATCTACCCAGACCCCGTGACAGAATGAGCCCCGCATTCAGGACTCTTGAATGGGAGCTTTACTCTTCACTGGCTGCTTCCGGAAGTATTTTGTAGATTTTAAGGGTCCACATCCTCGTATATTTGTAGGCCTGAATTCTCATGGCATATCCTGGACTGTTCACTGTTTTCATAAGGACCGTATGGTCTTTAATAAAGTTTTGGAGCTGGGGATACCATTTGCCAGGATTTCCATAGAGCACATTCCAAACGGGTCTGTTTTCATAAATAAAATCCAATTCTTCAGGGTACAAAATATATTCAATTTGCCGCTCTTTCAGATAATTTTCAAGAGACTTCTCTTTCTCAACCGGGAGAAGACTCAAATTTCTAAAATCAAAAAGATGACCAACTTCAAAGGCATATTCTGTATTGAGACTCGCAAGTATAATCCCTTCGGACGGGATCTGTTCCTGAATCGCTGCCAGGAATTCAGCATAACTCTCCCGCTCTTCATGGGGTAGAATCTCTTCTCTAATATTTCCAACTGTGACAAAAATATTAAGAAACAGAAATAGAACTCCTGCTAAAAAAATCTGTAGGGGATGGAGATCCTTGAGTATTGTAAACATGGAGAGATACAACAGGGGGAAGAGGAATACTATTGAAAGAGGGCTGTATTTTCCCAGGATGGCAATGCCCATGAGAAGGCCTGCTGTTGAGCTTAGGATGATATTCCTATTTTTTTTCATTAGCCCTGTTAATACCAAAAATAGAGGAAACAGAATCATCTGCACCCGAATATCAGGCAGGTAGTAGGTACCTCCAATGCGGAGAAATAACTGTTTCAGAAACAAAGGCAGCTGTCTGAATTTTGTATCCGGGCTCCTGGTTACACCTAAAGGAGTTCCATATGCCAGATAATCCTGGATAAATTCCGGATTGAAAAAGAGGCTTAACAGGGCAAAAAAGACGCCCCCACCCATTAGTCCCAATAGATAATAGAGGCCCATGGAAAAACTCTTTCTTTTGCCCATAATATCAATGAGAAACAGCATTCCCAGAGGGACAGACAGGATGAAGGCATTGGGGTGAATCCCGAAGGAGAGTCCTATCATGAGGCCCGATAGAAAAGCCTGGTTCGTTTTGTGAATACCCAGGTAGTAATAGAGAGCCAGTATAAGAATCAGAACCAGGAGTATTTCCTGCCGGGCCGTATGGGACGCATAAATAAACTGGATGTCTGTTGATAGAAGACATGTGATCAGCAGGGCTGTATTCTTGTCCTTTTCCTGTCCCATCCGCAGCAAAAGTTTGTAAAACCAGTAAAGGCAAACCACAGCAACTGTTAGACTGAGAAGACGAACAGAGGAAAGAGAGTATCCTCCAATCAGAATAAAGGGCATTTGGAGCAGATGAAAGAGAATCTTCAAGGCATGGGGATGACGGGGATAGAGGTCAAAAAAGGGTTCAGTTACATCCAGTCGTTTTTCACTCATCATCTGTCTGGTCAAACCGCTCAACCATGGCTCATCGGTATGGGCAAAAGGAAATTTGACCAGGAAGAAAAGATTCACAAAAAACCAGAAACTCAGAAAAATGAGTAATTGATTTTCCATAGTGATTTTCTTCAAGTGTTTCAAAACATCTCCAGACAAAAAAAATCCTGACAGCCTTTTTAAAAATTGGCTTGCCAGGAATTATTGTATCATAGGATTGGATTATTTAACGACGGGAAGTCCTTCGTTGATCCAACCTCTGGCAGCAGTAGCGCCTGTTCCCGTACCGCTATTCAGAGAAGCCGCATCGTAACCCATCATTCTAAGGACACCGACTGTCTGACCTGCTGTTTGTCCGGAGTAGCAGTAGACGATGACTTTTTTGCCTTGGGGTATCTTATCAAAGGAGGCCTGCATATTTTCTCCGAAAGGAATGTTGATGGCTCCGGAAATATGTCCCTTGGCAAAATCTTCGGGAGTACGAACTGAAACAATAACCAATGGATCTTCGGCATCCATCTTTTCTTTCAGCGTTGCTGCTGGAATGATGTTGCTTGGAGTTTCAGCATCTGTTTTGATATTGTTGAAATAGTCCATAGCTGCAGTCTTTACAGCGGGGACCACTGTCACGCCCGAGGAGGCAGGAGTCTTATTGGCTGCGGTTTCTACATAGCTTTCAAAACCCTCAGTATTGGTTATACCACGATTCCAACCATATTTGATGGATGATACTTGAAAACCGGCAATGTTCAGTACCGCTGTAGCCTGACCTGCGGTCTGACCTGAGTAACAGCTGATATAAACCGGTTTATCATCGGGCAACCAGTTGAGAGTCTCGGCTAGAGCAGGAGATCCCCATGCTGCATTGACAGCTCCTTTGAGGTGGCCTTTGGCGTAGTCTTCGGCACTTCTTATATCCACAATAAGGATATCTGCATTTGCATCAATCTCTTCAAAAACTTTGCTTGCAGGAACAATTCTGGAACCGGGATAATCTGCAAAATAGGACTGGGCTGCAGCTGCAACGGGGTTAGACCCTGTTTCACCCTGACCCTCGGCAAAAAGAGCGGCGGGCAGTACGAAAAGGATCATAAGGAACACAAGAATCTTCTTCATTTATTTCTCCTCGAAAATATGTCAGTAAAAAAATACTGATTTGCTTTTTAATAAAGGTCCTGCATACGCAGAACCTAGGGCTATTACATGTTTAGCCTGTTTGTATCAGGAATTATCCTGGGCACTGACAGAAACCATTTCCTCTTTTTGAGGTGTATAAATCCTATTCCCCGAGGCTTCCCAACCCAGCCAGGCTGAATCGTATACTTTTAAATTCCTGTAACCGGCATTGTACAGGGCTGCATAGGTGTTGGCTGCTCTGATTGATGTCTTACAGTACATGATGATAGAATCTTCTGGCATAATTCCGTAATCTTTGTACAGGATTCTAATCTGTTGAACCGGCCGGAATGTTGCATCTTTAAAATTGTTGTTTTCATAATTAATATGTACAGATCCTGGGATTGTACCGGCATAATACTCATCATCGGTTCTGACATCAATGATAAATGTATTTGTCGGGGCAGCTTCTACCAGAGTTGCCAGGTCTGCAGTATCAATGATCATGTCAGAGGCTGTGGCACCGGTCTTATAGTTTTTGGCTGTGCTGGTTACTTCTGCCTTGCTGAGCTTAAATCCCTCTTTTTCGAGGGCTGTCATCCCGCCGGATACGACCTTGATATCTCCCCCGTGGCCGTAGTATTTGAACGTCCAGTACAATCGTGACGAATCCATATTGGAGTTGCTGTCATAGATGACTAAATTATCTGTTTCACCGATACCGGCTTCACCGGCAGCCGCGGCTACTGTTGCGGCAGCTGCTATGGAGTTGGGCACTGGTTCGTTTACAGTCACCATGGCTCTTTCTATGTTGACCGCACCCTCAATATGATTCTTTGTATATGAGGTTGTTTTTTGAGCATCAACGAGTATATATCCCTCATTCATAAGGTCTTTCACATCATCAGCTTCTACGATCAAGGTACCTGATTCGGCATAATCTGCAGAGCAGCTTCCAAATAGGAGAACAACAGGAAGGAGTATTACGAATAAATATTTATATTTCATATTAAGCACCTACAAACATGTTCACAACGGACTCATAGGTGAACCCGTCTTTGAGAATGGCAGTGACCTGTCCATCTTTTACGATAGCCAGCCTGGGGAACTCATAAATACCCAATTTACTGGATATTCCTTTGGACTTGTAAACGTCTACCCTCGTCATTGAAAATCGGCCGCCGGCCATTTCTTCTATGATTTCCATATCAGCTAAAAGATCATGACAATCACAGTCTGAGGCGTCGTAAACAAAAACAACTCCATCCCGCCCCAGGATCTGGGTTCTTACCATTTCTGATTCTGCGATGAATCTTTCGGCGGCAACACCGGCAATGGCGCCATCACCAACGGCTGTAGATACCTGTTTCAAGAATTTTTCCGTAACATCACCAACGGCATAGACACCGTCTACTCCAGTCTCTTTCATTTCATTGACCAGAATATATCCTCTTTCGTTGATATTGACCTGATCTTGAAATATTTCTGTATTGGGAAGATAACCAATAAATTCAAAACAGGTGGGGACATCCACAGGAATTTCTTCGTCTGTCTTGAGATTTCTAAGAACAACTCTTTCCAAATGTTCATCGCCTTCAAAGCGCTTGACAACAGAGTTCCAGATAAATTCCATTTTAGGGTTTTCCATGGCTTCTGCCTTGGCAATCTCATTACAGTCCATTTTTCCTTCATCATGAATGACAGAAACATAGACTTTATTAGCAAACTTTGTCAGGAACATTCCTTCTTCAATGGCTGCATCTCCGCTTCCGATGATCAGTACATTTTTGCCTGTATTTGAGGCCGCATCACAGGTGGCACAGAAGGATATTCCCTTGTCAAATAGGAATTTCTCTTCGTTTTCTCCACCGGTGACACGGGGACGGCCTCCGGAGGCAATGATGACTGTTTTTGCTTTGTAGGTTGTTCTAAAGGTTTCTACTGTCTTAATTTCACCCTTTAGATCTACAGATTTGACATCAGTACCCTTGAATTGGACGCCGAATTTTTTAGCCTGTTTCTGGAAGAGTTCCATCAGACCTAAACCGCTTGTTCCTTCGGGGAATCCGGGATAATTCTCAATTTCATTTGTATAGGTAGCCAATCCGCCCACCAGTGCTTTTTCAATGAGCAGCGTTTTAAGACGGGCCCTTCCGCAGTAGATTCCGGCGGTCAGTCCACCGGCCCCTCCGCCTATAATCACTACATCAAATTCTTCTATTTTTTTTTCTCTCGCCATTGTCTTTCCCTTCTAAAATACCCCGAAATGATCCGGGGTAACGGATGTCTTACATGAAATACTTTACTAAGAGTTTACTACCGGCCCAAGCTCCTAAAAACAGGAATATTGCATAGACCCAACCGGAGACCGAGAAGGAGGCAATTCCGCTAAACAGGGCACCGATATTACATCCAAAGCCGATCCGGGCGCCGTAGCCCATGAGTAATCCACCCAGGATCGCTGCGAAAATCTGTTTGGTAGACTTAAGCTTTTTTATCTTAAACTGTGAAGCCATCAGTGAAGCAAAGAATGCTCCGAATATTATTCCTACATTCCTATATGTACCAGGGTGCTTTAAAATTCCGGCATCAAGTGTTTTTTGAGCCCCTTCGGAAGCAAAGTAGTACCATTTGTCTACATTTCCGCCCACAAGCTGATAGAGCCATGCGCCCCAATTTGCCAATACTCCTGAAACACCCCAGGGATTTCCTGTTGAGGCCAGAGTCACAATCTGAAACAGGGACAGTAGGACTGCACCTGTTAGATAGGGCCAGGCGTCCTTAAACCACATCTTATAAAATTTATTATCTTTCAGAGCCATATTTTTTCCCTCTGATTATTTACATTTCTCGATGACACATTCCCACTCGCCGTCATCTACTTCTTCAATCTCTACGTTATGACCCTCTTTTCTGGCCCATTCGGGAACATTTTTCATAGCACAGCTGTGATCGATTAGAACGATAACAACATCACCAACTTCCATTTCTTTTAGCTTCTTTTCTGCCTTAACCAGGGGTAGGGGGCAAGCTTCTCCAAGACAATCCAGTTCATATTCAGCCATAATAAGTTCTCCTTTTACTGAGGGGTTGTTCCCTCTTGTTTTAATTTTCGTTTTTTCTGTGTTCCCATTTGTCTGCGGCTATAAAAAGCAGGACAATAATGAGAAGTTGTACAACAATGGCGCCACCCCATCCGAATACATCGGGCATGAAAATAGCTTTGCCATTAGAAATGACATTTAATTTCCACCATCCAAAATCATGAGCACCCCATAGAGATCCAATGATGAAGAATAGAAGGGACAGAACCTGCATGTGAAATCCTTCTCCCACACGCATCAGAGTACCAGATGCACATCCTCCGGCTATAACCATTCCAATACCGAACATAAATGCGCCTATGGCAGTGGCAAGACTGACTGGAACGACATAGGACTGTCCCGGTATGGGAAGACCATTGATGTGAGCACCGTACTTGATGGCCCAGAATCCAATGGATGTGATTGCAAAAGCGATCAAAACTGCTCTTGTTACCGATGTACTGCCGGTTAGCAGGGGATCACGCATGGATGCTGTAAAACAAAAGCGAGCCTTTTGTAAGATAAACCCGAAAATGATTCCAGTAACCCAGAATAAGCCCAGATTCTGATCGATCAATGAAATAATAACCGCCAGTCCTGCTAGAATGATTCCCGTGATTATTCCGACAGGAACCTGATTCTTCTTTTTCCGTCTGGTCCTGGTGGAAGAGCGGCTTGACCGTTTGATAGCACCGCTTGTTTCCGCCTCACTCATATGCAAGCTCCTCCTTAGATAATTTTTTATTTATTTGTACACACAGCCTAACTTTGAATTACATGCTATGTCAACTAAATTTTGATAAATCTTTTAATAGAAAACAAATGCCTACTATAGAGTGTTTATTCAAAAAATTGAATATTTGGTTAAATTGTTAAAATAAAATGAAATATAATAAGATAAAAAATTATACAATAGAATAATGCTAGGGTTTTAAAGTAAACAGGAATATACTATATATTGAAGGAATTGCTCTCTTCATGCTTAGTAAATAGTCGAAAATATAAGGAGCCGTCTGTTCCGACGGCTCCTGAAGGTTCCATTTTTTTAAATTATTCTTCTAGGGTGAAAAAGAATCCAAACCGATAGATCCCGGGTGATAGTTCGTACTCTTTTCTTGTTTGAGGCCCGCAGCTTCCTGTTCCCAAACCTCTTTGCTGCAGATCCAGGGTCAACCAGGTCTCTTTTCGTTTCTTCAGATCGGTCACATGGCGGGCCGCGTAAAGGTCTTCAGGGCTGTAATGCAAGGCTGAAAACTCAAAGGCCCTATCAGATTCCACCTTCAGTGTCTTCTCTCCGTTACTCAGTTTCATCCACCTTGTTCCGCTATGGTTTCCACACTCCTGGGGCAGTATGTAGGGAACAAACTGTTCTGAGACACTCTGCTCGTAAACACCACAAAAAGAAGAGGCATCCCTGTCTCTGTAATTCTCCCACGGACCTTTTCCAAACCAGCTGAGTTGCTCATATCCCTCAGGGAGGGTCATGATCAATCCGATGCGCGGCAGGGTAGGATATTCCTGGGGTATTCGCATTTCTGTATGAAGGTAGAGACAGTTCATTTCCTGTGGAATTAAGTTCTGGATCATCACAACTGGAGGTATGTGATCTGCCCCTTTGTAAGTTTTCTGGATTTGGAGTGATTCACAGTTGTTAAAATTCCCATTTTGGAAGGAGGTTTCTATCAGTTTCAATCTGTTGAGTCCAGACTTCAACCATTGACCCAGAGGTTTGTCTTCCTGTCCTGACCACTCTCTTATCCCGTCGTTGTCCGTGGCTGCTCGCCAGAGATTCATTTCCAAGTCTTTCAAAAGGACTGACTCATCGGGTCTGTCCTTTAGGAATAATCTATTCTCTTCAATCTGAGCTTTGATTGCACCAGCAGTCATGGAATCAGTACCCATCAGAGACCCTGCTTGAATAGACTCCACTTTGACAGAGCGGGGAATAAAGTTCTCTGTCAGGCTTATCTGTTCCTCTGCAATGATATGGTCCTTTGGACACCAGCTTTGTGTCTCCCTCACCCTGATTCGTATATTCAAATGATATTCAATACCTATCTCGGCTGTTGGCCAGGCGCAGGGCATGGGAATACGGGAGTGTTCCCCCGGTTTTAATGGAGGAAGTGTTAATGCTCCTTCGAACAGAGGCTCTCCGTTCTTCCGCAACTCCCATTCGGCTCTGAGCCATGCGACATCAGTAAAATCCTGTTTGTTTAGGACTTCCAGTACACCGGGATGATCCTCACTTGTCAAAAGAGATATTTTAATTGGCTGTTTTAAATATTTACACTCCCAAAGTGCCGGATGAGGTGTCCTGTCAGGCCAGATGAGTCCGTTGATACAGAAATCAGAATCGTGTACCAGCTCATTATAATCGCCCCCATAAGCCCAGTATTCCCTCCCGTCATCGGTCTTCTTTGTCAGTCCCTGGTCCACCCAGTCCCAAATGAATCCTCCCTGCAGACCTTTTGTTGCTTCAAAAGCAGCCCAGTAATCTTTCAAGCTGCCGTTGCTGTTACCCATGGCATGGGAGTATTCACAGGCTATGTAGGGACGAGGATCTTCCACTTGTGTGGCAAAATGAACCATTTGTTCCACCGACTCATACATGGGACAGTAAATGTCTGTGGCAAAGGCCCCCCATCCTGATTCATGTACAGGAGTTCCCTGTCCCCATTCGGGGCGGACGGCTCCCTCATAGTGGAGAACTCTTGTGTTGTCATAGCGGCGTATCCAACCGGCACAGGCATCATGGTTTGGTCCGTATCCAGATTCATTCCCCAGGGACCACATGATGATAGAGGGGTGATTCTTGTCCCTATGGACCATCCTCTGGACTCTGTTTAAGAAGGCGGAACTGAACCGGGGATCCCTGCAGATCAGATCATAATAATCATGGGTTTCTATGTTGGCTTCATCTACGAGGTAAATTCCGTATTCATCACAAAGATCATACCATTCGGGGGTATTGGGATAATGAGAGGTCCGAACTGCATTGAAATTAAATTGTTTTAAAAGTTCAATATCCCTGATCATCCCCTCTCTCGTTACTGTTTTTCCCGTTTCAGGTTCATGCTCGTGGCGGTTGACCCCCTTGATCATCACTGCCTTGCCGTTGATTAAGAGTTCCCTGTTCTTTATTTCGACTTTTCTGAAACCTGTCCGGCAGCTGACGGCTTCTACAGTCCTCCCGCCTGGAGCTATAAGACTTACGCTGAGCGTATAGAGCTGAGGATTTTCGGATGACCAGGGAATCACTCCATCCACTTCAATGGTCCGTCTGATTTCTCTGCTGCCGCCTCTGTCTTTTTCCCTATGACGTACATCTCTGAACCGGGTACTTCCCAAATCTGGAATGTCTAGGATAAGAGCCCCCTCTTTGTCGTGCAACGAGGCTATAAGGTCATAAGGGTGTGAGGATGAGATTTTGGAATCTGTTTGGATAATCAAATCCAATCTGCCTTTTCCGGATTCAAGGGGTTCGGCTTTGACAAAGAGATCGGCGATCCTCTGTTCTTCTGTTGAATAAAGGTAGACATTTCTATAGATACCGGCCATCCACCAGTGATCCTGATCTTCCATAAAGCTGCCGTCAGACCAGCGGATAACAACAGCGCAGAGACTGTTTACCCCCTCTTGTACATAAGGGCTTATGTCAAAGGCGGCAGGGGTCCTTGAATCTTTACTGAAGCCGACTTCTCTTCCATTAATATAGAGAAAAAAAGCACTTTCTACACCATCAAAGTGGATGACTGTGCGCCTTGCTGACCAGCCTTCGGGCAGGTAAAAACTCCTGTGATAAATCCCTGTAGGATTCTCTTCGGGAATATAGGGGGGCTTATTTGTAAAGGGCATCTGGACATTTGTATACCAGGGATCGTCTCCTGTGTCTTCCATGGTCCAATTGGCCGGAACTTTGATTTTTCTGCTGCCCTCTGGGACGTTTATTATATCCTGGGGAATCACATCTTCCGGTTTGGATTTCAATAGAAAATCCCATTCTCCATTCAAGCTTTTAACCCAGGGGGACTCTTCGGGTTTTTGTGTTCTGGCACTGAGTGCATCTGGAAAGGGAAATAGGGGGGCTCTAGGTAAAATGGTAGATACGGATGGCAACTCGGGCTGAATCCATGGTTTGTGCATTGCCAGGGGGGAAAACGACATGTAAAGCTCCTTAAACTTAGTCTAAAGGGATAATAATCATTTTTAAAAGGAAAAAATTGACCTCAATAATTGGTTTATCATGGCTGTTAACAGGACAAAATGGGATTTCTGGTATATATAATGTGTATTATGGTATTTCCTGGAATTGAAAATATGAAGGAACAACTGATCTTCCGTTCTCTGGGAGATCCTCTAAAAAGACAACGCATTGGCTGCGGTTTTATGAACAAAAAGGGGATTCATACGGATCAGTTTCATTCGCAGTTTTCCACCTATGCCCTTGTCTATGTCATAAAGGGACATGGGTATTATGAGATTGATGAAGGACCGGATAAAGGCTTGAAAATTCCCCTTGAACCGGGTTGCCTGTTTCAGAGATTTCCGGGTGTGGCCCATTCAACGATTCTTGATCCTGAAAGTGATTGGTGGGAGTGCTTTTTGGATTTAGGAGAAGATATTTTTAGGGCCTTAGTTTCTATGCGTGTTGTTATCCCCACTGAACCTGTGTATTGGACACCACCTTATAGTGGAGTAGAAGAGGGTATCTTTAAAATTTTGAAGTCTCTTGAGTCTACTTTGGAGCGGGACCTGCCTCGCATCAGCATGGAAATCCTGCAATTTTGTGCCTCTCTTCTAGACCGAGTCCGGGAAGGGGATGACTCTCTATGGAAGCGGATTGAAATGAGTTGTCAGGATTTTACGAGTATGATTCAACAAAGAATTGATCTGCAGGAATACTGCCGATCCAAAGGGTGGGGATATGAGTCTTTCCGCAAGGCTTTTGTTAAGAAAATGGGAGTCTCTCCCGGGCAGTATATCATACAACGCCGAATGGACGAGGCCTGCCGTTTGTTAAGAGCTGGGCGCTTCAGTGTGAAAGAAACGGCAATGGCATTGGGGTATAAAAGCCCTTATGAGTTTTCTGCCCAGTTCCGCAGAATCACTGGTTGGTCTCCCCGGGACTACAGGGGAGCCAGTAGGAATCAGGCTTTGGATATGTTGTAGTCCCGAATGAGTTTGATGATCAGAAGGACAGTTGGTACAAAGTGGTAAAATAGATCAAATATATCAATCGCCTTTTTGAGGGTTCCTTCCCTGAGCATGATCAGTTTTTCAACAACATGGGGCATGGGTGTAAAAGGGGCCAAGAGCATCAGAACAGATGCCATGATCAGCAAAGGGTATTCAATTTTATCCAAAAATGAAAACATATATTCTCCTTGTATATCGTCTCTTATTCAATTGTCATTAAGATGCGTTGTGCACCGGAAATACGTCATTCAAAAAACGTCCTGCATGGAGAACGCAACCGTTACAGTTCAGTTTTTTACCTTTTCTTATTTCTTTGCATACCCTCGAACCAGCTTCCTTGGTGAACCAGGTATCAAAGTCTTCCATTTTATCTGGTTTGTGTGTTTCTAGAAGAAAGGATGCGGCAAAATAGGCGCCGCAGTACTTCTGGGGAGCTTTTCCGTGGCCGTATTGCTTAAATTCCTGAACCAGTTCACTTTCCAGCTCCAGTCCGGTGGGATGGTAGGTCTTTAAGATGGCCTGGGCACAATTGACCCTGACTTTACGGTTTTTGTGAGTAAAATGTTCTAATGCTTCATCTTCCCTATTCACTAAAAGCTCTCCTGATTCGTTTTGGTTATTCAGAATATATATGAAAAAACATATGTTGTCAATATAGAAGTAAATTGCTGAGGTATGCCTTTGATTCAAAGGGATGAGAAATCTGATAATTTATGCTTGTTCTTATAGTCTGAAATAAACTGGTGATAAAGTTCTTTCCATATTTCAGTATTAAAAGATGAACCTCTGGGACTGTCTATTTCAGCAATCTGACATTCATTGCTACCAATGGTCAGTATCCAGGTTCTCATATTTATCCCCTGCCAGGTGTATGTTGGTCCTGTTCTACCGCCCAGAGTGGGCATGTTGTTGAATACATCATTTCCAACCATCACCACGATATCGGGTTGAAGGGAAGTCAGAACTTCCCTGTAAAACTCCTGTCCCTGTTTCCATATGTTTTTATTAATGGGGGAGAAACCGTCTTCCAGTATTCCCTGGATAAATTGATGATAACAGAAACTGTTCCAGAATTTTTTCCTATCCAGCTTTAGTCCTCCCAGACCCGACTTCCAGTGATTTCTTTCTGATAGAACAATTTCCAGAGCGGTAAAATAGGGGTCGTTGACTTTGTTTCTGGTCAGATCAGTTATGTACTGCTCTATTGTCTTGTCCCTATACCGGGCATCATAATAGCTTCGCCCAACTATGAGTTTCCTCAATTTTTCTTTTGCCCCGTAATGTCTGCCGATCCAGGGTGGGTAATTCAGGGCATTCGTAAAGTTTACTCTTCCCATATGCTGCTCCGATACAGATCAGAATCAATTTCACTCATGATTAACTTAAAGTCTAACAGAATACAGGAATATTACAATTTAAAAATAAGACTGTTTATGAACTCAGAACAGTCATAAACAGTCTTGTTGCTTTACCTTTCTTCGCCCACTATCCACAAAGAGAGAAGGATTACAAGTTGAGGTGCCAATGCTCCCAACCATCTTATCAAATCGGGTTCCATAAGGTTTGACACAAAGAAATTCATCACAATGCTGATGGCCCAGAGAATACAGATAGCAAGATGAATTATCCTGAAAATTCCGGAATCTATATCAATGAAGAGTTTCACAATCAATAGAGCTCCGGCTGCAAGCTGTACGATACCAAAAATAATAGGAAATAGATTGTTTGATTTTCCGAATACTTTATTTAATCCCCTCATGACTTCCTGTCCAGTCGAATTGTAACCGTTCAGCGCCATGATACCAAATACAAAGAGAGAGATTCCGAGGAAGAACTGCAGAAAATATACAGCGTCTAATTGTCTTCTAGCCATGATTTATCCTTAAAAATAATATTGTTGTATTTGAATTTAAAAATTCATTATATAGTAATATAGTTCATTATTGATATGAGAACCATTCTTTCTGTAAAAAGAAAGTAGAAGGGTATCCACTTTTTTGATAGACCATATTCATCCTTCTACTTATATTGTTAATGGAGGATACAAATGAATAAGAAAATAAAAACCGGCTGGATCATTTTGGCCGTTATTCTGGTTCTGATATTGATGGGTTATGGATCATTCAAGGGAACATATAATAACATGGTTGTGCTTGATGAATCAGTCTCTGCATCCTGGAGCCAGGTAGAAAATGTGTATCAGAGGCGGATGGATTTAATCCCGAATCTGGTCAATACAGTTCAAGGGTATGCTTCTCATGAAAAAGAGACCTTTGCCCTTGTAACAGAAGCCAGATCTAAAGCGGGAGGGACCCTACAGGTCTCGGATGACATTCTGAATAACCCGGAAAGCTTTCAGCGTTTTCAGCAGGCACAGAGTGAGCTGGGAAGCGCCCTTCAGAGGTTGATGGTCATCTCCGAGAATTATCCCGAACTCAAGGCAGACCAGAATTTTCTTGCACTTCAGGACCAGCTCGAAGGTACGGAAAATAGAATCACCGTGGAACGCAAGAGGTTTAATGAGTCGGTGCAGCAATTCAATATGTACATTCGCCAATTTCCCAGGGTCATGATTGCTAATATGATGGGATTTGATGAGAAAACCTATTTTCAGTCCTCTCAGGGCGCAGATCAGGCTCCTGTCGTATCATTTGAATAAAGGATGCCATTATGAAAAAAACTATTCTCTCTCAGGAAGAAATGTCTTCCATTGCCGCTGCAGTTAAAAAGGCGGAATCGTCTACTTCAGGAGAAATCTCAACGGCATTGATTCAGGAAAGTTCGGATTATGCTTTTTATGAACTGAGGGCTTCCGTCTTTTTTGGAGTCCTTGTCTATATGATTCAGCTTCTGTTTTTTGATTCCATTAGTTCCATGGCATCCTCATTGAGCTGGAATGCTCCATTTTGGTATGTTCCTGTGTTTATGGGAGGCCTCAGTTTTGTTTCAGGAGGCTTATTCTATTTTTTCAGCAATATTCCCGCAGTAGACCGGATCATCATTCCCCGGACTGTCATGAACAAATGCGTACGGGCCAGAGCCTTGCAGCATTTTACCGAATCGGATGTTTATTCGACCAAAGATGGTACGGGTATTCTCATTTTTATCTCTTTGATGGAACGCCGAGTAGAATTGATAGCCGACAAGGGGATTCATTCGAAAATCTCCGGAAATGAATGGCAGGACATTGTTCGGGACCTCAGCGAGAGCCTTTCAAAACGAGATCTATCCAATGGTCTGCAAAATGCTGTTCTTCGATGCGGAGATATTTTGAAAGCTCAATTTCCCGTCTCGGAAAATGATGTTAACGAACTGAGTGACGGCATCGTCATTCTGGAGGAATAAAAATGAAGCATAGATTGACAGCGTTCTTCTTGGTCGCCCTTCTTCTTCCCAACTCTATTATGGCTTTAGACGTTCCTTCTCTGAGTGGGAGGGTCAATGATGAAGCCGGGATTTTCTCCACTTCCCAGGTTCAGGAACTTGACGCCACTCTTTCGGCTCTGGAGAGTCAGACAGGAATCCAAATGGCAGTCCTCACAATCCCGGGATTGGAAGGCGAAGACCTTGAAGAGTTTTCTATTCGCACAGTAGACAAATGGAAGCTTGGCAAGGCCGGTAATGATAACGGGATTCTTCTATTATTGGCCCTGGCAGACAGGAAGGTACGTCTGGAAGTGGGTTATGGTCTGGAAGGGGAGCTGACAGATGCAAAAAGCGGCTATATCGTCCGAGAAGTGATGATTCCCTACTTTACAAAAGGGGATTTTGCCAGTGGAATCCTTGCCGGCACAGAGGTCGTTGCCAATGTGGTAAAAGGAGATGTGGATATCAGTGCTGAGGCTCTCAGTAAGTCCCAGACAAGCCAGAGTCGTTCCTCAGGGGGTGCTCTACCCATACAGTTTATTTTGATCCTTTTTGTGGTGATCTTTAATTCCTTCGGACGCATGGGGGGAAGACGCAGAGGTGGACTTTTTCAGCTTCTGATTTTGAATTCCCTCCTGGGTTCTTCCCGTCGGGGAGGTTTTACCAGCGGTGGCAGCAGTTTCCGTAGTGGTGGCTTCGGAGGCGGAGGAGGATTCGGGGGCGGAGGTTTCAGCGGTGGCGGCGGTGGTTTTGGAGGCGGTGGTGCCTCCGGAGGCTGGTAGATCTTTTACCAGCCATATTCACTATAAAAGACTCCCTTTTGTATGTGATCCAGTGCCTCTTTTATGTAAGGTATTGTGTTCTTAGGAAGATCCTCTAAGGGGAACCAGGATAGATCGGAGCATTTATCGGGTTCCCTGTTCTGTATTTCACCCTTCCAACGGCTGGATGTAAAGAACGCATCCAGGCGGACCGAATCATCGGAGTTTCTATGCATAATATGGACGGTTTGAATGTCTGCAGGATCAAGGATGATCCCCGCTTCTTCTCTGGCCTCTCTAAGCAAAGCCTGACTGAAAGACTCTCCCTCTTCTGCATGTCCCGCAATGAGGCTGTAATCTCCGTCTCTGTATCCAGTATTCTTCCTTTGGAGGAGCAGGATCTTCTCATTTTGGATCAGGACCAGGTAACTGGCCGGTATATTGGTTGTTCTGCTCAAAACAGGATCATTCCGGCCAGGGCTGCCCCGGCGATATAAAATATGGGATGAGCTTTCCATTTTGCGTATGTTACAGCAATGGTCACAAAGAGAAGAATTGTGACCGGATCAAACAAGTCTCCCCAAAGTCCGCTCTCTAAGAAATTCTGGAGGGGAAAAACAGCTACTGTCAATACATTGTAAGCGGCTGTGGCTATCAGCCCTGTCACTGCGGGTCTGAGTCCTGATAGTGCCGACTGGACCAGGGGTTTTTCATTGATATGAAAAAAGTATCTGGCTACAATGACGATGATGATGACAGACGGGGTTACCAGCCCGAAGGTGGCTGCAAGAGATCCGAGTAAGCCCGCATTTTCCCATCCCACATAGGTAGCCATATTGACACCAATGGGACCCGGGGTCGATTCGGAAACCGCAACCATGTGGAAAAACTCTGCCTGGCTGAACCAATTGCGTCTGAGTGCTTCATTTTGGAGGAGGGGAAGAGCCGCCAAACCTCCGCCGATGGTAAAGAGGCCTATTTTAAAAAATATAAGATAGAGGGAGAGTATATTCATCTCTTGTTCTTTCCTATCAGAAATCGGAGGATACCTGCCCCTGCGGATAAAGCAACAACGGGTATGGGTGAGATTCCACCAAATCCTACGGCTATAAAGGCAGCAAGGCAGAGTAGAACACCCATGATGTCTTTCAGGGTCTTTTGGGAAAATTTCCAAACAGATGAAATCAAAAGAACAGAGACGGCGATATTCACACCCTTTAAGGCTTTCTGCATCAAGGGAGCTTCGGCAAAGTTTCCCAGAAACAGGGCAATCAGGATAATGATGACCAATGAAGGACTGATCATCCCCAGAGTGGCTGCTATGGCACCGGGAATTCCGGCCTTCTTGAAGCCTACAAATGTTGCTGTATTGATGGCTATGATCCCGGGGGTCGATTGTCCTATGGCATAATAATCCATGAGTTCTTCTTCAGTAACCCACTTTCTTTTTTCAACCAATTCTCTGTCCAGGATGGGGAGCATGGCATATCCCCCCCAAAGGTAACCGAACCGATTCTCAAAAATATGATGTACAATTCTCTTAGAAGAGACATATCTCTGCTCATTAGATTTCCAGTTTAAGTATATTTTGTGTTTTTTAAAAAAATGCCGGCTTTGAAACCGGCAGAATGACATTAAAATTTATGCTTGTAGGCCAGTGCAATCCGATGGATCTTAACGTAGGTAGATTCATAGTTCCGAGTTGCATAATAGTTGTCGTGAATGGAATCATCACTGTACAGCCTGTCTGTCTTGAATTGAAGTAGAGCTGTGACACTGTTCTTTTCATCAAAGGTCACGTTGGCAAGGGGGCCAAATTTGACTTCTACAAAATCTGATCCCCAACCATTTGAAGCCATTGTAGATTTATCCTTCACATCTCCAATATATTGTTCTGTTTCAACCATGAAACCTATCATATCCACCTGCAGGGGCATCTGGTATCCCAGAACATAGGTTCCTAAAAACATATTCCCATTGAAATTTTCACCATCATCGGCTTTCCATTGCCAGGCATCATCGCTACCCGCAGCAGTGAAATACATATTCTTGAATTTACCATTGGCCACAACAACCACATGATTCCACTTTCCTGGGCGGACGGCAGCCATATCGAATTGAAAGGTTCCACTCATCCATGTTTCCATGACAGCACCGGGAAAAGGATCACTTTCGGGGATACCCGTTCCATCATTATTCAGTCCAATGCCGTTAAATCCCAATCCAGACCATCCTGAACCAATAGAATATCCAAGTTCAAAATTTAAAAAGGCAATCGGTGTGATCACTGCTTTGGTTTGTACATAGGCTACTACGGGAGCCAGAGATCCTCTGAAACCAAATTTGATATTGTTGTCTTTTGTTAAAGGGCTTGTTCCCTGTAAGAAGGGTACTGTTATGGTATGATCAATATAAAGTTGAAGCTCTACAGAACCCCATCCGCTTCCCAGTTCTCTTCCTTCATCGGAACCAATAGGGTAGGTATCAGGAACTTCTACAGGAGAATAACTGGGCCAGGCGAATCCGTTGTCGCTATTCTTTCCTTTGTTATCATCCAGATAATAGGCAAAATCGACACCCCAGCTGGTTTGATGCTGAGTCTCCCCTGCCGTCAGAAAGGATACAGACAGGATTAAAAGTAAAAGTACCACAAATTGCTTTTTCAATTGAATTTCTCCTTGGATCGTCAATGATAAACATCATATACCGAATGCACTTTGTGGTAAATGTCATTTTTAAAACAATTGGGTTGAGAATCCTCTGTTTCAATCCTTCCAATCAACCAGGATTTTTTCATCTCCCAGTCTTTCTTTTGCCATTGCCGCCAGATTTAGGAGTTCTTTCTTGCAGCAATCCACGGTCTGTCCAGCCTTTAAACGTCTTGTCAATTCATCTGCAAATTCTTTTACTGTGATTCTTTTTTCTGACATAAATAAACCTTCCTTGCCTCATATTCAATTTTCATTTTAATTCAACTGAAGAAAGCTGTCCAATTATTTACATGAAAACATGAGCTGATGTATTTGTTTGCCGGTCTGATAACGGTCGGGTCCTAAGTCTTCATTCCCGGGGATGCCTGGTCGCAGTAGGTCCTGATCAATTTAATCTTATCTTTTCCTTCGCTTAGGCCTAGAACTGTGCATCCAGCCATGGGATTCCCTTGATTTTTCCCCCAGCTTTGACAAACAAACTCCATACAAATATGTCTGTTCTCCTGCATACACATAGATTGTGAAATAACCGGAGGACCTTCTGATAGAATACCCTCAAAAAACTGTTTACACTCCCTCAATCCTCTGTGGATGAAGTTGATGCCTCTTGATTCCTGAATCACAATATCATCAGTGCACAAAGACATCACCTTTTCAAGATCACCATTGGTCATCCCTTTTAGATAATCATCCACTATTTTAGGATTGGTCTGTTGTTGCGGCCATAAAATCGTCTCTCTATGTTTGTAGTTGCCATGAATGGGTATCGTGCTATGGTAGATCCGTATCTTCTCAAAAAGCCCTTCACGGATGTCTCCAATGAGGATGACAGGAAGATCTATTTTTTCACCATTTATCTTCATCATCAGTTGCAGTTCTACTACAATCCTATTTTCACTCTTCAGGGGAGTTATTAACTCAACGGAAATAAGGTGCCTGCGTAACCAGGACCCTTCATTATCCATTAATATATTGAGTCCCTCTTCATCCTTGAGAGATCCGGAAAGGGGTGTATTTACATTCAGAGCCCCATTGAACATTTTATTTATTGAGGAAATGTTGCCGTCTGTAAGATATTTGTAGAACCTGCTGAGAGAAACCATTGAATCCATACTTTTCTCCTCATTCTTCTAAATTCCGTATGAGAACATTGTACACTATTCTTTTCAGGCAATATAGCTGACAGGCTTCTGCATGTCATTATGGGTATGAATTACTTCCTGGATGTAGGTTTTTTTGTCTTTATGAAGGACTAGTATTGTCCCTGGATGCAGGTAAGGGGCGTCCCAAAGTTTTGCCAGGGGTCTTGATTCAAGAATCTTAAGCATCATCTTTATAATGACCGTATGGGTTATGATCAAAATCGGGCCTTCTTTCTTATTCAGGTCGGTTAAAAATGATTGAACCCTCTTCTCCAGATCGACCATAGTTTCGCCGCCGTCAATATCAAAGTTTTCGGGGTCTGACCAGAAAGTATGTTGGGCGATTTTTTCTTGTTCAGATAATTCCTGGTGGGTCTTTCCCTGGAGAGCCCCCAGGCAAATCTCCATTAATCTTGCATCATATATGACCTCTCCGGAGCAGGGTTTCAGAATATTCATGGTAGAGCGGGTACGCCCCAGGGGACTGCAATAGACCGTTTTGAAATATATACCCTGTATCTTGTCTTTTTGAAGGAGAGTCCCTTGTTTTCCAAATTCGGTTAAATCCGAATCCATTTGACCCTGATACCGCTTCTCACTGTTCCATTCTGTTTCGCCATGGCGCATAATATACAGTTCGTTCATAACTTAGATATTATATTGAAAAAAATTAAAAAAATACCAGTATTTTTTTCTTGTTTGATGTGGTTTGTGACCCGACTATTATACTATGAAGCGATTTTTTAAAATTCATAGCCTTGAGATTCCAGAATATCTACAAGATTCCTGTCGTGAAGAACAAAATGTTTACAATTTCAGGCAGATCAGAAGTCTTGCCATGTTTTTAATCCTGATATCTTTTGTTTACATTGGTCAGATAGAATTATTCCCCCTGGTAGATATGGATGACAGCTTCATCCGTACTTACATCGTGTTGTTTTCCAGCATCATTGGTATTTGCCTGATCTATCTTTTGCCCTTTGCCTTTATTGTGAAGATCAAATCAGAATCTGTGAAAAAATATTTTCTCCTCTCGTTTCTTTCCCTGATTGCCGCTGGGATGATTCTTCTCACTTATCTGGACCTTCACTTCAGCTCTGATCTATCAGCCTTTATCATTGTTCTTATGTATTCCTGTTCCATCCTTTGGTTTTTCCCCCGGGATTATGCGCTCTTGTCGGGAGGGTATCTGCTTTTGATGATTATTTCATTGCTAGTCTTGAATGAGGGCGAAAGTTGTGATGTTTCAATCGTGGTTCAGGTCTTTGTGTTCTATGGTCTTAGCTGGATTCTGTATCTCAGTCTCTACCAAATGAGGAGTGAAAATTTTTTAAACCGTATTCATCGGGAAGAACAGTATAGGATGCTGGAGACAGAAAGTGCCACTGATCCGCTGACTGGATTATACAATCGAAGGCATATGAAAGAAGAGCTTTCAAAAGAATTGGCCCGGAGTGAACGGACTGAGAGTCCCTTTTGTATTGCCGCTCTGGATGTTGATCATTTTAAGAATGTGAATGACCGTTATGGACATGTTACGGGAGATGAAGTCCTTTGTGAGATGGCTGTGATTCTCAGAAACTCGATTCGTCTTTCAGATAAGGTCTTTCGATTTAACGGAGAGAAATTTGTCATATTACTTCCGGAAACCACAAGCAGTGCTGCCTGTATTTTAGGAGAGAGAATTCGAACAACCATTGAATCCTTTTCTTTCAGCGGTGTTCGAAAACCAATTACCATCAGTATAGGGATTTCTCAGAGCCAGAAAGGTCTTTCCATGGATCTGCTCATGACCAAGGCAGACAAGAGACTGCTTTTGGCAAAAACTTCGGGAAGGAACCGAGTCATTTGTGACTAAGATTATTCTGCTCGTTGTTTTTCTAAAAGTTTTTTAATGGCATTGAATACCTCATGATCAGCCGGGTAAACCTGTGAGAATTCCTTCCGGGCGAGTTCAAAGGACGCGAGAGCCTGGTCATCTAAGCCCTGGTATTGGGCGGCTACGGCCTGATGAAAATAAAGGTTTCCGAGAACAGCAGGATCTCCAGTATATTTTTTTAACTGTTCTTCGAAAAATAACGGAGTTTCATCCAATTTGTCATGATTGAAGAAATACTGAATGATTGTCGTCAATGTTGCTGGATTTTCTGGATACAGGCCGAATAGATCAGCTGCGGATGATCTGGCTTCCACATAGTTTTCCTGAGTGAGAAACAGGCGTATCAGACGATCGGGAAAACGGTAATCATCTGGGGAGAGGTCAAATCCCATTTTAAGGTAATCTGCTGCAGACTCTGTTCTGGATCGGTATAAAGCAATTGTTGAGGCCAGGAAGCAGGTATCGGCTTTATAATAGGGATCATCATACAGTCCAATGGCCATTTCAGCATTGACCTCCGCCTGAGCCAAGAGGTTCATATTCAGTTGGGCAAGGGCAAGATTCTGATAATAAGCCCCATCCTCTCTGTCGTAACTGAGTGCACTGTTCAAATGTTCTGAGGCTTTTTCCCATTGGCCCATCAGCAATTCCGCATGTGCCAATTTGGAGTATAGATCTTCGGTTTCCATTCCCAGGGTCAGGGCTTTTTCTAAATTCTCCTGGACATGTTGAATGAGTTCCTCCTTGGTTTCATGCCAGCTGTTACCATAGAATGACAGGACCTCATTGTAAAATTCTCCCAACCAGTAGTAAAGATCTGCCCTTTGTGGATACATCTCAAGGGCCATTGAAAGGCCACCTTTAGGATCAAAGAGTTTTAAGTCATAATTTCCCTGTCTTTTTCTTAGATCAATGAGTTCTTCACCATTTTCAAGATCAGTAAAAGCAAACATTTCATGATTGTTTGTCAAAACAAAGTAGTGGAGGCTCAATTCCGTTTTTTTGACCATAAAATCGGCGAAGTCAAGGGATTCGGCATGTTCATGAAGAAGTGTCCATGCCGATTCATATTTTTTATCTGCTATCAAATCATCTACTCTGGCGAGAACTGATTCAGATGAAAGAGCCATATCTGTAGCATAAATACTCATACTCATTAAAAACAATGTGAAGATGAAGAGGGCTTTTTTGATTGGAATCATGTCATGTCCTTAGTGCAGAATGCCTTCAGTATATCCTTTCTCATTTTTCTTGATAAGATCCGTTTCTAACTCAACGTGACCCTTTGCAAGAAAGTATATTCCAATATTAAATTGCCTTGACAAGTCCTTTCATTCTGGTCAAAGATTTAGTTATTAAAAACATGTCTATAAGGACGAGTGGTAAATTGAGAGCTTTGCAGAAGAAAATCAGTCTTTATAAGACGAGGGATGAAGAAGAGATCAAGCAGATTCTTTGCCTCAATTCTGATGTTTATGTTCTGCTCTTATATAACTCTGCTCAACAATTATGGATTTTGGTCGATTACAAAGAGGGACAGGAGCAAGGCAGACTGATCCTTAAAAATCTAAATCCAGGTTCTTCTGATAGAATCACCAACAGACCAGTAGTCCTTTTTGCTTCAACCATTCTGTCCTTTGGAATCCTAGCCGGCGATGAAATCCATTTATGGAAGACTTTTAAGAGCAAACCCATTAAAGAGAAGATCAGGATGGACTCTCAGGATGATCGTCTCTTCTTTGATGCTAATCCGGTGACTTTCATTCGTTCTATGCCCAACGGGTCCCTCCTGATGGCACATAAGTCGGTATTTTCTGAAGCCTATTTCTTTTCCATCGCCGTTCAGAGGCTAGAGGGGTATTCTTTTTCAAAACATCCAACTCCTCTGGCTTCAGAGGATTATAGGCATTTGGCCCATATTGCCTCTGTCCCTTGCATTCTGGATATGCTCCCTTATGGGGATGATTTTTTCATTCATACACCGGGTAGTTGCAGGGATTGGCTGATCTATCCGGCGGAAACATCCATTCTCATCAAAATGAATCAAAACGGACAGGTCATGAAGTCCCGGGTGGTCGAGAAAGGGAGGGGAGTCTTTTCCCAGGATGGTAATTGCCTGATGATCAAACCCTTTGAAAATGATTCCATGCTGTATTTTTATGATTTAAATGATGAAAAATCCGCTCAGTTTACTCTGGATGAAAATACCCTATGGACACCGGGAACTGGAGATACGCGGTATATTGTCACAGATAAAAGAATCGCCGCATGGGATTCAAATACACTGATCTTATCCGCCCTTTACAATATGCCTGAATGGTGTTTTACGGCTCTATCCAGTTCAAAGAATGTTGGCTAATCATAGTATGTCCCATGAAGCTCCAAAAACTGGTGATTTTGACTCTTTGACTCCTCAGCTCATCATAGAGAGTGTTGAAGAACAAACAGATTTGTCTCTTATTCCACTGGTACAGCAACTTCCCAGTTATATTAACCGGGTCTATGAGCTTCGGGATGAAGAGGATGACCGGTATGTTGTCAAATTCTACCGGCCCGGCCGATGGTCCGATGAAGCGATCCTGGAAGAACATGACTTTATGGAAGATTGTGGTGAAATGGATATTCCACTTGCTCTTCCTGAGTATCTGAAGCAAGATGAAACATTAGGAAAAACAGCCGATGGCATCAGATTTTCTCTATTCCCATACAAGAGTGGGAGACTCTGGGAATTTAAAGAAGACGATGATCAATGGTATCGCCTGGGTCAGCTCATAGGGAGAATGCATTGTGCCGGTGATCGTTGCAAGGCCCTTCATCGACCCCGAATACATCCTTTGGGAACCTTTTCGAAAGACTGTCAGGACCTGATGAAGCATATACCCTCCAGTTTGGCTGGACGGTTTGAATCTGTTGTTGGAAATATTCGCCAAACGATTACTCCCCTTTTTGACGGGGTGGAAGAAATCCGTATTCATGGAGATTTTCATTGCGGGAATATTCTGGACAGAATGGATGACGGTCTCATGATTATCGATTTTGATGACATGGCCATGGGCCCGGCTGTTCAGGATTTTTGGCTTCTTCTGCCTGGTCATGCCGCATCCTGCCGGAAGGAATTTTTTATGCTCCTCGAAGGGTATCAGGAATTCCGACCTCTAAACCCTTCCTCCTTGGGGCTTGTAGAACCCTTAAGAGCCATGCGAATGGTCTATTTTCTGGCTTGGTGTGCCAGACAAAAAGAGGATTTCAGTTTCAGAAAAAGTTTTCCTAACTGGGGAAGTGATGGGTTCTGGGAAAATGAGATCAGAGATCTTCAAAACCAATATCAGGAAATCGTTGATTTTATTGAAAAGGTAATATGAGATTCATTGACATTTTCCCGGTCATTTATCATATTTAATTGAAAGGCATAGACGGAGACGAGTAACTGTACCCCGGGTCAAGAGAGAAGCGGTTCATAGGCTGGAAGGCCGCTGGCTCAAGAGCAGAGAAAACCCCTCCCGAGCTGCTTCCCGAAAGGACCTCCCCTGTAGTGAGGAGGAATCCGATTAGATGAAGACGAAATCCCGCGTTAAGGGAGAGCTGAGAGCGCCTTGTGCAGACACACTGGCAAAGGCGAAATAAGGTGGTACCGCGGAGAGCCCTTTTGTTCTTCGTCCTTATACTGAAATTTGTTTTTTAGTGACAGGACGGAGCATGAAAGGGTTTTTTATGCCGTTCTGGAACGGAGGTACAGAAAATGACAAGTAAAGAACAGAAAAAGCTGGAAAAGCTCCAGAAGCTACGTCACTCCATGGCTCATGTAATGGCTGGAGCCGTCTTAAAATTGATGCCCGAAGCAAAGTTTGCTATCGGACCTGCCATCGAAAACGGATTTTATTATGACTTTGACCTTCCCCGGAAACTCACAAATGAAGATCTTGCAACCATTGAAAGCGGTATGCAGGACATCATCAAAGATAAGGTCAGCTTTGAAAAGGAAATCCTTACCAGGGCAGAAGCCTTGGAGATGTTTAAAGATCAACCTTATAAAGTAGAACTCATAAGTGAATTACCTGAAGATGAAGAGATTTCCATCTTCAAGATGGGCGATCATTTTACCGATTTATGTCGGGGCCCCCATGTGGAGGACACCAGCCGCTTAAACGCTCAGGGATTTAAATTATTATCCATCGCCGGAGCTTACTGGCGGGGTGATGAAAAACGTCCTATGCTGCAGAGAATATACGCCACGGCTTTCGGTGATGCCAAGGCTTTAAAGGCGCATCTGGAATTTCTGGAAGAGATGGAAAAACGGGATCATCGGCGTGTGGGTAAAGAGTTAGATCTTTTCAGCCTTCAGGAAGAAGCCGGGCCGGGCCTTGTATACTGGCATCCAAAGGGAGCCCGTATGAGGGTTACCATCGAAGATTTCTGGAGAAAAGAGCATTACAAAAACGGGTATGAAATGGTGTTCACACCCCATGTTGGTAAATCGTGGCTCTGGGAAACTTCGGGGCACCTTGATTTCTACAAAGAGGGTATGTATCCCAATATGGTCATGGATAACGTCGATTACTATGCCAAACCCATGAACTGCCCCTTTCATATAATGATTTATAACAATGGAAAGCACTCCTACAAGGAACTTCCATTCCGTTGGGCAGAGTTGGGAACAGTCTACCGCTACGAACGCTCTGGAACTCTCCATGGATTGCTCCGAGTCCGCGGGTTTACTCAGGATGACGCCCATTTGTTTTGTACCCCAGATCAAATGCAGGACGAAGTTTCAGAAGTCTTGAGGTTTAGTCTCTCCATGCTGCGGGCCTTCGGTTTTAAGGATATCCAGGCATATCTGTCCACCCGCCCCGAGAAGGCTGTGGGGGAACAAAGCCGGTGGGATGCCGCTCAGGAATCACTGAAAAAGTCCATAGAAGCCGAAGGGTTGGAGTATCAGGTCGACGAGGGAGGCGGTGCATTTTATGGTCCTAAGATTGACCTGAAAGTCAAGGATGCCATTGGACGCTCCTGGCAGTTGTCCACCATTCAGTTCGATTTTAATGAACCCGAGCGGTTTAATATGACTTTTGTCGATAAGGACGGTCAGGAAAAACGACCTTATATGATACACCGGGCTCTCTTGGGATCTCTGGAAAGATTTTATGGTGTCTTAATCGAAAACTATGGCGGGGCATTTCCCGTCTGGCTATCTCCCCTACAGGTGAAAGTGATTCCTGTGAGTGACAAGTTTGATGATTATGCAAAAGAGATTGAGAAAAATTTGAGAGCTGCAGACATTCTGGTCGATTCTGACTTGAGTGATGATAGAATGAACGCAAAGATCAGGAATGCCCAAAATCAAAAGATTCCCTACATGCTTGTATTGGGAGAAAAAGAAATGAATGAAAAAACTGTGAGCATTCGTGTCAGAACGGGGGAGCAGATGAATGGACTCCCCCTGGATGAAGCCATTAAACTGATACAGGATAAAATCAAAAACAGAGAAATGCCCTAATCGGTTCTCTTTTTAAAGTTTAAGAGTAAGAAGCCTTCGGGCTTCTTATTTTTTTTTATTGATAAACAAATACTGATTGACAGGCATGATTAAATGATTATTATGGTTGTGTAAAGAAAGTATATGAAAATGATAGGGGTTTGATATGAGCAAAATAGTTATATTAGGTGGTGGATATGCCGGTATCCACGCGGGTAAATTGCTGCATAAAGCATTTAAGAAAGATAAGGATATGGAAATTACCCTTATTGATAAGAACCCTTATCACACCTTAATGACAGAACTGCATGAAATTGCCGGTGGAAGAGTCGATAATCACGGTTGTGTTAAAATTTCTTTTGATAGAATATTCTCTGGAAAAATTGTAAATGTGGTACAAGACTGTATCACCGGTCTGGATCCTGTGAAACAGGTGCTTAGTTCAGACACCGCAAGTTATGAATATGATTATCTCATCATGGGTACAGGTGCCGAATCAACAGATTTCGGTATTCCAGGAGTAAAAGAGCACTCTTTTCCTCTGTGGAGCTATCAGGATGCCCTGGATATCAAAGATCATATCCGGGAGATGTTTAGAGCCGCTTCTTACGAAAAAGATCCGGAAGTTCGGAAAACACTGATGACTTTTGCGGTGGCTGGTGCTGGATTTACTGGAGTAGAAATGGTTGGTGAGCTCATTGAAAAGCTCCCCATCATGTGCCGTGAGTATAAGATCGATCCATCAGAAGTTTCACTGATCAATGTGGAAGGTCTTGGAAATATACTCAATATGATTCCTGAAAAACCAAGGATGAAAGCTCAGAAGTATATGGAAAAGAAGGGTGTGAAGATCATGCTCAACGCCCTAATTACCAAGGCGGAAGCAAACTCCTTTACTTTAAAGGATGGGACTCAGATCAATTGCGGCACCCTCATCTGGACCTGTGGTATCAAAGGTGGTCAGTTTGGAGTTGATACGGGTCTTAAAGTCGGACACGTAGATAGGCTCCAAGTCAAAGAAACTATGCAGAGTGCAGACTACGAAAACTTGTTTATCGTAGGGGATGCTCAATGGTTTCTTGAGAATGAAAGACCTATTCCCCAGATTGTAGAAGCCGCCGAGCAGACAGCTTCCGTTGCAGTCCATAATATTGTCTCCAAAATCAAAGGAGAGGATAAAAAATATACTTTCAAATCTAATTTTCATGGATTCATGGTTTCCATCGGTGGACGCTATGCTGTCTCTCATACAGGAGGCATTTCACTTTCAGGTATTCCTGCAATGGCATTGAAGCACCTTGTCAATGTTCTTTATTTGCATTCAGTAAGTGGCTTGAACGCCTGGTGGAAGTACATTCAGCATGAAATTTTTGACATGAAGGAAGGCCGGACTCTCGTCGGCGGTATCATCAGTAACCATATTCAATCTCTTTGGGCATTTCCTCTCCGACTCTGGTTGGGTCTCATGTGGCTTATCGAAGGATTGAATAAAATCGGCGAGGGCTGGCTCAAGTTTGACCTAGGTTCCAAATCGGGATGGATGTTCAGTCGCGGTATCGTTCAAGCCGGATTTGGCACACCCGCCAGTTATCAGCCCGTAGCCTCTGCTGCCGCAAGCGGTGGAGCAGACACTATGGCAGCCGCCAGTGATATGGCAGAAGCGGCAGCGCCTGTTGTTGCAGACACTGTAGCCGCCGCCAGTGATATGGTCGAGGCTGCGGCCCCTGTTGTGGCAGACACAGTAGCCGCCGCCAGTGGTATGGCAGATGAAATTGTAAACTCCGCAGCAAATGTAACACATACGGCAACTCATGCCCTTGGTAAGCTTTGGGATACAAGCGGACTTGTTCTGAAACCTGACAGCCTAGTGGTTACCTGGTTTAGGGAAACATTTATGGACTCCATGGCTGTCTATATTCCCTACGAGATTTTCCAGTCTATGATCATCTCCGTAGAAGTTCTGATTGGTTTGGCTCTCATTGGTGGATTATTTGTATTCCCCGCTGCCGGTGTCTCCATTATCATGTGTTTCGTATTTATCTTTTCAGGATTTTTTAGCTGGGGTCAGATCTGGTTTATTTTCGCAGCGGTCATCATGCTGGGAGGAGCCGGAAGAGTTCTTGGTTTGGATTATTGGGTAATGCCCTGGTTGAAAAGATGGTGGAATGGCACAACTCTGGCCCATAAGACTTATCTCTATTTTGGAGAACCCCGGAATAAGAAAAGGAAAAAATAGTTGAGCCGTTCATTTACATATCTTGGAGAAGGGGCCGCTTTGAAGGCCTCTCTTCAACAGGTTATTCAAAAAATAAATGAACTGGTACAGGAAAGTCCCTCTCTTATTCGCGGTGATTTGGAAGTTCTGACCCAGAGAACTGGTAAGCTCCTGAGGCCTGCTTTATTCCTTTTATGTGCAGATGGCGGTGAAGGTAAAAATGACGATCTTATTACCGTTGCCGCCTCTATAGAACTCTTGCATATAGCCACATTGGCTCATGACGATGTTCTAGATAAGGCGCTTAAGAGACGTGGCAATGTCACACTGTATAGTAAGGAAGGAGCCAAAAGGGCTATATTGGCGGGAGACTATCTTCTTTCGCTTTCCCTCAGGCTTTCCTCTACTTTTTTTGATGTGTCTCTGGTTCCATCCATGACATCAAGCCTCGAGCGTCTTTGCCTCAGTGAGATTGATCAGGATTCTGGATTCGGGAATTTTCATATAAACCGGGATCAGTATTTTGAAAGAATCCGAGGGAAAACAGCAGAACTGTTTGGCCTTTCCTGTAGGTCTGGAGCTGTTCTGGGCGGTAAGAGTCTTGAAGTTCAGAATGAACTCTATAATATGGGAATTGATTTCGGAATGGCTTTTCAGATTCGAGATGATGTTCTGGATTATACCGGTGAATCTCGTAAGATGGGTAAGCCCGCAGGTAATGATTTGCGGGAAGGAATTCCAACTCTGCCTCTGATTTTAGCTGTGGAAGATAAACTTTCCGGTCTTGAATTTCTCTTGAGAAAGCCTTTCTGGAGGGTCAATGCAGGGCTGATTAGAAATCGTATTCTATCTGCTGGATATTCTCAAAAAGCCGATGAAATTTCAGGTCAGTATATCCAAAATTCCTTGGTTCTGGCAGAGAAATCTCTTTCAAAAGAGGCTTTTGAGCAGTACCGGCACATCTTGGATAGTTTGCGCAAAATCCCTCAATAATAGCTGCTGTGGAGAACTTCTTTTCAAAAAAACTATTCTGATGGATAATAGAAATCATGAAATCAGATTCAGTCATTCTTGAAATCAGGAAAAAAGAACAAACCATCAAAGACCTTGAGCATATCCTCGCTCTCTTAAGCTGGGACCAGGAAACGGGTATGCCCGGGGCAGCCGCTAGTGGCAGAGCCCGGCAGATGGGTTTGATTCAGGATCAACTGACAGAACATTTACGGGATGAACGTTGGCCGCATTGGTTGGAAGTCCTGCAAAGTATCCAGAATATTGAAGTTCAAAGATGGGGACAGCTCCTCCAGCGTCGATACCGAGAATATCAGCTTTTGCCACCGGATTTCATGACGCGCTTTGTAGAATCATCTTCTATGGCCAGAGATAGCTGGTTGAAGTCGAGAGAAGCCGATGATTTCGGGCTTTTTGCACCAGACCTTAAGCAACTAGTATTTTTATTAAAAGAACGTTGTGAGTGTTTGGGTTATGAGGATGAACCTTATGATGCTCTGCTCGATCTTTATGAACCGGGCATGAAGGCCTCTGTACTCGAAAAATTATTCGATCAACTGCAAAAAGAACTCTCTTCACTTATTGATAAGGCAATTCGTCCTTTTGAACACACAGACTGCTTTAGTGGAAATAGAATACCCATAGATATTCAAAAAAAGATAAGCCTACGAGTCCTTCAGGATATGGGATATGATTTCAAGGCGGGACGGCTGGATTATTCAGTTCATCCTTTTACTTCAACCCTGGGGGCTTATGATATTAGAGTCACAACTGCTTTTGATGAGAATGACTTCTTTAACGGACTGTTTAGCACGATTCATGAGGGAGGTCATGGTCTGTATGAGCAAAATCTACCGCCACAATGGCATGGGACAGTTGTCAGTGAGGCCTGTTCTTTGGGGTTCCATGAGTCACAGTCTAGGCTCTGGGAGAATATCATCGGCCGTTCCAGGCCATTCTGTTTGTATTTGAAGAATCTTATAAATCAGGAAATGCCAGATCTGGATGTCCATGAAGATAGGATGTTTCATCAAATGAACAAGGTGGAAAGGAGCCTCATTCGGGTCGATGCTGATGAGATGACTTATAATTTACATATTATTCTGAGATTCCGCCTAGAAAGGGCACTTATTAACGGGGAAATACAGGTGGAAAATCTCCCAGAACTGTGGAATCAGGAATTATTTAATCTATTGGGTCTTAAAAATGAAAGTGATCGACTGGGTGTACTTCAGGATATCCACTGGTCCTGCGGTGATATGGGGTACTTTCCTACCTACACTTTGGGGAATATGTTTTCAGCACAGATTTGGAAACAAGTAAAACACGACATTCATGATGTGGATCAGCTGATTGAAAAAGGACAGTTTCAAGAGATACAATGCTGGCTCAAAGATCATGTTCATTCAAGAGCTGCACTTCTTACATCCACAGAAATGATGCATGAATTAAGCGGTTCTGATCCGGATACCTCATTCTTTATTGACTATCTCAAAGACAAACAACGGCAATTAAATGGTTGAAGACTACCGTTTCTGGAGTGCGCTGGTTCTATATTTTCTGGCTTCATGTATGAGTTCTTTTCTTTCTAGTCTGTATCGAAAGAAAAGGATTGTACCGGCCATGATTTTTCTCTCATTGATGCTTTTTTGTCTTATTGGACTTTGGATGACCATAACAGATGGCGTTAGTGTTTCAAGTTTTGTTAATAAAGCAAATGGAATCGTCTTTTTCTTGGGCGTAATAGGCGGTATTTTTCCCTTTTCTTTACCCCTGCTATTGATCATACCCTATATCTTTTCATTTTTTTTGAATGTCCCTGTGAGAGGATTGAGGGGTAACGAAGATAAAAGTTTGGGAGAACTACATTTTTATCCATCCAATGAAGGAGTCATGTCCCTGGAATGGCGTGGAGAGGATGGCACGTATCATATTCTCCAGTTGGAAGGTGAAAAAGTAGCCCTTGCCTTCGTTCGGCATACTGTTTCTGGAGAATTCTTCTTTCTCGAATCGGGGATTGAACCTCTTGGAATCGTTTCAGGCGGCCTTACTATTCCTGTCTCTGATCTGCCTGAAGAAAGTACCCCCTGGTTCTACTCTTTGAGAAGTGCTTCGTTCCAGGATTCCATCCTCTATCAGAATACTTATCCGGCATTAAAATATCTGTCTCCGGGCTATTTCAGTGTCTGGTCATACAAAGACATCGATGGCCAGCTTAGAATTATCAGGAAATAAGACTTCACTTATGGATTCATGAAATAATTCTTTCCCTTAAGAGTTGACATCACAAGAGGCTCAAAATACTATGAACCCATGACATTACCAAATAAACTAACAGTGGGGCGGATGATCCTGTCTCCAATATTTTTTATTCTGTATGTATTCACCGTTCGAAGTGAATCCATTCTACTTCAAGGCATGGTTGCCTTGTGGGTTATTCAGATCATCAGCGAAGTTTCAGACGTACTTGATGGACATGTGGCCAGGAAATACAATCTTGTATCGGATATGGGTAAGATTATGGATCCTTTTTCTGATGTTATAAGCAGGGTCACCTATTTCGTGTGCTTTACATATACGGGGTTGATGCCTCTTTGGGCTCTTATGATTATTCTCTGGAGGGAGTTTAGCATTATGTTCATCCGCATGGTTCTGGCCAAGGAAGGAACAGCGCTCGCTGCAAAATGGGGGGGTAAGGCTAAAGCCGTCTTTTATTTTATATCAGGAATCTTTGGTCTTTTTGTTTTAACCATGAAATCCCTGGGCAGTCTTGCATATATGGCCGAATTGACGATGATCTCCCGTATTCTGTTTATTTTAGCGGCTCTCAGTTCGCTCCTCTCATTTATAGAATACTTTGTACTCTTCCTTAAAACAGACACGATGAAGCAATTCATTAGAGAGTAGGATTTTAATAAAAAAATAAATATTTTTTCAGAATATCTGTTGACAAAAAAAGGGTATTAACGGTATATTCACGGAGCGTTCGGGCAAACAGCCTGAATCGCACAGAACTAAAGCGGACTTGCTGAATAAGCGAACTGCTTTTTAAATGTTCTTTTACAAAGGAATTAGAGAAGGGAAATTGAAGTATTTGACGAGAGTCAAGCACTGGTAGTACGAAAATAGAATCGTGCCAAAAGCCTTATGGTTTAGGTACGGTCCGAACGTTAGTTTTCTTTTAAGCACAGTGGGTTTTTCCGAAAGGGGAGGCGCACTGCATAAAGGGACTCTGACTCACTTTAAAGCAGATCAGGATGAATACATTCGCTAGGATCTGTTTTGAGGCATTGATAGAAAATTATCCACTTCGGTGGATAAACTATATCATGGAGAGTTTGATCCTGGCTCAGAACGAACGCTGGCGGCGCGTTTTAAGCATGCAAGTCGAACGGTAGGGAAGTGCTTGCACTTCCTGAGAGTGGCGAACGGGTGAGTAACGCGTAGGTGATCTACCTTTTAGTTGGGGATAGCTCATGGAAACATGGGGTAATACCGAATGATCTCTACGATCTTGTTTGTAGAGCAAAGGGGCGTTTGCCTCGCTGAAAGATGAGCCTGCGTATGATTAGCTAGTTGGTAAGGTAATGGCTTACCAAGGCGACGATCATTAGCCGGCCTGAGAGGGTGACCGGCCACATTGGGACTGAGACACGGCCCAGACTCCTACGGGAGGCAGCAGCTAAGAATCTTCCGCAATGGACGAAAGTCTGACGGAGCGACGCCGCGTGTGCGAAGAATGTCGAGAGATTGTAAAGCACTTTTATATGTGAGGAATAATAGTATCAGGAAATGGGTATTAGATGACGTTAGCATATGAATAAGCTCCGGCCAATTACGTGCCAGCAGCCGCGGTAACACGTAAGGAGCGAGCGTTGTTCGGAATTATTGGGCGTAAAGGGCATGTAGGCGGTTACGTAAGTCCGATGTGAAAGCACACTGCTTAACAGTGATGTTGCGTTGGAAACTGTGTGACTAGAATCCGAGAGGGGTAAGTGGAATTCCTAGTGTAGGGGTGAAATCTGTTGATATTAGGAAGAACACCAGAGGCGAAGGCGACTTGCTGGCTCTGGATTGACGCTGAGGTGCGAAAGCGTAGGTAGCGAACAGGATTAGATACCCTGGTAGTCTACGCCGTAAACGATGTACACTTGGTGTCTGGAACATGAGTTCTAGGTGCCGTAGCTAACGCGTTAAGTGTACCGCCTGGGGAGTATGCCGGCAACGGTGAAACTCAAAGGAATTGACGGGGGCCCGCACAAGCGGTGGAGCATGTGGTTTAATTCGATGATACGCGAGAAACCTTACCAGGGCTTGACATATACAGGACGGCATTAGAGATATTGCTTCTTCTTCGGAAGTCTGTATACAGGTGCTGCATGGTTGTCGTCAGCTCGTGCCGTGAGGTGTTGGGTTAAGTCCCGCAACGAGCGCAACCCCTATTGTATGTTACCATCATTAAGTTGGGGACTCATGCAAGACTGCCGGTGACAAACCGGAGGAAGGTGGGGATGACGTCAAATCATCATGGCCCTTATGTCCTGGGCTACACACGTGCTACAATGGCCAGTACAGAGTGATGCGAATCCGCGAGGTGGAGCAAAACGCTTAAAGCTGGTCTCAGTTCGGATTGGAGTCTGAAACTCGACTCCATGAAGGTGGAATCGCTAGTAATCGCGCATCAGCATGGCGCGGTGAATACGTTCCCGGGCCTTGTACACACCGCCCGTCACACCACCCGAGTCGGGGGTACCCGAAGTCAGTAGACTAACCAGCAATGGAGGTCGCTGCCGAAGGTATGCTCGGTAAGGGGGGTGAAGTCGTAACAAGGTAGCCGTACCGGAAGGTGCGGCTGGATCACCTCCTTTCTACGAGAAAGGTATTAAGTCTTGTGTTTTGTACTCACAAGCAGTTAGTCATCATTTTCACGAGTGATGCTCGTATGAATCAGTGTTGCGTTCACGGCCTTGGTCAGTGGTACGCAACATGCTTGGCCCTCGTTAAATACTTCTAATTTCCCTAATAACAAAATAGTTTTTGCTGTTTTTGTTGTGCAAAAGTTCTTATCGGCAGGTATTGAATTCTAATTTCCTAAATGGGGTATAGCTCAGCTGGCTAGAGCACTAGATTTGCATTCTAGGGTCAGGGGTTCGAATCCCTTACCTCCATAAACAATTCCAATAAAATTGTTGAAGTTGTTCTTTAATATAGATAATAGCGAAGGGATAAATAATAATATGGTCAAGCGACTAAGGGTCCATGGTGGATGCCTTGGAGCTATCCGGCGATGAAGGGCGTGGTAAGCTGCGATAAGCCTCGGTGAGAAGCAAACATTCTTATACCCGAGGATTCCCGAATGGGGTAACCCGGCTGTTTTTATGACAGTCATTATGCGGTGAATACATAGCTGTATAAAGCGAGACTCAGGGAACTGAACCATCTAAGTACCTGAAGGAAAAGAAATCAATTTAGAGATTCCCTTAGTAGCGGCGAGCGAACGGGGATTAGCCCAAACCAATGTCATTTCGGTGATATTGGGGTTGTAGGGCATGCATATATGTATCAGTGAAAGATAGCAGAATGGTATTGGGAAAGCCAACCGTAGAGGGTGAAAGTCCTGTAAGCGAAATCTGAAGCTGGCTAGCATGTACCTGAGTAAGGCGGGGCACGAGTAATCCTGTCTGAATCTGGGGGGACCACCCTCCAAGGCTAAATACGAGATAGCTACCGATAGCGAATAGTACCGTGAGGGAAAGGTGAAAAGCACCCCGGGAGGGGAGTGAAATAGAACCTGAAACCGTGGACCTACAAGCGGTCAAAGCCCTTTTATGGGGTGATGGCGTGCCTTTTGTAGAATGAGCCTGCGAGTTAATATATTAAGCGAGGTTAAGGTATAGAAGTACCGGAGCCGGAGGGAAACCGAGTCTGAATAGGGCGCTTTAGTTTGATGTATTAGACCCGAAGCCGGGTGATCTATTTATGGTCAGGTTGAAGCTTGGGTAACACTGAGTGGAGGACCGAACACTAGTCTGTTGAAAAAGGCAGTGATGAACTGTGAATAGGAGTGAAAGGCTAATCAAACCCGGAGATAGCTGGTTCTCCTCGAAATGGCTTTAGGGTCAGCGTCATATGGTTAATATCGGAGGTAGAGCACTGATTAGGCTAGGGCCTGTCACAGGGTACCAAACTTAGTCAAACTCCGAATGCCGATATTCAAAGTATGGCAGTGAGACTACGGGTGATAAGATTCGTAGTCGAAAGGGAAAGAGCCCAGACCGTCAGCTAAGGTCCCTAAACTATGCTAAGTGGAAAAGGAAGTACGATTGCACAGACAGCCAGGAGGTTGGCTTAGAAGCAGCCACTCCTTTAAAGAGTGCGTAATAGCTCACTGGTCGAGTAGTTGTGCGCCGACAATGTAACGGGGCTAAGCATAGTACCGAAGCTACGGAATAATGGAGTTTACTTCATTGTTGGTAGAGGAGCATTCTGTAGGTCGATGAAGGTGTACTGTAAGGTATGCTGGAGATATCAGAAGAGAGAATGCAGGCATGAGTAACGAAAAGGAAGGTGAGATCCCTTCCCGCCGAAAATCTAAGGTTTCCTGGGTAAAGGTACTCTTCCCAGGGTTAGTCGGCCCCTAAGGCGAGGCAGAAATGCGTAGTCGATGGGAAACGGGTTAATATTCCCGTACATCTAATAATTTCGAAGGGATGACACTTAAGGAGATCCCATGCCAGGCGTTGGTTGTCCTGGTCCAAGCGTTTAGGCGTTGATTTGTGTAGGAAAATCCGCACGAAGAGCTGAGGCGTTAAGGGTAGTGATCCTACGGGTGATCGAAGATGGGTGATTCATCGAGTCAAGAAATAATCTCTAAGGTTAGGTTATTAGGTACCGTACCGCAAACCGACACAGGTAGATGGGATGAGAATTCTAAGGCGTACGAGAGAACCCACGTTAAGGAACTCGGCAAAATACATGCGTAACCTAGGGAGAAGCATGGCTCAGCGCGTGATGGCGGAGTTGCAGAGTCCAGGAGAAAGCGACTGTTTACCAAAAACACAGGTCAATGCGAAAATGCAAATTGAAGTATATTGACTGACACCTGCCCGGTGCTGGAAGGTTAAGAGGAGCTGTTAAGATTTATCTGAAGCAGTGAATTGAAGCCCCAGTAAACGGCGGCCGTAACTATAACGGTCCTAAGGTAGCGAAATTCCTTGTCGGGTAAGTTCCGACCCGCACGAATGGTGTAACGACTTTCTTACTGTCTCAACGTGGGACTCGGTGAAATTGAAGTATCGGTGAAGATGCCGATTACCTGTGGTTAGACGGAAAGACCCCGTGAACCTTTACTGTATCCTGATATTGAACTATGGCTGATGATGTGTAGGATAGGTGGGAAACTTTGATGTATGGTCGTCAGGCTGTGCGGAGTTGTTGGTGAAATACCACCCTTTATCAGTTATATTTCTAACGTGGCCCGTAATCCGGGTCATGGACAATGTCAGGTGGGCAGTTTGACTGGGGCGGTCGCCTCCTAAAGAGTAACGGAGGCGCGCAAAGGTTACCTTAGCATGGTTGGAAATCATGCTGTAAGCGCAATGGCATAAGGTAGCTTGACTGCGAGACTTACAAGTCGAGCAGGTACGAAAGTAGGTCATAGTGATCTGGCGATTCTGAGTGGAAGGGTCGTCACTTAACGGACAAAAGGTACTCCGGGGATAACAGGCTGATTTTGCCCAAGAGTTCATATCGACGGCAAAGTTTGGCACCTCGATGTCGGCTCATCGCATCCTGGGGCTGGAGCAGGTCCCAAGGGTATGGCTGTTCGCCATTTAAAGCGGTACGCGAGCTGGGTTCAGAACGTCGCGAGACAGTTCGGTCCCTATCTGCCACAGGCGTTGGATGTTTGAGAGGATCTGTTTTTAGTACGAGAGGACCGAAACGGACAAACCTCTGGTGTATCAGTTATCGTGCCAACGGTAAGTGCTGAGTAGCTAAGTTTGGAAGGGATAACCGCTGAAAGCATCTAAGTGGGAAGCCTACCTCAAGATGAGACATCCCTCTCCCTTTAAGGGAGCTGAAGGAATCTCGAAGAATACGAGTTTGATAGGCTGGCGGTCTAAGTGTGGAAACATATTGAGCCGACCAGTACTAATCTTCCGTGAGGCTTGACCATATTATTATTTATCTCTAAGTTATATATAGCTGTGAGCGATCACAGTGATCCGGTGATTTTAGCATTGAGGTTATACCCGTTCCCATCCCGAACACGGAAGTCAAGCTCAATCGCGCCGATGGTACTGCTACGGTGGGAGAGTAGGTCGTCGCCGGTTTAAACTTCAAAGCCCCAGTCTTAGGACTGGGGCTTTTTTTTGTCTTGTTCCTATGAAAAAGAGCATGTGATGGCTAAATTTCCTGAAAATTCATAAAATTGCATATATTATAAAATAAGTATTATAATTAATGCTGTGAATGGGAGGAAATTATGAAAAAGTCACATCAGTTCCATGGTGCTACCCTGTGTGTTGTTGTACTTCTGAGTATGGTTTTAGCCTGCAGTGAGCCTAGCAGCTCATCATCAGGGGTAGATAGTGTTGATTTAGCCACTTTGCATACTTCGGTTGGAATCTCTGATATCGAATCTCTTGTAGACACGGATATACCGGGATCTATATCAAAGTCTGACTTGCTTAATCTGGTTTTGGATGCCATGGAAATCCTTATGGATAATATGGATGAATCCGATTGGGACGCCGAAAGCGACGATGGAGTCAATTATAGCAGCACTCCTTCTAATCTTTTTTCATCAGATGATATTCCTGAAAAATTTACTATATCCGGTAGTTTTGATAATGTGTCTCCTCTGGTAAATATGTTTGTCAATGCCGAGGGAGAAGCAGATGTGACTATCAGGTTTTCAAATGAGAACCTATCCCGTTTGATCGCTGAAGTTTCCCTATCTGATATAGATATTGAAATACCAGCTCTGTTGCCAACTCAATATTCTAGCATTACAACTGAGGTTTCAGGGGGTCGCATTATAGCAGCAGCCAACGCTAACTTTGACCTCTCTACTTCCTTTGAGTTCAGCGGTGATGAATCTGAACTGTCTGCCATTCAGGCGGCTCTTGCCCTATCCATTCGTATGCAAGCTGCCTTATCTTTCACAAATCCAAATGATTATGATGGAAATGTTGTTTTAACTTTTTCCTATGATGAAGAGGCTAACATCGATTTAAGCGAGGATATGGTGGATGATGAGACTGCAGACAGCTACCTTGATGATACGCTTGGTAACGGCACATTTACGCTGTCTATTGCCGTTTACGATTCCAATGGGGACCTTTCTTTTACTGTTAACTATTCAATTTCTGATTTAATAGATTGGGCTTTAGAAGTATAAAGCAGATGAAATAGGGGCCTTTTTCTCTTGAGGAAAGGCCTTTGATTGAAACAGAACTCTCTGCCTCAATCCTATTCAGTCGGGAATGTCCTGATAAGCCTTTGGCTTTGACTTAGAACAATCTGAAGGTTTATCCTGGCTGCAAATGGGTTCCTTCCCATAGCATATATTCTATAGGAATTGTCATTTTGATTTTCAGTGTATTAAATTCAATAAATTCTTATCAAAAGACTCTATTTAACAGCTCCAGTTCCTTGTAAAAAAACATGTATATCACTATAATTTTGACATATTTAAACTTACACAAACCGCTGGAGGATCAGTATGGCTAAAATTAGAGTTGGATTTAATGGTATGGGAAGAATTGGGAAAAATGTAATGAGAGTCATTACTTCCCAGTTCAATGATCAGATTGAAATTGTTGCTGGAAACGACTTGGTGTCTGCAAAAGAAATTGCAGCCGCTCTTCCTAAAGATTCCATTCATGGAAAATTCCCTGTAGACGTACAATTGATAAGTGACAATGTTATCAAGATTGGTAACCACGAAGTCACCGTTTATGCTGAAAAAGACGCCAATAACATTCCTTGGGGAAAACACAATGTAGACGTTGTTCTCGAATGTACTGGTTTCTACCTGGCTACAGATAAGGCTCAGGCTCATATCAATGCAGGAGCCAAAAAGGTTATTATTTCTGCCCCTTGTAAAGATGACACAAAAACAGTTGTTATTGGTGTAAACCACAAGTCTCTGACATCTGATGACAAGATCATTTCCAATGCCTCTTGTACAACAAACTGTCTTGCTCCTTTGACTAAAGCCGTAGATGATTCTTTTAAAGTAATTACTGGTCTTATGTGTACCACACATGCTGCAACTGCTACTCAGAGAGTACAGGACTTCTTTGGTGGTGGTAAAAACAGAGCGACTGGAAACAACATCATTCCTGCATCAACCGGTGCTGCTATTGCTGTTGGTAAGGTTCTTCCTCACCTCAATGGTAAACTCAATGGTACTGCTTTGAGAGTTCCTACTGATACAGGTTCTGTTGTTGAAGTTGTTTACCTGATTGAAGGAAAACATACAGTTGATGAAATCAACAAAAAAGTTCTCGAAAGCGCTAAAAAAATCAATGACAGCTCTTTGATGGGTAAAGTTCTTGATGTAAGTGACTACTATGAATGTTCCAGAGACTGTGTTGGCGAATCATGGAGTTCCATGTATATCCCCGGTAATACACAGGTCACAGATGCTGGTGAAAACACATTAGTGAAGATGACTTCTTTCTATGATAATGAAATGGGTTACTCTACAAGAATGGCTGAGCTTGCTCAGATTTTCGCAGCTCTCTAAGATTTATTCTTTCAAATCATACCGTTCGGGAAACCGAACGGTTTTTTTTTCTTGAATATTGTCGTTCCTTTGATTATTTTCGAATTCAATGATGAAGCGGGAGGAACGAGTGACTGATTTAAAGGATATGCAAGAGATACAAGATTTAATGTCTTCCGATGGTTTCCATCTTTTCTATTTATCCCGTCCGGCCTGTGGGGTTTGTACGGCTGTTAAAGAAAAAGTGTTAGTCTTACTCGAAGATTTTCCCCATATTGATTCCTACTATGTTAATCTGGATTTAGTTCCCGAAGCAGCAGGACAATTCTCCATTTTTACCATTCCCGCCATACTCTTATATGTCAATGGGAGTGAATACGTTAGAGAAGCAAGGTATTTGTCTATTACAGATTTGGAGCACCAGATCAGAAGACCCTACGAACTGGCTTTTAATCCTTCTTAAAATCGATTCACAATATTGTATAAGCAGATGAATATGATGAGGATCATAACAGTCATAAACAGCTTATCCACTCCCTTATGAGTCATCCTGTTTGAAAGTGCGGAACCTGTGAGGCCTCCGCTAATTCCTCCGGTTATCATGAGCAGCAGAATCAAGGTGTTGAATTCGGGTATGAGCCCGCTGGCGGCAGTGAAGACCAGGCTGGCAATCTGTGAAAAAAATATGATATAGATAGAGTTTAATGCGGCGGTCTTGCTGTCCATGGAAAAGAAATAGTAGAGAACAGCGAGGTTGATGGGTCCTCCTCCTATCCCCAGAAACGATGCCAGACTTCCCAGGAAGAAACCCACAAGAAGTGTGAAAGGAATATCTTCTCTATGCCTGGGTGAAATCCTTTCTTTGTATATGGTGAAGAATAGTACAGAGAGGGTCAGGAGAAATAAGAGTGACGATTGGCTTATGCCGATGATACGATCGTCTCCAAATCCAGTTCTTATCATATCAAATATCTGTTTGCCAGCCAGTCCTCCGATAATCCCTCCTAAAGCAAGAAGTGTGGCTGTTTTTTTATTCAGTGTTACCTTGGAGTGACGACTCTTGATCAGTGTCACCGTGGTCATGGATAGGACGGTACATCCGGAGAGGAAGCTGATGGTCGCCACGGAAAAAACAGAGATTGTATCCAAAACTGGTTTTATAATGACTCCTCCGCCTATTCCGCTAATGGCACCGACAATGGAGGCACCAAAACTGACAATGAGATAGATAAATGACATAATTTTTAACTCCAGATATTTTTTTATGACTGAGGCAGGATGATTACGACCCGCCCCTGTCTCAACAGATCACGGTTGTGTTCCGAAGAAATTAGTTTTTTGACAACATCATCAGGTAGAATCAGATCGGTTCTGTTTTTACCATAAACTTTATAAGCCATTGTCCTTAATGGATACATTCCAATTCTATCGGCTACCTTGGTTAGATCGTATGAATAGCTATATCCGGCATTACCCCATTGTTTCAGGGCTGAAGGGTCTGTCATTTCCGCACTATGAATCAGATTCATGGAAGAATCATACAGTCTGGGAAAGAGACAGGGATTTAATAGAACCTGCTGTTCCACATTTCCCTGGTAAGGTAGTTCTTCTCCGGCATAGATGATGATGCCGGAGAAGTCCTCGTTTGCCGTATATAGGGGTGTTATGGGTGAGGGGAATGGTTCGGTATGCTTGATGATCAGATCGGCAAGATGTGGAAAAATGGAAAGGTTGTAGCGTACAGTCAGATATTTTCTGTCACCAGTTGCCGTAGTAAATACTTTTTCCATTTTTTGAGAGAGGTTCTCCAGCTGCCTAAGAAGAACAGGGTCCTGGGCAACAAGAGTTGAAATGGTGTGAGTTGAATCCACTCTCATTTTTTTTAGAACCTCTCCCGTTACAACAGGAGTCTCTCTTATGATGTACTGTTCGGTTTTATACCGCCCTGTGGGTTGATTGGGTTCTTCTTCAATGGGTGCTGTAATATCCAGTTGAAATTGTGAGGATGACCAGTCCATTTGACTTTCAATCATTAGTTCTGACTGTGCCATTAAAAAGGATATATTGAAAATCAGAAAGATGGTTATTGCAAAGGGTTTCATTGTAAATACCTCATTCGTTCAGTTCCGGAACATTCAAAACCATACCGGGCATAATGACTGCATTCAAGGGCATTTTATTCCCTAAGGCCAGTTCTTCTGGACTGGTATTGAATCGACGTGATATACCCCAAAGGGAATCACCCGTAATAACAGTATAACGTCCACTCCATTGCTCTGTCACTGAGGAATCGACAATCCCAGCTCGATCTGGAATATCGTTGTGAACCAAGGGAATGAGCAGTACTTGGCCAATCCTTAAATTCCGGCTACTCACTCCGGGATTGAAATCATAGATCATATTGACTGGTATTCTATACCACTCGGCCAGTTCCGATAGGGTATCCCCTGACTGTATACTGTACCGTTTAAACTCGAGGAGGTCACTTTCTTCTTCCAAAATGGCCTGTATTTTACTTCCGTACCGTACGGGGACTTTCAGTTTATATCCGCTGGATGCCGGGGGAGTTACCAGATAGTTTAGTTCTCCGTGTGCCTGGAGGAGCAGAGATTCATCAATGCCCGCTTTTGTTGCAATCCTGCGAATGTCAACGCTCTTATCGAGATCAATACGTTCCCATTTCATATTTGATTGCCAGAGGAGGGGGAGGTTATGAGCTCCCTTACTATTACTAAGAAGAACTACCGCCGCCAGTTTAGGAATATAATTGGATGTCTCACGGGGGAGAAGTCCCCGGTCAATAAGCTCCCAGTAATCGTTGATTCCTGAAGATGCTATGGTCCTTCTTACCTTGTTCAGTCCGCAATTATAGGCCGCCAAAGCGAGGTTCCAGTCGCCTGTGACATTGTAGTTGTATTGTAGTTTGTCCAGTGCCGCCTCTGTGGATTTCCAGAAATCTCTGCGGTCATCCTGCCAGGCGTCAACGGTTATATCATAGGGATCTATACTATTCATCATGAATTGCCAGAGCCCTGCCGCCCCAGATCTGGACAAGGCATCTACCCGGAATGCCGATTCAATGACGGGCAGATACAGGAGTTCGGGTGGCATATTTTTTTCTTCCAAAACGCTGGCAATGAAAGGAATAAAGGGTTCGGCCCTGTTTAAACAGCGCTGCAGATATTCCAGTCCATCTCCCTGAGAAAAATACTGGAGGTATTCATCGATTTTTGGATGATCTGGAAGACTTCCCGTCCAGGTTTTACTACTGATGTGTTGATCATTCTGGTTGAAATTTGAATAGGCAGGGACAGGAGGTCTATGGTCTGATCGCGTCGGCAGTCCTGTGCCTTCTCGGGCAAACAAAGGAAAAGAGGTGAAACACAGCAAAGCTGCTGCTAAAGTTTGTCTCCGAAATAAATACCAGCCCATTCCCATCTTCTATTAATCTCCGGATCTATAGGATAATTGATGCGGTTAAAGTAGAGGTACCATATTTTGATTCTGTAGGACCATCCGCCTGTTCTCAGTAGCGCTTCGTTGTCATTGGAATCATCTTCCAGATTTCTATTATACCAAACTGATGACTTAAGGAAATACGCCAGCTCCATAGGAATTTCGGTAAATGGATCATAGCGGTCCTGTCCCCAGCTCATCATGAAAAAATCTACTGCTCTATACAGGTTTAATCGGCTACCATTCCGTGTCCGGATAGCATATTTTATGGAATTCACCAGACTATCTAAAGACTCTCTTGTCCATTCCTTGTCTGAATAGTGGAAATTTAGATAGTGATTCACTTCATTATATACATTGGGCATACCGGCAATGCTTGTTGGAGGAGCCTCCAGAAACTTCTTATAATTTTCAATCGAGTCATCCCAGAGACCTTCGGCTTCATAGGATTTTGCCAGATTATAATAGACCTGACCCCTATCGATTTCACCAGAGAAGCGATTGATCAACTCACTGTAGTAGGCAATCTTCTTGAGTGGATTATCAGCATAATACTTGAGCAGCTTATTCAGGCTGTAATAGTGGATCGATTGACCCTTAATTATCAGATCCTCGTAGTTTTTGAGTAATCTGTTGTAGTAAATGACGGCAATATCCATGGCATCTTCTTCTTCATAGATAGTTCCTAGAAGGAGGAGATAATAGCCGTTATAACTATCTTCTGGAAATTGATAGAGATGATCGTTTAGAAAATTCTTCAGGATCTCCGATTCATTTTCCTGCCGTAAATGTGAGATTATCTGTTCCATTATGCCATAGCGATAGGTATCATCCTGATTCTCATCCAGTAGGGTCAGGAGTTCCCGGATTTCACTGTCGGTTACCTCGTTCCCTGTCTGATAGGGCAGATCTTTCTTGTCGGAACTGCAGGAACCTAAGATCATAATAAGTAGGGCAGGGATTAATATCCGAAGCTGTTTCATTCTTTGACGGATTTTAGCACAGCCATCTGACCTGTGGCAAGTTCTCCGGTTCTTACTGGATTCATTATCATCGATGAAAGTGGTGATCAAATAAGAGATTCAGGATAAAATACAGAATATGAACCATAGACTTACCCGGAGATTCCTCCTTCTTTTTCAAGCCCTTCCTTATTTTGTCTTTCCTGGGGGATCTCAGGATGAGACCATTACCTTGAAGGAAACCATTGTCTATCATACTGAGATGACTGATTCTCTCTCCAGAGAGGCGGATGAAGAAATCATCAAAAGATTTTCACAGAATCATCCGGGAATAGAGGTCCTTTATTCATCCAATACACTCACAGAAGCGGGCAAGAGTGATGCAGCTTTTAAGTCCTTCCCATCAGACCTTGTTCATCTGCCTGGTGGGCACCGCGTTTATTCTTTAGTAGAAGCCGGGAAGGTCATGGATATCAGTGAAATCTGGGAACATCAAGTTTGGTATGATTCTTACGCCCCGTCCTGGCAGGATATGAGTTCTCTGGAGGGGAAACAATACCTGATTCCCGGTTCCTGGTATTGGTGGGCTCTTTATTATAAACCATCAGTCTTTGAGCGGTTCAGTCTGGAGGTTCCTGTTCTCTGGGAAGATTTCTTATCCCTTTGCGAGACTCTGGTAGATCAGGGAATTACTCCCTTTGCCATTGGTACAAAATATCCCTGGACCGGAGCCGCCTGGTTCGATTATTTCAATATGAGGATCAATGGACCGGAATTCCACAGAGATCTGATGAGGGGAAATGCTGCATACGATGATCCCCGAGTCAAGAAAGTCTTTCAGGAGTGGGGTTCCATGATCGATAAAGGATATTTTATCGACCATTCTGCTTCATATTCCTGGTTTGAGGTCATCCCGTCACTGCTGGAAGAAAAAACGGCCATGTGTCTCATGGGCAATTTCATTTTGGATGCGATCCCGGCGGAAAACCGGGAGGATGTGGATTTTTTTCGCTTTCCTCTGTATAACACGGAAAAGGCCATCGGGGAGGTTGTTCCTTCAGAAGTCTTTTTGATACCCGCTGAATCCAAGCATAAGGATGGGGCCAGCGACCTCATCGCTCATTTTGGATCAACGGATATTCAGGACTATATCGCCGGAAAAACGGGGAGGCTCAGTGCTAACCGTCTGGTGGATTCATCTCTTTACAAGCTCCAGGAGCAAAAGGGCATCCAAATGGTGAACAGCAGTGATTTCATCTTCCAATCCTATGAATATGAAACGTCTGCCGAGATGGCCCAGTGGGGAATGGAAGCCTTTCAGGAGATCTGGGAGCACCACAGCGAATCCGATATCAACAGGATCTGCTCCTCCCTTGAGAAGATGAGACAGTCCTCCGATCTCATTCACTGAGTCCTTATGCCCGTAAGGGGCGGTCACTCTGTATGGCAGATCTCTCTAAAAGTCTTTAAGAAACGGTCCGCGTTGCCCGGATTCTGTCCAGAGCCCTGCCACAGGGGGCCTTTTCCGCCACCTTTGCCGTCTATGATTGTCAGACACTCCTTCTGGAAATTTTCAAATGTGAAAGTTTTGTGCTGAGGGAGGTGTAGAGCCCAGTTGAGGCGTCCGTCATTTTTAGTACAGATCAGGAAGGAGAGCTCTCTGGTGGAACTCAGATTCTTCACAATGCCTTTGAACAATTCGGGAGAGCAATCCTTGATCTCCCTGGTAATGAGAGGCGGGTAATAGAATACAGAACCACTCAGGTCATGGCTGATTCTCTCGGCTTCCTTTTCTATCAGACTTTTCAGCATTCTGTTCTCCTTTTGTTTTTCTTGAATCAAAACTTCTAGACGCTCAGCGGCTTCCTCCGGCCTGGCTGAGAGGAGGGTGCTGATTTTTTCTAGCTGGTCAAATCTTGTATTATAATCTTTGTAAGCGGGGGCTCCCATTTTCCACTTTAAGCGCAGGCGGGATCTTATTTTTTCCTGACCCGTGTATTTGATCAGTCCCAAACTGGATGTGTTTTGGATGTGGAGGCCACCGCAGGGCGTTTGGTCTATGCCCTCAATGGTAACGACCCGAATATTCTCTGTCTTCTTTGTCTCCCGGCGCAGTTTTATCCCTGTTAACTCCTCCTTTGTGTTAAAAAGCATGGATTGAACCGGGCGTGATCTGCGGATTTCGGCATTGGCTTCTTCTTCTACGGTGCGTAATTGATCTGCACTCAGTCCGGATGATTCTACTTCTATGGTGGATTCCTCCGCTCCCAGATGCACAGAAACCGTCGGTGCAGAGTAGAATTTCAGGAGAAGTGCGGAAAGGAGATGCTGGCCGGTATGCTGTAGGGCAAAATGGTTTCTGTAGGCACGGTCAAGGATCATCTTGACCTCAGGTGTTGACGGTTTGAATTTCATGGAGTGAAGAATCCTGTCTCCTCGTTTCTGAACATCCAAAACGGGTTCACCATTGATGCTTCCCTTGTCGGCGGGTTGTCCTCCACCTTCGGGATAAAATAGGGTGTCTTCAAATTCCAGGAGCCAGAGAGAGTCTTCCTGTTCGGCAGAGATCAATCGAGTTGTCATTGAATCCATGAGTGGATTTTCGTAATAGCCGGCATTTTTCATATTCTGAATTTTACCAGATCAGAAGGAACAAAGAAAGAACAATCTGATTATTTCCAGTTTGAGGGGGAGGACTCACCCTCCATGGCGATTCTCGGTCATCCCTGTGTGAAAAGGGATGATAGAATCTTCTCAGTCCTGGTGGGAACTGCTAAAATACCCTCAATATGAATAAAATCACACTGAAAAACCCCGGAATTGTCGCCCTAGATCTGGATGGAACACTCCTCAAGTCGGATCATACTCTCTCTCAGAGAACAATTGAGACTCTCAGAGTCCTTGAAAAACAATGCAGAGTTGTGATCAGCACAGGGCGGAGTTATGAGGGCATGAAGCATTTTAAAGACCAGATAGGATTGGAAAATCCTGTCATATGCTACAACGGAGCCATGATTGCCGATGGGAGAACCGACAAAATCCTCCATCAATGGCTGCTTCCCTCAGATATCACCCGGGCCGCTTATGAATATGCCCGTGAAAGGGGAATCCATTTTCAGGCCTTTCAGGATGGTGAACTCTATTTTGAAAAAAAGACAGAGGAATCCGAGTATTATGAGGCCTCCACAGCTTTACAAGGTCATTTGACTTCATTTGATCATTGGGAAAATCTGGAAGTCACAAAGGCTCTGATGATTATCTCGCCGTCGAGGTCTTCCGGGGATTTTCCCGAACTGCATGAAGCCCGGTCTTATTTCAAAGAACAATTTGCTGAGAGACTCTATTGCGCCCTTTCAAAGCCATTTTATCTGGAATTTATCAACGGTAAGGGTTCAAAGGGGAATGCCCTGCATCAGGTGGGAACGGATATGCAGGTCTCCCAGGATAGAATCGCCGCCTTTGGTGATGGTTTTAATGATCTGGAAATGCTGGAATATGCGGGGATGTCGGTGGCAATGAGCAATGCTCCTCAGGGAGTCAAAGAGCGCTGTACCCATGAAACAGAACTCAGTAACGATGAGGATGGGGTGGCCGATTTTATTGAAAAGTATTTTCTTCGCTAAGCCATTGGCTTGTATCCATAACCACTTCATCGGGGTACCGGTGACGGATGATTTCCATCATGCGGAGCATATCAATTTGATATTTCTCAAACAGACTTAGTTCATTGTGAAGAGTCATCAGGTCTCTTCCCTGAGCAACCTCCTGCATGATGTACATAAGCTCTCGGTTGTTAAGAAAATGGGAAATTCTTTTCCAAATCTCCATCTGCAGACTTTGGGGCTGTTGGGTGATCCACTGCTGTACCGTCATGCTCGTACTATACAAAAGACATTCCGAGCTTGTAAAGCCGGGAGGGGTTATTCTGCCGGACAGTCCGGCCGTTTCAATGTATAATTTCAGCTATGATGATTCCACAAAATTTTTTAAGCGGTATAGATTGTCTCTGCATTGATGCTTCCAGCATGATATACCACCTAAAGGTTGGCCTATTGGGGTCTTTGGCCGCCGAGGTCTCTCTCATTTCTACGCCTCAGGTCATTGATGAAGTCCGATGGCCCCATCTTCCTGTAAAGCCGCTTGCCCTGAAGGATAACAACGTGACCAACGATGAGTCTCTGTTGATTTTGGCCAGGCGGGAAGGGGTCGCTTTACTATCCGAAGATCGTGAAATCCTCACATCCGCCCGTGATGAAGGGATCGATTACTATAATACCCTGATGATGATCAACTATCTTCTTTTAAAGGGTCGCATCACTGCTGAAGAATACCCTGTATATTTGGCAAGGCTGAAAGAGTGCTGCCGCTACAGTGAGAAGGTTCTGGAATATGGCCGTCTGGTACAAGAGGAGATTCTGGTTTATCTTGACAACTCCGGTATGGACTGATATATTCCATATAGTTTGAAATCAAACAATTAGATATCGTACATTTTAGGAGCTGAGGTTTCTATGCAGCATTATCTCATCCCTCACTATTTTTACAGGTTTCATTATCTCTTAATGAGAGATTTTAAGCCTGCATGCGCCGAGGAATACAAGTTGAATAGAACTCAGGGAAAGACCCTGATGGTTCTTCGCTGCAAGGGCAGTCGGACCATGTCCGAACTGGTTTGTGATTTGAATATTGAAAAAGGATCTATGACCACAGTGGTGGATCATCTGATCAGCAGAAAACTGGCCCTTCGGAAGCGGGATCAAAAGGATAGACGGCGGGTCATCATCGATCTGACAGCCTCCGGGAGAGCGCTTGCCGAGGCTCTGGTGAATGAAAAAAACAATCATATTCTCAAAAAGCTGGATCAGCTGGGAGAGGAAAGAAAAGAATCTGTAAACGACTTTTTGACTATCCTACGGGAAAGCATCGATATTTGGGAGACACATAGTGAATCATGACCATAAAAAGACCTTTGAATCGGAATCAATAGGTAAACTCCTATTGAAAATGGCCATACCCGCCACCATCGGGATGGTGGTTAACGCCCTATATAATTTAGTAGACACCATTTTTGTCGGACAGGGCGTTGGTTCCATGGGCATCGCGGGGCTGACCATTGCCCTGCCGGTACAGGCGTTGATTGGAGCCCTGGGGATGACCTTTGGAACGGGGGCTGCTTCGGTTGTCTCTCGACGTTTGGGAGAAAAAAGACCTGATGATGCCGCAAAAACGGCAGTGAATGCCTTTTCTCTTGCCTTTTTTTTCAGCCTGGTGATCATGGTTGGGGGAGAACTCTTCATTGATCCCCTGTTGTTCCTCTTCGGTTCGAGTCTGACAATCCTCCCCTATGCCAGGGAGTATATGAGGGTCATCCTCTTGGGCTCCTTTTTTCTATCTTTTTCCATGGTTGGAAATAATATTTCAAGAGCTGAAGGACAGCCTAAAATTGCCATGCTGACCATGATCATTGGCGCGGGGATGAATATACTTCTTGATCCCATTTTTATCTTTGTTTTCAAGATGGGGATACAGGGAGCGGCCATTGCCACAGTGATCAGTCAGTTTTTCTCCTTTTCCTTTATCATGTGCTTTATGATCGCCGGCAAGAGTCATCTTCCCCTTAAGGTGAAATACATAAAACCGGACCTGGTCATTATGAAGGAAATTACGACCCTCGGCATGCCGACTCTGGCCCGTCAGGGAGGGATGAGCCTCCTTGCCCTGGTGATGAACAATATGCTCAAACAATATGGGGGCGATCTTGGCATTGCCACTTACGGTATGATCAATCGTCTCTTTATGTTCACCCTGATGCCTATCTTTGGAATTGTTCAAGGTTATCAGCCCATTGCAGGCTACAGTTACGGGGCTAAGCTGGTCGACCGTTTAAGAGAGGTGAATATCAAGGCCTTCCAGACCACCAGCACCATGTCTTTCATGAGTTTTCTTGTCCTGGAGCTGCTGGCAGAATTCCTGATTCGCATGTTTACAAGTGACGAGGAACTGGTACGAATGGCCGTTCCTGCCCTTCGGTTCTCCTCTTTGGGGATGGCTCTTTTGGGATTGCAAGTCATAGGCTCTACCTATTTTATGAGTGTTGGTCAGGCCTTTCCGGCTTTCTTTTTGAGTCTGTCCCGGCAGTTTGTGTTCTTGATTCCCCTGGTTCTTATATTGCCCCGTTTTCTGGGTCTTCGGGGTGTTTGGATTGCCCTGCCCATTGCAGACCTCCTCTCCGTATTTGTGACCATGATATGGTTTTCCCTGAGCTGGGCTATCACGAAAAAAAGGCTGACTCTGGAAGCTGCCGTCGTTTGATTTTAATAAAGGTTCTGTAAGCCGGTCTTTCGCTTTTCATACCTATAGTTTATGATGGGATCATGAAAAAAATGATCCTGATTTCAAGCCTGCTGTGTCTTTTTTTCAGCAGTTTATCCCTTTTTGCCCAAACAGAGGGAGCGGCTTTAACTGAAGTACCAGATGCCCGTGAACTGACTGCCAGGGAGAATCTTATCTTACTGACAGATTATCTGGGGATGTCTTTGGAAGAGGCCGTTGAAAAGATGGGTATGCCTGATTCTCTGTTCTCCGTCCGGGGACCTTCGGAAGGTCAGGATTCTGTCGTATTCCTCTACGAAAAAAGCCTTTCCCTGTATTGGGCAGACAGGCATGTGTGGCAACTGAGGGTCGATAAGGAGTTCTTCAGTACGGATATGCCTTTGTTTTTTGGTATGTCCCGTGAGGAATCGGTTCGTCTTCTAGGACCTCCAGACCTTGAAAAAGAGGATTTCTCCATTTATAAACTCCCCCAGAGAGGTTACCCGGTGGCCTGTGCCCTTTATTTTGATGAAGGTTTGGCAGACCTCTATATTTACAGGAGTGATTTCTAATGTCCCGTTTGTGTCTGACCCTCTGCCGGTCTACGCTGGCAGAAAATCTGCAGGATCTTAAAGACAATTCACCCGAGATGGGCGAGCTCAGAATTGACCTGCTGGACTCTCTGGATATAGAAGAACTTCTTGCCTTTCCAGAGAAGGCGCAGATTCCTCTCATCCTGACCTGCCGGAAGACCATAGACGGAGGGGCGTGGAGCGGAACAGACCAGGAGAGAGAGACCCTCCTTCTAGAACTGCTGAAGGGGCGTTACTCCTATATTGATCTGGAAGAGGATGAATCTTCAGCGGCACTGTCTCAAAGGGCCGCTGAATGGGGAACCCAGCTGATCCGTTCTTTTCATGACTTTCAAGGTGTTCCAGAAAACCTGGAAGACCGCCTCGAATCCATGAGTCATCGCGGCTCTCTGGTCAAGGCGGCTGTCATGCCCCAGGGTGTGAACGACCTGCTGAGGCTGTTTCAAGTTGGCCGCTCCTGGAAAAAGAACCATCCTAAAGAAGATAATCTGATCCTCCTCGGTATGGGTGATTTTGGTGTTCCGACCAGAATCCTGGCTCCTTTTCTGGGTAGCTTTTTGACCTTTTGTTCCCCCGGGGGAGCAGAAGCGGCACCGGGTCATATGAGCTGGGAGGTTCTTCATGATCTGTATCGTGTTCAGGACCTGACTCCCTTAAGCTCTCTCTTCGGCATCATAGGAAATCCTGTACTCCACTCTCAATCCCCTCAGATTCACAACCCCGGTTATCATTCGGCAGGAATTGACGGTGTCTATATTCCCTTCACCGTGGATGACCTAAAGGCCTTTTTTGATCTTGCGGATTTTCTGAATATTCGCGGCTTCTCTGTCACGGTTCCCCATAAGGAGGGTGTCAGAGCCTTTTTGAAGAAAGAGGATGAGGCCGTGAAGGCTGTTGGAGCCTGCAATACGGTTGTCAGAATGGGAGGGGGCCAAGAAGGCTGGGAAGGATTTAATACGGATGTCATCGGTTTTATTGAGCCGCTAAAAGGAATAGCCGGGTCATTGAAGGGTAAAAAAGCCGCCCTCATCGGTGCTGGAGGCGCTGCCCGGTCTGCAGCCTATGCTCTTCTTAAAGAGGGCTGTGAAGTCAGTATTTTCAACAGAAACAAAGATCGAGCGCTGAGTCTGGCCCGGGATTTTTCATGCCTGGGAGGGTCTCTTGGATTTCTGGAAGAAAAAACGGCCGCGGGAGAACGCTATGACCTCGTCATCCAGACAAGTTCTGCCGGAATGCACGGATCTCTGGAAGATGTGAATCCCATTCCCTTCTTTCCCTTTACCGGAGATGAACTTTTCTATGATATTATCTATACTCCGCCGGAAACACCAGCGATGAGATGCGCTGCTGCCGCAGGCTGCCGTGTTTTAGGCGGTTTGCCCATGCTACAAGAACAGGGTCGGGCCCAATTCCGATTATTCACGGGTTGTGATCTCTAAGAAGCAAAGCCCCTCATTCTTTTCTAGTAGCTTATGGACGTCATGAGCATGATCATGAGGAAACAAAAGAGCAGGCCGCCAAAGGTGACAATCCCTGTGGCACTGAGCAGTATGATTTCCCTACGGGAAAACTCTTTTTTCTTTTTTTTCGATTTCTGAGACTCGTCATTCTTCTTTGTTTTCAATTTACGTGTAACAGCCATGTTTTTTCCTGATAATTTCAATAAGCTCTGATCTTACCTTAAAAGAGCGTCTCTGTCACTCAATAGGGGCATAAGTTTTCCATTCTCAGCTCCACCACGATAATCATTACCTTTTGTATATTTAATAAAAATATAGATTGTCTATTGCTTGATCTGTAAATATTGAAGTAATATAATTATGATATCATAAATTGATATGGTAATAATTGTTGAGATTATAAGAGGTCAGAGATGTTGAAGACTGCTGTCAATTCTTTTCACAGAGAACAAAACGCCCGTATGGTCGAGTATGCCGGATGGGATATGCCTTTGTTTTACGCCATGGGGGCTACGGAGGAGCACAGACTGGTTCGTCGGAGTGCCGGACTTTTTGATGTCAGTCATATGGGACGCTTTCGAATCAAAGGTTCCGGGAGTGCCTCTTTTCTGGATTATCTCATTACCAGTGATGTCAGGTCCCTTAAGATCGGACAATCAGGGTACGGCCTCCTCTTAAATCGGGATGGCGGAATCATTGATGATATTTTTCTTTATCATACGGGGCCGGAGGATTATATCCTTGTGGTCAATGCCTCCAACCTGAACAAAGATCTGGATTGGCTGAATGAACATAAGTCAGCTTACGATGTCACAGTGACAGATGAGTCGCCCGAAACTTCTCTTTTTGCCCTTCAGGGGCCCAGGGTTCTTCCTGTTTTGGAAATCCTGACGGGTCAGAATCTCCAGGATGAATGGGACAGGTTTGGAATCAGAGAGTTCCTCTTTGAGGATATTCCATTTTTGGCAGGTCGAACGGGATATACCGGGGAAGACGGTGTGGAAATATTTGTTTCCAATGATAAGGCCCTTGCCCTCTGGAAGAGTCTATTAGAGAAATTCAGTCTCCATTGTGAAATCGCTCCCTGTGGTCTTGCCAGCCGTGACAGTCTCCGGTTTGAACCGGGTTTTCCCCTCTATGGACATGAAATGAATGAATCCATCCTTCCACCCCAGGCTCTTTTAAAATGGGCCTGTTATTTAGAGAGTGATTTCATCGGAAAAGAAGCCCTTATGGCTCTCCTTGAAAAGGGATTAGAGACAAAACTGATTACCCTGTCTCTCATAGAAAAAGGCGTACCCAGAGAGGGATATGAAGTGCTCTCCAAGGAGGGAGAGGTCATTGGACAGGTCGTCAGCGGACTCTATGCTCCCACTGTGGATAAATACTGTGCCAATGCCTTTGTTCCTGTAGCCTTCGCCAAGGCTGGAACGGAACTGCAGGTTTCTTTGAGAGGACAACCTAAGATGGCTGTCGTAGAAAAGAGACCCCTCTATAAACCAGTTTATCGATGACATTTGATGAGTGTAGAATTATACTAATAAAAAACTGATCCCTCAGAAGGGAGTTATGACGTGAAGGAGTCAATTATGGAAATCAGGTATGCCAAAACACATGAATGGGCAGGAAAAGACGGAGATCTCTATGTGTGTGGTCTCAGCGAGTACGCACAGGATAAAGTTGGGGATGTTGTTTTTGTAGAACTCCCCGAAAGCGGAGCAGAAGTGGAGCAGAATGCCCCTTTTGGAGTGATTGAGTCTGTCAAAGCGGCAAACGATCTTTTTTCTCCCCTAAACGGAGTCGTGGCCGAAATCAACTCAGCCCTGGAAGATGAACCGGAACTCGTCAATTCTTCTCCTCTCAAGGATGGGTGGATCTGTAAAATAAAATCGGACGACCAGAGTTTTTCTGCGTTGATGAGCGAAGATGAATACAAGGAATTCCTGAAAGGGCAGGACGAGTAGTCCCTTTTACGGGCTTCTTCTGGGACCTGCGCCTCTATTTGGAAGCGCAGGGTGAATGAAAACAATAGAGGTTGGAATATGAGTTATAATCCCCACACTGCCGAAGACCGGCAGAAAATGCTGGAAACACTGGGACTTTCTTCTGTGAAGGAACTCTTTGCAGACATTCCCGAGGCTTACCGCTATCCCGAAGTGAATATCCCTGAGGGGCTCTCTGAGATGGAGGTCAAAAACCGCCTATCCTCTCTGGCAGGAGCAAATCAGAACAGTGAAGAAGGATTGTGGTTTCTGGGTGGAGGAATCTATAGACATTATATTCCTTCCGTGGTTGACGCCGTTCTTTCCCGGGGGGAGTTTTTCACAGCCTACACCCCTTATCAGCCGGAGGTCTCTCAGGGGACACTCCAGGCACTCTTTGAGTTCCAGACAATGGTCGCAGAACTCTATGGTATGGATGTGGTCAATGCGTCTCACTACGATGGAGCGGCCTCCATGGCCGAGGCGGCTTTGATGGCTCTTCGTTGTAAGCCCGGACGGCAGACAATATATCTGGATGACAATATTCATCCAGAGTATAAGGAGGTCATGAGGACCTACCTATCGGGCACTAAGGCCCATCTGAAAGAGGGCCTTCCCGGGGAAGATGGGGCTTGTTTTATCACAGCCTATCCCGGGTTTACCGGCGAAATAAAAGACCTGAAAGCACTGAGCGGTCTGGCCCATGACGCGGGTGCCTTGTTCATTGTCCATGCGGACCCACTGGCCTGCAGTCTTCTAGAGTCTCCCGGTGCCTGCGGTGCGGATATCGTGACAGGAGAAGGGCAGCCCCTGGGAATCCCCATGAGTTATGGCGGACCCACTCTGGGGCTCTTTGCCACAACGAAAAAACTAATCAGAAAAATGCCGGGACGCGTGGTGGGGCAAACCATGGATGCCAGCGGCAGAGCCGGATGTGTTCTCACATTTTCCGCGAGGGAGCAGCACATCCGCCGTGAGAAAGCCACCAGTAACATCTGTTCCAACCAGGGGCTATTGGCTCTGGCCGCCGCTGTGTATATGGCCGCCATGGGAAAGCAGGGGATCAAGGAAACAGCCCGGCTTATCTATGACAAAGGGGCTTATGCCGCCTCTGTTCTGGATAAAGTCCCAGGGTTTCAAGTGAAAACTTCAGGGCCTTTTTTCAGGGAATTTGTCCTCAGTTGTCCCCGGCCTGCCAGAGACATCGCCCATGAGTTAGAGCTCAAGGGAATTTTCCCCGGACTGGCTCTGGACCGTTTTGAAGGGTTTCCTGAGAGTGATCTTCTTGTTTGTGTGACCGAAATGAATAGTAAAAATGATATTGACAGCCTAGCGGCCGCCCTGGGGGAGGTATCCAAATGATGCAGAGTAAAGTGAGTTCCTTATGGGAGTTGAGTTCCCCAGGAAGACGGGTCGTTCAAACGCCCTCTTCTGATGTCCCTAAGGCTGAATTGCCAGCGCAGCTGGCCCGAAAGGAAGATGCCGATCTCCCCGAAGTGAGCGAACTGGATCTGATCCGTCACTACACGAGGCTCTCCACCCTCAATTACAGTATTGATACCCGTTTTTATCCTCTGGGGTCATGCACCATGAAGTACAACCCCCGGATCAATGAACAGACAGCCAGGATGGCCGGTTTTGCCGCCTCTCATCCCTATACGCCGGTTCAGATGGTACAGGGAAACCTAGAACTTATGTACAGCCTTCAGCAGGGTTTGGGAGAACTTTCAGGATTTGATTCTGTCAGCCTTCAGCCCGCCGCCGGAGCCCAGGGAGAATTGACTGGAGTCCTGATGATCAAAAAATATCATCAGTCCAGAGGAGATACGGGAAGAACCCACTTCCTCATTCCCGATTCCGCACACGGTACTAATCCCGCCTCTGTGGCCATGGCTGGTTTCACAGCCCTTGAGGTCTCATCGGACAAGCGGGGTAATATAGATCTGGATCATCTTAAGTCACTCTGTGATTCTTCCATAGCCGGAATTATGATCACAAATCCCAACACCTTGGGACTCTTTGAAGAGAATATTTTGGAGGTCCTTCAGACCGTTCATGACTGTGGCGGGCTCGTGTATGGAGACGGAGCCAATCTCAATGCCATCATGGGCATCGTCAAACCGGGAGAACTGGGATTCGATGTCATGCATTTTAATCTTCATAAAACCTTTAGTACTCCCCATGGGGGCGGAGGTCCTGGAGCAGGACCGGTGGGAGCGGGGGGAGCCCTTCGGGATTTTCTTCCCGGACCCATAGCCACACTATCCAGTAATGGACAGTACGAATTGGTGCAGCCTAAGAAATCCATAGGGAGACTCAAAACCTTTTATGGAAACTTCGGCGTCCTCGTCAGAGCCTACACCTATCTTCTTTCTCAAGGGGGAAGTGGTCTGCGCGAATCCTCAGAAAATGCAGTACTCAGCGCCAACTACCTGATGGGACTGGTCAAGGACATCCTTCCTCCCTGGTATGACAGGGCTTGTATGCATGAATTTGTCAGCTCCGGAGAGAACCTGCCCGATGGTATTCACACCATGGACCTGGCCAAACGGCTCATCGACTATGGATTTCATCCCCCTACGGTCTACTTTCCTCTGATTGTACCCGAAGCCCTCATGGTTGAACCTACGGAGACTGAAAGTGTTGAGACTCTGGATGCCTTTGCCGCGGTTCTGAGAGAAATTGTCAAGGAAAGCAAGGTGAACCCTGAGCTGCTCCATGACGCACCCCATCAGGAGCTGGTTTCCCGTTTGGATGAGGTTATGGCCGTGCGCAAGCCCATCCTGAAGAATCCTAAGTCTTCATAACAGGTCTCTTTCTTAAGGGTTAGAAGAGGGAAAGGCGTACCTTGGATATCTGGCTGATTTTCCTGACAGGGCACTGAAAAGGCTTGTCGGGAAGTTCAGTACCGATGAGCAGGGCTTCTGTTTCCTTGTGGTTCTCGAGTTTTATGGGAATCACCCTGTGGGTTACAATATCAAAATCACCCTCTGGAAGGTTTACCTCAAGAAGCCAGGCCCTGTTTCCCAGAACCGACTGAATCATGCGGAGTTTCCCCTGATAATCCAGGCCCTTAACCTTTCTAATGCCACCCTTGATCATCCCTTTGTCCAATTGATCCTCCATGAAAATAACACCCCTGCGGATGCGGTCTTCCATTTCTATCTTGTCTTCAGGTCCTATGTCTTTTAGAGACTTCAGCTTTTGAATCAGTTTCTCTATATGGGCTGGAGGTGTTTCCAAGAGTTCCGTTTGATCCGGAAGAGGGGTGGAATCTTCTGAGTCATTCTGTTTGAGGTGGACAGCTGCGGACTCTTTCGGCAAGAACAGTGCGGGTACTGTTGGACGGTTGACGTGTTTTCCTCTCACATGGGGGACCGTTCTAATTCCCAGCTGTTCCAGAACCTCTTCCCATTCGTTTCTGTTTTCCCGTCCCATAAGAAAAATACCCGGTGCCAGGGTCTTCAGTATGTAGGGAACCAGAAGGCCGCTCTGTTCCAGAACCTGACTGTGGGTTTCATCCATTTCAAGAACCAGTCCGTCCCAAAGACGGCAGCTGTTGTACTCTTTTTCCCAGTCTTTCATGGAAAAGTGGACATTCTGTGTCAGTTCCAGGGCGAAACGGTTCACCAGCTCATCTTCCAAGTCTTCCAGTTTCAAACCGGCTTTGAGGAAGGAGGCGAAGGACTGGTCTGTCATTTTCAATTGGGCAAAGGCGTCATAGCGTTCCGCCGTCAGAGACAGGGCCAGGGGAAGGCTAAAGGGTGCCTCCGGTGTCAGATTGACATCAAATGTGGCATGGAAAAAAACTGACCCTGCGGGTGAGGGTGATGGGTCGGCAATCAATCGGGGAATCATGGGATGAAGGTAATAATAGTCATCACGGCACACCAGTATATGGAAAATTTCAAATCGCTTGATCAATGTATTCACAGGGAGGGGAAGTGGTCCCGTGAAAATGGGATCTCCCAGGATGGTGATCAGGTTGATCAAATCCTCTTTTGTTATGCCCCTGTTTGCCGGGAGATAGGAGATGATGGATTCGGTGAGAATCCGCCCCTTGTCGGGACTGCCTCTGTCGGCCGATATGAGTTGACCCCAGAGGGTAAGAAGCTGGTTCCGTCTATCCAGGGAGGAGAAGTGTTTCAGATGCTCAATGCGCAGGGACCAGTTGCCTCCCTGGATGGACAGGAGTTTAAGATCCTTCAGTGTGTTGAGAATCAGATGGAGTTCTTCTGTTTCGCCTGCGCTGAAAATTTTAACAGGATAGAGTTGAGCCAGTTTCTGGAGGAATTTCTTTTTTAGGGAGCCGTCATTGTTTCCAATCTGCTTTTCTCTGTGAATCAGGGATAGAAAACAGATTAAAAAGGAACCATTTAAGATGGGGAGAGTTCCTGTCTCCGGCGGCTGGGAGGGGTGGAGTTCATACAGCTGTCCCGGGCCAAGTCTTTTCTGAATCGATTCGGGCAGCAGGGGAGAACAGCAGAGGCTGAGGTTCCCCGCATCCCTTTTCGTAAATACCAGTAGGCGTTCTTCCAGGCTTGTAATACGGCTTTGTATTTCAAAAGGAGTGAACCGGTTAGAGAAAAATTCCTTGAGGAAGTGTACATCGGGAAGCCTGAACCACTGGATGGCCGAGAGGATCAGAATATCCTCCCTGGTGATCATACTGATCTGCCTCTCTTCGTTTTCGGGCCGTCCCAAACGAGTTGCCAGCGCATTGAGCAGGTCAGTCTTGTTATAGGGGGTTTCTACTCCACCGAGGTAGTTGTTCATGATTTCCATAAACACGCTCTCGGGAAGATCCCGCATCAAAGAATTCCAGATATCTTGGTCTAAAGATGTACTCACAGATCCTCCATTCCCAGGCTGATTGTATATTTATAACCCTGTTCGGTTAAAAACTGCTGTCTGTTGGCGGCATATTGTTCTTCCACAGTATACCGGGTTACCAGGGAGTAAAACCAGGAATCTTTATCCTTGGGTCTTAGAATCCTTCCCAGCCGCTGCGCCTCTTCCTGGCGGGACCCGAAGGTTCCCGAAATCTGTATGGCCACTGAGGCATCGGGGAGGTCAATGGCAAAGTTGGCCACCTTTGAAACAACAATGATCCTGGACCTTCCCGTTCTGAAGTTTTCGTAGATCTCTTCCCGAGCGGCATTGGGGGTCTTGCCTGTTATGAGGGGTGCTCCCAGAATCCGGGCCATCTCCTGGAGCTGTTTCACATACTGGCCGATGATCATGATGGCATCGTCGGGATGCTTTTTGATCAGATCCAGCACAAGATGGGATTTGTGGGGGTTTTCCGCAGCAATCCTGAATTTCAGGCGCTTGTCCGCCACGGCATAGCTTGTTTTGAGGTCATCGGGCAGATCCAGTCGTAGCTCATGGCACCAGGCGGTGGCAATCCAGCCTCCCGCTTCCAGTTCCTTCCAGGGAACGTCATAGCGTTTGGGGCCCACAAGAGAAAAAACATCCTCTTCCGCTCCGTCCTCCCTGACCAGGGTCGCCGTCAGCCCCAGCCGGCGCACCGCCTGAATTTCGGCGGTGACCCTGAAAACAGGGGCCGGTAAAAGATGCACTTCATCGTAGATGATGAGACCCCAATTTCCCTTGCGAAAGAGGGAGAAGTGAGTGTACTCGCTCTCCTTGTCCTTCCGCCAAATGAGGATCTGGTACGTTCCAATGGTTACGGGTTTTATTTCTTTTTTTTCACCCGTGTACTCACCGATGTCCTCTTCTCTTAAGTCGGTTTTATCTAAAAGTTCGCGTTTCCACTGGTGAACCGCCGCCACATTGGTGGTGAGGATGAGAGTCTTAGCCTGAATTTTGCTCATGGCGCACATACCTATGACTGTCTTTCCTCCGCCGCAGGGGACAACAACCGTGCCAAACCCCGTTCCAGGTTTGTTGTTGCCGATAAAAGCCTTGATGGCATCTTCCTGGTAATCCCTGATATGAAGGGGCTTGCCGCTGATCATGGTCTCCCGCATATTGATAGGACAGGGGTCTCCCGATTTGAGGGGTGCCAGATCCTCCACTGGAAATCCGGCTCTGATGAGGTGCAGCTTGACTGTTCCCCTGTCCATGAGTTTCATGAAAAACCCGCCTTCACCGGGAGTGAGGAATTTCTTGAGACTCTTCAGATGGGCTATTTCTGTGAGGATGGCCAAGTCTGTGGATTTCAGAAATAGTACGCCCTCATCCTCGGTGGCTTCCACCTTGATCAATCCGTAGCGGGACAGGGTGGACCGGACAAAATAAATGACATTTTCCGGGACGGGGAACCGTGATAGTCTGTTCAGACTCTCGATGATCTCATCTTCTTCAATCCCCGCTGAGGCGGCATTCCAAAGAGAGAGGGGAGTCATTCTATAGGTATGTATATGCTCGGGAGACTTAATCAGCTCGGCAAAAGGGGATATCTCGGCTCTGGCTTTTTCAAATCCAGGGTTGTGGACATCCAATAAAAGAGAGTGGTCTCCCTGAACAATCAGGGCTAATTGGGAAGTATCAATCATAACCAGTCATTTTACCCTTTTAAGAGGAGGATATCAACAGGACCCCATTCGGGGTTTTAGACCTCTGTAGAGATCAGGGGATAAAAACAGGCCACCTTATGCCCCGCGGTTCTCTCCACCTGTTCGGGTATGGATAAACAGGCCTCCTGTCTTTGAGGACAACGGTGATAAAAAGGACATTCCTCCAGAGGCTGGGTGGAGTCAAAGGGTTCAAAGGCCTTGAGCTCAGATGAGGGAGTCATCCTGCTGGGAATGCTGTCATAGAGGAGTCTTGTGTAGGGATGCATTCTGGATTCCGCCAGTTCTCTGGCACTTCCTTCCTCTACGATTTTCCCCCTGTACATGACGCCTATGCGGTCACAGAAATAGGTGGTCACCGTCAAATCGTGGGCGATGAACAGCATGGTCAGATTGAACTGATCCTTCAGTTTCAGGAGGAGATTGAGAATTTGGCTTTGGATAGACACATCCAGAGCCGAAACAACTTCATCGCAGATCAGAAGTTCGGGCCTCATGATCAGAGCCCGGGCAATGGATATCCTCTGTCGCTGTCCTCCCGAAAAATCGGCGGGTCGCCGCTCCAGATCTTCCGGGGACAATCCGACAGTCTTCATCATCTGTGCCGCTTCTTCCCTGGCCGCCGTATCGCCCGGCCAGTGGGGGCTCTGCCTGTATCCCGCGGTGAGGATGCTGTAGATTGTCATTCGTGGATTCAGGGAGCGGGCCGGGTCCTGGAAGATATATTTAACTCTGCTGCGGTACTGGAAGAGTTCTGTTTTGCTCAGATGGTCCAGATTGAAGGAGCCTCCCTCTTTTTCATGGAACACAATCTCTCCCGTATCGGCCTTGTACATCTTTACGGCCAGACGGGCCAGGGTGGTCTTTCCGCATCCGGATTCGCCCACCAGGCCGTAGGTTTCCCCTCTTTTCAAGTGGAGAGAGACACCGTTGACGGCGTAGACAAAGCGCCCGTACCGGGCAAAAAGGCCCGCTTCCAGAGAAAATTTAATACTCAGGTCCCGGAGTTCGAGGTGTACTGATGGGTCTGCAGCGGGGTTCATTGGGAATCTCCTTTATAGGGGAAGAGGCAGCGGTACCGGGAGCCTCCGGATGCCTCTGCTAGAGGGGGAATCTCATGAAGGCAGGCATCCTGGGCAAAGGAACAGCGGGGAGCAAAGGGGCAGCCCGGTTCGGGATGGACCGGATCGGGAACTGTTCCGGGAATGGTATGAAGTGTATTTTCACTGTAATGACTTCCAAAGGAGGGCAGGGCCTGGAGCAGTCCCCGGCTGTAGGGATGTCTGGCCGTGCCGATCAGCTCTTTGGCCGGGGCTTCCTCCATGACCAGTCCGCCGTAGAGGACCAGAATCCTGTCGGCTATCCTGGCAACAAGGTCCAGGTCATGACTGATGAATATGATCCCCATGCCCCGTTTTTCCCTCAGGTGCAAGAGGAGTTCGATGATCTGGGCCTGAATGGTCACATCCAGGGCCGTTGTCGGCTCATCGGCTATGAGGAGGCGGGGGTTTCCCGCCAAAGCCAGGGCTATCATGATTCTCTGGAGCTGTCCGCCGGAAAACTGATGGGGATAGCTTCCCAAACGGTCTTCAGGCTGGGGAATCTGTACTTCCCGCATGAGATTCACCGCCCGGGCTCTCAGCTGCTTCTCATCTTCCTCAGGGTAATGAAGCCTCAGGGTCTCCCTGAAGGTTTTTTCCATGCTGAAAAGAGGATCAAAGGAGCGTCCCGGCTCCTGGAATATCATGGCTGTTTTTTCCGACCGGAACCGGGGAAGCTCCTTCTTCTTTTCAAGGGTCTTCACATCCCGTCCCTCAAAAAGAATATCACCCTCTATTTGGGCATATTCCGGCAGTAGACGCATCAGAGCCTGAACACTGACGCTCTTACCGCTGCCGCTTTCGCCCACCAGTCCCAGGATCTCTCCCTGTTTCATTGTATAACTCACACCCCGGAGGGCCTTCAGGGCTCCTCTTCTTAAGGGGAAGGTGATCCTCAGGTCTCGGATGTCCAAAAGGTCTTCGGCCGTACTCATCTCAGCCCTCCCTTCCCCTGGTGATAGGGATCAAGGTAGTCCCTGAGAAGGTCTCCCAGGAAGTTGTAGGCCAGTGTGGTGATCAAGAGAAAGAGTCCTGGTATGAGGAACCAGGGGAAATTTCGGAGGTTGCTCAGGGTGGAAATTTCCCTGTTAATAAGGCTGCCCCAGCTTACGGCGGGGTCGACTATTCCCAGTCCCAGATAACTCAGAACGGTTTCACCCAGAATGAATCCCGGAATCCCCAGGGCGATGCTTACGATGATGATGGAGGACATCTGGGGAATGATCTGTTTGAAGATGATACTCAGGGTGGGAATCCCCTCAAGAATAGCGTTTGAAATGTAGTCTTCCCGTTTGATGGAATGAACCATCCCCCGGATCAATCGGGCACTGCCCGGCCAGCCTACAAAACTGAGGATGACAGTGATCACCATGAAGGACTGACCGCTGGTCATGCTTCGTGAGAGGATGGATCTCAAAAACAGGATGAGGTAGAGACCCGGGATGAGAATGAAAAACTCAGAAAACCGCATGATAAACCAGTCAATTTTACCGCCGTAGAATCCGGCCAGACCGCCGAAGGTAATGGCCAGTGTCATGGAAATGGCAATCCCGATGAAGCCGATGGTGAGACTGATCCGGCTACCGTAGAGGATACGGGTAAAGAGATCCCGTCCCAGATTATCAGAACCCATGAGGAATATGGGAAGATCCTCCCCGGGGGGCAGGCCGAAAAGATGGCGGTCACCGGGAATGATGCCCCACATCTTGTAGGGGGCTCCTTTCACAAAAAATCGTATGCGCTGGTTCGTTCCCTTGATGCGGGCGTACTTCCAGTTGATCTCATTGATGACGGCCCGTTCCTGCACCTGGGGACCCAGACCGAGTTCGGGACTGTACCAGCTCACAGAAGGAGGATGAAAACTCTTGTCCGAAAAGCTTTGTGTCGGTGTATAGGGCGATACAAACTCGGCAAAGATCATCATCAGATAGAGGAGGACCAGAATCACGAGGGAGATGAGAGTAATAGGTCTGTAGAGGAGGGCCTTAAAGAAACCTTTCATTTGTTTGAATACCTTATGCGCGGATCCACCACCGCCAGGAGTATGTCAGCCATCACCATGCCGAAGAGGACCAGAAAGGATGTGAACATCAAATTGGCCAGAACCAGATAAATGTCTTCCTGGAGTACAGCTTCGTACATGAGGCGGCCTATGCCGGGGTAGGAGAAGATAATTTCCAGAATGAGCGACCCTGAAAACAGCCCGGCCAGAAGATTGGCACTGCTTGTAATATAGGGGTTTAGAGTGTTGCGGAAGGCATGGGCAAAATAGACTCTGGACTCGGCTATGCCCCTGGCCCTGAGAGCGGTGATATAGGGCTGTCCCAGCTGATCCAGCATGGTCGCCCGTATCATCCGCATGGTCCCGCCGATGCCTCCTAAAAAAGCTCCAATCAGTGGCAGGGTAATATGGTGCATGTAGGAAAAAACAAAGTGCCCCGGATTTTCAGTGAAGGGAAAACCCGGATAGGCCGTTACGGGGAATAAGCCGGATACGGCCGCAAAGAGCTGGAGTAGTATCAACAGGAGCAGGCCGGGAAAGGAGTGGAGGAAGAGGGCTATGAAGGTGGCGGCCAGGTCGGTCTTGGTGCCTACCTTAGAGGAAAAATAGATTCCCAGGGCAAAGGATATGACCGTCAGCATCAAAAGGGATATCAGGTTCAGCAGGATGGAATTGACCAGCCTGGTACGGATTAAAAAGAGGATGGGGGCCCGGCTGATCATGGACCGTCCCAGATCCCTGTCAACAAAGACCTGTTTTAGCCAGTGCATGTACTGAAGGTAAAAAGGCTTATCCAGTCCCAGTTCGGCCTTGCGGGCGGCAATCTGCTCCTCCGAAAAGATCCCGTTCTGGTTTTTTCCATCTCCTCCACCGTCGTCCATGGCCAGCATCTGGTTTTGAACGTAGCGGTCCACAATGTCTCCCGGAGCCAGTTCCATCAGGGCAAAAACGGCGAAGCCCAGAATAAAAAGAATGACAACCATGGAAACCAGACGGCTGAGGACAAAACTGACCAGGGGATGGTCTCCACGGAAGCGGAAAACCAGTTTCATTATAGAGAGATAGAGAGACCTCATTCGGCCTCCTTTAAAAACAGGCGGTTCGTATCAAGCCCTCCCAGAGTATCAAAATAGGCGTTGTCCCACTTGTCTCTGAGGGCCAAAAAGGCCTCGCTGTGGACCAGATAGAAGAGGGGCAACTCTTCTAAAAGGATGGATTGAAACTCATTCCATATGACCTTGGCTTCTTCCTCATCGGGAGTGTAGGACCCCTCGTTATACAGGCTGTCTATACGGGCTTCCCAGGAGGTAGCCGGTGATTCCTGCAGGGGATTCCAGAGGTGAAGGTTTCCATCGGAGGGCCACACATTGGAGCCGCCGGTAGGCCAGTAGTTGCTGCCCAGGCTGATCAGAATGGCATGCCAGTCATAGGTAGAGGTCAGCATCTCTATGATCTTCTGGAAATCGAGGGGAGTGACGTTTACCTTGATGCCCACCTTGGCACATTCATCTGCGAAAATATTGGCCGAATCGATGCGTATATTGTTGTCGCTGTTGGTGATGATATCAAACTCAACCCTCCGGCCCTCGCTGTCGTGCATGATTCCCTGATCATCCTGGGTGATGCCCATGGATGCCAGCAGTTCTATAGCCTTGTCAGGGTTGTATGTGTAGACATTGCTGATGGAATCATCATAAAAGGGATTGGCCTGGGCGTAGTGATGTAGCGCCGGTTCTCCCAGTCCTCTGTAAATCTGTTTCACCATTCTTTCCCGGTTGGTGAGGGAGCTCATGGCCTGGCGGAATTCTTTCTTTGTAAACCAGGAGAGGTAGGGCTCGGAGAGACCCGAGGGGTTCTGGTTGAAACTGATGAGATCGGCACCCATGGAAGGACCGCCGTCATAAATTGTATAGTCCGTATTTTGGGCACTCACAAGTTCTTCCAGATCTTCTGCCCGGATGCTGAAGCTGTCTGTTTCGCCGTTCTTGAATAGAAGATAACTGGTATTCATATCCGGAACGACCTTGGCAATGGTTTTCTCAATGTAGGGAATGGTTGTGCCCTGTTCGTCCTTGTCCCAGTAATCACTGTTTTTTTCATAGACCAAGCGGACTCCCGGGGTGTATTCCACCAGAAAGTGGGGTCCTCCCGAGGGGAGGGTCTTCACATCCGTGTCGATGGTGAGGATGTCCTTGATGCCCTCCGTTCCCAGTTCCCTTAGGGCTGGTTCATAGATGAATTTGGGGCCATAGGTCATGTTACAGCTGAGAATGGGATTAGCCACTATCCGTGGAAAATGGAAAGCGACTCTCCTGTCATCCAATTTTTTAACGCTTACCCTTCCCTTGGAACCATCGGGCATGGTCAAAAACTGACCATTGTAGCTCGTGAGCTGGAGATCTTCATTTCCATTGATTTCGTCGTACCAGAAGACCACATCGTCGGCGGTAATCTTTACTTTTTCATCCGAGTTGTAAAAGCTCCAGTACAGGTCGTCCCTCAGGGTGAATATGACATCCAGACTGTCCTCTTCCTCATGGACAACAATCTCAAAACTGGCTGTTTCGGGCATCCATTCCCGGGTGTAGGGGTCATAGTCCGCCAGATAACCCGGCAGGAGTCCCCCCAGGATGGCAGAGGCGCTCTGATCGCTGTCGGCGGCCAGGAGATTGAAGGTCTTGGGATCGTTGGTGATGGTTGTGTACCAGGTTCCACCGGATTTTCCCGGGGCAAATTTTTCAACTCCGCCGGGTTTTTTGACAGTTCCGGCTAAAAGCCCTTCCTGGTTCTCTTCTTTTCTGGTTTGAGCCTCTTCGAGGGTCATCTCCTCGTCATTAGAACAGGACATCAGTGTCAGAAAAAGAATCCCCAGTGCCATGAAAGACACTCTCACTGCCTTGTGTATCATAAAACCCTCCCCGGAAACGCATGGTTTATTCAGTTATTATGTGTAGAATCATTGCTCATTGTCCATAGCTTTCCCGGTTTTGTCCGGTCCGGAGAAGCTCCTGTTTCCATTATACACAAAAGAGGGGCCGGCCGGGAGAAATCGGAGCAGCATATTGCAGGTGTTGCTCAATTTGAGGCTGTAATGATATTGTTCTGATTATGAACATATCAGTGATTGGTACAGGATACGTCGGACTCGTACAGGGAGTCATTTTGGCAGACTTCGGTCTGCAGGTGATCTGCATGGATGTGGATCAGAAGAAAATTGACCGGTTAAATGCCGGGGATGTTCCCATTTATGAACCGGGATTGTCCGAGTTGATGCATAAGAATGTGGAAGCGGGAAGACTCCGGTTTTCCTCAGATATGAAAGAGGCCGTAGAAAGCGCCGATTCCATCTTCATAGCCGTGGGCACCCCCCCCGCAGACGATGGATCTGCCGATTTGCGCTATGTGCTGGCTGTTGCCAAGGGCATCGGGGAATACCTGAACGGCTACAAGGTCATTGTGGATAAGTCGACAGTGCCCGTGGGGACCGCCCGACTCGTTGGCGAAACCATTCAAAAAGAGCTGGATGCCCGGGGTGTCAGTCATGAATTTGATGTGGCTTCCAATCCGGAGTTCCTCCGGGAAGGGAAGGCGGTCAATGACTGCCAGCGGCCGGACAGGATTGTTCTGGGATGTGATTCAGAGCGGGCCAAAGACCTCCTGAAGAAGGTCTACAATGTGCTGTATATCAACCAGACTCCTTTTATTTTTACAGAAATTGAAACGGCAGAGCTTATAAAGTATGCTTCCAACGCCTTTTTGGCGGTAAAAATCTCGTTTATCAACGAAATTGCCCTTTTAGCGGAAAAAGTGGGGGCCAACGTACAGGAAGTCGCCCGCGCCATGGGAATGGACGGCCGGATTAGTCCCAAGTTTCTCCATGCCGGTCCTGGTTACGGCGGAAGCTGCTTTCCTAAAGACACCAAGGCCGTGGCGGATATTGCCCGGAAACACGGAGAACAGACTCTGGTGATCGAAGCGGCCATTCAGGCCAATGAAAAACAGAAAGCCAAAATGATAGAGAAGATCACAGACTCAATGGATGATGTAAAGGATAAAACTATTGCCGTGCTGGGCCTCTCCTTCAAGCCGGACACCGACGATATGCGGGACGCTCCAGCCCTGACCATTCTGGAAGGTCTTGCCGCCCAGGGCGCCCAAATCAAGGCATACTGTCCCCAGGGAATCGAGGAATCCAAGTGGCGCCTGGCGGACATCGAAAATCAAATCACCTACTGTCACGATGAGTATGAGGCAGCCAAAAATGCCGATGCCCTGGTCATCCTGACCGAGTGGAACCAGTTCCGCGGCATCGATCTTGAGCGGATGGGCAAGTTGATGAAGGGAAATTTTCTCTTTGATCTGAGGAACATCTTTGCCAAGGACGAACAGGTGCGGAAGCTATTCCAATACCGCCCTGTGGGAAGAACCTAAAAAAGAGACTGACCCCGGGCAGTCTCCCGGGATAGTCCAATCAAATCAGAGCGGTCAATTCTTCGGCCGCTTTTTCCCAGGCCTCGGAAATTTCATTCTGACGTTCCTCGAGGACGCTTATTTTCTGACTCACCGCCTTGGCCTTCTCCGCATCGGAATAGACCTCGGGTAGGCCAAGCTCTTCTTGAGCCTTCAGCAGATCCGCCTCGCAAGCCTCCAGGTCCTCTGTGAGCTGGGCTTCCAGACGCTCCAGCCGGCGAACTTCGGCTTTTCTACGCTTTTCTTCTTCTCTGCTTAGTTTGGCAGCACCCTCGTTGTTTGAAGGTTTGGACCCCTGGGGTACCTCCCCGGGAGCCGCCTTTGCCGGGTTATCTTGCTGGGCGGTGGACTCTTTTTTCCAGCGGTAGTAGGCGTAGTCTCCGTCAAAGTACTCAGCTTTGCCGGGAGTCAGTTCCATCACAGACGCTGCCAGCTGTTCAATAAAGTAACGGTCATGGGATACGAAAATCAGTGTGCCCTCATAGCCCTTCATGGCATCCAGCAGAACATCCTTGGATGCCAGGTCAAGGTGGTTTGTCGGCTCATCCATTACCAGGAGGTTCACCGGTTCCAGGAGGAGCTTCAGCAGGGCCAGACGGTTTTTCTCACCCCCGCTCAAAACGGCGCATTTTTTGTAAATATCATCATCGGAGAACAGAAAAGAGCCCAGCATACCCCGGAGTTTGGGGATCAGTTCCGTGGGGGCATCGGCTTCCAGAGTTTCCAGCACACTCTTATTGGGGTCTAAAACCAGTTCCTGGTCCTGGGAGAAATATCCAATCTTCACATCCGTACCCAAACGGAGTTTCCCTGTAAAATCCTTGTCCTGACCGCTGATGATCCGCATGAGGGTGGACTTTCCCGCACCGTTCACACCGGCCAGGTTCAGTCTGTCTCCCTTGGTAATTTCCAGATTGATATCCTTTAAGACCTGATGATCACCGTAGGACTTCCCCACAGCTTCCAGGCTCATGACCTTTCGCCCCGAGTGGGGAGGGGGAGGAAAGTGGAAGTGCATCCTCTGCATGGATGTGGGCAGCTCTATTCTTTCCATTTTTTCCAGCATCTTGACCCGGCTCTGAGCCTGGGCCGCCTTGGTTGCGGAATAGCGGAATCTCCGGATAAAATCTTCAAGGCGGGCTATCTCTTCCTGCTGGAGTTTCCAGGCCGCTTCGAGCTGTTCCAGCTCCATCTTGCGGCGGGCCTCATAGGCCGAATAGTTTCCCTTGTAAATTTTCAGGCTTCCCTGAAAAAGCTCGGCAGTTTCTTTGGTTACCTGGTCCAGAAAGTAGCGGTCATGGGAGACCACAAGGACCCCTCCGGGGAATTTCTGAAGGAACTCCTCCAGCCAATCCCTGGCTTCCAGATCCAGATAGTTGGTCGGTTCGTCTAAAAGGAGGATATCGGGCATTTCAAGGAGAATCCGGGCCAGGGCTATCCGCATCTGCCATCCGCCTGAAAAAGTGGAGGTTTCCCTCTCCAGATCTTCCGCCTGAAAGCCCAGACCCAGAAGAACCCTGTAAATCATGGCCTCTCTCTCGTAATAACCGCTGGCGGTAATCTGTTCCTGAACCTCATGGTGCCTTTCGGCCAGATTTTCCATGGCTTTTTCGCTCAAATCGGGATGAGCCAGACGTTCTGCCAGCTCCTCTCTCTCTTTTTCTAGATCCTTGATATGAATATAGGCCTGTTCCACCTCTTCTCTGAGGCTTCTATCACGAAAACGGAGTCCCGACTGGGGAAGGTAGCCTATCCGGGCATTCCGGCTCTGGGAACGGTCACCCCCATCGGCCTCAACTTCTCCGCAAATCACCTTCATAAAGGTCGTCTTGCCGCTTCCGTTGGCTCCTGCCAGAGCTACCCGTGAGGCATGGGAGAGGTTCAAATGAATATTTTTCAGGATGTCCCTGTTCCCGAAGGCCAGAGAAATTCCGCTTAACTGTACAAAAGCACTCAAAGGATCAGCCCGCCCCTTCTATGGGTTCTTCCGTTGTTGGAATATCCTCTCCATCCGAACCTACAGAATCCTCCTGGTCTTCATTTCCAGAACTGGATGGAGCGGAGGAAATCTTGTCGGGGAAGTTAAAAAACATCTGGATCGGGCTGAAAAACTGGTCGTTTGTAACCACTCTCTCCACAATATAGCGGTCATCCACGTAGAGAAGACTCGCACCGGCATCTCTCATGGTGTAAAGAAAATCGGCGGTCTCTCCCGATTCGAAGTTAAAGGTGATCACACCATCGTAGCGGCTTCTGATCTGCTCGGAAGGGAAGTTCCTGAAACTCACATAGCCGCTGTTTCCAGCCGAAACGGATAAGACCTGCTGACTGATAAGGGCCGACTTGTCAATCCAGGTAAAACGGCCCCCGTTTTCAAACAAAATCGTACCGTAGGCCTGGCTGGACATCTCAGGACCCCTGTCAATGAATTCCTGAAGTAGAGCGGTCCGCCGGTTCATTTCCTTGGTGATGATGGTATCCACATCTTCCGAGAGTCTGATAAAGGCCATGCTGTACTCCAGCCCATCATATTTGTACTGGACACTTATAAAATATTCGGAGTTGATGGTAATGCGGAAACTGCTGCCACCAAGGTCGTAGCGGTTAGATCCGATGCGGGTCACCTTGTCAAAGGACGAGACAAGCTCCTTATCTATGGTCTTCAAGGTGATTGTCTTGTTCTCCAAATCAGGAAACAGGCCGTATTCGGGACGGAACAGGGCCAAGTCTACCTGGCGGCGGCTGATCATATCCTGATAGGTATCGGGACGCCATGTGGTGGAGAAAAAAGCATCCAGAAGGGGGTCACTCTGATCCCGCTCATTCTGAACCACCATCTCCTGCTGATCATTGAGGCTGTATACCGTCAAAAGAGCATCAAACACATAACCTGTCACACCGTCGTCGGTGAGTATGGTATACCAGTGCCCCTCAAAACGGCCCACTTCTTCCAGCTCTCCCCGGTCCAAGACCTTTATCTCCTGATTCTCCCTCAACTTATAAACTCTTTCGCTGGAAGCATCGGGACGCTCCCTCATGGGAAGCCCCTGTTTATTGGCATAGGCAAAAACAGAAACATATTCCTCATACCCGGCTGCAAACTCAATGGCTTCCGAATTCTTTTCAAAAAAACGGACACGCCACACGGGAATCTCAAAGCGTTCTTTCGTTCCCTTGATTTGCAGGATATAGCTTTTTCTGATCCTTGACTCCTCCAAAACCTCGGTCAAAGCCCCCGTGGGCAGGCCGTCCTGGTCTGACCAAAGGACCACTCCGTAGCCGATCTTGCGGGAACAGGAGAGAGTCATCGCCGTTATTATTATAAGCAGAACCAGGAGTCTGCGGCTGTATTTTGTCATCATCATTACCTCTAAGTGCTCTTAAATGGATGGACAACATTGTATAGGAAGAACCGGGTATTGTCTATTTGGGGGGCTTCGGGCTTTCCGCTTTTAGGGGTTCATCCGTCATTTTGAACCGGGCTTGCTCCGCGCCGCCCTCAAAAGACGGACCCCTGCCGCTTCTATCCCTGCCCCTGTTTGTGTTCTCCGGGAACCGGGGATATAATGACTACATGAATACAGATCAATACTATGCCGCCCTGGACATTGGAGCCGGGCGGGGTGCCAAGATAGCCTTTTTCAACAGCAAGGGGAAAATCGCCTCGGAATCGCTCTTTGGTGTGGAGGATTACTGCCTCGAATTTTCAGAATTTGCCGACACTCTGGCAAGGAAAATCAAAGACGCCCTTCCACCCCATGGAAAAATGCTGTCCATGGGCATCTCATCCGCGGGGATACTCAGCTCCGATGGAGGATTTCAGCTCTTTGCCAATTGTGCGCGTTATAACGGACATAACATCCGCAAGGCCATGGAAGAGGCCTTTGACATACCCGTTGCCATAGACAATGACGCCAACACGGGGGCTCTGGCGGAGTGGTCTGTTCTGAAAATGGAGCTCCTTTACTGGGTTTTCGGAGGCGGCTGGGGGGGAGCCTGGGTCAGCGAAGATGGGCAGGTCCTCCATCCCGCTCATGACTGGGACGGCCGGGACTCCTCCCTCCATTACACCAACGAACCTGGGTATGCCATCCCCCTGTCCAAGCACAGGCTCAGACTCCTTTTTCTGGAAGTCGGCGCCTCATACGAACTGTTTGAACAGCACCTCATCGAAGACCCCGATCTTCCCGAATCGGTACTCCTGGGGCCAGGAGGCTGTCCAGACAGTCTCCGGGCGGAGGTCATACTCTCAGGTCCCGGCCGCTGCCGCCTGTTCCGCGCGCTTGTGGGGGACGACACCTTCTATGAGCGCTTTTTGGACATCCATGAGCTAAACCAGATCAACGATCCCAGCATCGCGGGGAAACACATCAGCAAACTTTCCAATATGAGAGTAGAATCGGCGGTCAATACGGACAGGCTCTATGGGAAAATCCTGGCAGAAGCGGCGAGGATCATGTTCAAAGCAGGAGCTGCAGACGGTTTGAGAGGAGACCTTCCCATCTTTTTGGGGGGCAAACCCAGCTATGCCCTCCCATACTTCGGCCCCTCCTGTCAGAGGGTCTTGGGAAAAATGGGGATTATGAGCTACCTCAGGCCTTCGGTTTTAGATGAAAAGAATCTCAATGCCAACCTGGTGGGAGCCTCGGTTTTAGCCAGGAGAGCCTATGAGACCCGGTGAGCAAAAATTTTAACAAAGAGCTGATGCACAGCTGCAATTTTCAGGCTAGTATAGCCGGGGAGGATCACATGATCAAAAAAACTATTTCATCAATTCTGTTAACAACAGTTCTAATAACACTCTTTGGAGCTTGTGCCAGCTCGCAGGTCAAGGCTGCCCGCCGGGGAGACCTTGAGTCACTTCAGGAATTTCTGGATGACGGCGGCAATATCAATGAAAGTGAAAAAGACGGTATCACCCTGCTCATGTATGCCGCACAAAATGGACAAAATGAGGCAATCAGCTTTTTGCTAAACAGGGGAGCCACGATCAGTCTGAGAGACAGCAGAGGCTATACGGCCTTCCTCTATGCTGTTACATCCCGGTATGAATCTTCAGCGGAGCTTCTGCTCAGCCGAGGGGCCGCCGTGAATCATCTTCTTTCAACGGGAGATTCCGCCCTGATTTTAGCCTCGGGGAGCGAAAACCTGAGCATGGTCAAGATGCTTCTGGCTAGAGGTGCCGATTTGAATCAAAGCAATAACAGCGGCTGGTCCGCTCTGACTATTGCCCTGAGTAAGGACGCCCAAAGAGCCTCCAACCTCAGCGAACTCACCAGACATCTAATCAGCAAAAACGCAAAGCTCTCAATACACTCGGATGTTGTCTCCAAAATCGCCTTCTCGGCGGCTGCCTCTGGCAATGTGGATGTTATAAACTACCTTTTAGACCTTGGATTTGACCGGGAAGTCAAAGACTCCGCCGGCTGGTCTCTCCTTATGAAATCCCTGTATCAATCGGCCGCCGGGGGAGAGGGACCCAACCCGGTAGCCCTGCTCTTGATGGAGTATGGAGCCCTCCCCGAAGGCGGCAGTACTCAGGGGGCCGAAATCGCCTTTACTGCTGCAGAAAATGGAGCCCCGGAGATCCTTGAAATCCTCATGGCTTATGGTCTATCCCCCATTATCCGGGACGATCAGAGCAATACTCTTTTGATGGCCGGCATCAAACACCCCGATGTTGTAAAGCTGATGCTTGATAAAAATATCTCTGTGAATGAGAAAAATCAGCAGTCCATGACGGCGCTTTTACTGGCCTCTCAGCTCAATCAAAAGGACTCTCTCACCCTGTTGATCCTGGCTGGGGCCGATCTGAACCAAAGTGACGCAACGGGGCGGAATGCCCTGTTTTACACAGCCCGTTTGAAGGACGTGGAAATGAGCCGCAAATTGCTGGTGGCCGGTATTTCTGTTTATGCCGTGGATAAAAACGGAAACACAGCCCTCCATGCTGCCAGTGAAGCTGGGGTACCCGACACGGTGCGCCTCCTTCTCACCGCGGGTATCTATGTGGACAGTAGTAATGCCCAGGGGGAAACTCCTCTTATGGCTTCTGCCAGGAACCCGCAGTATGCCGATGAAATCAGGCAGATCCTGATCACCGCAGGAGCGAAAGTGCCCGTTGAGGAAGTGGCCCCCGTAGTCAAACCGGTTCACATCGAGAAAACCCCGGTACAGGAAACACCCGTTGCAACTCCCATAGCGGTTCCTGTGGTTGATCCCACAGAATCCCAGGAAACTTCAACAGAGTTGAGCATACGATACGGCTGGCCCTCCATTAATCCTTCTGCTGTGCAAGGCTGGAATAACAGCGATAAACTTGCCGGTTATGCCCTCCTCAAGATCGGTTCTGCCGGCAGTTCCGGTTGGTTTTACCAGAATCAGATACAGATCCCCATGAAAGGGGTTAATGCCGACAGTTTTAAGCAGAACCTCTCTTCTGTTGTCGCCCCAGGCGGGGACTGCCGGGCCCTTCTGACTCTTCCCACCAAAAAGGGAAATGCCCTGGTGGCAGAGATCATGGCTGTACCCGATCAAAATGGGAGAGTCGTGCTGTATTTTGATAGCTTCAGCTATGAGAAATAAGGGGAATCAGTTCAGATCCAGATCCTTCAGCCAGGCCTTCAGCTCCTTCCCGAACTCGGGATGGCGCAGGCCGTAGTGGATGGTGGTCTTGATAAAATCCAGCTTGTTCCCCATGTCATGGCGAATCCCGTGAAACTTGCAGCCGTAGATAGGGCCGTCTGCCAAAAGCATCTTTAGGGCGTCGGTGAGCTGAATCTCGTTATTTTTTCCCGGAAGAGTCGTTTCCAGGGCACTGAATATCTCGGGAGGAAGAACATAACGGCTGGCAATCACCAGGTTTGACGGGGCATCCTCAACGGAGGGCTTCTCAACGAGGCCGTCCACCAAATAGACATTGTCTCTTTTGATCAAACCGCTGATCACACCATAGCGGCTTACCTTCTCCCGGGGTACCTCTTCCAGGGCCAGCACGGCTTCTTCATATTGTTCGTACACATCCATCAACTGCCGGGTCACCGGAGGAGCTCCAGCGGCGGCTTCCAGTACGGTATCCCCTAACAGGACCGCAAAGGGCTCATTCCCCACATGATCCTTGGCGCAGCTGATGGCGTGTCCCAGGCCTAGCTGGTCATGTTGCCAGACAAAGTGAATCTTCACGTCATCGGGGACGGTCTGAATCAGATCCAGCTCTTCCTGTTTATTTTTTTCTCTCAGCTGATACTCCAACTCGAAGTTCCGGGAAAAGTGCTCTTCCACAGAGCGTTTTCCCCGGCCTATGATCATCAGGATATCTTTAATCCCCGAATCCACAGCCTCCTGCACCACATACTGGATGGTGGGGGTGTCTACAAGGGGGAGCATCTCTTTGGGCTGGCTTTTGGTGGCCGGCAGAAATCGGGTTCCATAACCCGCTGCTGGAATCACAGCTTTTTTAATCATCATTGGTTTTCCTTTTGTATCACTATTTCCGGTTTAAATACAACGCAGCCCAGGGGTTCAAGGGCTTCTTTCAGTCTGCGGTATCCATCCTCTCCCTCGTAAATTCCAATCAAGGCACCGCCTGAACCCGTGAATTTGGCTGAGGCTCCTCCACGGCGGGCTGTTTCCACCATCTTCACATGGAGGGGGTTCAGTTTCATGACCCTGTGGCGCAGGTCAAAATTGGCATTTATAATCCTGTGCAGATCCTCTTTGTGTCCCGATTCCAGGGCCTCTTTGAATTCATCGGTGAGGCGGGCAAAGCCTTTCATGGCATCAATAATTTCCTTATCACCATTCTCCCATCGGTAGCGGAGATTGTTGTGGAACAGCTCGGTTCCCTCGGCAGAGGCCGTGTTGTAGGCAATGTAATAAGAGGGCTGGTTTTCTATATTCAGGGGAGTGTAGTTGCCGTAGCCCCTTTGTTCCATAAGGACCCTGTCAAAGTCCATGTGGATCATGCCGTTATAGCTCTGGGCCACCCTGTCCTGCAGACCGGCACCAATGCCCAGTTCTTCGGTCTCTACGGACAAAACCAGGTTTGCCAGAAAAAAATCGGGTATGTCTACCTTGTAAAAAGCCATGAGAGCCCGCATACACGCCGTGATGATGGCGCTGGACCCGGCCAGGCCGAGGTGGGCGGGGATATTGCTGTGGTAACGGATGGTAAAGTTTCTTGTATGCAGGTTCAGGTTGTGGTCCTTACACCAGGTATGAAACTTCTTAAGGGAAGCCTTGATCAGGCGGATGCCGCCGTAATAGCCGTACTGATCCACATCATGGGCAAGCCTGTCCAAAGATGAAAAACGGGACTGGTCTCTTCTGGCAGGTAGTATCTCCAGTTCTTCAGAATCGTAGAGGGTCACATCCGTATGAAAATTATTGAAGGTGAAGGCAATGGTTTTGCCGAAATAGCCGTCTGAGGGGTTCCCTATCAGGGCCGCCCGGGGGTAGGCACGGGTTTTATGAATCATGGGCTTATTATTACGTTCTCTAAGGATGCCTGTCAATTAAATAATAGGAATGCTGTGTTAGAGTCTTGTTTTTTCAAAGGGCACTTTACCGGTTGGCCCCTCTTTATTAAGGAGTTGTACTTCTCTATTTAAAAAAGAAAGAAGTTTGAATAAATTGCCAACACTACTTCGCTGGGGATCATTTTCCAGAAGAGACACTGTTTTAGGCAATAAACCAGCGCCACGGGCTGTCTCGGCCTGGGTAAGGTATATATATCAAATATACCCTGTAAGGTTTCAGAGTCGTTTTTTAGAAAAGTTACATCATTCCTCGCCGCTGCAATGCTGCTACAACCGGCGATAGAATTGTTTGTCCCCCCTGGGACACAAAGCGTTCCCTGGCTAGCAAAGAAAGGTGCAATTCCCGGCAGGCCTCCTCGTAGGGAATGCCTACAATCTGTGAAATAATACGGCAGCCCCGGTCTACAAGCTTTTTGTTCGTCGTATCCACCTGAATCATCCAATTCTGTTTGACCCGTCCCATCATGGCCATAGACCCTGTGCTGACCGTGTTAAATATTAGTTTGACCGCCAGATGCTGCCACAGATTCACCGGGCTCTCCGCCAGGTTCAGGGGAACTTCATAATCCGCCTGGACTGATCCTGCTGTCTTCGTGATTGTACCGACAACAAGGTTTTTTTCTCCCGACTTAACGGTTCCGGGATAGCTATCAACAAAAACACGCAAAAAAAGACTCTCAGCGCAATCCGTCCGGCTGGTATCCTTTTCCCTGCCGATCAGATAGCGGTTAATCTCATCTCTGTCCAGGGAAGGAACCACTTCTCCCGCATATTCGGGGGCTCCCATCCTAATATAGTCCTGGCGGGTCCAGTTGAGCCCCCGGGGAAGGCGGCGGAGCATATGAATCCAGGCTTCACTGCTGTTGTGGGCGGGATCTTTGGCAAAGGCCCAGGACACGGGGGACTCTGTATCATCCGAGGGCCGAAAAGGGGGCAGCATAAAGGTAGGGGAGCGTTCTGTGGTATCGCTGAAGATATCCAGTAGATATTCCTCCGCCAGGTAGGTGATTCTGCCATCAGCCTTATAGAGGCACATCTCCTCTTCCGCCCAGTGGGCCATTCCTAAAAGGGATTCTGGACCGCAGAGATCCTTAATGAGAAGAGAGAATAAATCGGCATTTTTCAGAGCAATCTGCGTGTTTATTTGTATTGAAGGCTTGGCAGTCAGACAACGGTTCAATCCAATTTCCATGGCCGTACCAATCACAAGCATTTCCATGGTGGTAGCCTGCATCCGGGTAGATCCGGTTAAGGCCATTGCCCCCGTATAGAGATCCAGTACAGTCACATCATCGGATTCTATAGCGCTGCGGCAGCGTTCCAGATTCTCCTTTAGGAGAGATGCCGGGTTATTGAAAGTCAGAAAAACTTTGCATCCCCGCCTCTGAGCTTCTCTTAAGGTTCCCAGAACGGATGAAGTTTCTCCACCCTCGGTGATGGCTACCAAAAGATCGCCTTGCTGCAGATCCAGCTCCTCCACCTGCCGGGCTCCGAAGGCCTCGTAGTCTTCAAAATTTTCTACGGCTCTTATCAGGGCTCTGTCGCCTCCGGTCATAATGCTGCAGCCCAGGTCTGCCTTTATCAGATTCTCATCCTTCAGATTCCCGTCGGCATCCTTGAGGCGAACCGTGTCTCCCGGGGAAACCCCCGCTCGGTCTTCCCAGAACTGACGCCACATCTCTTCCAGTATCATGCTCAAACGTCCGGTGCTGCCGCAGCCTGTAAAACAGACTCTCCTATTGTCCCGGGCAGCCTTTTCAAAGGCCAGGCAGAGTTCTGCAAAGGACCCGCTTAAAAATACCCTGCGGGCAACAGAGGGAATGTCCCTGTCCACGTCCAGCATCAGTCGCAGTCCCGCCCTTGTGTCGCTCTGTATGACATCACTCAGATCCAGGGTGTAGGGGTGAGCTTGCTCTGTGGGGAGAAACCCCAGATGAAACTGTGTCTCTTCTCTTATGAAAGCGGCCGCCTTTTCTTTGGCCATTTCCTGCAGATCCTGATCTGAGGCAAATAGATTGTAATCGGAATTGTTCATTTCAGGGCTCCAGCGGTCATTCCTTTGATAAAATACTTTGACATAAACAGATAGAGGATCAGCATGGGCAGTATGGTAATGGAGAGTGAGGCAAAAAGAAGATGCCAGCTGATCTGATACTGTCCAAAAAAGACGCTCATTCCCAAAGGGAGAGTTTTCAATTTGTTAGATTGTATAAACACCAGAGGAAAGAAAAAGTCATTCCATACGGGTACGGCATTGTAGATGGTTACCAAGGCAATAGAAGGGGCCGTCAGGGGCATGATGATATCCTTGTAGATGACCCACTCATTAGCTCCGTCTATCCTTCCCGAGTCTTCCAGATCATAGGGGATTGTCTTCATAAATCCCGTCAGGATAAAAACTGTAGAGGGCATACTCATGGCCGTAAAAATAAGGATGAGAGAGAGCTGATTATCCATGAGATGCAGTTTGCGTATCAGCAGAAACAGTGGGATGATGGCCGCTTTTAATGGCAGCATAATTCCCGCCAGAAAGAGCAGATACACAAGGGTGGAAAGCCTGTAATCATAACGGGAAATACCAAAGGCCGCCATGGAACCAAAAAGAATGACAATTCCGATGGAAAGAGCCGTAATATAGCTGCTGTTAAAAAAGTAGCGGCCGAATCCGCCTTCTCCCCACACTTCCCCATAGTTTGAAAATTTCCAATCTGCAGGCAGGGCATAGGGAGTCTTGAAAATCTCCCGGGTTGTTTTCAGGCTTGAAATAATCATGTTAAATAAGGGATAAAAAATCAGTATGGCATACGTGATGAGCATTAGCTGAAAAAGTATAATCAGAATCTTCTGAGGAATCCCGGCACCCTTAAAACGGAGTTCTCCGATCATAGCTGTACCTCCTTACCCTTGAAGGCTGTGATGCTGATGGCAGAAGCCACAAAGGTCAGCATATAAATCACCACTCCTATGGCAGAACCTATTCCTATCTGAGGGATTCCCGAATCCACCCCGCCGAAGGCCGTTCTATAGAACAGGGTCCCCAGGGTATCCGTGGAGTAGTAGGGCCCCCCTTCCAAACCGGTCATTGTATAAATTTGTTCAAAAACATTCAGGCTGCCGATTAAGGTTAAAACGGTAATCACCATGACTGAAGGGAGAATCAGGGGAAACATAATCTTCGTAAAAAGTCTGCCTTCTCCCACGCCATCCAGATAGGAGGCCTCTACCACTTCCAGAGGAACTGTGTTAAAGCCAGCATAGAACACAAGGGTGGGGAATCCTACCCAGCGCCAGATATTCACAGCAATAATACTGGGTGTGGCCAAAGCTTCATCCCCCAGCCAGGCACGGGTCAGGGATTGCAATCCAACATCCTTGAGCAGTCTGTTGATAATCCCCATATTGGGATTCATGTAAAGGTTCCACAAAAAACCCACAGCTACTATGGAGAAGAGGACTGGTATAAAAAAGATTCTCTGATAAATGGCAGCTCCGGCAATGTTTTTGTAAAGAAGATAGCCAAAGAGAAGGCCTAGAGAGTTCTGAATGAGCATGGTAGAGAGAAACCATTGGAGATTGTTTCCTATGGCGTTATAAAAACGGTCTTTGTACGGGTACTGGGTGAATATCCTTGTAAAATTTTCAAGACCTACGTATTGATCCCTCACAATACTCTTCCAGGAAAAAAGGCTGTTGAACATGGAGAGAAACAGGGGGGCTACGATAAATATAAGGACAATTAAGAGCCCGGGCAGCACAAAGAAAGTGATCCATAGTGACTGATGTTTTGTTTTTTTCATTTTTTATCCGGATAAAAAAAATTGCTCCGTCTGCTTTTGAAGGCACACGGAGCAGAAAGGTTTTTACTGAAAAGGTTTGTACCAGGAGGCAACGCCTTCCTGGACCTGACGAACTACTTCATCACTGTCTATTGTATCTGCCAGCATACCCTGCAGGGTATTCTGAATGAGAGAAGAACCGGTGGGCTGTTCATAGCGGAAACCAACAAGGGTAATATAGGGAGTTGAGTTTTCGTTCAATTCACCCAGCCTTTTCAGGAATGGATCAGTAAACTGAACACCCGGTACATCCGATTTATGTTTTAGCTTGTCAGTCAGAAATTGCCCAGCTTCTGTACCTGCCATGAAATTCATGAATTGTACGGCTTCTTCCGGGTGAGCTGTGGCAGAGTTTATACCAAAAGAGCCATCAACGAAGGCACTGGCATAGCGGGTGTCTCCTGCTTTGGCAACAGGACCTGCAAATACGTCGTATTCCATTTCAGGATTCTGTGCACTGAAATATCCGGCTTCCCAGCTACCCCCGATAAAGTGTCCTGCCATCTCGTTGATAAAGAGCATCTGCATATCTGTGTAGGAAATACCCATAAAGTTGTCAGGCATGTAAGGGCGGAGTTCCAGAAGCTTTTCAAGTGATTTTTTATATCGCTCGTCTGTAAAATTTGTTTTACCAGCTGTTATTTCGTTAAAAAAGTCGTTGGCTCCGTAAAAGTTTGGACAGATAACACCCTGGAGTACTTCCAGAGTCCAGCCGTCTTTTCCACCATTGGCCAGGGGAGTTATTCCCGCTTTTTTCATAACTTCCAGGTTAGACAGAAAATCATCCCAGGTTTCCGGAATGCTGAGACCTAGTTCCTCATACATAGCCTTGTTGTAGAAAATTACCAGAGTCTGGCTGGCATAGGGTACTCCATAGATTTTGCCATCGGAGATGCTGGTGCTTCCAATCAATGAATTCTCATCAAAATCCTTTAACGCCGGAATTTTATCTTCTAAGGGCATCAAGTATCCGGGCTGCGCGTAGGTTTCAAGACCTCCATAGGGTTTTAGCTGAATGATATCGGGTCCGGAGCCCCCTTTGATGGCCGCAGAGAGTACTGTGTTGTACTCAGTATTCTTATAAGCCGTAAAATTAACCGTAATCCCGGGGTTTTCTTTCTCGAAACGGGCAATTAACTCATCATAAATGTCAACGTCTTCTGTTCGCCATGACCAGAAATCGAGATTCACCGCCTCTTTCATCGCTGCGGAATTCTCTGATTCTACAGCTTCCTGACTTCCACCGGCAAACATGGTGAATGCAGTGAGAAGCATAAGGATACCCATCAAAAATTTCTTTATCATTTTCTTACCCCTTTAGGTTTGTTGAAATATCTACTAAGTAGTATAGAAGGGGGCATGATCTCCCGTCAATGAAAACTTGAGAATGAACAGAAAATCAGTGTTTATTCAATGGAAAACTACGATTGTGTAGGATGTGGCGCAGGGCCGCATGGCGGGAACTTGCAGCAACGGCCCAGTGTGAGGGGGAGGCTCTATGTATCCGAAGGCCGGTCTTTAGAGGATCTCCTTCTTTATTCAGATGAACCAGAATCTCTCTTTCAAGATCTGTTCTATATTTTTCCACATCCCCGCCCAGGACAATATCATTGGTGCTGGTAACATTCGCTATCAAGGCAAGGGATCTTCCAAGGTTCTGGATAAACTGTTCCATCTTTTCCAGTTCCTGATCGTAAGAGGGCTGAAGGAGGTGGGTTATGGCCCGTCCATTAATAACCATATCATTATTGACCATTCCAATACCCACACCGGTATTTCCAATAGTCGTTTGAGAGCGTTTTTCAATGAGGGCCAGAATCAGGTTCTTTTTTCCCAGGGCGTCCGCTTCGCTTAAAGCATAGGCCTGAGCATCGTTAAACAGGATAATAGGGACATTAAGGACTGTTTCCAGGGGTTCTGCCACAGAAAGGGCTTGATTGATCTTAAGGGCATTAGAAAGAATGATCTCTTTTTTATCATTATCAACGGCGCCGCTGACACCAAGACCCACAGCGGCCAATCCCACTGTCATGGGATAGTCTTGGTCAATCTCTTTTCGAAATCTTGCCAGTTCTACCGCCAGGGAATCAATGGCCTGTGTTCCATAGTTTGATACAGGTATTTCCTTTTGTCCCAGAAGGTCTCCGTTTAAGTCCCCTGCATATAATCTGATAAAGGGGATGGTCAGTTCCACCCCTATGGCATAGGCATAGCCTCCCTTAATGCTTAATTGAATGGGAGGGCGTCCTCCTTTAGGAGTTGAGTGTGTGGTAGACGATTCGGTAATCATCCGGCGGGCTATCATCCAGTCGGCAAGGCTGCCTACGGTGGAGCGGTCCAGGCGCAGCATCCGGGCTAGATCGGCACGGCTACTATGTGGGTTTCTCCAGAGGGTTTCCAGTATTTTAAGGATATTATCGTTTTTGAGTCGGTTCTTAATGGCCAAGAATGTTGAATCTCCTGCAAACCAGTGTACTATGAGTCCTAGTAGAGGGTCAAATGGGGTTCTCCTCGCTTAAAATAGTATTGTATATTACTTACTTCAGCCATCGCAGAGTCATGCCAATTTTAAATTTGATTCCACAGACTAAATTTCATCCGGAGAGTTTCCACCTAGGCTCTTGTCAACAGCGTCGAAAAAGTTCCTGAAATGGGGATGCGGACATTATCTTGGATTACTTTTTAAAAAAATTAGTACCTTTTAACGATAATCAAGAGGGCTTAATCCACCTAAACTAACTTTGATCCGTTTGAAATTTTACCATTGAATATATTCATTCAGTTCATGAATGAAATCATCCAAACTCACATCTTTTAAATTTCGATTGTAAAACATTTCATTTTTTAACCTTCCAAAGAACCCTTCACAAGCTGCATTATCTGAGGAATATCCTTTTTTGATATTGATCTTTTAATTTTGCCTTATTCATTCTTGAGATCCAACAAAGCCAGCGATAATGACTATCCTATCGGAATGGATAATTGGACTTTCTTCAACGTCTAATTCCTTGATTGCTGCCTCAAGAGAAGAGTCCACAAGGTTTATAGTGCACCCTTCAGTCAATACAGCTTCATGCCACTTTTAAGTTAGATTCTCCGGAATAAATCTGATCCGGTGAATTCCCATTCAGACTCTGATGTGGTCTGACCGAATTATAGAAATTAAAATACTTCAATAAACCCTTCCGAAGATTTTTCAGAGTGTCATACCGATACAGAGAAATGTCTTCATACTTCAAAGTTTTCCAGAATCTTTCAATGTAAATATTATCCAAAGCACGACCTTTTCCATCCATGCTGATACGAACCATTTCTCCATCTAGGAGCGATGTGAATTCATTACTAGTGAATTGGCTACCTTGATCTGTATTGAATATCACAGGCAAGCCATGTCTCATCATAGCCTGTATCAAAGCGTCCATAACAAACACCGTATCCATCGTGTTGCTGACATTCCAGGATAAGATCTTCCGGCTATACAGGTCGATGATAGCAACGACATAGACGATTCCTCCGGGAATATTTACATAGGTGATGTCTGAAGCCCACACATGATTTGGATGCGTTATATTCAAGTTTCTCAGAAGATAAGGGTATTTTTTATGCCTCTTACCTGGTTTGGAGAGACATCGTTTGGGAACGATCGCCTTTATTCCCATCTCCCTCATAAGCCTGTACACCCTCTTAGGAGACGTCTCATGGCCCATATTCTTATCCAGATGGTTGAATACCTGTCTGTACCCATAAAAGATATACTGCTTCCACAGCGCTCTGATTTTCTTCTTTTCCAGATTGTCCTGATACTCCAAAAGAGGATCTCTTTTCAGTTGGTAATAGAACCAACTGCGGCTTTTGCCGAGGAGCTTACATTGTTCTGAAATGCTTAATTTCTTGTTCCCAGGATCAATCATGGATTTTACAGGAGTCCCTGTATTTTCAAGGTTTTTTTAGGAAATCATTCGCGGCATGAAGCTTTCCGATCTGCTTGTACAGTTCTTCCTTCTCATCTTCCAGCTCTTTTTCCGTTTGTGATTTCCCATTACGGAAGACAGAATCCGCATTGTCCAGCAGCTCTCTTTTCCACTTTGAAATCATGGCGGGATGAGCTCCTGTTTCCTGGGCTATTTCACTAACTGTTTTCTCTTCAAGAATCGCCATGAGCGCTATTCTGGCTTTCTCTGAATCGCTCCACTTCCTGCGCATCTTTCTACTCCTTCTGACACAGATTATACTGCATCAATCTAATTTAGGAGCTGTACAGCATCATGGGAGCACTATATGTGTATCTGAACCCTTCTTTAGAGACTAAGAAGCAACTGATTTCAGTATAAAAAAATCAAAAGTTGTGACAACTATGTTGAAACATTCCGCATAGCGACGTCTTTTTCTCGTCCATAGTTATTACCTCATTTTATTAAGAATCAGTCTTAACTACTACTCCGGGAAATCAAGGCAGGATCACAGTTCGTACCATTTTTACTATATTCGTACCATTTTTACTATAGCTGATTATTCAGAAAATCTATTTTGCTATGTTCCACATTGTATGGAAAGTTTTATCTGGAATATATGGTTTATACAATGCCTACTGGTTTTAAAAATAAATAAGGTGATTTTTAGCTTTTGTAGGATTACACCAATTAATAAGGCTCACATATACAAATGAATATAGATTGTTTTGGATAATTAAGAAAGAAGACTATATGTCTTCTAAGACTTTATGCGATAATTTTTTTCGATTAATTGATATTGTTAAAACATTTTTATTGTGATATATTTCACATCTGAAAATTGTAGTTCGTTTTAAGATAGTACTTTAGTAAAAGTTCTCTAGAGCTTATAAATTTTTTTGTTTTGTTCAAACGGCGAACAGTTGTGACAGGATAAGGATTTCAGTCTTTCAGATAGTGTTTCGGCCCACTGAATGACCCTTTTATTTGATCTTCTAAGTTTGTAGATAACTTCTTTCTATGGGTGGGTGAGGTCTATCTCTTCAATTCTTGTAAAATTTAGAAATAAGTTTTATATAGCAAATAAACGATTTTTTTGCAGTAAAGGTAGAATAAATGCTTTTTTAAAGGCTTTAGTGTAAAATAATTTCATTAAGATGAAAAAGATTTATAATAATTGGAATATTATTTGCATTTTGATTTCTGAATGAATAGCTGAGATCTGTAGGCCTTTGCGAGAAAATCCTAAAAGAACTATTAAGAATGCAGTTTTGTATCGGTTCTAATTAAGGGTATTGTTATGCGAGTGAGAATAAAAAAGCATTGACTATGTCATCTTTAGAGGGGAAAGTGGTATTTTTAATATTGGCCATGACAAAATGAGTACTTATGGTAAATCAGTTTAAATGTCTTAGTTTAATATATTCAATTGCTTACTTTCTTACTAAAAAACAAGAATCCGAAGATCATTATGATGTGGGACGTGATCAGTTTTTATTAAATTGGTATTTTAAAATATGAAAGGCTAAGATTGTAATTTTTAGATTCAAACTCGTTAGCTATAAGACTGCTCTACGAAGTTTGGACAACTTTAAACTTTAGATTAAATAGTCATACGGTGAAGAATCTTTGTTGAAAAATTTTGAATCTATTAAATTTTAATGAGCTTGTAATATTTTGCAAGAACAATTTTTTAGATGTAGCAAATGGTTTTTGTATTAATTGATAGATTCTTGATGCATTATTATCAGAATATTTAAATAATACTGTCAGTATGCTTAATACAGAAATATCCTGTAATTATGATGACTTTTATTGGCTGGTGATGATCTTTCAGTATGGAGGAATTTGCATTCTGATAAAAATGTTATAGTTATTATTAAAATTATTTTTTTAAGCTTTAGTAATTCACAAAGACATTCCTAGAGCTTTATTTCGCAAGTTGAGGACAATGGTTGGTATCGTTGTTTGATAGAACAGGTGACGGAGAATATAAGCATCAATGTATTAAATACCCAACAAATAAAAAAAACTATATATATTAAAAATATTGATGGTAGATGTTGGAAAATGGAAAGTCTTTTATATTGTCAGTATGTTTCCTCTCAGTTGATCAAATCTAAGTGGAAACGTTTATTTCGATTGATTCCAATCAGCTAGAGTTGCTTCTGAGGTATTTTAGAATACTAGTGGTTTACAAATATAAATGGAAATAGCTGTAGAAAAAGGTTTTGATCAATAATATGTGAAGTTCTTTGTTATTTTAAAATAGACATTGAGTAACTTCTTAAAATATATTTGATATTCTAATAAAATAATTGAATGATTTGTAATTAACAGTCCGTGGAGAATTCACCGGTTAAAAATGGAGTATAGTAAAATCATTTATTCGAATAGACAGAAACTGAAGATAATATTAAGAAAAAACTTCAATTTGTCTAACTAACAGTTATTATTTATAAGGATATAAAAGTGTTTTTAAGAGAAATTAACTTTATAATGGTTGGTCAAATATGAAAATATCTATCTTGGGAGCTGCAGGGTTTATAGGAACGAATCTTGCAATAAAGTTAGCAGAAGATAAATCAAATGTAATAACACTTGTGGATACTGTTGATTCATTTTTTGAACCACATAGAAAAATGGGTTTAGGTTTTAATTATCGTATTGTAAATTTTAATGAAAAAACAGATTTTGATAGATTGCTCAATGGACAGCACGTTGTCTACCATTTTTTTAGTTCCTCAAACCCTACTAAATCAAACTTAAACATTCCATTTGAGCTAAGAGACAACGTATTAACAACTTCTTTGTTTTTGGAGGCATGTGTAAGACAGAATGTACATAAGGTAGTCTTTTTGTCTTCAGGAGGGACTGTTTATGGATGTGAAGCAATATGCCCTATTTCAGAAGATTCATCTACCAGGCCTATCACATCATATGGTGTTCAAAAAATTGCTATTGAAAACCTTCTATATTTATACAATTACACATACAAGCTTGATTATAGAATTATACGCCTTGCAAATCCTTACGGTCCCTATCAAAGACCAAATGGGCAGCTGGGAGCGATTACTACTTTTATTTATAAAGCATTAAAACACGAGCCTATACATGTTTATGGTGATGGAACTGTTATTCGTGATTTCATTTATATTGACGATGTTGTTTCTGGAATTTTAAATATAGTTAATGGAGATATAAAATTAGTAAATTTAGGTAGTGGTAAAGGGATTAGTATTAAACAAATACTGGGATTGATAGGACAGACATTAGGTATTGAACTCAATATTGTATTTGATAAAGCACGTACGGTTGATGTTCCGGTTAATTATCTTGATATTACCCGTTATATAGACTTGTTTGGAAATCCAGTCACGGTTCCATTGGACGAAGGTATAAAAATGACAGCTGCATTTTTGGATAAAAATTATGTCTAATCCTGTGGTGTCTCTATGCATTCCAACAAATGGTATTATCAAGTGGTTGATCCCAGTATTAGAGAGTATTTATGCTCAGAATGTGGATGAAAAATTGTATGAGGTAGTTGTTACTGATAATGGTAGAAATCTTAAATTCAAGAATGCAATAAATAAATATATCTCTACGAAAACAAATTTTGTGTATAAAAAGACATCAGCTGAGGGTTTTCTCAATCAGATAGAATCTTTTAAAATTACGCGTGGCCTGTTTCTAAAATTTATCAATCATCGTATGGTGCTTCTACCAGGTGCATTACAGGCGTTTATAGATTTTGCCTTAGAGAATATGGAAAATAAGCCTGTTGTATATTTCAGTAATGGTAAATTATTAAATCTGAGGAAAGAGATTACAGTTAACAATTCATTCGATAAGTTCGTTTGTACTCTTTCTTATTGGTCTTCGTGGTCGGCAGGGATTGCGTTGTGGAAAGAAGATCTTGCTCTTCTTGACAAGATTAAATTTAACAATCTATTTCCTCATACTGATATTTTATTTTTACGAAGAGATCACGAAGAATATATTGTTGATAATAGAATTTTGTTACACGAGATTCCGACAAACTGGGCATTTAAAGGCTCTTATGACTTGTTTAATGCCTTCGCTGTAGAATATATTTCTATAATCCTTAACTTATTCCGTGACGGAAATATTTCAAAGAAAACATTTTTAAAAGTTAAAAGAGATAATTTTTCCTATATATCAGACCGTTATATTGTTTACATCTTTCTCAAAAAGAAGAGTTCTTTTGATTTTACGGGATATACAGACTCAATAAACTTCTTTTACAGTATATTTCATGTGAGAGTCTCAGTGTTGAGACTACCATTATTAGCTTTACAAATCTTGATAAGAAGAATAAAGAGTAAGCGGATAAGAAAGCTTCAAATAGCTGGAGAATAGTAAAATGGTAAATTTTAATGATAAAATTAGCAGTGCAGATAAAGTATGTATCCTCTTTCGTGCAGGAATAAAATTATTAAGAGGGTTTTGGTTTAGGTTATTTCTGAAGAAAGTAAAAGGGAGTTTTCTTGTGGGTAAGCATGTGCATATCACTCATGGAAAACACATCACGTGTGGAAAAAATGTCAAGTTTGAAGATTTTACTGAGATACACGGTCTTTGTAATGAAGGTTTGCAGTTCGGGGATAACGTAACTATAAGTCGTGGAGTTATGATCCGTCCCTCAAGCTATTATGGAGGAGATTGTGGCACAGGATTAGTGATGGGGGCAAACTCCTCCATTGGACCAATGGGATATATAGGATGTTCAGGGAGAATCATTATTGGTAAAAATGTTATGTTTGGCCCTAAGTGTAGTCTCTTTGCTGAAAATCATATTTTTTCTGATACAAAAGTTAATATTAAAAATCAAGGGGTCAGGCAAAAAGGGATCACAATAGGAGATGACTGTTGGATTGGAAGTCATGTGATAATCCTCGATGGTGTGACAATCGGGAAAGGAGTTGTTATCGGTGCAGGTTCAATTGTGACGCATGACGTGCCGAATCGTGCAGTAGCCATGGGCAGCCCTGCTAAGGTTATCAGGTATAGAGGTTTATGAAATATTAATTGCTAAAGGAGTGATTGTGAGTGATCTTATAAGCAAGGAAGAATCAACGATTTTAAAAGGTCTTGGGATAAGTATGATAATCTTTCAACATATTGGGCAAGTGTTCAAAATTAGTGCTGTAAACCCACTCGGTCCTATAGGGGTATTTCTTTTTTTATTTCTTTCTGGCTATGGTCTTATGTGTTCTTATATAAAAAACGGACTCATACATTATTTCTCATGACGATTTTTTAAGGTTTATATACCATATGCATTAGCTGTCATAATATTTTTAGTCTTTCAGTCGCTTCTCGGAAATAGTTTAAAAACCAAAAATATAATAAAATATTTTTTTTTAATTCTGTTACCTCAAGGTTCCTATTGGTATCTTGTTCTTTTGTTTTACTGGTATATTATGTTTTTCTTTATCGCTGGAAAGGTCGACAATCTAAAATTTTCAATACCTGTAATGATTGTGATTAGTATTGTTATAATTATTTTGAAAGACTTTAATCGAAATTTTGTTTGGCAATTTGCAACTTTCCCGTTAGGGATGATCGCCGGTGCTTATCCTAAACAAATTAAAACAAGATTTTCAAAAATTCAAGGTTTACGTCCAGCAATCAACATGCTTCTATTATCGTTAATATTAATAGCAGTAAAGAAAACTCCATTTGTAGATAGCCGTGGACTGGGTGTTATAGACACCATTTTACAAATTTTGATAACCTGGATTGTTTCATCGGTTTTTGTAATAAATGTGAACCTGTGGGAGAAATTAAGAATATTAAAGTCAGTTTTACTTTTTGTCGGATCTTGGAGTTATTCACTATACTTGTCTCATGTCCTACCATTAGATTATTTAAAAAATAATATGGGAAGTAGTTCTAATGTATTTACTAGTATTTTAATCTATACTTCTACTGTTTTTATTAGTGTCACTGTAATAAAGATTTTTGAGGTAGTATTAGGAAAGTGTATATATAAAATAAGTTTATTGGATTCCTTAAATCAAAATTAGGGCATATTTTACGGGTTTGTTTAACGCAAATTTTAATAATAATGATATAGTATTTTGAGTTCTCTTTATTTTTAATGTATATGAAAATATTCATTAAAGTGTAAAATATGAATATTATTTAAGTTATTGAAATTTGTGAAAAATGATAAAAAATGGTAAATTTAATTAAATATATTACTATATCAGTCATCTAGTTTGAATTAGTTTCTGAACGCATATGTAAGATCGATTATGTCTGAGAAATTGACCAATAGTTGTAATATGAATTTATGAAATTCAATATTTTGATTTGACAAGATAGTTGAGAATATAGTAATTGAAGAAGCAACAAAAACTGAAGTAAAATTTGTTCAAATAAATTAGTTTTAAATTAAATAATTCTGTAAATATTAAAAGTGTTAATAAATTCATTAAATACAAATGGAAACAATTGTATTTATTTGCAATATTTACCCTTGACTTTTCATAAAGCTAACTTAAAGAAAAATTAAAATCATAACACAAAGTATATCTCCTGGCTTAGCTAATTAAATAGATCAAGTAAAAAATTGTCTGCACCGATTGAAATTCCTTGTGTATGTGCACTATTGAATTTTACATATCATTTTTTTGATCTAGATGTTAAAATTATACCATGAGACGGTATCATAGTGTATTGTTTAGTATTTATTTATGAAAACAGCGGTTTTCAATTAAATAAATGTTCTATAAAGTACTTTTCCTACAACAAAATAATAAAGGTGGTAAAAATTAAATGAAGATCGTCTCCTTAACAATGGTTAATAATGAAGGCGAAATGATAGAATCTTTTATCAGGTATAATTATAATTTTTTTGACCATATGGTAATTATTGATAATGGTTGTACAGATAATACTATTGATATAATTCAAAGCTTAATTTCTGAAGGTTATAAAATACACGTTTTTAATGAGTCTTTAGAATCTTACAATCAATTTCGCTTGGATAATAAATATATCAAAAAAATACTGAATGAAATAGTTCCTGATATTATAATTCCGCTAGATGCTGATGAATTTCTTTCCGGAATTGATAATCCTAGATCTCTGTTAGAAAATCTTAGTTTAGATCGTATTTATTATATAACATGGCGTTGGTATGTACTTTCTGATAAAGATGATGTCACAGAAGCTTTTATTCCAAAGCGTTTGTTGTATAGTTTAGATAAACCTCCATATAATCAGATTGATGGTTCTGAGGTAACAAAAGTTATTATTCCAGCAAAGTATTTTTCAGAAATGAAGCTGACACTTTCTGCTGGACATCACACTGTTTTTGGCAAGAGCAACCCCAAAATAGAGAAAATAAAACAATTATTTATAGCTCATTATCGTATAATTAGCGATACTCATTTAACATCAAAGTTGATGTGCTATGTAATGCGTGGAATCGTTTCAATGGAACTCACCACAAAACAAACTTCGCATAGAACTAATCAATTAGCGATAATTGAGCGTGGTGGAAGTTTATTAGAAACAGCTATTGACGTATCATATTCAGGTTATCCGAAAAATGTAATTTACAATCCCTTGAATTTGTCATTTTGTGAGCCAGAATCAATAAAGTTAAAATATAGCATATCTTCAGAAGATTCGCTTATTCAAAGTGTTCTGCATACTGGTCAAGAAATGGCTATTAGAACTTACAACCTTGAAAGAAAACATAAGGAGAAACCGTACCTCAAGCCTATTATCCTATGGTTGGATGGATTTACTGAATCTGATATTTTTGTTCCAAATCCTTCAAATCGAAGCATTTTATTGACTAGTATGTATAATGTAAGGGGTTACGTAACTGAAATTAATGAATTGAAGTTCTTAAAAGTTAATTATCGTCTGCTTATTACTCCTGAATGGTTAAAATTTTTGCCTTACAAGTATATCGTTGTTCCAAATGGGGTTGAGGTAAATGATGTAAAAACTAAGTTAGAGCCATATATCATTAATAAAGAAATAATTATTAGTGAAAGAGAGTATTTACAAAAAATTGGTCCCTTCTTAATGATTTGGAGTTTAATTCTTTTTATACCTTCTTTATTGTGCACAGGATTGTCCTATACTAAAAAAAATGGCATAAAGAAAACTATCAATTCAATTCGAAACAGACTTTCTGTAAAACAAGATAAATAAGTTAAATAAGTTAAATAGTGATTTATACAATGATTTTCTATATTAGAACCAATCTATTTAATGTAAGGTGAATCTTATGGCTAGGAAAGTTTATAATCAACTAATTATATGTATTTCATTCTTTTTACTGACCATAAGTGTTTCTAGTATATTTATGTTAAATGGCATGAATAAATATTTTGCATATTTGGCATATTTATTATTATTAGTTAAAACAACAACATCTTTTTTTAGGGATCGCTCTTTTAGGCTAGAAGTCTTCACATTAATTAATTTTATAATTGTTTTTACTCTATTTATTGGAATACTAGTTCAGAATATGAATAATTTTATAAGATTGAAATTAATTTTAACAATGATACTAATTATTATATTTGCACTTTTCTCTAAAGGAATTACTAGCAATTTCCAAGATCTTAGAGCTGGGGCCCATGGTATTTTTTTGGGTGTAATTTTAGTTTTTTTCATAGCTCTTATTACTGGTTCATCAATTTTTAGTACAGTCAATGAAGGTTATTTAAATTTTGCTTTGACGGCTGGTTTTCTACATAAGAACATTTTTGGCTTTATTTTATTAGCTAGTTATAGTGTTATACTTATATATTGGAAATTTGTATCTAAAAGAAAAATTGATTTTTTAATTCTATTTTTAGAAACAATATTCTTCATATTAAGCAATTCTCGTGGAGCAATTTTTTTAGCTATAATTTTTTTTGTATTTATCAATCTGAAATATTTTATCAAATTGATAAAATTAAATAGTAATATATCAATTTCTATAATTATTTTGTTATTTATTGGTTGTTTTTATTATTTTTTTAATAAAATCGCACTAAATAGCGGGACTTTTAGTCATAGACTTAATGGGCTTTTAGGGTGGATTATTTTGTTTAGAGAAAATTATCATGTCCTATTCTTTGGTAATGCAGCAGAGGTCTTCAAAGGTTCTGAATATAATACAACTGTTAGAAGTATGATAAATTGGCAGGGAACTGTTGAGATGGGTTTATTGAGTATTTTGATTAAAAATGGAATTCTTGGTATTTTGGGATATACAATGATATTTTTTAAAGCCATAAAAAGTATGAATAAAACTAAGAAATTAGAGATAAAACTATCTTTATTATCCCTGATAACAACAATGACAATTTCTGTTTTAACTGAACCTTATTTGGTTAATACAGCTGTGTGTTATGGTACTTTTAGCTTCATGGCATTATCTGTATTAAGTTCAAAGGCTGTCGATTGACAATTAAATTAATAGAGCAATATTTAGAAAGTGTTATATAATGTAAAATTAAGTATTGTTTTTAATTAAATGTAGAGCAAATCAAAAGGAGTATTTACGTATGAGAAAAATCGGTATATACACGCATTGGAATGTACCAAATTATGGAACTTTTCTACAGGCTTATGCTTTACAAAAGGTTCTAGAGAACATTTTTAAAAGTGATGATATTTACCAAATTGCATATGCTGAGAAATCTCATCTTGACCTTTATTATGGAATTATTTCTGCTGCTCGTACTAGATCTCATTTGTTTTTAATTAATCCAAAATTTTATTTGCTAGCTTTTAAGAGCTTATTAAGAATAAAAGAAATTAAAAGAACGAAAAAGTTTATTATGTATTATAAAGATATTAAGAATACCGGAGAACTGACCAATCAAGAGTTTTTAAATACATCATTTGATTATGTTTTTGTCGGTAGCGATATAATCTGGGATTTTTCACGAACTATTTATAAAATGGATAAACGTTTTTTTGGTATTGGTCTTAATACTAAAGAAGTAATCTCGTATGCTGCAAGCTTTGGGAGTGTAAAGAAAGGCATTCAGGTTCCTGAATATGTAATTAATGGGCTGAACAAGATGAAGCATGTATCTGTTCGGGATGAAAAATCTGCTAAATTGGTTAAACAAATTACCGGAAAATATGGAACTATAGTCATTGATCCTACTTTCCTATGGGATTTTTGGGATGACAATAATATACCTATTAGGCCAGTCGATTTTAAGTATATCATCGTTTATGGGAGCTACTTTACCAAAAAGAATATTACTGAAGTTATAAAATATGCAAAAGAACATAATTTAAAAATAATTTGTCTTGATAGTTTGAGAGATCATTTCAATTGGTGTGATATAACGATAACACAAGATAAACTGCATCCTTTTTTATGGTGCTCCTATCTCAAGCATGCAGAGGTCGTTATGACTTGTACATATCATGGCTTAATTTTTAGTCTCATCTACAAAAAGAGAATTGTCATGAATCCACTACCTTTTATAATGGATAAAGCCTCATCTTTTATTGACTTTTTAGGATTAACTCAAGTTCTAACAGAAGAAGGAAGCTTCAAAGAAAAAGCCGATTGGGATTGGGACTATAGCAAAATTGATAATCGAATTGAAGAACTTAAAGAAAAATCTTTATCATTTATTCAAAATGTAATTATTGAGGATGATGAATGAAAGGCTCTGCAAAAGTCTTTACAAATACACTTACTCTTTATGTTAGATTAGGCATACTATCAATTGTTTCATTAGTTACTGTTAAACTAACACTTCAAGCTCTTGGAGAAACAGATTACGGATTAAATAATGTCATGAGTAGTGTTGTATTGTTAAGCTCTTTTATCACTGCATCAATGTCGATTGCTTCACAAAGGTATTTTGCCATCTCTTTAAAAAAAGGTGATTGGTTTGAACTTAGTCGCTATTTTTCGCTCATTTTTAATCTTTTTTTGGTGTTTGTTATCTCTGCTATCTTTATTTTTAATACTTTCGGTATCTGGTTTGTATTAAATAGACTAGTGATACCTGATAGTAGACTATTTCCTTGCTTAATAGTTTATGAGGCTTCGCTTATCAATTTTGCATTTACTGTTATGGCGCTACCATTTACAGGTCTTATTATAGCGGATGAAAATTTTAAGGTATTTTCAATAATTTCAGTATTTGATGGTTTAGCAAAAGTGATTGTAGCATTTATGCTATATATTTCACCTTGGGACAAACTCATCTCTTTGGCATTACTATCTCTAGGTGTCTCGTTTCTTACAAATGGGCTATATGTTGTATATACTAAAAAAAAATATAATTTTTTGAATTATAAGATGAAACAAGAGTATTCAGGATATAAGGAATTATTCTCATACATGAATTGGAATCTTATCGGAGCCGCGGGAAGTGTTGGAAAAATACAGGGACTTAACATTATTTTAAACATGTTTTTTGGAGGTTCTGTAAATGCTGCACGTGCATTAGCGACACAAGTACGTAGTATAATAAATTCCTTTTCTTCGAGTTTTATGAGTGCAGTGAATCCGCAAATCACTAAATCATATGCCGGACAAGAATATGATAAATTGGAGATGCTTGTCTATTCTTCTTCAAAAATGTCTTTTTTCTTACTATATATTATTATTTTACCATTTACATTCAATATGCGGTATATACTTCACTTATGGCTTGGTGAAACTGTTCCTGAATATACAGTTGAATTTATTATTCTGATTCTTTTAGACATGCTTATACAAGTCATTACAAGTCCAATTGGTACAGCTATAGCAGCCACTGGTAAAGTTCGAGATTATCAGTTGACTGTAGGGATGCTACAAATATTAAATATACCAGCTGCTTATTTAATTCTAAAAATCACTCTTGATCCGATTTTGCCATTTACAATAAGTATAATTATTTCAGTTGGAATAACAATTGGAAGGATAATTCTCTATAGGAGAATAAATAGTAAGTTTAATTTTGTAAAATATGTAAAAAATGTTTTTAGACCAATTTTGTTGGTTGTTTTACCAAGTTTCCTCCTAACATATTTAATCTTTTGTGAGTTTGATAATATTTTGATGGCAATACTTTTTGTATTGTTAATTGTAAGTTATACTGTTAGCTTCGTTTTTTTCTTTGGCCTTAATAAAGATGAAAAACATTTTTTAAAAGAAATATTTACTAGCAAGTTATATAAAAAATAATTATATAGCAGTAATTGATCTTAAAAATGATATAAAATACAAAAATAGTTAAAATAATATGTCGCTTTTTATATTTATAATTAGTCATATATTTAAAATCATAAAAATTATATGATTAGCAATTACAGAGAATTTCATAAATATATATCGATATATTGAATAATTATAAAATAATTTTAGATAGAGTAGATGTCGGATTTTATTATTTGAGTCCAGTTAAGATATTGACTTTTTCCCAATAATTTGCATCAGAACCTCGATTAGTTTTCAGCAAGAAATATAATGGAGGCTGATATAAAAAAAAGATATACAGAAGAACAGATTGTAAAGATTCTGGGAGAACAAAACTAGGAAAAAAGGTACGTGACGTTGCCCGAGGATACGGGACCAGCGAGAATACTTTTAATATTTGGAAGAGAAAATATGCAGATATGACTTCAAAAGAGATTACTAGATTAAAACAACTAGAACAAGAAAATGAAAACCTAAAAAGACTAGTTGCCAATTTATCACTTGATAATATGGCTCAAAAGGAAATCATAAAAAAGTTCTGCGACCCGGAGTAAAAAGAGATACTGTAAAGCATATTGTGAAATACTTCGGGTTATCAATAAGAAGAGCATGCCGCTTAGTTCAAATACCACGATCTACTTATCTCTATGATAGAAAGCCAAATGATGATGGTGAGATAATCAAAGATATATAAGATACTTAAAAAGAACTTAAAATATGGCTGTGGAATGTTCCATGATCCTGCCTTGATTTCACGGAGTAGTAGTTAAGACCGATTTTTAATAAAATGAGGTAATAACTATGAATGAGAAAAAAGACGTCGCTATGATGCAGAATTCAAAAAAAACGCGATCGCACTTTCAGAAGAACCAGGTCGGACAGCTCACAGCGTAGAGCAATCCTTGGGAATTGCTAATGGTTTGATTGGGAACTGGAAGCGTCAACTTTCAACAAATGGTAACTGATAAGGAGACTGATCTATCATCGAAAATACAAAGCCTTGGAAGTGTTGAATAAGGATTTTTATTGGTATATTGAGATTTACTATAACCAGATCAGGAATCATTCTGCAAATAATTGGTTGACTCCCGATGAAAAAGAACGTAAGTATTCTGAATCTGGAAATTTGGTTTAACTAGCGTCCCGCTTTTCTGAAGCAGGATTAATAATATAATCTAAAGTATTGTACTTAACAACCTAATTTTGACTGCTACTATTTTATAGTTTTGATATCTGTGATTTTTATATTGTGAATATTTGAATAGGAAGGTCTTGTAATGAATATTAAAGAGTTTAATGAATTTAAAAAATATAGTGAAGCAAGCGGAGTGATTGCTTTAGTGGATGAGAATATTCATATGGAACTTAATGAATATGGATGTTTTGAAGAAACTGTATCACAAAGTGATGATTATGATATTGCTTCTACAGTTAATTTTGTATCTCCAAATTTTAATAAAAATGTAAATGAATCTATGATATCAAAACAACTTTATGAACATGTTGAAAATATTAATTTTGATAAAAGAATCGGGTATTATCTTTCATTATATGCTGGTCATGTGAGAGAAGGGGATTATCGATTAAATGGGAGCTCAGGGGGAATGGGCACTTGGATATTTAAAGAACTTTTTGAAAATGATTTGATTGATGGAGTTATTCATGTAAAAGAAAATCAAGACGAACAAATTCCTTTAATATATAAATATGATATTTCTAGAAATGTGGAAGAGGTAAAAGCCGGTTCTAGAACAAAATATTATCCTGTTGAATTATCAAAAGCTCTTAAAAAGATTAAAGAAGTACCCGGTCGTTATGCAGTTATTGGGATACCTAGTTTCATTATGGCTATCAGGTTGTTAGCTCAAAAAGACGAAGTAATCAAAAATAGAATAAAGTTTACGGTAGGTTTAATATGTGGACATCAGAAGAGTAGTAAATATTCAGATGCCTTAGCGTGGCAAATGGGTGTAAAACCTGGAAATTTAAAATACATAAATTTTAGAAAAAAGTATTCAGATAAACCTGCTAATATTTATGGTGTTGAAATAACAGGAACAATTGAAGGTAAAGACGTAATTATTTCAAGACCCATCAAAGAATTAATTGGCCATGATTGGGGTCAGGGCTATTTTAAAGTGCTAGCATCAGATTTTACTGATGATGTTATGAATGAAACCGCTGATATAACACTTGGTGATGCGTGGTTGGACAATTATATAAATGATAGTAATGGGAACAATGTTATTATAGTGAGAAATCCTGTAATTAATGAAATAATACAGAAAGGAATTGATTCTGAAAAGTTAGAGTTAGATACTATCGGGATTGAGAGTATCATGAACTCTCAAGATGCACACTATAGACATACGCATGATGAATTAGCATATAGACTTTACAAAAAAGATAAATTAAGACAGTGGTATCCTTATAAAAGAGTTGAACCTTCCGATGATTTCCCTTTTTTGAGAAAAAAAATTCAGGATATGAGAGAGGAAATTTCTACAAAAAGCCATTTTTTTTACAAAAAAGCTGTTGAGAAGGATGATTTAAATTATTTTATTAAAAAGATGAAAAAACTTTCATGGAAATACAAGTTTTTATATCGAATATTAACAATTCAGAATAGAGGTATTCGAAATACTATATTGATAGTTGCTAAAAGAAAATTTACTAATAGATAATGTAATTAACATTTTTTAATTATCCTACTTCAGGTGATATTTATATAAAAAATGTCTTGTTAATTAGAAATTTATCTTGTAATTCCTCCGAAAATTATTGGTTGTCAAATGTATAGTTCTTCTTATTCTATTTAATAGAGTTTCTACTTAAAAAGTCAGAAAAATCTGACACTCCGATCATTGATATCTTTAAGAGGGACCTGTGTTTTGAAGAACAGTATGATCCTGCCTTTATTTCCCGGAGTAGTAGTTAAGACCGATTTTTAATAAAATGAGGTAATAACTATGAATGAGAAAAAAAGACGTCGCTATGATGCAAAATTCAAAAGAAACGCGATAGCACTTTCAGAAGAACCAGGTCGGACAGCTCACAGCGTAGAGCAATCCTTGGGAATTGCTAATGGTTTGATTGGGAACTGGAAGCGTCAACTTTCAACAAATGGTAACTTGGCATTTCCTGGTAATGGAATCGAGGCTTTGACTCCTGATCAAAGAAAGATTCGAGATCTTGAAAAGCAGCTTTATGATGCAGAGATGGACCGCGATATATTAAAAAAAGCATTGGCCATTTTCAGCAAAACACCGAAATGAAATACTTCTTTATACAAGAGTGTCGCTCTGAATTTCCGGTGGTGAGAATGTGCCATAATCTTAATGTCTCTGAGAGCGGATTTTATGACTGGCAAGGACGATCAAAATCTTCCAGAAGGATAGCCAAAGAAAAACTGATGACCAAGATCAGTGAGCTTTTTTATATTAAGCACAAACAAATGGCAGGAAGTCCTTTGATCACAGAGGATTTGCATGATGATCCTCAGTATAAAACTGTCTATAGAAGCCGTGTAGCAGCTCTTATGAAGGAAATGGGGCTTAGATGAAAGATACAGAAGCAGTTTGTCGTTACAACAGATTCAGATCATAAAGAATGGATTCCTGACAACATTTTGAATCGTCATTTTAATCCAGAAATGCCCAATGTTGCCGTAGTTGGGGATATCACATATATCAAGGTTGCATCCAAGTGGATGTATCTATCTGTATTTATAGACCTTTATTCTCGTAAAGTTGTTGGCTGGGATCTTAACAAAAGTCTTTCTGCGGACTCTACCTGTAATGCCTTTAAAAAATATCTATATCGGAATAATAATCCAAAGGGAATGCTTGTTCATAGCGATCGAGGTATCCAGTATGCATCAGAACAATTCAGATCCCTTTTAGAGTCAGTGGATGCTGTCCAAAGTATGAGCCGAAAAGGAAATTGTTGGGACAATGCCGTTGCAGAATCATTCTTTCATACACTGAAAACACGATTGATTTATCACCGGAAATACCGAACGATGGAAGAATTGAATAAGGATCTTTATTGGTATATTGAAATTTACTACAACAGGATCAGGAAGCACTCAGCAAATAATTGGTTGACTCCTGATGAGAAAGAAAGTAAGTATTATGAAACGGGAAATGTGGCTTAACTGATACTCCGTTTTTTCGGGGCAGGATCATACTAAATACAAGTTAACTAGTGTAAAATGCATTTTCTATTAGTCTTTTAATTGAAATATAAAAATTTTAATGGAGTATATAATGATATATGTATCAGTGATTGGAATTGTTGGGGTTCCTGCTTGCTATGGTGGATTTGAATCCCTTGTAGAAAATCTTTTGGATTATATTCCTTTTAATGTAGAATATACAATTTTTTGTTCAAAAAAAAACTATTCTAAAACAACTCAAATCTATAAAGGTGCAAAATTAAAATATATTAATATTAAGGCAAATGGTATTTGGAGTATTTTATATGACTGGATATCAATCATTAGATCAAGAAACTCTGATGTTTTGCTAATATTAGGGGTATCAGGTTGTTCCATTTTACCTTTAGTAAGAATATTTTATAAAGGTAAAATCATCACCAATATTGATGGTTTAGAATGGAAACGTGCAAAATGGAAGAGGATGGCTAAATATTTTTTACATTATTCAGAGAAAATTGCAGTAAAGTATTCAGATGTAATAATAGGGGATAATGCTGGAATAACTGATTACATTGATTCAAAATATAAAGTTTCATCAAAGCTTATTGAGTACGGTAGCAATCATGCAAAACAAAATAATAGTTCCGAATTTGCAAAAGAGTATTTATTTTGTGAGAAACCTTATGCATTAACAGTCTGTAGAATTGAACCGGAAAATAATATCTCTGATATTATAAAAGCTTTTGAGTCCGGTGGAAATCCGTATCCCCTTGTTATTGTAGGAAATTGGAATAACAGCAAATATGCGAGGGAACTGTATTTGAAATATTCAAGTTTTAACAATATTAAACTTTTAAGTCCCATTTATGATATTAATCGTATTAATTTCATACGGTGTCATGCTACTGTTTATATACATGGTCATTCTGCTGGTGGAACAAACCCTTCATTAGTAGAAGCAATGAATCTTGGTTTACCTGTATTGGCATATGATTGTATTTATAATCGCAATACTACTGAAAATGAAGCTCTTTATTGGCGTGATTCAGAAGAATTGAATAAATTATTATTTGAAGATCTTACAAAAATTGCATTAAGAATGAAAGAAATTTCGAATAGGCGATATAAATGGGAATTTATTGCTAAGAAATACAATAAATTATTTAATTTTTAAGATGGTTTTTAGATGTAAAGAAATTAAATTCTTTTTAGTAAGTCGAATATTAAAAAATTATGATGAAAAATGAAATTGTATTCTTACTAGATAGCAATATTAATCAAATAATGACTTATATATAATTTAACAAAAATAACCAAGAAGAGAGTATATTATCTTGATTTTATTTAGAGTGAGAGTTTTTAATTTGAGATTGAAAATAAATTTGTGTAAAGCTCTGTAAATCCCTTAAAAAATAGAAATCGCCAAAAATAGAAAATATCTTTATTCTAAATGAAGGAGTTTCTAAATGAAAATATCTAGGTTAACAGATAGCCAGATCATGGCAATTCATAAAAGGCAGAGAATTGAATCCCAGTTAATGAGTTTTATCATAAAAATAGTATAAGTATCGCTTTATTTTACTAGTGGAGATCCAAATATGGTGGTATGGATATATCTTTGATGTCCAGGTTAAAAAAAACTGGAATCTGAAAATGCTCAGCAGAAATAAATGTATGCAGAAGAACGCTTAAAGGCTGAACTTGTACAGGTGCTCTTAAAAAAGTGGTAAAGCCATTTCATAAAAAAGAGATGGGGATAAAGGAGATTAAACATAAATTAATTCAGCCAGGAAAGCCAACTCAAAATGCTTATATTGAAAGATTTAACAGAACAGTAAGGCATGAATTGTTAGATTTAACTAACATTCAATCTATCCCTCATGCACAGGATTTTGCGACCAAATGGTTATGGACAAATAATATTTATCATCCTAATAAAGCATTTGAATACATTCCTTTCAGAACAAAAAGATCTACAGCTTGAATAGTTCTTCTTAAACATATCTGTAAAAGGGAGATGTTACAAATGGTTTTGTACATTTGTTGATTTCTATATAATAGAGATATAAGCCACAGTTACTTAGTGCAGTTCTGTATGTGCTAAGTAGTTGTAAAGCATGTAATACTGGTTTAGAATCCTAAGAATCTAAGAATAAGGATGAGTTTAAATATGCCTGATAATCAGATGATTTCTACAGATGATGAAATTGATCTTTTAGATCTCTTAATAGTTCTTATTAAACACCGAAAGTTTCTTCTTTCTATCAATATAGTAGCCTTTGGTTTGCTTGCAATAGGATATCTTTTCTTCCCATCCTGGAAGTTTGATCGGACACCAGAAAAACAATCTATTGAAACAATTACTAAAATTGTCTCTGGTCCTGTCCTTGATATAGTAGATGTAGATTACGATTTAGTAACACTTCTTCAAAGTACAACTTCAATCTATAAGGCTATGAAAATGTCGGGTTATGAAAGAATCGGCGGCATAGATATCCTCGGTGATAATAATAAATCTCAAGCACTATACTGGTTGGAAAATAATTTTCCCCTCGAAGTCATTGATGAGTACAAAGTTCAGAACCCTAAACCGCCTTATGCAACAGCCCAGCTTATAAAATTAGTCTTTAAAAACAGCAATTCTGAAATAGCAGAATTATTCCTAAATAATTTCTATAATGTTGTAAACAATCAAATCATATTATCTTTGAAACCGAAAATGGAAGCACTGGCCGAAGGATACGAGGATTTAATACTAAAGGTTTCAGAACAATCTATTGATAATAATACTCTTTTAATGAGTACTGCAGCCTATACCACTGCCAAAAAGGCACTGGTCAACCAGGCTTCTGCCATTATTCTGTTTGAAGAGCCCTACAGCCTTGTTTCAGATAATCGCATGTCTTTAAGTCAAATCAAATCAAGCTATTTGAAAAAAGCCATAATAATCTTTTTTGCAGTTTTCTTTTTGTCTATCTTTATGACCTTCATTTTTGAATTCATAAGTAATTTAAAGAAGGACCAGGAAAGAATGGCCAAAATCAGAAAAGCCTTCAAAAAGGATTAGTTTATATGTCAGTCATCTCAATCCACAATCTCGTTAAAACGTACCCTTTGGGTCAGCTTTCCGTACACGCTCTTAAAGGCGTTTCTTTGGAAATCACCGCCGGAGATTTTGTTTCTGTTGCAGGTCCATCTGGTTCAGGCAAAACCACCATAATGAACATCATCAGCTTGATTGATACGCCAACACAAGGGCAGGTCTTTATCAACGACAAAGACACGGCGGTAATGAACCGCAGGGAACTCACCCGTCTTAGACATGAAGAAATCGGGATTGTCTTTCAGTCCTTTAACCTTCTACCGGTTCTCAATGTAATGGAGAATGTTGAGCTGCCTCTTGTAATAGGCAAAAACAGAATGCCCAAGGCTGAACGGAGAGAGTGGGTCAACCATCTTCTGGAAGAGGTCGGCCTGCAAGACCGCTTGGGTCACAAACCTTCGGAACTCTCAGGAGGTCAGCAGCAGCGCGTCGCCATTGCCAGGGCCCTGGCCACTAAACCCCGCATTGTAATAGCAGATGAACCTACGGCTAATCTGGATACTGCCACGGGCGAACGAGTTCTGGAGGTGATGAAAACTATTAATAAAACAGAAGGTACCACCTTTATTTTTTCCACCCATGATCCTGGGATCTGGGAGAGGGCGGACCATGTGGTGTTTCTAAGGGACGGTCTAATAGAATCGGAGAAGAGACGGTGATATTCTTCCTGGCTATGCGAAATCTGCTCCGTAACAGGCGTAGTTCTTTTCTCCTTCTTTTATTGGTAGCGTTCATTACGCTTATATTTTTCCTGGGAACCAGTTTAATTGATCAATCGGTCAGAGGAATGCGCAAGACCTATGTGGATAATTTGACGGGAGATCTGATTATTCAGAAGGAATCTCGGGTTTCCATGAATCTCTTTGGGGCTAATACACCCATTATCGACGATTTTTTTACTATTCCCTCCCTTCCGGCCTATGACAATGTAAAGTCTATAGTCAAAGAGGAGCCGGATATCGCTTTTCAGGCAGGTCTGGTCTCAGGTAAAGCCGTCATGGATCTTGGAGGTCAGCGATCAGCTGTTCCTCTGATGGGTGTTGAAGCACAAAGCTATTTTGATTTGTTTCCCGGTATAAACGTAGAACGGGGCAGAAAGCTCCTTCCAGGAGAAGCGGGGGTCATGATTACCTCAGGACGGGCCGCATCAGTCCTGAAAAAGTCGGGGAATCCTGTTGAAATTGGTATACCTGTACGGCTTACCTCTGCGGGTAAGACAGGCTTTAAGATCCAGGAAGTACCCCTTGTGGGTGTTTTTTCTTATACCAATCCCGGCCCTTATATGGAGGAAGTTGTCATATCAGATCCTCAAACAGTCCGTGCCCTCTCTGCTGTACTAACTGTAGCCTCAGTGCCTGTTGAGGTTTCTGAGAATGCCATGGAACTGCTTGATGGAGATCTGGATGATCTTTTCGGCGGATTCAGTCTCGTAGATGAGGCCCAACAGTCGGAAGACCCGGAAGATCTGCTCTCCAATTTGAAGGCAGATATTGCCAGAGATGATGATGCCGAATCGATTTCCTTGACCGGGGGAGATTGGAATTTTTTAATTTTACGCCTCAAGGACGGAGCATCTCCTTTCGCAGTACAAAACCGTCTGAATTCCAGGCTTCAGGATATAGGAGTCAAGGCTGTAGGATGGCAGACCGCCGCAGGTAACTCTGCTTTAATGATCTTGTTGATCCAGGCTCTTTTTTACGGTGGCATGCTCTTGGTGGTGATAGCCGGAATTGTCACCATTATCAATATCATATTAATCTCTGTTTTTAAAAGAACCCGCGAAATGGGCACACTCCGGTCTATCGGGGCGTCCGACAGATATATTCTCTCTCTGCTCTATCAGGAAAATCTGATTTTATCTCTTTTGGGAGGTCTTGCGGGTGTCTTCATTGGAAAAGGGCTTCTTTTTTATCTGAACTCCTTAAAATGGCCCATTTCCCACAATCTGATTGCCGCTCTTATGGGTAGTCCTATTCTAACAGTTAATTATTCAGGGACACTGGCCCTTCAGGCACTGTTCCTTGCCGTTCTGCTGGGCCTGTTAGCCACATCTTTTCCGGCCTGGAAGGCTACCAGGATCAATCCCATGGAAGCGGTCAGGAGGGGGTAATATGAAACTTATTTCTTTGGCTACAATGGCCTCACGCTACTTTATCCGCTATTTCAGAAGGTACCTCTTTCTGTTTATCGCTCTGAGCTTTGGTTATGGTATTATCACATCCATCACAGGTTTGCAGGCTGGCATGGAAGAGAGTGTATATAAAGCTGCCCAATCCCACTATGCAGGCGATATGGCCCTGGTCGGACGGACAAAATCCCGAATGGAATTTGAAATTCCCAATGTAGATTCTGTTTTAGGAATTATTGATAAGTCTGGTATTGAGGCTGAACATATAGTGGTCCGTACCCAGGTGGGAAAAGACGGTATTGTTCATTTTAACGGAGGATCTGTCCAACATAAATATACTCTGGGCGTGGACTGGGAGAATGAAAAAGAATACTTCAGCAATTTAGCATATTCTCAGGGGCATTTTGGTGCCTGGGATACAGAAAAGGGAATCATAGTTTCCAGTCCCGTGGCAGAAGAACTGCAGCTCCATGTGGGAGACAGCATCGTATTTGAGGTTAAAACAAAAAAAGGGCAGGTAAACACCGGCAATTTTGTGGTTCAGGCAGTGGTGGATGACGCCACCATTTTTGGGTACTACAAGTGCTATATGGATAAAGCTGTTTTAAACCGGCTTATCGGGTTTGGAGAAAATGAAGGCTCTACCATTGGCATTCATCTAAAAGAGGGGAGCAGGCTACAGCAAGAGGCTGAAAAACTGCAGTTGGCATTGGTAAATTCACAGGCAAACTATGCTCCTTTAACAACTGACAGGGATGAATTATCCAGGGAGTATAATAAATCCTGGAAGGGGACCCGTTTCTTTGTGATAACCCTTCCTGTTTATCTTTCGGAAGTTTCCGAGCTCCTCTCGGCCATCAATATAATAGCCTATTTTTTATACTTCATGATGCTTCTTATCATCATTGTCTCCGTAGCAGTCACGTTTCGTCTCATCCTTCACGAGCGTGAAAAAGAGATTGGAACTCTTCAGTCAGTTGGGTTTCAAAGCCATGATGTCGTATTCCTATTGATGACAGAAACACTCATCCTCTTTCTGTTTTCAATAATTTCGGGATTTGTCTTTGCCAGGCTTATTATCTGGATTACCGGTTTTTTCTCTTTTACTATGATCCCCAGTTTTGAAATATTCATGGAGGATGGCCGTCTTGTTCCCTCTTTCTCTTTACGGACTACGATGATCAACAGCTTTATAGTACTCGCTGCTGTTATCCCGACAGTCGCATTTCCCGTCTATATTGCGTCACATAAACCGCTCACCGAAATATTGTCTGGTGCTAGGAACTAATGAACCATATTGAAAATAATAGTAACTTCACACTTCCTGAATTTATTAAATAATAGAGCTACAATGATTATTGGAGATTAAATGTGAAAAAAACAAACATTATAATGACTATATTAATCTGTTTAATGACAGTGAATATTTCAGCAGTTGATTTTAAAAATCTTTTGAAGCAAGCCGACGGTCTAGTCAATTATCCTGGACATGATTTTTCCGGCGAGTACACCATCGTCCAGGTCAAACCCGGCCAAACTCCGACAACAACAATTGCTGCTGTCTTTAGGCGTGACAGCATAGAAACCTATGTTATCCTCATCAAAGAACCCTCCATCAACAAAGGGCAGGGGTATCTCAAACAAAAAAACACACTATGGTTCTTCGATCCTGAATCCAGGAAGTTTAACTCCACCAGCAGCAGTGACAGGTTTCAGAATACCAATGCACGGAATTCAGATTTTACTCAGTCCACCCTGGCTCTTGATTACGATGTTGTTTCAGGAACAGAAGGGATGCTGGGGCGTTACGACTGCTGGATTCTGAATTTGGAAGCCAATAATGATGAAGTTACATATCCAAAAATGAAACTCTGGATTAGTAAAGACGGTTTGGTGAGAAAGTCAGAAGACTATAGTTTATCCGGTCAGCTTTTAAGAACAACAGCAATACCCGATTATTATAAACTGGGAGATGTATTTGTCCCCAAGAGAATACTTTTTGTAGATGCCCTCCGAGGTGCCCGTATAGATGGAAAGTTTCAAAATGAGAAGACACAAATAACAATTGACAAACCTTCGTTGAATGATCTGCCCGATTCAGTCTTTTCGAAGAGTTTTCTGGAGAGCATGAACAGGTGAAAAAGCTCTTTTTTATCTTCAATATTCTAATCATCACTACCTATCTTTTTGCACAGGAAAACTCAGATTCATCAGTTCCATTGGATGATGTTACAATAGAATCTATCGATGATCTTTTTAATGACACATCTTCAGAAGTAAATACCTCAACTGAAGAAAATTCAGATAGAAGCGAACAGCCAGAAACACTGAGTGTTTTGGATGATCTGAAGGAAGAAACCGGTGGGAGTCTCACTGTCAAATATGCATTTGCTGCAGGATTTTCACCAGGATGGAGTGAATCACCCTGGTATTGGGAAAATGAAGATGAAACTTTTACGAAAGTTGTCGGGGCTGATTTGACATCAGATTTTATTTTTGATTTTCAATTGACCCCGCGATTGAGAGCTTATCAATCTTTTTCCATTGATTTTCCGTCTTATGAGTTTGAAATTGATAGCTTTTGGGCAGAATATAATCTCTCCAATATGGCTTTTTTCAAGCTTGGGCAGTATGCCGAGTCATGGGGTCTCAGTGGAAATTATAATTATACAAACCTGTTATCCAGGCTTCCTGAAGATGGTAGTGGTGGTGATCCCTATACTTTCCGAATGAATCTTCCTTTGGGTCTAGGAGGGCTACAACTTCTGACAATGGTTCGAAGCGGGTGGGGCATTGATGGTGATATTGAAAACCTGGAAGCGGGTGATTTAGGGTATGGTATCAAATACAACTTTGCCTATCCCTCAGTTGATGTCAATGTGGGATTTTTTTACCAGGAACTAATGCCCTTAAGGACCATTGTAACAGCAAAAACAACTCTCTTTGATTCCACAGAGCTCTTCCTGCAGGGTCTGGTTTCAGTCCCAAATCAAACTGATATGGAAGATGCAGTCTTTTCGGGTAGTGTTGGTTTGGTAGATGATTTTTTGAAAGACAAGCTGACTGTAAACTTGGAATATTTCTATAATGGTGAGGTCTATACGGTAGTTGAGGAAACTGACAGTGGCTGGACCGAGGATGAAACTAGTCCTTTTATCAAGGGGCATAATACAGCATTCAATCTCTATTACAATACAAGTCTTCGTAATATAAACCTTTTTAGTCGTTTTCTGTATAACTTTAGTTCTAATACTGGTAAATGGGCACCAGGCGTTCGTTTCAAACCCTATAATGATCTGTCTGTCTATTTGTCTGTTCCCATCGTAGTGGGAGACCGGGACGGTACATATTATAGTAGTAATTATGATGAAAAAAATCGTCCCTTCAGTGTCACTTTGGCGATTACATTATCGGGAAGTCAGAAGTTTGCGCAGTATAAAAAGTTTAATTAATATAGGGTGTAATAATTTATTTTTTGTTTTATAATGCAGACATGAAAGCAATAATCTTGGCCGGTGGATCCGGCACACGTCTCTATCCAGCAACAAAATCCATCTGCAAACAACTGTTACCCATTTTTGACAAACCAATGATCTATTATCCCCTCTCTACTTTGATGTTAGCGGGGATTCGGGAGATCTTGATAATCTCGACTCCACAGGACACGCCCCGCTTTGAGGAGTTGTTGGGAGATGGTTCAGACTTGGGCCTTTCATTAACTTATGCAGTGCAGGATGCACCCAACGGCCTGGCAGAAGCCTTTATTATAGGGAAAGATTTTATTGGTTCTGACTCTGTGGCTCTGGTTTTGGGCGACAACCTGTTCTATGGGCATGATTTTGCTAAACTTGTTAAAAAGGCAGCTCTCCAGGAATCAGGAGCTACAGTCTTCGGGTATTACGTTAACGACCCCGAGCGTTATGGGGTGGCTGAGTTTGATTCTTCGGGCACTGTTATCTCTCTGGAAGAGAAGCCTCTTAAACCAAAATCCAACTACGCTGTAGTAGGGCTCTACTTCTATGATAACCAGGTCGTGGATATTGCTGCGAATATGGCTCCCTCCCACAGAGGGGAATTAGAGATTACCGACGTCAATAAAGAGTATTTGAAAAGTGGACAATTGAAGGTGGAACTGATGGGGCGGGGGTATGCCTGGCTGGACACAGGGACCCATCAGTCCCTGTTGGATGCCTCTCAGTATGTTCAGGTGATTGAGGAACGGCAGGGGCTAAAGATTGCCTGCATCGAAGAAATTGCCTATAAAGAAGGCTTTATTGATAAGAAGCAGTTTCGAAGATTGGCAGAATCTCTTTCAAAGTCGACCTATGGTCAGTACCTGATGAATATTTTAGAAAGAGAGGACAGGTAGTTTATGCCTTTTGAGTTTACAAAGACGGCACTTCGTGGAGTTGTCATCATTCAGCCCCGAAAGTTCGGAGATGAACGGGGCTTCTTTATGGAAACTTATAAGAAGAGTGATTTTATGGCTCATGGTATTCTTGAGGAGTTTTGTCAGGACAACCACTCTTTTTCATCCAAAGGGGTTCTGAGGGGCCTCCACTTTCAAAGTGCTCCTCATGCCCAGGGAAAGCTGGTGCGTGTGTTGTCTGGGGCAGTTTGGGATGTGGCTGTTGATCTTGTTCCAGGATCATCTACCTATGGAAAACATGTCGGGATTGAACTTACAGCAGAAAATAATACAATGTTTTACATTCCCCCCGGGTTCGGTCATGGGTTTTTAACTCTTTCTGATGATACACATTTTCTATATAAATGTACCGCTGAATATGCCCCTGCATCCGATGGTGGTGTCAAATGGGACGATCCAGAGCTGGCTGTCAAATGGCCTCTGGAAGTAGGGCAGATTCCCCTGGTATCGGATAAGGACGCCGTCCTGCCGTATTTGAAGGATCTGAATAAATGATCTGGCTCATCGGAAATAAGGGGATGCTCGGACAGGAGCTCTCTTTGGACCTCGAAAATCTCGGCCTTAAATACATCGGCTCCGACAGGGACGTCTCTATACTGGAGCCCTCTGTTCTCAATGCGTTCGCAGAAAAACATAATCCCCATATAATCATCAACTGCTCGGCCTACACCGCTGTAGATAAAGCCGAAGAGGACAGGGATGCCGCCTATGCCATCAATCAGAGGGGCGTCGCCAACATTGCAACCCTTGCTGTAGCACGGGATATTCCCCTGATCCATATATCCACCGACTACGTATTTGAGGGAACCAGTCCCTCCCCTCGGAGGGAAGATGACCCGACTGGCCCCACCGGCGTATATGGTGCCAGCAAGTTGGCGGGTGAAGAGGAAATCCGGAAAATCTGTACTAAATATTTTATCATTCGTACCGCCTGGCTCTATGGACGCTACGGGGCTAACTTTGTCTATACAATGATAAAATTGATGAACAAATTGGACACTCTCAAGGTCATTGATGACCAGCAGGGCTCACCTACCTGGACACAAGATCTGACCGGATTCATCGGAACTATTCTGTCAGGAGAATCAGAAGCCTACGGAACCTATCACTTCTCCGGAGAAGGGGAGTGCAGCTGGCACCACTTTGCTGCAGAGATCTATAGACTGGGACGGGAGAAAGGGCTGATTTGCTCCGACTGTACTATCAATCCCTGTACATCAGAGGAATTTCCCACTCCTACAAAGCGACCCGCTTACTCCCTTATGTCCAAAGAAAAAGTTAAAAACACTTTTCCTGAGTATAAAGTTCCCCATTGGAAGGCCTCCCTTTACAATTTTTTAGAAGGAATAACAAGCAATGACATCATCTAGAACATTCAAAAATATACTTGTCACCGGCGGTGCGGGTTTTATAGGCAGTAACTTTATCCGGGTTCTTTTAAACAATAAGGAGTTTACCGGCCGGGTTATCAATCTGGATAAATTGACCTATGCCGGTAATGCTTCCTCATTGGATGATGTAGCTGCCCGCTTCCCTGATCGTTATGACTTTAAACAGGGCGATATCTGTGATGCAGAGCTTGTATCTTCGTTGTTTCAATCCTATCAAATTGACGCCGTTTGTCATCTCGCTGCCGAGAGCCATGTGGATCGCTCCATTGAAGGGCCGGAAGCATTTATTAAGACCAATGTGAATGGTACTTTTACCCTTCTGGATACGGCGAGAAAAGCCTGGACCGGTCAATTTGAAAATAAGCTGTTCCACCATGTGTCCACAGATGAAGTATATGGCTCACTGGGAGACACAGGATACTTCTTTGAAGATACTTCCTATGATCCCCGTAGTCCCTATTCTGCATCCAAAGCATCATCAGACCATTTGGTCATGGCTTATTTTCACACCTACGGACTACCTATCACCATGACAAATTGTTCCAATAATTATGGACCTTACCAATTCCCTGAAAAATTAATCCCTGTGATGATTGAGAATATGCTTCTGGGGAAGGCTCTTCCAGTTTATGGGGATGGCAAAAACATCCGGGACTGGCTCTATGTAGAAGATCATAATTCGGCTGTCTGGACTGTTATGCAGAAAGGCCGGTTGGGAGAAACCTATAACATCGGTGGTGAGAACGAGTGGGAAAATATCAAGCTTGTAAACACCCTTTGTGAAGTTGTCGCGACAGAAGCAGGATTGGATGTATCTTCATTGAAAGGCTTGATTTCTTATGTGAAAGACCGTCCCGGACACGATCAGAGGTATGCCATTAACTGTGACAAACTAAAATCAGAGTTAGGTTGGACCCAGTCTTTGAATTTTGAAGAAGGTCTTCGTAAAACTGTCCGTTGGTATCTGGAAAATAGAGCCTGGATTGAGAATATCAAGTCTGGAGAGTATCGTAAGTGGATGGAAAAAAATTATTCTCAAAGATGAGTCAACAGGCTTATTGAAATAAGGTTTCCTTTAGAACATATGATGGAATAATGTTTCGTTTTTATTTACTATAAGGCATGAAACGTTATTTTTTATTTTTGCCCATACTTTTTTTATTTATTACAACTTACGGTGTATCTAATGAAAAGATACAATCTACATTGGATCAATACTATACAGCCTTGAGTCTTACAGGGGTGATTGAACGCCCCTTTCTTCAATATAAATCCTTTTCAACAAATACATGGACTCTTTCACAGGGAGACCATCCTTGGCAGGATCAGAATATTCAATCCTCGCCGCTATACAAATCTGAAGAGTATTCACTCTTTTTAGAAACTCCCCAATGGTTTCAATCATACAATCTCAATTCTCCCCATGGCATTAATGATGGCGGACTCTGGCAGGGAAAGGGGTATAATAGCTCCTATTCCGGAGGTCTCAGCCTACTCTCTGAGTTTGTAGACCTGACAATCTATCCAGAATTCTATTTTTCACAAAATCAAGACTTCGTTCTGCAGGAGTTAACCTGGTCGGGCTCTGAATATGCCTATCCCTATTCCGGTATTGATGCTCCCCAAAGATTCGGAAACTCGTCCTTCATGGATTTCAGTTGGGGACAGTCTCAGATCCGTTTTAAATATAACGGTTGGAGTCTGGGGATTGGAAACGAAAATGTCTGGATTGGCCATGGAAGCACCAGTGCTCATACTTTGAGTAATAATGCCGACGGATTTCCTCATGTAGATGTCGGTGTTAGCAAGGCCGATACCTCCTGGGGAGACGTGGAGTTTAAGATGTGGTGGGGTGCCTTGAAAAGCTCCGACTATAATGTGAATGTCGATCCTGACACATATTCTGATTTTTTAAGCGGAGTCCATTTGGCTTGGTCGCCCTTCTTCTTTCCAGGATTAACAATGGGGATTAATAAGACATCCCAAGTGAGTTTTGAAGAATTTTCCATGTTTTCACTCATTGCCGCTGTTGATCCTGGAGTCATCCAGGATTACAGCGGAGGAGTCCTCAACGGTTCTGATAATGCTGATGGTAGAGCTTCTATTACCTGGAACTGGCTTTTTGATTCAGTAGGATTTGAATTTTATGGAGAATGGACTACAGAAGATTATGTCCCCTCCCTCGACCATCTTTTGGTAAGACCAAATCATGCCTCCGGTTACATTTTGGGACTAAGGCAGCATATTCCAATAACAGATTATAATGATAGATTTTTTATTTTTAATGCTGAGTTTTCCTCCCTGATGTGGAGTCGGGATTATTATTTGAATGGCTTGGGATGGGGTGGCGGATTTTATAGACACAGTATGACAAATCTGGGGTATTCCAATTCCGGGCAGTTTTTAGGCACAGGTTACGGCCCAGGAGGGGATAATCAACATCTTCAACTGGACTACTATGCACCTTTTGGTAAGGCGGGGATTTATGCTGATAGAACGCGCTATAATGATACAAAACTATACTCAGCTAGTAATATTCTAAGCAATAATGAGGATTGGGGAGTACCTGTTCAATGGTCTGTAGGTCTGGATGGGTACTATTTTTTGACACATCACTTTTCTCTAGGGGGAGATATGGCATATATTTTTGACAGAAATTTCCAAACCTATAAAAACCTAGATTATCAAGGTATATATATCGCCATTTTTGTGGAATATAGATTTTAAGAATTATCATAAAAGGATTAGGTAATGCGACTAAAACACTCACTCAACCGTCTGGATGATTTGATTCCTGGAAAAATGCTTTTCATATTGTTTTGGATACTTATCCTTCTTTCTTATGTTTGTCTCAATATTGGATTTAAGCCGGAGTTGCGGGATAATGCCTGGTCTCACTACTGGGCGTATGATTTTTTTAAAAATGGTATCGTGGAAGACAGGTTTATAGGGAATGGGTTGGCTAATCTGAGTTTGACCGGGGTCACTCCTGCCTTCTTCTACGGAAGTATTATGAATCTTATTGGCTGGCAGCTTCCAAGAGCACTATTGATTTCTACCTTTTTAATTATAGCAGCTCTGGGGCTGTGGTACAGAATTTTAAAAGATAAGAACTGGTCTTTCAAATCCATCGCCTTATTTATAACAATTGGACTTCTTCTGGATGCCTACTTTGAGCCTTCTCATACCACAAAAACAGATGCGTTTACCTTTTTTATGCTGTCTATCTCCTTTTTCAGTTTTACCAAAAAGCGATATTTATTGGCAGGATTTTTAGCATTGGTCTGTGTCGAATCTCATCCCATCGGTATAACAGTCTTCTTCTACATGCTGGGTCATTTTCTGGGGAATAGGGAGAAAATTTTGGCTGAAAGCAAGATCAAACCTTTTGTTTATTTCGGGATTGGTTTGATAATCGGGCTATGTTATTATTTTCTCCTGCATTACAAAGCCCTGTTTCAAAGTACATACTCCCTTGACTATACACTGAACAATAACAAAGAGATGTTCTATTTCTTTAGTTATATCCTGAAATATTTCTTCCCGGGTGGATTGAATAAGCATATCCCTGAGTTTTTAATCCTTTTCGCGGGACTAGGGCTTGGTATTATATGCAAGTACTATAAAAAGGATTCCTCTCTCTACTGGATATTGGGACTTGTTTTCTTCTCATCTCTGATAAATCCAAGGCCAGTTCATACCTATGTCATCATGGCTTTTCCTGCTCTCCTCATGGTTTTGGTCGATACCGCAACACGTCTTAGGTTTCAAAAACTGGTTCTTCTCTATTTCTTTCTTCTACTCCTGCCACAATTTGCATATTTGGGAATAAAAAGCCGTTCTTGGCCCAATCATCGACAATATGTTCAGAATATCCAATCTCAATTACCCAATGATACATCACTGCCTCTTTTGGGAAGTAGTAATGAATGGTTTGCAAGCTTGGGGAGTTTCGATTATCATCATTTTACTTGGCTGGATTTTTCCCCATCCTCTAAACCGGATAAATTCTATTTTATTCTTGAAGATGATGGTAGGAAATCTGGACTACCCGATAGGTGGGAGTCTCAGTATAGCTTTAGTTTGATCAATGAATTTGAAAATTATGGAGAAGAATTTGATATTTTTTTGGCTGAAAAAAGATGAATAATTTTAAAATGCTTTTTATTCAAGCTGTTAAATTTGGTATTGTCGGATTTTTGAATACAGCTGTGACTTTCATAGTGATTATTCTGTTTAAAGAATTGATCGGATTTTCTATTTATATTGCCAATTTTGCCGGGTATGCAGCTGGTTTGATGAATAGTTTTATCTGGAACAGAGCTTGGACTTTTAAATCCAATCAGGGGGATCTGAAACGGCAAGTCTTTTTATTTATTGCTATTTGGTGCTTTTGTTTTGCCATACAGATGGGAGTTTTATTTCTCCTGGTAGATATAGCAGGAATATTTGAATATGTTTCAGTCTTTATGGCCATGGTTGTGTATACTATTTTAAATTTTATACTCAATCGATGGATTACTTTTAATTCAAAATCAAACGCGGAGGATAACAAATGAGAAAGGCAGATAAAATAAGCATCGTCGTTCCCATATTTAATGAGGAGGCAAATATCAACCTTCTTTATAAGCGACTTATGGAACAAATTCCTCTTTTAGATCTGGATAAATATGAGATTCTCTTTGTAAGCGATGGAAGCACAGATGAATCTGAAAATATTATTAAGTCTCTGGGAGCTGAAGATAATAATGTAAAAGGGCTCTTCTTTTCAAGAAATCATGGTCATCAGTTCGCTTTGAAGGCTGGTCTGGACAACAGTAGCGGTGATGTGGTTGTTTCTATGGATGCCGATCTTCAACATCCGCCCGAATTGATACTTCCCCTCTACGAAAGATGGCAAAGTGGTTTTGATATTGTTCAGACAATACGCAAAGAAACAGAAGGAGCAGGTCCATTCAAGATCCTCACAGCCAAACTGTATTACAGCTTTTTAAATTTCTTTTCCGATGTCAAAGTGCTGGATGGAGCAGCCGATTTCAGGTTGATGGACCGAAAGGCTGTGGATGTTTTGGGAGATTTTAATGAGAGTAATCTGTTTATGAGAGGTCTGATTCCCTATATTGGGTTTAAGACGTCCTATATTGATTTTGTCGCTGCCGATAGGCATGGGGGAGAGTCAAAATATACTATAAGGAAAATGTTTCGTTTTGCAATGGATGGCCTCATGGGGTTTAGCATCAAGCCCCTGAGAATGGCGACTCATTTGGGAATTTGGATGTCCTTTACTTCTGTTCTATACTTAATTTATGTTATCGTTTCCAAGTTTTTTCTCCATAATACCTCTCCTGGCTGGTCATCCCTGGTCTCTATTGTCTCCTTATTAGGAGGAATCCAGCTGGTTTGTCTGGGTATCATCGGAGAATATGTAGGTCGCGCTTTCATGGAGCTTAAGAGGAGACCTCAGTACATCATCGCCGAGCGGGTAAATCTGTGAAACTGCATATCAATGCCGACGATATGGGAGCCTCTTCTTCAGTCAATGATTCTATAGCTCAAGGTTTCAAAAAAGGCGCTTTGACTAAGTTGAGCCTGATGGTAACTACACCAGGTTTTGAAGAAGCCTGTGAAATGATTCGGATAGAAGGATGGAGTCATTCTCTTCATTTGAATTTCTGTGAAGGAAGACCTATTACATCTCCTCTGGACATACCCCTTCTTGTGGATAAAAATGGATGTTTCGATAAGGGTTTTATCCAATTTTGGCTAAACTGTATATTCTCAAAAAGATTTCTTGAACAGGTTGCAGTTGAACTAGAAGCTCAAATGAAAAAATATTCACAGGCTTTTCCTGATCAAAATAATTTGTCTTTGGATAGTCATCAGTATTACCATCTGATTCCTCCTGTGTTAAATAAAATCCTTTATATAATCCGTGAGAATCCCCGTTTTACTTCTATCAGGACTGTCCGGGAACCTTTCTTAATTTTAAGGAGCAACATTCATTTCTCCATACAGAACATTTGTTCAAGTAATCTTATAAAATGGATACTTTTGAGGTATCTTACATTCCATTCAAACAAACCTCTACGACTTTCAGGAGTTCAATCGAATCGCTATTTTTGTGGTGTTTTGTATTCAGGGAATATGTCTTATGATGTTTATACTGCATTTAAAAGGTTTATTGAAAAGCGGAAATTTGACGCTGATTCAGCTGAAATACTTTTTCATCCAGGAGGCGCTTCCCACGAGGATGAAAAGCTATGGGATAATCAAAAAGATCTTCTAAGATTTTACAGATCCTCCAATCGAGATAATGAGCTGGATGAATTGATTAAAATTGCAAGGGAAACTCCTGTTAATGAGGGTAAACGATGACTGAAATCACAGTTTTTACTGCATCCTATAATTATGGACATTTGTTACATCGAGTTTATGAAGGACTCTGTAGTCAGACTTTGCAAAATTTTGAGTGGCTCATAGTGGATGACTGCTCCAATGATGATACTCAGAAAATTGTAAGTTCTTGGATTCAAAATAATCCTCCATTTAATATCCGTTATTATAAGCAAAAAGAAAACCGAGGTAAGATGGCCGCTATGAATAAAGGAGTTCAGATGGCCACTTTCCCCCTGTTCCTTTTGATCGATGCAGATGATTGCCTCCTCCCCAAAGCACTTGAGTCCTTTACGAAACGATGGGAAAGTTTAGATACTGAAGTTCAGGAAACACTGGCAGCACTCGTTGCCTTATGTAATGATCAGAATGGTGAACTTGTAGGAACTCCTTTTCCTCATGATCCATTAATTTGTGATTATTATGAAATGAAATTTAAGTATCATATCACTGGTGATAAGTGTGAGATGTTTCGAACACAAGCTTTGAAGGAATATCCCTATTACGAAATTGACCGGCATGTTATTCATTCGGCAACCTATTTTGATATGTCGGAAAAATATAAATTTTATTGTTTCAATGATATTCTTAGGACTTATTATCGGCAGGAAGAAGGAAGAACTACTTTATCGGTAAGGACTAAAAAACTACGGTTTATAAAAGGTCGCCAGTTTTATGCTGAAGCTAGAATTAACAAATATTTTGACCGGATTCCAAGTATTAAGTTTAAAATTTTTACATATATTTCTTATATTCGATATTCCAGCCATCTTGGTATGAGCTTTTCTGAAAGTCTCGGCCATATTCATAAAATACGCAGGAAGTTGATTTGTTCTTTAATAGCCCCAGTAGGGTTTTTAGTCATTTTTCAGGACAAAATCAGAAAGAGGGTTTGATATTTCTATGAAATTTGCATTTGTGATTCTTCATTATAATGAGAGAACTTTAGAAGATACACAGGAGTGTGTTGATTCAATACGGTCAGTTTCTGTAAATCAAAATTATCATATAACGATTGTTGAGAATGGTTCTAAAGACAGGAGTCTTTCTGTTCTTAAAACTCTATATGATGAGTCTTCAGATATTTCTTTGGTACATTCCAAAGAGAATCTTGGCTTTGCTAATGGGAATAATCTTGGATGTAGGCAAGCAATAGAGGAGATAAATCCGGATTTTCTTATTGTTATTAACAATGATACTGTGATAACACAGGAAGATTTTGTTACAAAAATACAGGAGATTTATAATACTTATCATTTTCATATTCTTGGGCCAAATATTCGGGATCGGAATAATCATCCTCAAAATCCAATATTGGAATTTCCTATATCCATTGAGCAGTTAGATAAGGGAATCAGGGACTTAACTTTAAAGTTGGAAGTCTTAAATAAAAGTTGCTTTTTATATTGGTTAAAATATAAAAGAAAAAAAGCAATGAAGAGATTAGTTAAAAATATACTTTTAGCAAGTCCTCTTAATCATCTGATAGGTCATGCTTCACTCAGGGATAAAATGTCGCGGGATATTCAGGAGGGAATAGGTCTACATGGCGCTGCTTTAATCTTTTCTAAAGAATATTATGAAATGTATAAGGATGTTTTTTATTCAGGAACATTCATGTACAAAGAAGAAGATATCCTCTATTACAGAGTCAAGAAACATGGTTTGCGGTCAATATATCATCCTGGTATTGTGATTTATCACAAGGAAGACCGTTCTACTGATAGCCGTTTCAAAATTGGTTGCAGTAAAGAACGCTTTATCATCAAAAATCAGCTGGCATCTTTCAAAGTCTATAGAGATTATATTAGGAAAGATCTGTTACAAAAGGGCTTCAGTTGAGCTTAGATAGGAAAAAACTTTTTACAGATTATATATTCAACCTTATCCGCATGGTTCTTAACATAGGACTTCCTGTTTTTGTATTACCTTTTGTTTTAAATAGAATAGGTCCGGAAAACTATGGAATTTTTTCATATACAAATTCTATTGTTTCCTACTTTTGTATGGTTGCTGTATTGGGTATTCCCGAGTATGCCGCCCGTCTTATTGCCAGAGAGAGAAAGTCTCCTGATCTTGGAAAGACCATTGCAGAGATGCTGATTCTACAAACTTGTTCTGTTACAGCGGCAATGATTCTTTATTTTACCCTTTTTTTTCCTTTTTTCACCTCCCAGTATAGAGATGCCTATCTAATCCTCTCCATCCTAATTTTTTCCGGATATTTTAATGGGGAGTGGTTTTTTGTAGGAACTCAGAGGTTCAAATTCATGTCATTAAGGGGCATGATTTTTAAGATTCTAAATGTAGCTGCTATGATTATGACCATACGACATGGTGATGACTACATGAAGTATACACTCATTACAGCACTCACATCTTTGGGAAACAGTCTTATCACTTTCCTTGGTATTCTGAAATATATTCATCTTCGCGATTTTAGAAATCTGAAAGTTCGCAGACACCTGAAGCCGGTGTTTGTCCTCTTCAGTCTTTCTGTGGCCGGGTTGATCAATGCCAGTATCGATAAGACACTAACAGGATATCTTGTAGGTCCTCTCTACGTTGGTTTTTATACTTTGGGATTCAGACTTTCTAGAATTATACTGCAGCTATTTACAGCTTTGAACAATATCATATTTCCCAGAGTCACAAGCTATTTAGCTCAAAATGATGACAAGCAGAGTTCCCGCCTGGTTTCATTTAATATGAATTACATTCTGATGCTGGTTTTGCCTATAGTATTGGGAATGGTCTTGTATAGCCAGGATATTATATCTATCCTTTTTGATTCAGAGATGCTACCCGCTGTGACATCCCTAATAATCCTGTCATTTATTATTCCTTTTCAGGCAATTAAACGGCTGGTAAGACAGCAGATTCTCCTACCCAGAGACAAAGAGCGTGTTATTCTTTACATTACCGTGGCCGGTATCTTGGGAAATATCATATTGAACCTGATTCTGGTTCCTCATTATTTTCATAATGGTGCAGCAGCTGCTACCCTTTGTATGGAATTTATGGATGTGATGATATGTTTGGTTTATATTCGTTATAAATTTGGTTTAATTATTTTAACCCAGGATCATATTAAATATCTTTTAGCTACACCAATTGTTCTCATCCCTTATTACTTTTATGGCCATGGAAAAGAATTAAGCCTAATAGAGCTCTTCTTTGTGGTAGTTATTTCTGCATTTCTATATTTTATGGGATTGCTGCTCCTTCATGATCCATTATTTTATAAATTGGTCAGAAAGTTAAGAATCAGGGCTAGAAAGGATAAATCAAACACCTGATTGGGGGCTATAAAAATCCAAGGAGCTAAAAAATGAATATATTATTTGATCTGGTAGCCACACAACCTATTCATGGGGCTGTCTATCATGGAGGGGGAGAGTACTCCAAAGCCGTATTCAAAGCGGCAGTGGAAAAGGGATATAAATTTGACGCTCTCTATGATGGTTCAAAACCTCTGGATGAATATATAAAGAACCTCTGCAACGAGAAGGAGATTTCCCTAATCGACTTGGTCGGGCGCTCCTTTTTTGAGGTATATGCCGGCTATGATGTTTTTTTTACAGGTCTTCCCTATGGACGGTTTGATCAGGCCGGAGAGTGCAATACCCGTCTTTTTTTTACAATCCATGGTGTCCGCAGCCTCGAAATGCCAACGGATCGTCATGAAATTCCATTTTATGTGGGTACAAAAGACCCTAAACGGATTCTAAAAGCTCTATTTATCCGCTTTTTTCCGGATAGGTATAAAAGAATGGCTGCAGCCAAAGTCCGCAAACTCCTGACTCTTTCTGGCAGTCAAATCATCACTGTATCGGCTCATACAAAATATTCACTCTTGAATTTCTTCCCCGAATTAAAATCCGATCAGCTCCACGTCTGTTACTCCCCTCTATTTAATCCCATAGATCCTGATTATGTTGCAATGAAAAGTAAAGAACTCCTGGAAAGCCTGGGGCTGACTGAAGGGGAATTTTATCTGGGCCTAGGAAGCGGTCGCTGGCTTAAGAATAACCTGCGTCTGGCCAGAGCCTTTGATAAGCTTGTTTCAGACGGCCGGTTGAAGGGGCGGAAACTGGTCCTGACAGGGGGGACCAACATTGTGTATCGATCCCTGAAAAACAAAGAACACTTTCTTTTTCTGGATTATGTGAAAACAGAGCTTCTAGAAAGTTTGTTCAAGGGGGCCCGGGCCCTGCTTTACCCCTCTCTGAATGAGGGATTTGGTTATCCTCCTCTTCAGGCTATGAAATACGGGACTCCTGTTTTGGCCTCCGCTTTTTCGGCAGTCACAGAAGTCTGTGGTGATGCCGTTCTCTATGCCAACCCCTATTCTGAGGATGAAATTGCTAGCCGGATTCTGATGCTTGAAGATGAGGATCTTCATAAAGAACTGGCCATTATAGGTCCGCAACGGTATAATCTTGTTTCTAACAAGCAGAAACAGATGCTCCAGGAAATGCTTGAGCTTGTCTTTAAGGAGTCTTAATGAACCTGTTATTTGATCTGGTAGCCTCACAGCCCAAAAAGGGTGAACAGTTCCATGGTGCCGGTTTTTATGCCTCACTCATATTTAGATATTTGGCAAAAGATTTAAAAGGACACCAACTTATAGGTTTCTATTTTCGTGATCGTCCTCTTCATCCGGATGTGATGGCCCTATCTGGTGCTGAAGGGATAATCCTTGAAGCCATTGATAGCATAGAAGAGGTCTATGGTCTGATACAAAAACATGAAGTGACAAGAGTCTTTTCAGCTATTCCTTCCAATCTCCGTTCTTTAAGACTAAAGAATGTACACTTTGTCTTTACCAACCATGGACTGCGGGGGATAGAAAAGCACTGGGATAGTACTGAGCTTAAGTACACGTCATCTTTGAAAGGTAAGCTAAAGGTCCTGGCTAAGGCTCTGTTTTCAAAAAAAATCATTCACAGAAAGATTACCCGCTATCAGGGACTGCATGACATTGCTGCAAATTATTCCATTGTGACCGTAAGCCATCATAGCAAGGCTAGTATTTTTCTGAATTTGGGATTAAAAGATCCTGATCAGATCAAGGTCTTTTATTCACCTTTGTTTCTTGATGAGCAAATTCCGATAGATCTACCTTCTGAGGTAGAGGGACCCTATTTTCTGATTGTCAGCGGGAATCGCTGGATAAAGAATTCTTTCAGAGCCATTCAGGCTTTTAAAAATCTGCAAAAACATTATCCCCATGATATAAAACTTGTCATTACTGGGATTTCTAGAAATAATCCTCTTAAAAAGTGGAGCAGTGATAATGTTATCATGATGGACTACGTGGAAGAGGATGTTCTTCAAAGTTTGTATCAGCACTGTTATGCCTTTGTTTATCCTACCCTAAATGAGGGGTTCGGTTATCCTCCCCTGGAAGCTCAACGGTTTGGGAAACCGGTTCTCAGTGCCTCCAATACCTCTCTTTTTGAAGTCTTGGCCGATTCGGCACATTTTTTTGATACAACATCAATCATGGAAATTGAAACCAGAATGTTTCAGGTTCTCAGTGACAAAGATCTCTATAACCGCCTTTCGAAAAAAGGTCATGCCAACTATAAACGGGTCTTGTCGCTGCAGAATCAGGATTTGATATCCATGAAGGAGTTTTTGTTTTCTTGAGGTTTAAAATGTATAGAAAGTATTTGTTTTTAATAGTTATCTCAATTTATATGTTGACTTTGGGTTCGTTATGGTCCCAGCCAAACTCTGCAAAGCCTTATCTTAAGGAACTCGATTTTTTTAAGCTGGATAACTTCCGGGAACCCTCGGGTCTTGTGTACTCTCCAAACCGGAACACTCTCTTTGTGGTCGGGGATGAGGGACATATAGCCGAGATCAGCCTGGAGGGGGAGCTCCTTCACCAGTCCTGGCTGGGAGAAAGGGACCTGGAAGGGATCATGATCTTCCCCGAACAGGGCATGCTCTACGCCCTGGATGAGAAGACAAATCATCTTATTAAAATCCATCCCGATACCCTGGAGATCCTGGCTTATGAACAAATCCTCCCTTCGGGCACTCCTCCCTATGAAGGACTTGGCAGTGATGGAAGGGATACCTTTTTTCTGGTGAATCAGAAACTTAAAAAAAAGAGCAAAGACGCAGCCCTTTTCATGATGAAGGTTGGTAAAATAAATAAGATAAAAACAGGCATTGAGGATCAGTCTGCTCTCTTGTGGACAAGCGAGGGATTTTATATCCTCAGCGATACCCTTGATAGGCTCTATAAACTGGATTTAAAAGGACAAATCCTCTGGCACTGTCAGCTGCCGGGAAAAAACCAGGAAGGTCTGGCTGTCGATGGTGATGGATATTTTTACGTTGCCCAGGACAGCGGAGGCATCCTCAAGTTGGAACTGCATGAATAAAATAATTTGGACTCTTATACTTTGCACATTCTCAATAAGTCTCATTTCCGCCAAGGACGATTTTTTCGACTTGTGGGAACCGGAAGGGAATTTTTACATTGAAAGTGATTATGAGACGGCTCCCACGGACTATCTGGAGCTGGGGTTCAAAATGGATAACCGCTTTGAAATCACCGATGCCTGGGAAATAGGTCTTGAGGTGGATTTTAAGACAGACGAGGTAGAAACCGATGAAGTCTGGGTGCGTTTCCGTCAGGACAGGCAGCGTTATCAGCTCGGCATGTTTAAGAATGAGATCCTTCTGGAAGACCAGTTCTCTAGTAAACAAGTGCCTTTTAACCTGGACTCCCTCATCAAAAACCGATTGGATGAGATGGGATGGTACACATCAAGGGCTCTCGGTTTTAAAGCCTATCAAAACTATAAAGAAGGCACACTCCCTGTGAGCGCATACGGCCATATCTTTTTTCAGCCCTCCGGCAGAGAAGTTCAGGTCAACACGGGGCTGTTTTATCCTTATAAGGGTGAAGACAGCTGGGTGGGGATCACCGCCGCTTACTATCCCTATTTCATACACAAAAACTGGGTGGGCACCGCAAGTTCCCACACGCAGGATCATAATTTTCTCTTTCAGGCGGCCATTGCCGATATGAGCGGAAAGGGTCTTTTCATCTACAAAGGGGATGTCACCCTGGGGAATAATCTCATCGATCCCGTGGGGTATATTCACTTTCCCGGAGAAGGGGAACCCAGCTGGTTTATGGGGGCAGACATTCTCCTGGCTTATCCCCTTAAATATGATGATTTTGTCTGGACTCCCGGATTAAACACAGGTTTTTTGATTCATAGTCTGGATCAGATGGAGTCCTGGACTGCCTCTGTCCGCACGGGTCAGCTTCTGGCATGGGACAAGACCTTCTTTTTGCATTTAGAAGGGGGAACCGACATCCTGACCAATTATAACAGCGATGGGGGAGAATCGGTCCTTCAAACGGGTTTGGAGATCATATGGGGCATCAGCTTCGAAATAAGACATTAGGGTTCACAGCCTGTCTGATCCTTTCTCTGGCTTCCTGCGGTGAGTTTGTAGGGATACTCCCCGATGAAGACGGAGTCGAGACGGGTTTGCCATCTGTAAAAATAACTCTGGCTCCCGATGAAATGAGTGATCTCTATGATTCTGTAACCATGAATATTGAGGCCTTGTGCGGCTATGAAATGGATGGGGCAAGAGGACGTGGAGAGATCAATGTACGCGGTTTTACATCCCGTATGAATCCTAAAAAATCTTTTACTCTCCTCCTGGAGGATGAGGAAACAAAGATTGCCCTCGATGCTGGAGGAGACCCTTGGATGAGCTACAATTTGATCATGTACGCCTATGAGCAAGTGGGATTACCGGCTCCTCAGCTTTCACCTGCCAGTCTTTTTTTCAATGGTGAATACATGGGCTATTACAACCGTCTGCCCCTTTATGATTCATCCGTTGATGATTTTTACGGGGAAAAGGGAGAATTGTTTAAAATCAGGGTCTTTGATATAGGACAGGATGTGCCAGTCCAGTCCATGTCGGAAAAAAAATATCCCGATGACGATGATTTCAGCACACTGAATCTGTTATTGGTGAACGCTGCTCATATGTCCACAGTAGAGTGGGTTACGTGGATAGAAGAAAATGTAGATTTGGAAAGTGTAGCCCGGTATATGGTTGTGAGGGATTTTTTTGGTTCTGCAGATACCTACAACACCAACTTCTATATCTATGCGGGAGATTACTACAGAATTCTCCCCTGGGATAACGATCACTACTACCGCTATGAATCCATTGGGGGAGATAATCTTCTGACCTCCCGTATGCTGGAATCTCCTTTGTTCCAACAGCAATATAAATCCGTTTTCAATAAATACTTTCTTCAATCGTCAGAACATAATATAATTGATTCTTTGAAGACCTATCTGGAAACCCTTTATACAGATCTGGAACAGGCAGTAGATCTTGAACCGGTCTTTTACCTTGAGAGCGAAAATTTTGATGGGGAAAGAGACTTCATTCTCTCCTTCCTGGATAACCGGGCAGATACAATTCTGGCAGATCCCGAATGGAACGATTTTTTTGATGAGTGAGACATGCACATTTAGGAGAATAAATGACCGAGTTTCTTAATATTCTAAACACATCGGCTATGCAGCAGGATTTTACCGTACTCGCCAGTATCAGCAGGCTAGGGTATGCTTTCATATTGAATCTGTTTCTGGCCTTCACCTATAAGAATCTAAACTCCCATAAGGAAGACTGCCATATCATCATGCATTCCATTATTTATATAGGTGTTATCATGGCAGGAGCCATGATGATGATCGCTTCCAATATGGTCGTCGCCTTTGGATTGCTCGGTGCGGTTTCAATTGTTCGTTTTCGTACAGCCGTGAGTAATCCCATAGACATGTCTTATATTTTTCTGGCCATAGTTGTGGGAATCTCCTGCGGATTGGCCTTTTTTGTTCATGCCTTGATTCTGACACTCTTTGTGGGTTTGCTGATGCTTTTTCTCAACCGGATCAAGTTGGGTATGGCACCCCCCACAAGCTTCAACTTCGATGTGTATATCACATTTAACAAAAAGCACTTTCATGCCGAGTCCATTGAGCTGCTCAAAAACTTCATGGGCAGTGATGCCATGATGATGGAGATTAAAACAAGCAAACAGAGGGTTAAAATTAAATATTCCCAAACCATGCACAATCTGGGAGAAGTACAGGAAATGCATGACCAGATTGAAGGAATCTTCTCCCATGACCCTTCGCTTATAATCCGTATCAGCAGGAAATAGTTTGAGGAATCAACTGTAGGGTTTTTCAAACTATTAAACGGTCTGTCCAGTATTCAGAGCACGCTCTGTTTCCAGCCGGGACTGCCCTTGCCTAATCCCTCCCTCTTACTATAAAATACATTCATTAATTTGTACTTATTTGAACTAGGAGAACCGTTTTGTATACCCCCGTAGAACCCAGAGTCGACTTCCCTAAAATGGAAGAAAAAATTCAGAAATTCTGGGAAGAGAATTCCATCTTTGAGAAATCCATTTCCAATCGTGACGGTGCCGAGGACTTCGTATTTTACGATGGGCCTCCCTTTGCTACCGGTTTGCCTCATTTCGGTCACTTTGTGCCGGGAACTCTCAAAGACATTATTCCACGCTACCAGACCATGAAGGGTAAACGGGTAGAGCGCCGATTTGGCTGGGACTGCCACGGACTGCCTGTAGAATATGAAATGGAAAAGGAGCTGGGTATCTCCGGAAAAACGGAAATTGAGAAATACGGTGTGGCTAAGTTTAACGAAGCCTGTCGATCCATTGTTCTTAGATATACCAGCGAATGGCGGGAAACCATCACACGAATGGGCCGCTGGGTCGATTTTGATAACGATTACAAGACCATGGATGCAAACTATATGGAGTCTATCTGGTGGGTCGTTAAATCCCTTTGGGAAAAAGACCTCATCTACAAAGGACACTATATTCTCCCCACCTGTCCCCGCTGTTCCACTCCTTTGAGTAATCATGAACTCAATCTGGGTGGATACAAAGATGTCAATGATCCGGCCATAACTATCAGATTCAAGGCTCTCGACGTTGACGATAATGATAACACATACTTTCTTGCCTGGACGACCACACCTTGGACCCTCATCTCCAATCTGGCCCTGACTCTTGGGGCCGAAATTGATTATGTCAAGGTCAAAGACGGGGACGAGTTCTATATCCTGGCTGCCGAGCGTTTAGGAGCTTACTATAAGTCTGAAGAAGACTATGAGATCATTTGGACCAGAAAAGGAAAAGACCTCACTGGTCTCTCCTATGAGCCGATTTTTCCCTATTTTCTAAATAGAAAAGACCAGGGTGCTTTTAAGACCTTCACGGGAGACCATGTGTCTACCGAAGACGGTACGGGAATTGTCCATACGGCCAGCGGTTTTGGTGAAGAAGACTATGCCGTTCTCAAGGATACAGGCATCGAAGTGGTCTGTCCCGTAGATGATGAGGGGCAGTTTACCAAAGAGGTTCCCGAATATGCGGGACGCTTTGTTAAAGACTGTGACAAAGATATCATGACTCGTCTCAAGGAAGAGGGGAAGCTCGTAAAGCGTGACCAGATTCTTCACTCCTATCCTCATTGCTGGCGCTGTTCCAGCCCTCTTATTTACAAGGCCGTAGGGTCCTGGTTTGTTGACATCGACAAGGTGAAAGACAAGATGCTTTCCAATAATGATAAAGTCAACTGGGTTCCGGAACACCTCAAGAAGGGGCGATTCGGAAAATGGCTGGAGAATGCCCGGGACTGGGCCATTAGCCGGAATCGCTACTGGGGAAATCCCATTCCTATCTGGGAGTGCGATAGCTGTGAAACAAGAGTGTGTATCGGCAGCAAGGCCGAGCTGAAAGAAAAATCAGGAGTGGAGGTCGAAGACCTTCACAAGCACTTTGTGGATGACATTACCTTTGAATGTACCTGTGGTAAGGGTACCATGAGGAGAATCCCCGAAGTCCTGGACTGCTGGTTTGAATCAGGATCCATGCCCTATGCTCAGGTTCACTATCCCTTTGAAAACAAGGAGTGGTTTGAGGCCAATTTCCCCGCTCAGTTCATCTGCGAGGGGCTGGATCAAACTCGTGGTTGGTTCTATACACTCACCATCCTGGCGGCGTCTCTCTTTGACAGCCCCGCCTTTGAAAACGTTGTTGTTAATGGCCTGGTTTTGGCCGAAGACGGCAAGAAAATGTCCAAGTCTCTGCGGAACTTTACCGATCCTGGAGAAGTCATCAATAACTTTGGTGCCGATGCTCTGCGTCTATTTTTGATGAACAGCGCCGTCGTTCACGGGGAAGGGCTAAAATACTCCGATGAAGGGGTCAAAGATGTGCTCAAGAGCATCATCATTCCTCTCTGGAACTCCTATAGCTTTTTTGTCACCTATGCCAACATTGATAGGGAAGCCCCTTCCGCTCCTCCGGAAAATCCCGATAACCCACTGGATCAGTGGATTCTTTCAGAAACCCTCCACATGGTACAGGATGTGACGGCTCAGCTGGATGTTTATGATATCCAGAAGGCCATTGAACCCATACTGAAGTTTATTGACCTCATGAATAACTGGTACATCCGCCGTTCCCGACGCCGTTTCTGGAAGAGTGAGAATGATGGAGATAAACTGCAGGCCTACGGTACTCTCTGGCATGCCCTTATCACACTGGTCAAGGTGGCCTCTCCCTTCATACCTTTTGTGACCGAAGAGATCTACCGCAATCTAAAAACTGATGATATGCCCGAGTCAATTCACCTTTGCGACTATCCTACTGCTCAGGAAGACCAGCGGGACCAGATTCTGGAACATAAAATGGCATTGACTCAGCAGACGGTTTCCATGGGACGGGCTCTTAGGGCGGTTCACAATCTGAAGACAAGACAGCCTCTCAAGGCCATGCATATTGTCACAAGAAACACCGATGAAAAGAGAATCCTCCGGGAGATGGAAGATATCATCGCCGAAGAGCTGAATGTGAAGGAAGTTTACTTCCGTGAAAATGAAGAAGACCTTGTCGAGTACTCGGTCAAGGCAAACTTCAGAGTCCTGGGTAAACAGCTGGGGAAAGACATGAAAGCCGCGGCGTCCAAGATCGCAGAACTCTCCTCTACGGAGATCCTTTCCCTTCTGGAAGGGGCCACACTCAGCGTTAGTTTTGATGGTGCCCAATTCAATTCGGTGGATATCACTTCTGAATCCGTGGTCATACAGCGTTCTGAGAAAGAAAATCTCAAGGTTCTCAACGAAGGGAATTTGACCATTGCCCTGGACCCCGAAATTACGGAAGATCTCCTCCAGGAGGGGATGGTTCGTGACATTGTCAGAAGCATTCAGAACCTGAGAAAAGAGAGCGGTCTGGAAGTAACCGACAGAATCAAGCTGTTCATCAGCGGTTCAGATTCAGTCAAAGCGGCTGTGGAGTCCTTTGAAGATAATCTGCTCTCGGAAACATTGGGTGACAGCTGGGTTTGGGAAAACCACGACAATGCCTTTGAAGGCAGTTGCGGTGATGATGAACCCTGTTATATCGCCCTTGAAAAGGCCTGAGATCTGAACCTTTGACATTCCGGCAATTCTGGATCACACAATCCGGGATTGCCGGGGCGTGTGAAACATTTATTCTTCAGGAGATTGTTTCATGAAACGTAAATACTTAGCTTTTGAGATCCTACTTTTTGTCTTCTTATTCTTTAGTTGTACCACTCCTCCTGTCGAACTCCCTCAAAATACAGATCCTCTGATCGTTCTTCCCCGTGAGGATGAATTCTACCTACTGGTTAGGCCGTCTGACCATTCCCGCTTGAGTTTTGAGATCCTACGTGATTTGCTGCCCCTGAATGAGAGTGAAGTTTATCCGGCTTTAGAAAGAACAAATGAGACGATCCTGAGCGGTATGTTTCACTCAACCCTCCAATTCTCGGCTAAAATGTCCGGTGATTTTCCCGCTTATTTTGTAAGGCGTTCTCTTAAGAAGTCCCCTTTCTGGGAGAAGGTGGAGGATAAAACCTACAGAGGTCCCGGTGATATCCTGGCAGATACCCTTTACAAAGATATCTTTCTCGCTGCCAGCGAAGAAGAACGTTTGAGAGATTTACAATCATTACAAAGTTCAGATTTTTCAGATTTTCAGGGTATCCTGAATCAAGATGATCTAGACTGGTGGCTCAGTGGAACCCCCGCATTGATGCTCTATCTTCCTGCAATATCAGCCTTTCCCCTGCCACGGGGACTACCCTCTGTGTCGGAAGATTCCTCCCTCATGTTCTCACTGATTCCGATTCCGGAACAACCGGGCATGTACACATTAAATGGTGAATTACGCTTCTCCGAAGCGCGGACTGCCAAGCTTTGGGCTCTGGCTCTGAGGTTTTATCTAGGGGGGAGGCTGGGGCTGTCTTCTCGACAGGAAGAACAGAACGCCCTGGCCAGCCTGTCATTGAACACGGAGGGTTCCGTAATTCATCTGACAGACTGGACCATGAGCGCCCGTGGATGGGGCGATTTTATCGCATCCTTTAAAGAGCAATAAGCTTGATTTTAATAGAGGTCTCTGAATCATCAAAGGATGTCAAGTTCAGACGAAGTTCGTTGATTTCTGTGGCATCAAAGTAGTATTCTCCAGTAGCATAGTCCAACTCATCAGTCGTAGCTGTATAAACAGCTTCAATTCCTGACAGTTCACTGTTGTTGAATTTTACTATTTCCATATCCTTGGCATTGGTGGTTATTTCCAGTAGAAAGTCTGTCTTCAATTCTTCTTCGGGAACGCCAATGGTGATGACCTCTCCGCTGAAGGAGATGGAAAACCCTGAATCTTCAGGATCGCTGAAGTCAAAGTCTTTCCCATTGATCCTGGGGGATATCCCGGGACCCATTTCTATCTCTAGTTCGTTAAATCCGGCTTCTATGGTCACTGATTCCACGGCCATGGACAGGACTTCACCATCGTCATCCATCAACAGGGCTAAAAAGGAGTAATCTCCTACGGGTATACCTGTAAACAGATAGTCTCCGCTGAAGTTTTTAATGTCTTCTAAAAAGTCAAAGTTATAAAGTACATCCTCCTTGACAAATCCCATGGCGGCATCCACCACGGTTTCTCCATCACCGGCAATGTACCGTCCGGAACTTCCTTCAGATAAATTGATATAGGCCGATCCCTGATCGCTTTCATCAACCAGATTATCACATCCGCTGAGTACGAGCACAAAGGCTGCTAGTGCGGCAAATAATATTTTTTTCATATAGTCCTCCTAGTATAGAGTAATCACAGCGTAACCGGTTTTCCCGCTCTGTGATCCTGAGTCTTCTCCATCATCATCTCCGTCAGTCTGTCCCGTGTTGGTTCTGACTCTTCTTCGAACCATGGCTTCTTTTGAGGGAGAAAGCAGGCCTGGTTGGCCGTTAATCATGGTAATTCTGGATGCCTGACCGCGGCTGACGCCGAAGCTGAAGTTTCCTACTGTAAACCGGACCACTCCTTCATTAACAGAAAGGCTGCCGGGTGACATGTCAAATTCGGTTCCCCTCACGGCAGCTGTGCTCACCGGAGTTCTCACCCGGAAGTCATGGATGCTGGCCTCGTTCTTTTTTACTGAGGCATTGATGCGTCCGCTGCCCATAAACAATCTTGTATTCTGATCGCCAGAACTGCCATTGCCGCTAATTTCCTCTACTGTGATCCTTGTGAGAGCCTTAACCGTAACCTCGCTGCTGTCGTTGATCAGCAGTGTAGCCGTAGAGTTGAACCCCGTGGATATTCTGCTGTTCATAGAAAGAGTACTCCCTTCCTCAGCCTTGACCCAGGTCGTCGTACCTGGTTTCATAACTTCGACGAGTCCTTGTGTTTTACTGATCATCACATCCGAAAAGACAGGGATGCTGATCATAAACAGAATCAAAAATAGACATATTTTTTTCATGGTTCTACCTCTTAAAAGCTGAAGGACAGATCGAAACCTACCCTAAAGAGTACTGGAAGATAGTCTTCCAGCAGCTCATTGATTGTGATGCACTCTCCCGGATAGAGAGCGCCCATTTTGAAAGATCCACCGAAGTCAGAGCTGGGGCGGAATAAAAAGGAAAGGAGGGCTTCCTGTCCTATAAACAGGTCATCCACTCCGTTGTTTACAACAAGGGAGGATGAAACGGGTCCATCCACGGTGCGCATCAATGTGGTGGTGCTGATCTCGGTGGCGAATTTTTTGGAAGATGACAGGTTGATAAGCAATTCCAGGCTTGTCAGGTTTCCAGGAGTCAGGTTGACAACATAACCCTTTCCGGCTCCGGATGAGATAGGCATGAACTGGTTTTGATCTCCCGATGCTCCCTGTCCGTAATAATCACTTCTGTTATCCCAGGTTTCGCCCGATGAAACCAGGCCGCTTAAGGAGACGAAGCTTGATGAAAAGCCCGGGAGAAAGAAGAGCTTCAGTTCCGTAGCCGTGCCGTTGGAGGCAACAGAGCCGTAGTTGCCCATCTGGTAGATAAAACCGCCCTCATAGGCCAGGAAGGGCAATAGGTAACCGTCCAGTCTGAGTTGTGAGTAGATCGTATTGAGCTTTTCGCTCCCAGCAGAGATATCTGAGTCATCCAGCAGGTCCTGCTGGGCCAAAAAGGAGACATCCATGCTCATTTTGCTTCCCAGTAACTCGGGAAAACTGTAGCCAAGTTCTTCAATGAGTCTGGGAGACCCCAAAGAAGATCCATCTCTCTGGGTGAGGTCACTGCGGGTCATGGCGACGGTTGAGGCAAGATAGTGCACCAGACCGGTATAGCCCAGCTTGGCTCTCAATGTTCCTGGTCCCAGGAGAATCCCTCCGGAGGCTCCGTCTGCCTGATGAGCAAAGACCATTCCCGAGGCATCTCTCATCCTCTGCCGGCCTGCCCGGTAGTAAATATTTTCATAGCTGCCGTAAACATTGGCTGCCTTGATATTGGGATAAAAGTCTCCCTCCAATCCCAGGTAGGAGAACTCCTGGCTTAAATTCACCGCAAAACCGGCTGTCCCCTTATAGGCAAGGGCTCCTTCCAGATTGAAGTTGACCAGGTCGTTAACAGACCCCTTATACCAGAGAGAAAAACTATCTGTGGTGGTGGCCTCGGCCATGGTTCCGTTGATATCCGGGGCCTTCACACTCAGGTCTATACGGGCTCCTCCTGTATGCTCATAGGCACTCAAAAAAACAGGAAGGATCAGAAAAAGGGAAATCAGATATTTTTTCATTGTTTGGCCTCCTGTATTTCGAGAGCCATGGAGAGGGAGTCCAGGACCTCAACAGGGGTCATTTTGTGATTCACATAGGGAACCCCCGTAATATATCCCTGATAACCTGCTTCAAGAGCGGCTGATCGGGGAGACTTGGTAATGGTATACATGATGCCGCCTTTTATATTGAAGCTCTTAAAAAGGGCCAGATGAAACAGCCCGCTTGTCATGGCCTGGTCATCTCCTTGTGTCAGCTTCTTTCCCCAGGACTGTTCCTCTGCCCAAGAAATTGCATCAGCAGGAGCCGCATCGGAAGGAAGTTGTTCCGTTGCCTGTGCTATGAGGAGCAAGGATGTGGGGACATCTGCTTCCTCCCTTGATAAGAACTGATCCATCACTGCATTGGATTGAGCCGGCAGTGCCAGTATGGTCAGAGTCAGGAATAGTAAAAAAATAATTGATTTCTTCATAGTACTTATATTGTAAAGCCTTTTTTCAACTTTTCCACCATAATATGATGAATATTCTGTTACTCTTGCACCTCTTCCTCCCTTTCTATAAAATTGAATTTCACTATTTTTAAGCAAGGATTGGGCAAAATGATCGCTGTAGTTGACTACGAAGCAGGGAATTTGAAGAGTGTGGAAACCGCTCTGGAACATCTGGGGGCCGATTTTATTATTTCTTCCGACCCTCTGGTGTTGGCTGAAGCAGACAAGATGATCTTCCCCGGTGTGGGAGAGGCTGCTCAGGCCATGGCCGTCCTGACCAAGTCGGGTCTGGATAGAGTCATCAAGGATTTTGCCGCCACAGGAAAACCCCTACTGGGTATCTGTCTGGGGTCTCAAATCCTTTTTGATCACTCCGAAGAGTCGGATACAGATTGTCTTGGAATATTACCCGGAAGAGTACGTCGTTTTTCTTCCAAAATGGGACTCAAAATTCCTCATATGGGATGGAATACCCTTACACATAGTGAGCACCCTCTTTTTAAAACATTGCCCCAGGATAAATCTTTTTATTTTGTCCATTCCTACTATGTGGAACCCCAGGACGAGGCGGATATCATTGGTTCAAGTGATTATGGTCACTCTTTCACCGCCGCCGTGTCCAGAGGGAATGTCATGGCCACACAGTTTCACCCCGAAAAGAGCGGGGAATGGGGTCTGCTGATTCTAAAGAATTTTATCAATTTATAGGGGAAACCGATGCTGCAGAAAAGAATCGTTGTCTGCCTGGATGTCCGGGACGGGAAGACGACTAAGGGAATTAAATTCAAAGGAAATATTGATATAGGTGATCCTGTCGAGATGGCGGCGCTTTATTACGATCAGGGTGTGGATGAACTCGTCTTTTACGATATTACCGCCTCTTCTGAAAAACGGGGCATCATGATCGATGTTGTCAGCCGGGTGGCTAAGACCATTTTTATTCCCTTTTGCGTGGGAGGAGGAATCTCCTCTCTGGATGACATGAAAAAGGTCATTGCAGCGGGAGCAGAAAAAATATCCCTGAATTCGGCTGCGGTGAGAAATCCGGACATCATCAATCAGGGAGCCCGTCACTTTGGTAATCAGTGTATTGTGCTGGGTATGGATGCTAAGGCCGATCCGGCCATGCCCTCAGGGTACCGGGTTGTCATTGACGGAGGCAGGAAACAGACCGACCTGGATGTCCTGGCCTGGGCCTTGGAAGCAGAATCCAGAGGCGCCGGTGAAGTGGTTCTGAATTCTATTGATGCCGATGGGACAAGAGAAGGGTATGAACTGAATCTCACAAGAATGATCAGTGAAAATGTGGGTATTCCCGTTGTTGCCTCGGGAGGGGCGGGGAAACCAGATGATCTGGCAGATGTGCTCACCAGGGGAAAGGCCGATGCGGCATTAATTGCCAGTATGGTTCATTTTGGAGACTATACCGTACCGGGGATTAAGGAATATCTGGATGAAAAGGGAATTCCTGTCAGACTTTAAAGGGAACTCTTGACTCTGTAAGCATATCTCATTATTTTTTGTTTAACAAAAAAGATTTTTTTGTCTTTTTCAGGAAGGGTGGAAAAATCAAATATCATAAAACACTACAGGAGAGGTAATAATGCCAACCTATGATTATAAATGTGAAAGCTGCGGACATACTTTTGAACACTTTCAGTCCATGGCTGACGACCCTCTCAAAACCTGTCCCGATTGCCAAAAAGATAGCCTCAAGAGACTGATCGGCGGCGGTATGGGAGTGATCTTTAAGGGGAGCGGGTTCTATGTGAATGACGCTAAAAAGAGTTCTGCCACTTCCCAGCCCCTCAAGGATAAAAACGATTCAAAAGAGAGTTCTGCCAAACCGGCGGACAGTGGTAAAAAAAGCGAAACAAAGAGTGCTTCCTAGGTTGCAAATGGCCATCCATCCCTGGATGGCCTCATGTCTTATCTATTCCTTGAGCCTCTGAGGCGGAAAGTAAAACTTCTCCGCCTGCGTCTCTGCTTCTGCCAGCAGGGCATCCATTCCTTCTATCGTTTCCCATTCACTTTGGGTCTTTTTCAAGTCAGGTCTCACATCAGGATGGTCCGGGCTGAAGAGGCTGCAGCAGTCATCATAGGGCTGAGTGGAGGTGTCAAAGGCTTCAATCCTGCGGGATATGAGGATTGTTTCTTCCTTATCCATTCCAATAAGCGGTCTAAAAACAGGCAAATCTACAGAACTATTGGTATAAGCCAGGCTTTCCACGGTCTGACTGGCGACCTGACTCAGGGCTTCTCCCGTGATAAGGGCCAGATCTTTTCTCTTGTGAGCCATGGACTGGGCAATCTTCATCATCGCCGCCCGGGAGTGGAGGGTCGTTGTTTCGGGGCGGACCGATCGATTGATCTGAACCTGGACATCCGTAAAGGGAACCGTATAGAGGGTGATGCCTCCCGTCCAGGGGGCTATGATCCTTGCCAGGTCTTTGACCTTTTCCAGGGATTCCGGGCTGGTGTAGGGGGGTGTGTGAAAGTACACTGCATCCAGGCTCATACCCCGTTTTGCCATGAGGTAACCGGCCACGGGAGAGTCAATGCCTCCTGAAAGTAGGAGCATGCCCTTTCCTCCGCTGTGCACGGGAAGGCCTCCGGGGCCCTTGTGGGTAAATCCGTAGACATACCCCTTCTCCCGCAGTTCAATATGTATGATCCAATCGGGGTTCTTAACGTCCACGATGAGTCCCGGAATCTTTTCAAACACCCGGCCGCCAATCTCGGCTGAATAGCCGTAATTATCCAGAGGAAGGCTCTTGTCTACCCTCCTGGTTTCTACCTTGAATTTCATGCCCACACCGGCATCTATGTTCTGCTGGGCTACCAGAAGGGCTTTTTCTTCCAGAGCATCCAGTTCTTTGGCACAACTATAGGAACGGGTGTATCCAACGATCCCGAACACCTTGGAAAGGCAGGATGAAACGTATTCTTCGTCCAATCCTTCGCACTCCAGATAGAAACGTCCGCTCCTGTTGGTTACCCTTGTAGGGTAGGGGCGGAGGATTTTCTTAATATTGTTCTTGAGCTGACGCTCGAAGAGGCCTCTATTCCCTTTTTTCAGGGTAATTTCGCCTATTTTTATCAGGTATAAGTCACTCATGAGGCCATCATATCAGATCGCCCTTCATAAAGGCAATCAGCGGATGGCCCGGCCCAGCAATGAGGCCTGTTCTTTTAAAACTCTCAATAAGGAGCTGATTTCCTCCTCTGTTGTGTTAGGTCCCTGGGAGATGCGAATGGAGCTGAAGGCCGTTTTAGCATCGATACCCATGGCTTCCAAACCTCTGGTACGGCTCTTCTTCTGGCTTGAGCAGGCAGATCCCGTGGAGAGGGCAAAACCAGCCTCATCCATGACCCGTACCAGAACTTCTCCCGGCAGTGGAGGAAGGGCACAGTTGAGTATCCAGGGGGTGAAGTGGAGGTCATTCTCCAGTCTCTCTTGGGGGAGAAGTCTGGCTCCGGGGATTTCCTTGATGCCATTCATCAGAAGAATCATCCTCCTGCGGGCGGCCTGGGAACATTCCAATGCCTGGGGAACTCTCTCCAGAGCCACTGTCATCCCAGCAATTCCCGAAAGATTTTCTGTTCCCGGTCTGAGTCCTCTTTCATGGTCTCCACCGGCATAGACTCCAGAGAGGGGCTTCTTTTCGTATAAGAGACCGACCCCGCGGGGACCTCTGAACTTATGGCTGCTGATCGAGGCTGAATCGATTCCCAGGGAGCCGAGGTTCAGGGGGAGTTTCCCCGCATATTGAACAAGGTCGCTATGAAAGTGGATTGGTCTCTTTGATTCGGCTTTTCTAGTCACTTCAACAAGATCATTCAGGGGTTGTATTACACCGCTTTCATTATGAACGCCCATGATAAGCACCATTTTTGTATCTTCTGTTAAAAGGCGGCTCAGCTTTTCGGGGCGGATCAAACCGTTTGAACCGGCTTTGATGACTTTCACGTCCCAACCCTGTTTACTGAGGGCCTGGGTGGGCTCCCAAACCGAGGGGTGCTCCATGCCGCTGACAATCACACGGCCCTTGTCCCGCCTCGTCAGAAGTGAGGATATGATCATATTGTTGGATTCTGTTCCCCCCGAAGTAAAGATCAACTCTTGGGGGGTACCACCCAGAATGGCCGCACAGCGGGAGCGCATTTCTTCCAGTTTCTCATGGGCCCTGCGTCCTTCCTGATGGAGAGACGAGGGGTTTCCATAATAAGTAAGGGCTGTTTCATTCATTATATTTTGTATATCCCCATAGGGAGGGGTCGTAGCGGCCCAGTCGAGGTAAATCATCTTTTAACAATACCAGAGCAGCCCTCAGGGGGGCAAGAGGATCTATCTGACAGATTTTAATTGATTAAATCAGATTATTCTGCTAATTTCTATATATGGAAAATAAATGTAACTGTCCGGAAGAACTGGTGGAAGGATATGCCAGAAAATTAAAAGTTTGTGGTCACCCCCTCAGGCTCAAGATGCTGTGCCTGATAGAACGCCAGGACTGTTGTGTCTCAGAACTCTGGCAATGCCTGGATCAGCCTCAACCTGTGATTTCCCAGCACCTGGCAGTGTTGAAGGATAAAGGCATTGTGGATTCCGCAACGGAAGGGAACAAGAGGATCTACCGGATCGTTGACCCCTTTGTGCAGAATATCATTGCCGGGTTTGACGGTATCCTGCCCGAAAAATCTTCTCAGTAAGAAAAACAGATAACCGACTCGTAAGAGTCGGTTTTTTTAGGCCCGGAGGATTTTTTTGAATTGGGTCTTGATTAGCTTTTTTTGTAATGCCTATCCCAATGCAGGTAGAGGAAGAGGGTTACAACCAGCAAAAGAGCGATCAAAATGGATACATAACGCAGTGGACCCTTCACGAGAAGAAAGAGAAGTACTGCAAATCCCGCGACGATCTGCAGACCGATTATAATGGAGAGAATCTGCCTGGCATCCAGTTTCAGGTCCAGAAGTTTGTGGTGCATGTGCTCCTTGTCGGGGCTGAAAAAATGCATTCCCTTCCGGCGTCTGCGGAGCATGGCTGCCAGAACATCGGCGATGGGGATAAAGAGCATCACCACAGGCATGACCAGACTGTCTCCCGATTCCGGGCTTCCCAATAGAGGGAGGAGGGCCAGGATGAATCCCAGGCTTAGACTGCCCGAATCTCCCATAAATATTTTGGCGGGAGGAAAGTTGTAAAAAAGGTATCCCATAAGGGAGCCCAGAAGGGTAAAACTGATGATGGACAGCATTATATCGCCGCTGATGAGAAAGGCGATGCCATAGATAAAGCAGGCAATGGATGAGATTCCCGCGGAGAGTCCGTCCAGGCCGTCAATCAGATTGATTGCATTGGTCATACCCACCAGCCAAAAGAGGGTCAGTAAAGGGCCAAACCAGCTCAAATTGAGGGTGATTCCCCAAAAGGGAATCGTAAAAAAACGGATACCCGCACCCCCTAGGATCACGAGGAGGGCGGCAAGAACCTGACCAAGGAGCTTTTTACGAGCCTTCATATCGGTAAAATCATCGAGAAGACCAATGATAAAAATCAGAATCACTCCCAATAAGATCAATAGGGGATTGTGATGGGGGCTCAATCGGAATAAGACCGAAGAGTGCAGTAATTTTGATGTAACAAGGCTGGTGATGACAGAGGCGATGACCAATGAAGCCAGGATGCCGATGCCACCCAGACGGGAAATCAGTCCTGTATGGATCTTCCGCTCATCATGAGCATCATCGTACCAGTTTTTTTTATGTGATAAATGAATGAGTCCTGGAATAATATATAGGTTGAATAAAAAGGCCAAGGCTGTAGCTGTAAAAGCGAGTAATAGATTCTTTATTTCCATGAAAACCCTTGCTTTGTCTGATTCGTAATCTGAGAATCATCATACCTTAGGGGTGCAAGCCTTGTCCAGAAGGTAATCTTTTAATATATTCTCCACTATGATGATACAAAAACAAATGATTTTATCAGTATTGGTGCTCTTGTCTGTTTCTGCTCTCTTAGGTGCAGATCCTTCGCCCTTGAAAGAGGGGTCTAACTACCTTGAACGGACTCTCAACTATGTTGAAGACAGTTCCAAGGTGGCACTCATGCCTGATTTTGCATCCAAACCCCAGTTGGAGCGAACGCTGAGAGAATTCAAACCCAGCGGGATTGTGGAACTCCTTTATACCATGCCTCTTCCCGAAACTGGGAATAAGGACATGATGCTCCATATTCTCCAGAGTCTCTCTGCCATCAGCACCCTGGAAGGCATCGAATACTGGTCAGGAAGCCGGCAGGCCATGTATCCCTATTTAGAGGAAGCCTATGCTGTAGAAAAAACAAGAAGCAGCCGCAAAGTGGCCGATCCTGTTTTTACAAGCCTGCCTAAGGGGCCTCAGACAATCTCGGTGTTTCAGAATGATACTACTTTTGGAAAAACCTGGTATGATGTGAGTTTTGAGGTCAAAGGCAATTCGATCCGTTTGTCCATGATCAACAGGACGACTATCCGTTATAAGTTTTTCCCCGTCCTGCGGGATGAAAGGCTCCTCATCGAGATGATCATCATTCCCCGGGAAGAGGACCTCCTGTTCTATGGAATGGCCGCCTTCCGTCTGGGGAATACCTTTGGAATTGAAATAGATTTGGATGAGTCCTTTGATCACAGGATGAGTGCTCTCCAGACCTGGTTTTCAAATCAGACCTACCCTTAGGCCTTAACTGGAAAATACCAAGGCAATACCATGCCTTGGTAGTATCAATCTCCTCAGTAATGGAGTGAGCTGGTAATTTCCAGCTCATATTTACCCAGATCGCTAAAAGACAGGTCATTACTCAAATCCACACCAATAGAGGCTCTGGCATGAAGGCCTTTCAGCTTGTCCAGATAGAGTATGAAATCCGCACCTGTTCCATAGCGGAGGTCACTGTCCGGGTCTATAGATTTTCCATCCCTTTGTGCAAGGCCAATGTCAAAAAAGGGCTGAAACTGCGCTTCTCCCACTCCTTCCCATTGGATCACTCCCAGGGTCAGGTCGTTACTTAGAAAAAATCCAGTAACTCCGTACATGGTGCTGTCTTCAACCCCTCTTAAATAACTTCCCAGGCTGTTTATATCATCATTGAAACTGATCGTTCCCGATGCCCGGCCGGAGTAGTTGACTCTGGAATTGATGATCTTATAGACACTGGTCTGTCCATCCATATACACCTTGACCTGGTCGCTGGCTCCGGATCTGCTGATATAACGGATGGAGTTTCCCAAAGAGGCACTGAATCCTTCTCTAAAATTATTCTTCCAGTCTACCTTGCTGTAGCCGCCCCCATGATTGAATGAGAGGTAGAAGGGCTCTTCATTACCATCTGTACCGGTCCCGCTGTATCCGTAGTTGATTCCGATGCCGGGGCTCACCTTATAGTAGTACTTATTGTCCGGACCGAAGGGGAAGGTTGTGGTCACATCCGCCGAAGTGTTGTAGTAGGTATACTTTTCAAGGTATTCTCCATCTTCCTTCTTTTCGGCATAGGCTTTCTGCTGCATGATTCCGAAATCGTATTCTAAATTACCGATTTTTACGTCGTTCAGCTGGGGATTGAAGGTCCAGGAGGTATTGTTCCAGCCCTGATCTTCGCTGTCGTACTTGAAGGTGATATTGGTTCCCAGATAGAGGTTGTTCAAACTTCCAAAGGCGTTGTTGTAATAGACCTTCATTCCCAGACGGAAGCCCTCGTTTGAGTTGTATTTGGGGTACGGTATGGGATATATGTTCCAGCTGTCTTCTACCTTTACAAGAACTGAATAGAGGATTGTTTCCTCCTCTTTTTCTTCTTGAGAGAGAGTGAGGCTTACATCGTTGAAGACTCTGAGGTTGATCAGATCCTGTTGCTGCCGCAAAACGGCCTGTTCCAGACTTTCCCTGTCGGAATACTCAGTTCCTTCTTTCAGATCCATTTCCCTAAGGAGTGACTGTTCCCGGGTTGTTCCGTCAATTTGAATAATAAATTGTTCCAGTTTATGGATTTCCTGAGCCATAGCGGTTCCGAGGAGGCTCACAAAAAGGGTTGCAAAGATCATTATTTTTTTCATGACATCACCCTATCACAGCCTGTTTGAATTTCACAAGCCTTTTGCTCCCCCAGTGAGCCTGTTTTTTTACCCCTTTACCCCCAGGGTAAAGGAGTTTTATACTCCTGTTATGGAAATCATTAAATCATTCAGTTTCGGCGGTTTTCCCAGTAAAGCCGTATTATGCAATAAACAAGAACTTCTCCCCTCTGATACGGCCCTCTTTGTCGCCGATCATCATACCCGGGAACTCATCAGCCTTCCCGAGGGCCTGGCTGAGGTCACCCTCATCCCCGGTGAAGAAGGAAAACAGTGGGATGCGGTAGACAAAATCCTGAAGACCGCCATGGAAGAAGGCCTGGCCCGGGATTCCCTGATCTGCGGCGCCGGGGGAGGGGTGGTCACCGATATGACCGCCTTTGCCGGTAGCCTGTATATGAGGGGCTGCCGGGTGATCCTCATCCCCACTTCACTTCTGGCCATGGTGGATGCCGCCCTAGGGGGAAAGACAGGCATAGATGCCGGTGTATATAAGAATATGATCGGGACTTTTTATCCTGCCGAAGAGGTTAGAATCTGTCCGGAACTCCTCAGGGATCTTCCCCTCAAGGAGTATATGAATGGATTGGGTGAGGTCCTAAAGACGGCCATCATCGGCGATGCCGACCTGCTCCAGCTCTTAGTCGAAAAGAGAGAGGCCGTTCTGGCCCGGGATACGGAGATCCTTTCGGAGATCATCAGACGCTGCATTCTCGTAAAGGGTGCTCTGGTGGAGGAAGATCTGAGAGAGAAGGGCCGGAGGGCTTTTTTGAATCTGGGGCATACCTTCGGTCATGCTCTGGAAGCGGTGAGCGAGTTCCGTTGGAGCCATGGTGCTGCCGTTATCTGGGGGACCGTAAAAGCCCTGGAGGCCTCTGTTCGTCTCGGTCTGGCATCTCCTGACTGGGCGGAGGAGATGAAAAGTCTTTTTCTCGGTTATGGATATGAACTGGAGGCCTTGGAAGATCCTCAAGCGATCCTGGAGGCTATGAAGATGGATAAGAAGAAGCAGAAAGGCAAACTCCGTTACATCC